>JAQXKZ010000001.1 GCA_029010715.1 Clostridiales bacterium
GCATAGAGATGGCGGTAGCAAAGCGCTGCTTTGTGATGGCGAAGAAGGCTGGCGCCACCGACAGCATCACGCTGACCGGCGGGTGCGCGAAGAACGACGGTCTGAAGGAAGCCATCGAGCATGTTCTGAAGCTTAAGGTCGTCAACCTCAAGACCGACCCGCAGCTCATGGGCGCTCTGGGCGCTGCCGAATACGCCCGCCAGAAGGGCATGGCCAAAAAGTAAGGCATTACATAAGCGAAAAAACTCCGAGCTTAGGCTCGGAGTTTTTTTGTTGCTTTTTGTTTTGAGGTCTTTGCCCTGCCGCGCATGCGCAGGCATGCGGGCTTCAATAGTTGGCCTGTCTCCGGCTTATTGCAATTCAGCCAATTTCATTAACAATTCAAGAGCAATTGGCTTGACCGCAGGTGAGCAGGCATTAAACAACCGCAGTACCTCCTCGTTCTGATATACAGCCGAACGGGTAGATGCATCATGAAATAAATCGCCAAGATCAAGGCCCACAATTTCGCATATCTGGCACAGCAAGTCAAGAGTTGGTCTGACTCGACCGTTTTCAATTTTGGACATGTAGACAACAGTAATATTTGCGCGCTCCGCAACATTCTCTTGCGTCAGCGCTGCTTTTTTTCTCTGCTTTCTAAGTCTTTCTCCGATAACTCTGTAATCAAGCATCCGTATCACCCAGCTAAAGTTTACCAATATTAAACACACATTATAATAAACTAGCAGAGAAACTTGACTTATTAGTTTAATATATGTATAATAAATTAAACTGTCAGGAACACTTCGTTGATTGCCGGAAGAAAAATACAAACCAAATATCCACGGCAACCGGCGTCTGCAGGTATTCGTTCTTCTGCTTATGCTTGCCGCGCTTATCTGTTGAGGAAGCTCTGATCCGTTACGGTCCAATATCAAATAACAAAGCAGTATTCTAAGGAGGAAACATGAATTTTTTCCGTAAAGTGAGGGATTACCTGTTTTTTCACTCCGCTGCAGCCGGACTTTTGGATTGCATAAGCGACGAGAAGTACGTCGCTGTAGAATACCGTATGTTTATGGGCAACAGCATAAACTTGAAAAAACCGGTAAAATTCTCGGAAAAGCTTTGCTGGCTGAAAATTCATGACCACAACCCGCTGTACACAACACTTGCTGACAAGTGCGCCGTAAAACAGTTCCTGGCTGAGCGTTTTGGTGAAGAACATATTATTCACACGCTCGGGATATTTGAACGCTTTGACGATATTGATATTTCCGCTCTGCCGGATCAGTTTGTTATCAAGGTAAATCACGATTCCGGTGGAATTGTAATCTGTAAGGACAAGTCAAAATTTAATGCCGAAGCCGGGAAAAAGAAAATAGAAAAGCGGCTGAACATCAACTACTATCGCCTTCACCGCGAGTGGCAGTATAAGGATATACAGCCGCGTATCATTGTCGAAGAATACATACAGAATGAAGACGGAAGCGAGCTTAATGATCTGAAATTCTATATCTTCAACGGGAAAGTCAAATTCATTGAGTATGACCTGAACCGCAGGGCTGACAGCCATGAAAAGTACAATATAAACTTATACAACACACAATGGGAGCTTTTGCCCTTTGAGGATCCCGCTTATCCAAAATTAGCCGATGCCAATGTAGCCAGACCGGCACTGTTGGATCAGATGATTGCCTATTCGGAGCAGGTTGTCAAAGCCGCCGGCAATCCCGATTTTCTCAGAGTCGATTTATATATACATAAAAGCAATGTTCTGTTTGGAGAAATAACGTTTTACGACGCTGCGGGCTACGGTAAATTCAATCCGCCCGAATACGATATTATTCTGGGTCAGGAGCTTGTTATTGATACAGACAGATAAGCTTTAAATCAAAAAATGCTATACAGCGCCTAGCAAAGAGGGGGTGTGCGGCATGCCGCGTGCTCCCTCTTTTTGTTAAAAACCGCATGGTTTTTTTGACAAGCCCTGCGTAAGTATCTTTATTTTTCCTTCCGGATAGGGTATAATTATTACAAATCCTATCAGGAGGTTTACTTATATGAAACAGTACTTTGAAATAGTCGATGTCATGGCCAGAGAAATTCTTGATTCCCGCGGAAATCCGACCGTTGAGGTCGAGGTCACGCTTGACGACGGGACTGTAGGCAGAGCGGCCGTCCCCTCAGGGGCTTCCACCGGTATGTATGAGGCCTGCGAGCTGCGCGACGGCGACAAGAGCCGCTACGGCGGCAAGGGTGTACAGCTCGCCGTCGAGAATGTCAACGGAGAGATCGCCGAGGCTATGGTCGGCCTCAACGTTCTGGACCAGACTTCAATAGATAAACTGCTCATAGAGCTCGACGGTACCCCGAACAAGACCCGCCTTGGCGCAAACGCCATTCTCGGCGCCTCCCTTGCCGCCGCGAAGGCCGCCGCGGAGGCCACCGGCCAGAGCCTGTACAATTATATCGGCGGCGTCAATGCGAAGGTCCTGCCCGTACCCATGATGAACGTTCTCAACGGCGGGGCTCACGCCACCGGCTCCAATGTGGATATTCAGGAATTTATGATTATGCCTGTCGGCGCGGGAAGCTTCAGGGAAGCGCTCAGAATGTGCGCCGAGGTGTTCCATACCCTGAAGAAGGTCGTCCCCGCATCCGGCGTAGGCGATGAGGGCGGCTACGCGCCCAACCTTGACAGCGATGAGGATGCGCTCAGGGCTCTTGTAGCCGCCATTGAAAAAGCCGGCTACAAGCCCGGCGAGGACTTTAAGATCGCCATTGACGGCGCCGTCAGCGACTGGTACAGCGAGGAGGACAAATGCTACCACCTGCCCAAGCGCGGCGTGACCATGACCAGCGAGCAGATGATAGATATGTGGGAGGACTTTGTCAACAAGTATCCCATAGTTTCCATCGAGGACGGCCTCGGCGAAAACGACTGGGAGGGCTGGCAGCTAATGACAAAGCGCCTCGGCGGCCGTATCCAGATCGTCGGCGACGATCTGTTCGTCACTAATACCGAGCGCATAAAGAAAGGCATTGAGCTCAAGGCCGCGAACGCCGTGCTCATCAAGCTCAACCAGATAGGCACTCTGACAGAGACTCTCGACGCTATCCAGATGGCTCACCGCGCCGGCTGGACCGCCGTCGTATCCCACCGTTCCGGCGAGACCGAGGACACCACCATCGCGGATATCTCCGTGGCCGTCAACGCCGGCCAGATCAAGACCGGCGCCCCGTCCCGTACCGACCGTGTCGCCAAGTACAACCAGCTTCTGCGCATTGAGGAGGAGCTTTTCGACGTGCCCCGTTATCCCGGTAAGGACGCTTTCTTCTCAATTCGCTGAAAGAAACATGGACGCCGGCCAATCACCGGCGTCTTTTGATAAGGCCTTACCGTATGATCCGGCGGCAGCGTAAGCCGGAGGCGGATTGCGCGGAGCGGCCTTAAATATATTTTTTTAAAAGGAGCGCAGTACATATGATCTGCAAACAGTTCAAAGACCTTCAGCTGTCCATGCTCGGCTTCGGTACGATGCGTCTGCCCCTGGTCCCGGGCGGCGGTACACAGGATATAGATCAGGCCGAGCTTGACCGTATGGTCGACCTTGCCATTGCCGGGGGCGTCAACTACTTCGACACGGCCTACCCATACCACGGCGGCTGCTCGGAGATCGCCATCGGGAAGTCGCTTGCCCGCTATCCCCGCGAGAGCTTCTTCCTCGCCGACAAGTTTCCCGGCCACCAGAACGTCAGGGGCGTGAAGCAGCTGGACCCGGAGCAGGTGTTTGAGGAACAGCTCAAAAAATGCGGCGTGGAATATTTTGACTTCTATCTGATGCATAACGTCAACGAGCATTCCATGAACTACTACGGCAATCCGCAGAACAGATTCATGGATTACTTCCTTGAGCAGAAGGCGAACGGCCGCATAAAGCACCTTGGCTTCTCCTGCCACAGCGCGCCCGAGGGTCTTAAGAGTTTTCTGGACCTGTACGGCGATAAGATGGAGTTTTGCCAGATCCAGCTCAATTACCTCGACTGGAGCCTTCAGGACGCGAAGAAGAAATGCGGCATACTCCGCGAGTACGGACTGCCTGTCTGGGTCATGGAGCCGGTCAGAGGCGGCAGACTTGCAAAGCTCGATGAGGAGACCGAGGCGCGTATGCGCGCTCTGCGCCCCGGGGAGAGCACGCCTGCATGGGCTTTCCGCTGGCTGCAGACAGTGCCGCAGCCGACCGTGGTGCTCAGCGGCATGTCGAAGCTGGAGCAGATGGAGGACAACATAAAGACCTTTTCCTCGGAAAAGCCGCTCAGCGATGAAGAGACAGCCCTGCTTTACTCCGCCGCGGACAAACTCACCAGTCTGGTCCCCTGCACCGGCTGCCGCTACTGCTGCGCCGGCTGCCCGAAGGGCCTTGATATCCCCAATCTTGTTAACATCTGCAACGATATGCGCGTCGGCTACAATATCAATCCCGTCGCACGCTACGGCGCCATAGAGGACGGCAAGCGCGCCGACTCCTGCGTGGGCTGCGGCCAGTGTACGAAAGCCTGCCCGCAGAAGATAGATGTGCCTTCCGTCATGAAGGAACTGGCCGATAAGATGTCCTCGCTTCAAAGCTGGGAAGAGATCTGCAGGGAGCGCGAGGCTGCACAGGAAGCAGCGAGAAAGAAATAATCCCTCACGGTCAAAAACTCCGGCGACTTTTTATAAAGCTCTGGTATATTTCCTCCGTATACAGGTAAAAATAGGCGTGTAAACCAATATTAAACGGAGGTTTGTACTATGAGCAGCAACAGCTCCGGCAAAAAGCTGGAGGGATTCTTTACAGGCAAGGGCTTCTACATAGTCCTTTTCCTGTGCGCCGCCGTCATCGGGGTTTCCGCATGGATGATGGCTGCCGGAAATGAGACTATGGATGACCTGAACCGCACCAACAGCGCAAGCTTTGACAGCAGGAGAGTCGAGACTATCATCATCCCGCCTGAAAAGACGGCCGTGGCCGCCCCGGCTGATACGCTCCCGCCCGTGACGGCGGATGGAGACAGGAGCAGCGCGGCCACTGACGGCGCGGATATCCCACAGGGTGAGACGGCAAAGGTCTGGCGTCAGGGAGACGTGATGCCTGTCGAAGCGCCCATGTATGTCTGGCCTGTCCAGGGCGAGCTTGAACGCTGGCACAACACGGAAAAACTGAGCTATGACGTAACGATGCGCGATTGGCGCACTCATGAGGGCATAGATATCATGGCGCCGCTCGGCGCTACGGTTTCCGCGTCACATTCCGGCGTGGTCGAGAGTATCGTTCAGGACTACTTCTACGGCACGGTCGTGACCGTTGACCACGGGGACGGCTCATCCACGGTGTACGCGAATCTTGCGGAGCTCCCCGCCGTTAACGTCGGCGACTGGGTCGAGCCCGGCGATGTGATCGGCGCCGTCGGCGCCACGGCCCTGTGCGAGAGCGGCCAGGGAACACACCTGCACTTTGCCGTATACAGCGACGGCGGGTGCATTGACCCTCTGACCTGTCTCCCCGCGTAAGAATAATTGCAAAAGCACAGAGAGCATTTCAATGCCCTCTGTGTTTTTTCGTTTTCCCGACTGCTGCCAAAGCGCCGCTCCGTCTCCTGCCCACGCCTGCCTTCAGGATGAGTCATGATCTGTTTATTAAGAAAAATTTATTGAAAAACGATAAAAAATACTTGACGAACGATATGCGGTGTGATATCCTGCGGCTGTAAATAAAAGGAGATCGGGTTATGAATTGGAATAAAGACAGAAGTATAGTTCTCTCGCGTATTTGCGTCGTTCTGTTTGCGCTGCTGCTCGCCGCTCTGGATACGGGCGCGTATTGGCTGGTCGGCCTCTTTATACGGCTGCGCGGTATGCCCGGGCAAACGTGCGTATTCATGATGACGAGCATATATGCCGGAAGCGTCTTCGGCTGGATCACGCTGTGGATGCTCTGGAAGCTGCTGGGCAACATGAGCTCCGGCCGCGTCTTTGTCAGCGCAAATGTACGCGCCATGCGTACCGTGAGCTGGTGCTGCGCCGCCGTTGCGGTCGTCTGCGCGCTCAGCACTCTGTATTACCTGCCGTTCCTGGTCGCGGCTATGGCTGCGGCTTTCATGGCGCTGATCGTGCGCATAGTCAAAAATGCGTTTCAGAGCGCGCTCGAGATGAAGAACGAGCTGGACTACACAGTCTGAGGTGGCCGCCATGGAAATACTTGTAAATCTCGACGTTATGATGGCCAGACGCAAGATCTCCGCCGGTGAGCTTGCCGAGAGGGTCGGGATCACACCGGCGAACCTCTCCATACTCAAAAACAACAAGGCCAAAGCCATACGTTTTTCAACGCTCATGGCGCTCTGCCATGAGCTGAAATGCCAACCGGGGGACATCCTTGAGTTCGTCGACGACGGAGGTGAAAAAAATGGATGAAAGAACGGAAAATAACCTGCCCGCTTTTACCGCTACAGGGGCGGAGAAGCTCACCGCGCTGCTCATGTACATAGCGGCGTACATATATACGCTCTGCTCTGTCAGCGACAACAAGCGGCTATGGTTCGGCGTGTTTGTGCTGCTCTTTGTGCTCATGGTCGAATATATCGACCGGGGCGTGCCGAGACCGAAGGAGAGCTGGATCTGGCTCGGCTGCCTGCTGCTGATAACATTCTGCGTCTGTATCGGCCGCGGCTGGCCCGCTTACGGCGAATCGGGCTCGCCGGAGTACAGCATTCTGGCTGTGCATATTCTTGCCGTCTGGTGGGTGCTGAGCCGCAGCGGAAAGCTGGCGGCGGGGGAGAGCGGACGCCTGCTGCCGCTCGATGCCCTGAACGGATTCATACGTATTCCCTTCGGAAACTTTTTTCTGCGCCTGCGCTGTCTCGGACAGGGAATAAAGGACCTTACCCGCGGAAAAGGGCGCGGCAGGAGCACGGTGTTCGGCGTCGCCGCGGCGATCATACTCGGTGCGCTGCTGCTCTGGTGGTCGGTTTCGAGCCTTTCCTCGGCCGACAGCGGCTTTGCCGAGCTCACCGGAGGCATACTTGCCATGTTCAGTCTTGAGCCCGGAGAACGCTTCCGGGAGTTCGCCGTCCGCTTCGTACTGAGCCTGCCGGTCGCGGCCTGGCTGTTCGGCCTGATTGCCGGCTCGGTCAGAATGGCGCCGGAGAAGCTCCGTGCGCAGAGAGAGGGAACGGAGAGCCTCCTGCGGAAAATATGCATCGTCCCGGCGGGCGTGTGGATTGCCGTCACCGCAGTCTTTGCGGCTGTATATCTTGTTTTCTTTGCCGTGCAGGCGTCATATCTTTTCGGCGCCTTTGCACGCCGTCTGCCCGAGGGCTTTATAGTCTCTGAGTATGCGCGCAGGGGCTTCTTTGAGCTGTGCCGTGTTATTGTTATTAACTTTACCCTGCTCTGGCTCGTTACGCGCACATCCGCAAAGCCGGTCAGAGGCAGCTGCGCCGCGATGGTGATGTGCACGCTCCTGCTTGCCGCCGGGATGCTCTTCGCGGTCGTCTCGATATCCAAGCTGGTACTGTACATCTCCTGCTTCGGCTTCACGCCTAAGCGGCTTCAGAGCAGCTGGCTCGCGATGCTGATGCTCTGCGGCTGTGTCTGCGCGGCCTACAGCCTTTGGACAGGTAAAAAGAGCTTCCGTTTCTGGATGGTGTTCGGCGCGGTAACGATGGCCGTTCTGAATCTGTTTTAAGCGCTGTCCCTCACAAAAAAGATACAATAATCCTCAGCCTCTCCCGGTTCAACATGAACCGGGAGAGTATTTGTACACGACGAAAACTCTTGTATAATGCAGGCTTTGTTGCTATAATAAAAACAAAGAGCTGTATCATTCCATAAATGGTTTATATACCGGGTGTTACTCCCGGAAAATGAAAGGGTCATATAAGAATGGAAAACAAAGAGAGAAGAGTAGGCACGGTGTCCCGCGGCATCCGCTGCCCGATAATACGCGAGGGCGACGATCTTGCAAAGATAGTTGTCGACAGTGTCCTTGAAGCCGCGGCGAGCGAGCCTTTTGCCATGCGTGACCGCGACGTTATCAGCGTGACCGAATCCGTGGTCGCCCGTTCTCAGGGCAACTATGCCACGGTCGACGATATAGCCGCCGACGTGCGCGCCAGGCTGGGCGGCGGCACGGTCGGCGTGATCTTCCCGATACTCTCACGCAACCGCTTTGCCATCTGCCTGCGCGGCATCGCAAAGGGATGCAGAAAAGTCGTGCTCATGCTCAGCTACCCCTCCGATGAGGTCGGCAATGAGCTCGTGAGCCTTGATAAGCTCGACGCCGTCGGTATTAACCCCTATTGCGACGTGCTGACGCTTGAACGCTACCGTGAGCTTTTCGGTATCAACAAGCATGAGTTCACCGGTGTTGACTATGTCCAGTACTACGGCGACCTGATCCGCGAAGCCGGTGCGGAGGTGGAGATCATTTTTGCCAATCAGGCGCGTACCATCCTCGACTATACCGACCATGTGCTCTGCTGCGACATTCATACCCGCGCCCGCACCAAGCGCATACTCAAAGCCGCCGGAGCAAGTGTCGTCTGCGGACTTGACGATATTCTCACTTCCCCGGTCAACGGCAGCGGCTATAACCCGCGCTACGGGCTGCTTGGTTCAAACAAGGCCACCGACGATAAGATAAAGCTCTTCCCGCGCGAGTGCAGGGAGCTGGTCCTCGATATCCAGAAGAAGGTCCTCGACGCCACCGGCAGGCATGTTGAGGTCATGGTCTACGGCGACGGCGCCTTTAAGGATCCGCAGGGCAAAATCTGGGAGCTGGCCGACCCGGTCGTCTCCCCGGCATTTACCGACGGGCTCGTAGGCACGCCGAACGAGCTCAAGCTCAAATATCTCGCCGATAATGATTTTAAGGACCTTTCCGGTGAAGCTCTCCGCGACGCCATCTCCGCGAGCATCCGTGCCAAACAGGGCAGCCTCGTCGGCAACATGGCCTCCCAGGGCACCACTCCCCGTCAGCTGACCGACCTTATAGGCTCGCTCTGCGACCTGACCAGCGGTTCCGGCGACAAGGGCACACCCGTTGTCCTCGTGCAGGGCTACTTTGACAATTACACCTCCTGAGCGAGTACGCGAATAGAGACGACCGTGAACTGACATGAAGGGGGTGCTGCTGTGAACGAAGGGAAAAAGAAGCCGGCCGCTATTGACTCCTCCGGCTACAAGAGCGCGCTTGATACGCTGTTCTGTTCGGCGATAATCATCTCGAACGATGGCGATATCGTGTACATGAACAGATCCGCGGAGATGCTGCTCCAGAAAAACGGCCTTGAGAACGGAAAGCTCATCCGCCGCCTTGGCGAAGAGATAGACTTTTCCCGCGGCAAGGGCCGCTTCCAGTTCGATCTGCCCGGCTATTCGGTCATATGCAATGTCTATCCGTGGATGGACGGCAGCGTCCGCCGGGGCAGCGTGCTTATCCTTCACCAGTCCATGCAGGAAAACTGCCAGGCTCAGGAGGCCGAGTGCAATTACCGCATGACTCAGGAAATCAGCGCCCTTATCGAGTTCTCGCATGACGGCATCATGGTCACCGATAACGAAGGCACCGTTATACGCACCAATGCGGCCTCGGAAAAGGTGCTTATGACAGATAAGCGCGCGCTGCTCGGCATGAACGTCGACGAGCTCGTCGACCTGCGTATCGTCGACCAGTTTCCCGCCATGGACGCCATACGTACCCGCAAGCCCTCCACCATGATCGTCTATGCCAACAGCAATAAGCTCATGGTCACGGCTTCTCCGGTGTTTGATTCCGGAGGCAGCATATCGACCGTCATTATAAATCTGCGCGACATAGGAGAGCTGGAGAAGCTCAGGATCGACATGGAGCGCCAGAAGCTGCTTGCCGAGGGATATCTGCATGAGCTGACCTCCCTTGGCCGGGGCGACTCCGGCATCATAGCCGCAAGCCCCCAGATGAAGAAGATCCTCGGCGTCGTCCAGACCATTTCCCATGCGGACTCCACTGTGCTCGTCACCGGCGAATCCGGCGTCGGAAAGGAGATCATCGTCCGCCAGATACATAACACCAGCCGCCGGCACGATAAGCCTTTCATAAAGCTCAACTGCGGCGCTATACCGCCTTCGCTGTTTGAAAGCGAACTCTTCGGCTACGAGGACGGCGCCTTCACCGGCGCCCGGCGCAAGGGCAAGCCCGGATATTTCGAGCTTGCCGACGGCGGCACGCTGTTTCTCGACGAGGTCAGCGAGCTTCAGCCGGAGCTGCAGGTTAAGCTGCTGCGTGCCATTCAGGAGGGAGAGATCATGCGCGTCGGCGGCACCGATCCGATAAGCGTCGACGTCCGCATTGTTGCCGCCACCAACCGCAACCTCAAAAGCATGGTCGAAAACGGTACCTTCCGTCAGGACCTCTACTACCGCCTTAACGTCATTGCGATCGAGATCCCGCCTCTTTGCCGGCGGCGCGAGGATATCATACCTCTGGCGCAGCATTTTCTGAACACCTTCAACAAGAAGCTCGGCGTCCACAAGGAGTTTTCCACGGAGCTTTGCCGCGCCCTTCAGGGCTTCAGCTGGCCCGGCAATGTCAGGGAGCTTGAAAATGTGATCGAATCCATGGTCGTCCTCTGCACCGGCAGTATCATCACGCCGGACTGCCTGCCCGAGTCGTATCTTGCCAAGGCACGCACGCCGAGCCGTGTCAGTATCCGCGGGGTCATGCCGCTAAAAGAGATGCTGGCCGAGGCGGAGAGCCAGCTGCTCAGAAATGCGCAGGCCCGCTATTCCACCACGACGGAGATCGCAAAGGCTCTCGGCGTGAACCAGTCGACAATTTCCCGCAAGCTCTGCAAGCTGTCCGCCGAACCGGATGCAGAGTGATGCAGTTATGCATGATGATTATGCGTGATTGCATAGAACGTTAAAAACCAGATAAACAGAGCGTTACACCGCTTTCAAAGAGAAAGGGACTATGCACTGATGCATAGTCCCTTTCCTTTGCGTTTCCGCAAAGCCCTGAAATCAGGGCTTTTTTATTGACAAAAAGTTGGCACGGCATTTGCATTGTATTAAGGCGTAGGGAAAATTTTTTTCCCGCTGCAAGCCCGCGGCAGGATTGATGTGCCATATCGGCGCCTTCCCCGGCATATAATTATGTGAGAACGGACTTGTACAGATGGACCCGTAAACATGCCGGTCCCCGAGAGGCCGGAGTGTGATAAAAATTTTTTATAAAGGAGATCTGAATCATGGCATTGATGACAAAAGAGCAGTATCAGGCCAGTATACGTGCAAGGAAACCCATGAACGTGTACTTCCTCGGCGAAAAGATCGAGGACCTGACGACCTTCCCCCCCCTCGCTGCGAGCTTCAACGCGATCTCAAAGATCTACGAGCTTCAGAACAATCCCAAGTGGGCCCCGCTGATCACCACCAAATCCCACCTCAACGGCGAGCCGGTCAGCATTTACAATGCTCCTCTGCGCAGCCCCGAGGACGCGAACCAGAAGACCCGTGCCGCGCGCGCCCTTGCTGAGGTCATCGGCTGCTGCACCCACCGCTGCACCGGTTCCGAAGCCTTTGCCGGCCTTGGACCCGCCACCTGGGACATACAGCATGACCTGGGTAAGCCCTACTATGACCGTTTCATGAAGTTCCTCGACTATGTGCAGAAGAACGACCTGAGCTGCACCGTCACCGTCACCGACGTCAAGGGCTACCGCACGAAAGCCCCGCATGAGCAGCCCGACAGGAACATGTACTGCCATGTCGATGAGATCACTCCCGACGGCATTTATGTCAGCGGCTTCAAATGCAACCAGACCGGTATCCTCTTTGCGCATGAAGTCATTATCGTCCCCACCACTAGCATGAAGCCCGAGGACAAGGATTTCGCGCTGTCCTGCGCCATCCCCGCCGACGCACCGGGCATCACCTACGTGCTCGGCAGAACTCCTCAGGACAAGAGGTTCTTCGAAGTCGGCGGCGACATCGAGGGCATCGACCTCGGAAAGATGTACGCTGACCACCAGGCAATGGTGTTCTTCGATCATGTGTTCGTTCCCAACGACCGTGTGTTCCTCTGCGGCGAAACGGAGTATGTCGGCCACCTGCTCAACTACTTCACCGCTGTTCACCGCCTCACTGCCGGCGGCTGCAAGGCCGGCGGCGTGACTGCCCTGACCGGCGCCACCGCTCTGTGCGCCGAGATGATCGGCGTCGAGAAAGCGGCTCATATCCGCACCAAGCTCGCCGAGATGGCGATGACTGCCGAGACCGTGTACGGCCTGTCCATCGCGGCCGGCACCGAAGGCTTCAAGCATCCGAGCGGCACATGGGTGCCGAACCCGCTGCTCAGCCACACCTGCAAATACACCTGCACCAAGATGCCTTTCGAGGCTGTCAGATACGCCCGCGATATCATCGGCGGCTTCGGCGAGACCGCTCCGTCCGAGATAGACATGCGCAGCGAGGCCGTCGGCAAGATCTGCCAGGCCGCCTATGCTCCCGGCGATCCGAAGTACACTGCCTTTGACCGTCTGCGCGCTACCCGCTTCATTGAACATATGGTCCGCGGCTCCAACTGGACCGCTATGGCTCTCGACGGCGGCGGCAACCAGGAGGCTTCCACCGTCATGGCCAGATCCTTTGCCGACTTTGGCCATATGAAGAATATGATCAAGGCCGCTACCGGCATTGAGAAGGATCCCGCGAAGGTCGACGAGATCATCGACCGCATAGGCGAGCAGCAGGGCCGCATCTGCAAGACCAACGGCCTGCCTCTGTCCCACTGAAACATACCGGGTTTACCCGGCTGAATGCCGACGTAGCTTGACACTCTGCGCGGCATGAAAATAACCAGGAATACGGGGACCCCGTTTACCGGAGTCCCCACCGATAAAAAGCCCGATATGCGGCGCGCGGTCCTGTTGCCGGAGACCGCCGGCCGCCGGGCTGTGTACCGATCCGGCGAAACTTATGTCCGCGAGGTGGAATTATGGAATGTACGCATGACTGCGCAAGCTGCACATCGTCCTGTTCATCGGCCGCTCCGGCCGGCACGCCTGCCAAGGCTGCGCTGTGCGAGGGAGCATCGGTAAAAAAGGTCATCGCCGTATCCGGCGGAAAGGGCGGCGCCGGCAGGTCGGTGCTGGCGTGCCTGATCGCTGCCGAACTGCAGCGTCGCGGGAAACGCACAGGTATCCTCGATGCGGACATAACCGGCGCGTCGATTGCCCATTATCTGGGAGTTGACGAAGCGTGTAAGGACAGCCCGGATTATTTCTTCCCCGCCGTCTCGGGCGGGGGCATACAGCTCGCTTCCGTCGAGCTGACACTCGGCCAAAACAGCAACCCCATTGCCTGGCGCGCCGCGACCTGCAGCGAGGCAGCGCTGACGTTCTGGGGGAGCATGTTCTGGAAGGACCTTGACGTCCTTTTGCTGGATATGCCGGCCGATACCGGCGACGTGGCGATCGCGCTCTATCAGGCCCTGCCTGTCGACGGTACGTTGCTGGTGACGAAGCCGTCGCTTGTATCTGTGACCGCGGCGCTGAGAAGCGGCGGAATGTCGGTCATGTCCGGCGTGCCCGTGATCGGGATAGTCGAAAACATGTACAGCGGAACCGAAGAGGAATACGTCAGAAAAGCGATGGCGAATGTCTGCCGCGCCTTCAATTTGAAAAACACCGTAAAATGCCCGTGCTCAGAGGCAGTTGCGGTACTGACGGACGCCGGCCGCGCCGAATCGGCCGACCTTTCCATCGTGAAGGAAGCCGCTGATCTTGTTGAAGCTGTTCTGTAGCGGACTGAAAGCATACGGTTTCCTCAAAAGCTAATGCCATCCCCGCCGGGGATGGCATTTTTTTTGCACGGCGGCGGTAATAGGACAAAATACCGCGGATATATACTGTTTCCGGAGGTGCTGTGCATGATAAGCTATTTTTCCGAGCTTCGATATAAGGAGGTCATCGACGTCCGTACCGGCTTTCGCCTCGGCTATGTCTGCGACGTGGAGTTTGACGACAGCGAGGGCCGCCTGATCTCGCTGATCACTCCGGGCCGCGCGAAGCTCTTCGGGCTGCTGGGCCGGGAGGATGACTATGTCCTGCCGTGGGACTGCATCGTCAAAATCGGCTGCGATATCGTTCTCGTCGAGGCAAAGGGTGAATTTATGCGCCGCAAGCGCCAGCGCCGCTTTATCTTTTCATGATACTGTTCCTGCAGTTGGTTTGGTGACACCGTTCGGGCGCGGCGGCGCGCTGCATACGCGATCCGGGGCGCCCGGGAATGGCTCCTTTGTTCTCCCCGTGTTGGATCCCGGCGTAAATGCGCTTCCTTGAGACGTTCTTATATTCTTGTCAAGCGCCGCCCGTTGCGATATAATATGACGTATACAGGACAAATGATACTGTTCTTCGATTTATTAAATGAGTCGCTTTAATCGAAGCCGCTGTGCCGTGTACATCGGTGCGCGTCACATGCGGAGACAATACGCCCCGGGCGCCGTAAAAACCCGCCCATTGCTGCCTGTTGACGGATTCCGGTTTGGCGCCCGTATCCGGAGGTGTGTTATGAGAAAAAGAATCGCGCTTGTCCTTGCCGTTATAATGCTCGTGTCGCTGCTGTGCGCCTGCGGCGGGGAAAAGCCTCTTGAACCGTGGACCATGCCGGTTGTGGACGCAAAGCCGACCCCGGTGCCGACGCCGGTCCCCGCCTACGGCGGCGGAAGCCCCGAGAGCTATAACTGGAACGAGGCCGCCTTTTTCAGCATGTCCGACCCCGGCGCCGCGAAGGACAGCGTGCAGGAGACGAAAAGCCATAATGAGTGCCTTGAGCTCTTTCCGTATAATTTTCTGCCGGCCGCCGTGTTTTCCGAGAGCTATTCGAGCTATACTAAACTGAGCCGGCAAAAGACGAACCACGACGTGCTGCTCGATCCCGACGGCGGGCTTGCCGAACATGCCTATGTGGAGTTTGTGTACCTTCCCTCCGACCGGGACGAGACGAAGGGTCTGACTGTAATGGCGGAGCTGTGCAGCTACGAGTCGGTCGAGGGTATGTATTTCCAGCGGCTTTTCCCGCATATAAGCTATCCTGACGGCGCAAAGCCCCAGCTGTCCAAGTACTATCTCGACAATTTCGTTCTGGCGAAATACGGCGAGGTCCGCCTTGCGCAGATACTCAGACTCAGCTCCGGCTCGTATTTCCAGGATGCCGGGAAGGCTGCCGCCGAGGCCGAGGAAAACGGCACTAACTATGTTCCGGCAAGGCAGATACTCCTGACCGTCACCTGCGGTGAGAACATGAGCGACGATGAGTTCGTTGCCGCCGTATGCACGCTGCTGAAATTCAGCGACGGCAGCGAGAATACCGCGCCCGCCGAGAGCCGGTACCCGGAAAAGGGTGAAAAAGGCGCGGCATGAATAACAAAGGAGACCTATGGAAAACACTGAGATAAAAAAAGAGCGCGCCATACTTGCCGGCCTTTCCGCGGCGAGCATGGACGAGCGTGAGCGCTCGACGGAAGTGTCGATGGAGGAGCTTGCCGCCCTGGTCGAGACCGCCGGAGGCGAGACCGTGGCCATGCTTATGCAGAGCCGTCCGTCTCCGGACCCGCGCAGCTTCATCGGCGACGGCAAGGTCCGTGAGATGAAAGAGCTTATCGGCATGAACGACTGCGACCTCGCGGTTTTTGACAATGAGCTCAGCCCCTCGCAGATGCGCGTACTCGGCGAGGAGCTCGGAGTCAAGGTGCTCGACCGCTCCGGTCTGATCCTCGATATATTTGCCCAGCGCGCGCAGACCCGCGAGGGCCAACTGCAGGTCGAGCTGGCGCAGTATAAATACCTGCTGCCGCGTCTGACCGGTATGTGGACGCACCTTGTACGCCAGACCGCCTCCGGCGGTTCCTCGCCTATCGGTACCCGCGGCCCCGGCGAGACGCAGCTGGAAACCGACCGCCGCCATATCCGCCGCAAGATCCAGAAGCTTGAAGAAGAGCTTGCGGACGTGCGCAAAGTCAGAAGTACCCAGCGCCGTAAACGCGAGAAGAACGCCATGCCGGTCGTCGCCCTTGTCGGTTATACAAATGCCGGCAAGTCTACCCTGCTCAACTGCCTGACCGGCTCGGACATCCCGGCCAATAACCGCCTGTTTGACACCCTTGACACAACGACCCGGCGCTTTCGCATCGACGAGACTCAGGAGGTCCTCCTGTCTGACACCGTCGGGTTTATCCGCAAACTTCCGACGCATCTTGTCGAGGCCTTTAAAGCCACGCTTGAGGAGCTGAGCTACGCTGACGTGCTGCTGCATGTCATCGACATCTCCAACCCCGAGTGGGAGGAGCAGGCCAGGGTGGTGGACGAACTTATACATCAGCTCGGCGCGGAGAGCACACCCTGTATACGCGTGTTCAATAAGTGCGACGCGTATATCGGAATCCTGCCGCACGGAGAAAACGTCGTCTGCATCTCCGCGAGGAGCGGCGAAGGCTCACAGGAGCTTGTCGACACCCTGGCCAGGCTGCTGGACCGCGGCAAGAAGCGGGTCGTTTTGAAGATACCCTATTCCAGAGCCGGCATTACCGACAGCCTAAACCGCGAGGCGCAGGTACACTCCATGGAGTATACCGATGACGGCATCGAGGCCGAGGTCACGGTCGGCCCGGAGCTTTTCGGCAGGGTAAAGGAGTTTATCCCCGGCTATACCGAACCCAGGGAGGATTGGGAGGATTGAGCGAGTATTATATTCCCGCCGGCCCCGGCGAGGCTGAGTTCACCGAGAAGCGCTCGCGCTTTCTCGGCCATGCCCGCCCGGTCGAGACTGAGGACGAGGCAAAAGCCTTCGTCGCCGAAATGAAAAAGAAATATTACGACGCGCGGCACAACTGCTGGTGCTATATCATCCGGGGCGGCCCCGAGCGCTACAGCGACGACGGCGAGCCGCAGGGTACTGCGGGCATACCCATGCTTGAGGTGCTCAGACGGCAGAATATCACCAACTGCGTATGTGTTGTCACGCGCTACTTCGGCGGCGTGCTGCTCGGCGCGGGCGGCCTGCTGCGCGCGTATACCAGAAGCGCGGGAGACGCGCTCACCGCGGCCGGGACCTCGGTCGTCCGTCCATGGGTCTGTATGGACCTGCCATGTACATATTCGGGGGCGGAGCGCTTAAAGACCGAGTGCGGCGCCATGGGCGGCGTCATCGAGGACACGGAGTATTCCGCCGCGGTCACGCTCAAAGTGCTCATACCGGCAGAGGCGGAGACGGACTTCACCGCGCGTATCTTCGACGTCAGCGGCGGCTCCGTCACCCCGGTCAGGACGGGAGAGACGCACCGCGCAGTGCGCGTCAGGTAAAAGCACAGACCGCGTGCTCAGCAGAATAAAAGGGCTGCCGTGCATGGATGATATCCTGCACGGCAGCCCTTTTGCTGTGCGGCGCCGTCAGCGCCTGCCGAAGCGGTTTTCGTATATTTCGGGGAAGGCCGTGACAAAGCAGGCCTGCTTCTGCCCGGCACGTGTGTTCCTCAGTTCAGGAAGTCGCGGAGCTTCTTTGAGCGGCTCGGGTGGCGCAGCTTGCGCAGAGCCTTTGCCTCGATCTGGCGGATACGCTCGCGGGTGACGTTGAACTCCTTGCCGACCTCCTCAAGTGTGCGTGTACGGCCGTCGACAATGCCGAAGCGAAGCTCCAGCACCTTTTTCTCGCGCGGTGCCAGAGTGTCCAGCACCTCCTCCAGCTGCTCGCGCAGCAGGGAAAAGCTTGCCGCTTCGGAGGGCTCGGATGCGTCCTCATCGGGGATGAAGTCACCGAGATGGGAGTCCTCCTCCTCGCCGATGGGCGTCTCAAGGGACACGGGCTCCTGTGCTATCTTCAGTATGTCGCGCACCTTGTCGACGGGCATATCCATCTCCTTGGCAATCTCCTCGGCGGAGGGGTCGTGACCCAGCTCCTGCAGGAGCTGGCGGGAGACGCGGATGGTCTTGTTGATTGTCTCGACCATGTGCACGGGTATACGTATAGTGCGCGCCTGATCGGCTATCGCGCGCGTGATGGCCTGGCGTATCCACCATGTGGCGTAGGTGGAGAACTTGTAGCCCTTGGTGTAGTCAAACTTTTCGACGGCCTTTATCAGGCCGAGGTTGCCCTCCTGGATCAGGTCGAGGAACAGCATGCCGCGGCCGACATAGCGTTTCGCTATGGAGACGACCAGACGGAGGTTTGCCTCGGTCATGCGGTGCTTGGCTTCCTCGTTGCCCTGAGACATCTGTATGGCCAGTTCGACCTCCTCCTCCGGGGTAAGCAGGGGGACCTTGCCAATCTCCTTGAGATACATGCGCACGGGGTCGTCCGTGGAAAAGCTGTCCATCAGCGCGTCGGTGTCGTTTATCTCCTCCTCGGTGACCTCCTCGATATCCGCCAGATCCTCGACTTCGGGCAGCACGTCGTCGATGGGCGGCAGCAGATCTTCGCTGCCGACGTCTATGTCAACGCCGTTCTTTTCAAGAGTCTCGTAAAATTTGTCTATGGCGTCTCCGTCCAGATTCATTTCCTCCAGACATTCCAGCTCTTTGGCGCTGAGCTTTCCGGCTTTCTTGCCCTTTTCAAGCAGCTCGTTAAGACGCTCCTCCGGGGTCTTTACAGACTGCTCGGGGACGGCGTCCTTTTTCTTTCCGTTCTTTTTCCTTGCCTTGGGCGTCTCGTCGGCCGGCAGCTCTGCACAGTCTGACTCTGCCAGCATTTCGTCTGCCATTTTGCTCAGTTCCTTCTCGGTGTAAACATGTTCTTCTGCCATAGTCTTATCCCTCATATCCTTTACTCTGCCTCAGTTTGCTTGCCAGTGCGCGCAGATCGGAGCTGTCCGCTCTGAGCTCCCGGCGGTCTTTTATTTTGTTTATGTAGTCGCTTATGCTCTTCCGGCTGTTGCTGAGTATTTCCGGCTTCTGCAGCAGCCCTACCAGAAGGCTCATGTCTTCCGGACTGAGAGCATCGGTCAGACTGGCCGTGCTGACCGACTCGCCGGCCTCTGCTTTTGTGCGCAGCGCGGAATATATCCGCCCCAGCTCCGGAGAAGAAAACTCGCCGGCCTCGGGCAGACTGACAGTTGATGCCAGCTCCGGCTCCAGATACAGCAGCCTGACCAGTCCCTCCTCCGCCGCTGCGGAGGCCGGGTCGTCATATCCCGGCGCGCTGCCGCCGGACGCTCCTGCGCGCCCCGGCCGCAGCAGCTTCTTTTCTTCGGTACTGCGTGCCTGATTTATGAGCTTTCTGCGGCGCCGTTCGACCTCGCCCGTGACCACGTCCGTGTTCACGCCGGCCATCGACGCCACACGCATCGCGTAGACCTGACGTTCCACCGTTCCCGGCAGATGCGCCACCATATCGGAGGCTTCCTTCAGAAACTCCACCTTCTGCTCGTCGACCGAGAGATCGTATTTTGAAGTTACCGCGTGCAGCCTGTAGTCGATCTGGTTCTCCGAATTTTCAATGAGATTGCGGAATGCCTCCGGCCCCCTGGTTTTTATGAACTCATCCGGGTCCTTTGCTCCGCTTATGCGCAGCACCTTGACCTTCAGGTCGAGCTTTTCGAGTATGCCTATCGCGCGCTGCGAGGCCTTTATACCGGCGCCGTCATTATCGTAGGCAATTATGACCTCGTTGGTGTAGCGCGAGAGGAGCCGGGCCTGCTCCGGCGTCAGCGACGTGCCGAGCGAGGCCACCGCGCAGTCGAAGCCGGCCTGGTGCAGACTGACCACGTCTATGTTTCCCTCTGATAAAATTATATATCCGCTTTTTGATTTTTTAGCCAGATTAAGGGCGAAAAGGTTGCGGCTTTTGTTGAATACAAGTGTTTCCGGGCTGTTCATATATTTCGGTTCCCCGTCGCCCAGCATACGCCCGGAAAAGCCTATAACATTCCCGCGCACGTCTATCACCGGAAACATGAGCCTGTTCCGGAAGGTGTCGTAAAAGCCTCCGTTTTTGCCGCGGCGAGCAAGCCCCGCCGAGAACAGCTCCGGAGCGGTGTAACCCTTTTTCTCCATCGCGTTGAGCAGTATGCCCCAGTCGTCCGGGGCCGCGCCGAGTCCGAAGCGCCTTGCCGTCGCCGGGCTTATCCGGCGCTTGCCTATGTACTCGCGCGCCGGAGCGCCGGCCGGGGCCGAAAGCTGCTCATAGAAGAAGCGGGCCGCGTCCCTGTTGAGCGCGAGCATACGCGCGCGCTTTCGGCTCTCGGCGTCGTTTGTCTCCGCCGGCATCTGCATGCCGGCGCGCCGTGCGAGAAACTCCACGGCCTCGGGATAGCTCAGGTTTTCTATCTCCATGATGAAGTTGATGACCCCGCCGCCCTTGCCGCAGCCGAAGCAGTGGTAGAACTGCTTGTCCGGAGACACGGAGAAGGACGGTGTTTTTTCGCTGTGGAACGGGCACAGGCCGAACATGTTCGAGCCGCTGCGTCTGGTGAGCCTTACGTACTCGGACACGACGGATACAATGTCGTTTCGCTCGATAAGCTCCGTTATGAAGTTTTCAGGAAAAGCCAAGTACAGTCACCTCATTACAAGAACGTCAGTACCTGCCGCGCTGCGGAAGCACGGCCCTGAACGGCCGCGGCGGCGCAGGGTTTCACTATTTTACCGTCCATGCGAAGGGTATGAATATCTCACCGTATTTTTCCATCGCGTAGCCGTCGGTCATTCCCGAGATATAGTCGCAGACGGCGCGCTCCACGCCCTCCGCCTCCATTACCTCGCGGAAGTCCACGGGCATGTCCTCCGGATGCTTGACGTAGTGCAAATACAGCCCCTCTATTATGCCGTATACCTTGTTCTCCTCGCCCTTGGCAAGCGGATTGAGGTATACCGCGTCAAACATGTATTTGTGAAAATAGTCAAAGACCGCCTGCATTTCCGGTGACATGTGTATGTCTCCTCCGGCGCTGTTGGCTATCAGATCAGATACGAGGGAATCAATACGCTCGCTGTTTCGCTCGCCGCATTTCGTGCGTATGAGCTCCGGCACGGCCCCCGGGGCTATAATCCCCGCGCGGATCGCATCGTCCAGATCGTGGTTTATGTAGGCTATCCTGTCGCACAGCCGCACGACGGTTGCCTCGCGGGTGTCGTCGGGACTGCCGCAGGTGTGGTGGAGTATGCCCATGCGCGTTTCGTAGCAGAGGTTGAGCCCGCGGCCGTCGCGCTCGAGCACGTCGACCACTCTCAGGCTCTGCTCATAGTGCTTGAAGCCGCCGGGGTATATTTCATTGAGCGCGCGTTCGCCGGCATGGCCAAACGGAGTGTGTCCCAGATCATGGCCGAGCGCCGCGGCTTCCGCCAGATCCTCGTTGAGCGCCAGAGCGCGCGCAACGGTACGGGCGAGACGGCTGACCTCCAGCGTGTGGGTCAGGCGTGTACGGTAATGGTCGCCCTCGGGCTGCAGAAAGACCTGCGTCTTATGCTTCAGGCGCCGGAAGGATTTCGAATGGGTGATACGGTCTACGTCTCTCTGAAAGCAGGTGCGTATATTGCATTCGTCCTCGGGCGTGAGCCGCCCCCGGCTGTTTTCAGACAACACCCCGTTGGGGCCTATGATAAAGTGCTCCAGACGTTCTCTCTCCTGACGGGGACATGACATACAAACACCGCCTCTCATATAATACCGAAACCGGTCAAGGGCTTTGAGCCGCTCCGTGGCGGCTGAGCGCCCCGTGCCGTATGCGGCGCGTTGTCGTGGCCGCGCATGAGCCGACGTGCCAGCGGCGCCGCGGAAAGCCTCCGGGACCTTCATGAGTTCCGGTATAAATTCTCATTACCTATATACGACGCGAATGCTTATTTCCCTCTATTTTTTGAAAAAATTTTTCCGGGCTGCAGGACACGCAAAAAAGCAGAGCGCTGTACGCCCTGCTTTTAAGCGGCTTTTTCAAAAATCCAATTACTTGATGCCGTACTTCTTGTTGAACTTATCAACACGGCCGCTGGTGTCGACCAGCTTCTGCTTGCCGGTGTAGAAGGGGTGGCACTTGGAGCAGATTTCAACGGTGATGTCCTTCTTGGTGGAGCCTGTCTCGATGACGTTGCCGCAGGCGCATCTGATAGTGGTCTGCTGGTAATTGGGATGGATTCCTGACTTCATTGTTCATTACTCCTCATATTATGCTGTCATGATTGTGCCGCAATAATGGCATAGTTACAAGACGCAGAGTGTATTCTATCACAGCGCCGCGGAAATTGCAATAGCTTTTAGCGGGATAGAGCATATGTTTGCTGCCGCTTTCAGGTAATCATGCAGAAATTCTTTTTTGGATATAGTGTAACACTCACATTTGCAGTGCAGACTGCAGGGCTGCTTCAATTTTTTGCTGTTCTCCGCTGCCGTCTGTCCTGAGCCGAAGCAGCGGAATGCCGTATTTCTCAAAAATATGGGTCTTTTTTTCATCTTTCTCCGCCTGCTGTCCGCCAGATTCATGGAAGCGTGTTCCGTCTACTTCAATCGCGAGTATGGGCTGCTTGTCCATCTTCCTGAACAGCAGAAAATCCACATGCGTGAACTGATTCCGGGCATACTTGCACTCATCTTCTGACAAGGATGAATAGTCCTTGATCAGTGCTGCAAGAGAAACGTGCACTGCACAGTCGATAACAGAAAAGGCCTCCTCTGATAGTACCGCCTGGATCACGGAATACATAAGATTTTCGGAATCATACTCCGATATCCGTTTGTGCTTTTGCAAATATACTTTGCGCTGCTCTGCATAGCCCTGGTACAGCATATCGAATACAGAGTACACTTGGCTTTGTATGACTTCAAAGTTGTTGTACTCAATGTATCGCATCAGATCCCCATAATTTGTCTGATTATTGCGTGAATCCTGCGATGTAACAACCGTCAGTGAATGAACCGCACGTGATACTGCAACATTCAACATATGCGGGTCGTCAACAAAGTCTGAAATTACGTTGTCAACAGATGTGAGAATAATTGCGTCTTTCTCACGCCCCTGAAATTTATGAACCGTGTCTACTTCATAACTATCCCCAAGCTGCTTGCGTATTGCGGAAACCTGATCACGATATGGCGTTATAATACCGATACTGTTGTAATTCTTTTGCTTAAGGCGAGGAATCACTTCTTGCTGAATTACGTCAATCTGACGTTGATTGGTGTGCCCTCGCGCATGATTCCCCACAACTGTACGGTACATCGTCAAGGCATCCGGTTCGTTATTATCATTTGTCATGATAATCAGCTGACCATTATAGAACTTCTGATTGCAAAAGCCGATAATCTTCGGATGGCAGCGGTAATGTTCCCGCAGCAGTGTGGTCGGCACATTTGGCCAGGTTTCCAAGGCAGAAGAAAGCAGGCTATGCGTGGAAAAGTGGTACCTCTCCTCAAGAGAATAATTTTGCCAAATTGTATCACTGATTTTGATATAGGTCTCAGTCAACACATTAGGAAGCTGTTTCAAGTCTCCGACTATCACAATATTCTTTGCGCAGGAGAAAGCCAACACTCCGGTGGCTAAATCGACCTGTGATGCTTCGTCGACGATGATATAATCGTAGACATAGTCCATGTTCAGAGTGCCTTTGATAGAATATGTAGTACTGAGAACAACAGGATATTCGTGAGTGAAATCCTTGGAGTTCCGGCGAAAGTCACTCATCTCATAATGTGTTCGACTGTTATGCCAATGATACCGCGCGGCAAGTTCTGCACGAAACAGGCTGAGAGATTTCTGCATGAGCTCTTCCATATTTGCATCAAAAGCGTAATTGGACAGTTTCTGCATCAGCATCAGTTTTTCATCTTCCAGCTCCTGCTTTTTCACTATGTAGAACTGATTCTGCAAATATGGAATGGCTGTTTCTGATGCGTGGAGAAGCAATTTAAGTGAATTTAGGCCGAGACGGAATATTATGGACAACTTTTGAAAAAGTCCAAACTTGGAACGGCCTTCCAAATGCTGTTCAAGCTCCATCCAAAGGGCGAGGATTTTTTTAGAAGACAGTCGTCCCCAATTCCATGTCTGGGCTTTTCCGTAAGTCTCATAATATTCCTTGAAGTAGTGCTGCTCCGGGTTAAGCTGCAAAAGGTCCTGCTCGATTTCTGCGATGCGATTTTTGACATTCAGCATTTCACTGAGTTCTTTTGAAAGAACTGCAATTTTCTCCCCAAGCAATCGCCGAGTTTCTGCTGGCAATTCCCAACTGCTCATATTTGGATAGGAGTCTGTCTGGCTATCTAAAAATGCTTGCTTATTGGCGGCATTGCCAAGAAACGCAGTCAGAAATGCAGCGTTTTTCTTTTCCAGCTTTTCAACAACGTTATTAATTGCGGAGTTGTTGTTTGAAACAACCGCTACGGTTTTCCCGCCAAGCACAACATTAGCAATGATATTAAGAATTGTCTGTGTTTTTCCGGTGCCGGGTGGTCCCTGAATTATGCTGATTTTGGAAGAAAGAGCACGCTCTACTGCCAGCTTCTGGCTTTGATTCAAACCGAAAGGAAAGATAATTGTATCCGGTTTTTCAGGCATTTTAGTTGTTTTATGTGGATCAAAATAACTTGCCAATACGGTGTCATCACTGACTGCCTGAATCTTTTCATACTGTGCGTCCAGAATGTTGAAGTCATTTTCTTTCAGACTGACCGCTGCCGCAGTCTCCTTAAAATACTGAAATACTTCCTTGTTTTTGCTCTCTGACAGGCAGTTTATCTGAATTTGAACGTCGCTTTTGTGAAATGACAGATCCTTGTTTCCGTTGCGGACTATGCGATAATATGAGCCGAAGTCAAGAATACCGTCGATGCCTGTGATTGTATTCCCGTTTACTTTTACAATAGCATTTGCAGGGTCAATATATTTTTGAAGAGGCAGTAATTCTACATTACTGATATTGAAACTATACGTCTTATTAGGCGCAGTGGTATAAACGACCTCGCATTTACCATTGTTGAACCGTAAGCTTGCAACCGAGTCCGTCTGATCTTTACCCTTTATGATAATCAGATTTTTTCGTGCATCCATTGGTGTCACCTCAAAAATTGAATTACCAACTTGCCGGGATTTCGTACATGCCATACCGTGTGGGCAAGAGCTGTTGTATGACGGGGCATCGCATATCCATCCATATTGCAGCATACAGTCATCAAGATATTATTTGCATGATAGCATAATCTGCCTAAAGAAGCAATTAAATTGTAGCCCTACAATCCATTCTTTGCAGGGCAAAGCGTATATTTGCCGCCCCTTTCGCCGCCGACAGAATGCCGGGCTTGCCGTAAAATGCCGGACATGTTATAATAACAAATCACATTGGCCAGACGGCGCGATTGCATACAAGCCAAAGGAGAAACATATTGGAAACAATAAGCCAGATACTCGCCCGCGAGCTCAACCGCGAGCAGGCACATATCGACAACGTCATAAAACTTCTCGACGAGGGCAACACCATACCCTTCATCGCCCGCTACCGCAAGGAGCTGCA
>JAQXKZ010000002.1 GCA_029010715.1 Clostridiales bacterium
GAAAATATCCGTCGACGGAGACCTCTTCAAGGTCACGCTCAGTTTCAACAGAATAAAATAAGCACGTTTCGCATAACAGGATCAGGGTGCCGTATAAGGCACCCTGATCCTGTTATGCTGTTTTTAAATGTATGCCGGACATGGGCCCGGCGCGCATCCATCGGATCGCTGCCACGGAGAGGTTCAGACGGTCAAAAGTCCCTGGCTTTCAAGGCCTTCCGGCCTATCTGCGATTATTCAAACTCGATCGTTGCGGGGGGCTTGGAGGTCACGTCGTAGAGCACGCGGTTGACCCCGGCGACCTCGTTGACGATTCGCACGGAGATGCGGTCCAGCACGTCGAAGGGGATGCGGGCCCAATCCGCAGTCATAAAGTCCGAGGTGTTGACTGCGCGCAGCGCGATAGCATAGTCGTAGGTGCGTCCGTCGCCCATAACGCCGACGGAGCGCATATTGGTCAGCGCGGCGAAGTACTGACTGAGCGCGCCCTCAAGACCGGCCTTGCTGATCTCGTCGCGAAAGATGTAGTCCGCCTCGCGCAGAAGGTCGAGCTTCTCTTTGGTCAGCGCGCCGATGACGCGGATACCGAGACCGGGACCGGGAAAGGGCTGTCGCGTGACGAGGTAAGAGGGCAGGCCGAGCTCGCGGCCGAGCTGACGGACCTCATCCTTGAAAAGCATGCGCAGCGGCTCAATGATCTCCTTAAAATCGACGTAGTCGGGCAGGCCGCCGACATTGTGATGGCTCTTGATGACTGCGGCGTCGCCCTTACCGGACTCGATAACGTCGGGATATATCGTGCCCTGAACAAGGTAGTCTACCTTGCCGATTTTCTTTCCCTCTTCCTCAAACACGCGGATAAACTCTTCGCCGATTATCTTGCGCTTGCGCTCGGGATCCTCGACGCCGTCAAGAGCGGCAAGGAAACGCGCCTCGGCGTTGACGCGGACGAAGTTGATGTCCCATTTGGAGAAGGCCTCCTGAACCTCGTCTCCCTCGTTTTTGCGCATAAGGCCATGGTCGACGAATACGCAGGTAAGCTGATTGCCCACGGCCTCGGCGAGCAGCGCCGCCGCGACGGAGGAGTCGACGCCGCCGGAGAGAGCCAGCAGCACCTTTCCGTCGCCGACCTTGGAGCGCACCTCATCAATGGCGCGCTTTTTGTAGTCTGCCATGGTCCAGTCACCCGTCGCGCCGCAGATGTCATACAGGAAGTTATGCAGCATGTTGCGGCCGTACTCGGTGTGGTTGACTTCGGGGTGGAACTGAACGCCGTAGAAGCGGCGTTTATCGTCGCTTATGCCTACGTTCGGGCATGCGGCGGAGTGGGCGGAGAGCTTGAAGCCCTCGGGGACCTTTGCCATGTAATCGCCGTGGCTCATCCACGTGATGCTCTCCCCGGGGATACCGTTAAAAAGCGGGCAGGAAGTATCAAAATAAGTCGTGGTCTTGCCGTATTCGCGGGCGGAATCATCCTGCGCCGCGGTTACAAGTCCGCCAAGCTCGTGTGAGAGCAGCTGGCAGCCGTAGCAAATACCGAGAATCGGGACGCCGAGCTCGTATACGCCGGTATCTGCGTGGGGCGAGCCCGCGGCGTAAACGCTCTGGGGGCCGCCGGTAAAGATAATGCCGATCGGGTCGTAGGCACGTATGGCCTCGATGCTCATGTCGTAGGGATGTACCTCGCAGTAGACGTTGTTCTCACGGACCCGGCGCGCGATCAGCTGGTTATACTGGCCGCCGAAGTCCAGTATCAGCACTTTCTGGTTTTGCATGGCTTACCTCCCGCCTGAATTTTCAGAACATTTTAATATATGCTTCACGTTCTGCGCCGACAGAGACATACTTGATCGGGCAGTTGACGGCTTTCTCGATGTAACGGATATAGTCCAGTGCTTCCTTGGGCAGCTCCTCTGCTCTGCGGCAGGCGCTGATATCGCAGTTGAAGCCCGGCAGGTACTCGTATACGGGTCTGGCCGCTTCAAGCTCGTCGATGTCGGAAGGGAAATAGTCGGTGCGCTTTCCGTTCAGCTCATACGCGGTGCAGACAGGTATCTCCTTGAGATAGGACAGCACGTCAAGCTTGGTCAGCGCAATATAGGTGCAGCCCTGAACCAGCGCGCCGTAGCGGGAGGCGACGACGTCGAAGCCGCCGACTCTTCTGGGCCTGCCTGTCGCAGCGCCGTACTCACCGCCGGCTTCGCGCAGGCAGTCGCCCTCAGGGCCGAACAGCTCACAGGTAAAGGGGCCTTCGCCTACACAGCTGGAATATGCCTTCATAATGCCGATGCTCTCGTCGAGCCTGGCAAAGGGAACTCCTGCGCCGATCGGCGCGTAGGAGGCCAGCGTGGTGGAAGCGGAGGTGTAGGGGTATATGCCGTAGTCGATATCGCGCAGGGCGCCGAGCTGTGCCTCAAAGATCACGGATTTTCCGGCCTTGATGGCCTCGCTCAGATACTCGGTGGTGTTGCATATATAAGGGGTAAAGTATTTGCCGAAGTTCTCGAGCCACATCATCATGTCGTCGACCTTGACCGGCTCGTGGCCGTAGCCCTTCTCGACGGTCAGGTTTTTCCACTCGACTATGCCTTCAAGCCTGTCGCGCAGGGTGTCCCAATGCAGAAGGTCGCCCATGCGTATGGTCTTTTTCATATACTTGTCGGCGTAGACCGGGGAGATACCGCGGCGGGTGGAGCCGAACTTCTTATCGCCGAGACGGTCCTCTTCAAGACCGTCGAGCAGCTTGTGGTAAGGCATGCATATCGTCGCGCGGTCGCTGATCTTCAGGTGCTCGGGGCTGATCTCAATGCCTGCCTCACGCAGCTTCATAGCCTCGCCGAAGAGGTGCTCCAGATCTATGACAATGCCGGGCCCGAGGACGTTGACGGTATCGTCGCGAAGAATACCGGAGGGCATGAGATTCATAATGAACTTGCCCTTCTCGTTGATGACGGTGTGGCCGGCGTTGTTGCCTCCCTGATAGCGGATGACAATATCGTAGTTTTCGCTCAGAAGATCGACCATGCGGCCCTTGCCCTCATCGCCCCAGTTGGTACCAACAATAGAAGTCAACATAGCAGTATATCTCTTTTCTTTAAACATTTATCTCGGCCTTTGCACCGAGGCATGAACTGTACTTTTCGAGAATAGGCTTTACATTCTCTGTCAGGAATTTGCTGCACTGGCGCTCCGCCATACCCGTGAAGGTCGCGGGGTCGGTAAGCGCTTTCATTTCCCCGTCGGACAGGTCAAAGAGCGGGTCGGCCGTTATGCGCTCCAGAAGATCGTTGTCTCTGCCGTAGAGCTTGACCTGCTCGCCGGCGGCGACAGAGTGGCGGCGTATCGCCTCATGCAGAACCTGACGGTCCCCGCCCTTGTTTTTGACGCAGTACATCAGTATGTTCTCAGTCGCCATAAAAGGAAGCTCTTCATTGAGATGCCTGGCGATGACGGCTGGGTAGACCCTCATGCCGCGGACGATATTGATGCAGAGATTGAGTATCGCGTCAGTGGCGAGAAAGGCCTCCGGTATAGATATACGTCGGTTGGCCGAGTCGTCGAGCGTGCGCTCCAGCCATTGTGCCGAGGCGGTGACGGAGGCGTTCTGCAGGTCGCAGATTACATAGCGGCTGAGCGAGGCGATGCGCTCCGAGCGCATTGGATTTCGCTTGTAAGCCATGGCCGAGGAGCCGATCTGACCGGCCTCAAAAGGCTCGTCGATTTCCTTCAGGTGACTGAGCAGGCGGATGTCGCCGGAGAATTTGGATGCGCTCTGAGCAATGCCGCAGAGGACCTGCAGCACGGCAAAGTCGGCCTTGCGCGTGTAGGTCTGGCCGCTGACGGCCTGACAGGCGTCAAAACCCATCTTTGCGGATATCTTCTTTTCCAGCTCCTCGACCTTGGCGGCGTCGCCGTCGAAAAGCTCCAGAAAGCTAGCGCCGGTGCCCGTCGTGCCCTTGCAGCCGAGCAGCTTCAGGTGCTCCAGCTGAAAATCAAGCTGTTCCAGATCAAACAGCAGGTCGTTTATCCAGAGACAGGCGCGCTTGCCTACGGTCGTCGGCTGGGCCGCCTGAAAATGCGTGTACGCCAGCGTGGGCAGAGCCTTGTACTTTTCCGCAAAATCGGCCATCGCCGCAATGGCGTTTACCAGCAGCCGGCGGATTATCTGCAGACCGCCGCGCATACGGATGATATCCGTGTTGTCTCCGACATAGCAGCTGGTCGCGCCCAGATGGATTATGGGCTTCGCTCTGGGGCAGCACTCGCCGAAGGTCAGCACGTGCGCCATTACGTCGTGCCGGACCTCGTGCTCGTGAGCGGCGGCGGATGTATAATCTATATCATATATATGCCGCCGCATTTCGTCAAGCTGTTCGTCGCTTATATTCAGGCCAAGCTCCTTTTCGCTCTCCGCCAGAGCAAGCCATAGCCTGCGCCAGGTGGAGAATTTGTTGTCGTCGGAGAACTGGCGCTTCATCTCCTCGTCGGCATAGCGGCCGCAGAGGGGATTCTCGTAGAATTCATGCATGGGGGACCCTCCCTTGCTGCTCCCGGCAAAGGCCGGAGCGTATTTTATTTTTCGCCGTTTTTCAGAGAAGCCTCCACGAGACCGAGAAACAGCGGGTGCGGCCTGTTGGGACGGCTCTTGAACTCGGGGTGGAACTGCACGCCTATGAAGAATGGCTCGCCGCTCAGCTCGACGGCCTCGATTATGCTTCCGTCGGGAGAAGTGCCGCAGAGGCAAAGGCCGTTTTCGGCAAACAGCTCACGATAGTCGTTGTTGAACTCATAGCGGTGGCGGTGACGCTCGGAGATGTCCTGCCTGCCGTAGCAGCGCTCCATAACGCTGCCCTCAGAGATGCGGCAGGGATATGCGCCGAGACGCAGGCTGCCGCCCTTGTCGACATCATCGTTCTGGTCGGGCAGAAAATCAATGACCTTATGCCCGGAATACGGATCGAACTCGCGGGAGTTTGCATCCTTCAGACCGCAGACGTCGCGCGCAAATTCTATGACTGCGATCTGCATGCCCAGACATATGCCGAGGTATGGCATGCCGGTCTTGCGGGCATAGCGCGCCGAGCAGATCATGCCGTTTATGCCGCGGTCGCCGAAGCCGCCGGGTACTATCATGCCCGCGCAGCCGCTGAAAATATCTGCCGCGTTTTCATCGGTGACGGTCTCGCTGTCGATCCAGCGTATCTCCACCTTTGCTCCGCAGGCGTAACCGGCGTGGTGCAGCGCTTCGGCAACGGAGAGGTACGCGTCGTGGAGCTGGACATACTTGCCGACGAGGGCAATGGTAACACTGCGGTCGGCGGACTTGATGCGCTTTACGAGAGTCTCCCACTGGCTTAGCTCAGGGGCCCTGGTCCAAAGACCCAGCTCACGGCAGACGATCAGTGAAAAATCGTTCTTTTCGAGCATCAGCGGGGCCTCGTAAAGGTTCGGAAGAGTGATGTTCTCTATGACGCAGTCGGGCTTGACGTTGCAGAACATCGCAATTTTCCTGAATATCTCCGGCTCGAGCGGCTCGTCGCAGCGCAGTACGATAATATCGGGAGAGATACCCATGGCCTGCAGCTCCCTGACGGAGTGCTGAGTCGGCTTGGTCTTGTGCTCGTCGCTGCCTTTTATGAACGGGACCAGAGTCACATGGATAAACAGGCAGTTTTCATGGCCCTGTTCGAGGCAGACCTGACGTGCGGCTTCGAGGAAGGGCTGGCTCTCTATGTCGCCGGTGGTGCCGCCGATCTCGGTAATAACGACGTCTGCCCCGGTGTTTTTGCCGACCTTGTATATGAAGTCCTTTATCTCGCCGGTTATGTGGGGAATGACCTGTATCGTCTGGCCGAGGTACTCGCCGCGGCGCTCGCGGTTGAGCACGTTCCAGTAGACCTTGCCGGTGGTGAGATTGGAATAACGGTTGAGGTCCTCGTCAATGAAGCGCTCGTAGTGGCCGAGATCGAGGTCGGTCTCGGCGCCGTCCTCGGTGACGTAGACCTCGCCGTGCTGATACGGGCTCATTGTGCCCGGATCGACGTTTATATACGGGTCAAGCTTCTGCGCTGCGACCTTCAGCCCGCGAGCTTTGAGAAGTCTGCCAAGAGAGGCGGCGGTTATACCCTTGCCAAGGCCGGAAACAACACCGCCGGTGACGAATACGTATTTTGTCATGTTGATCATCCTCCGCAGTTAAAAAGTAGAAGAAAACGCCGTCAGTGCCGGTGAGAAAAAAATAACGTTCCCCGATGCCTAAAGGGGGCACTAGGCCCCTTACACCGGCGAACGCCTGCGAAGAAAAATCACAATTAAAATTACTGTAGAAGTATACCGTTAAACGCTTCAAATGTCAATATCCCTGCGAAAAAAATATGAAAAAAATGCCGCAGGCAGTTACTGCTGCCCGCGGCGGATTCAACAAATTAAAGTCCTGTGCCGGACGCTCACCGGAAGCTTTTAACGACGCCGAAAGCGTGCCGGTGTCCGTGTGAGACATGACGGCGTACTTTGACACAGCGGCGGTTATTGATTAATCTGCTCAGCGGGCGGGATTAATACAGAGGGTCGTTCCAGTAGAAGGAAAAGTCCCCGGACTCATAACCGAACTGTTCGCGCAGCAGCTCATAGCGCGGATGCAGTATGAACACATACGCAAGGTCGTTATAATCGACATAGCGCCAGCGTCCGCCGGTCGGATCGTCGTAGACGGTGGTGTTTATCTCGCAGTCCGGCGCGGCCTTCTGCATTTCTTCCACCTGCTCCTGCGGCACGCGGTTGTAGCAGCCAAGCCACAGACGCTCCAGACCGGTAAGAGAGTATAGGGGAGAAATATCGCTAAGGTCGAGATTATATGCGACGTTCAGGTGCCGCAGGTTTGTGAGGCCAGAGAGCGGGCTGAGATCGGTGCAGAGCGTGGTCTGCATTTCGAGATACTCCAGATTATGGCAGCTGGCGAGCGGGGTGGCGTCGGACCAGTTGTCCATGGCGAGAATCGCGACTTCCAGCTTCGGCATGTATGCGACGAAGGAGATGTCGTCCAGAGCGTCGTTATGGCCGACGTCGAGATATTTTACATCGGTGCAGTATTTCAGAGACTGCGTGTTGTCTCTGGTGAGCATACCGCCGTGCGAGGGCTGGGACGCGAGTATCTTTTCCACATCTGTGCGCACGCTGTAGGCGTCGCCGAACCATATGCGCCACACGACCTTGACGTCGGGATAGGCGTCGCGTATCGCGGCCATGTCCTCATCGGACACGCCGCAGCTGTCCATGTCCAGGTTCGAGAGATTCGGCATGTACGCCATAGCCTGCTTCACGGCGGCTCCGCCGTCATCAACGGGGATGTGGCTGAGGTTGATTGTCGTGTCTTCGGTGCTGTACTCCTTGCCGTAGAGCGTAAAGCTGTATTTCACCTGCGCCTGCGGGCAGGCCGCGGCGATTTTGCCGACGTCGTCCCAGCCGAAGCCGGAGCGTTCTCTGCCGAGCTCAACTGTCTTCAGTTTGGGAAGCATCGCAAGGCAATCGGAGACAACGTCCGTATCCCCGCTGCGGAGGCCTGTCAGGTCTACGCTCTTGTCGAGACTGGACACGACAGTGCCGTCGGGCAGAGTCACGGTATAGATGACCTTGACGTCCGGGTGGGCCTGCGCCCACTCGTAAATCTCCCCGACGCAGTCACTGCCGCTAAAGTCGGCCTTCTGCAGATCGGGCAGCTGGTCGAGCAGCGCGGTCTCGCCGCTCTGAAGCTGGATGCTGAGCTCGGTGAGCCCCTCGGGAGAAACCTTGCCGGCCTGAAATTCCACCGGCTTGGGGCCGGGATTGAATATTGAGCCGCCGTCGCCGCAGGCGCACAGCAGCGCAACCGCGGCAAGCACGGCAAGTACGGTTGTTATAAGCTTTTTTCCTGGCATTTTCTGTCCTCCAATAAACGGGACCGTCTCAATTTTTTCAGCCGCCGTAATAGTACAGCGGGTCGTTCCAGTAGTATGCGTAGTCCCATTCTTCATATCCAAATTGCTCTCTCAGCAGCGCATACCGCTCATCATAACGGGGATAGCCTGAGCCGTCGGGCACCTCTGACATACGCCAGCCCTCTTCGGTTGGGCCTTCGGTCGTATCATTGACGACGCAGTTTGGGAGAAGTTCCCGGATTTTTGCGATCTGCTCCGGCGGTACCGGGTCATATTTACCTATCCAGAGCCTCTTAAGATTGGTCAGGCCGTAGAGTGGAGATATATCTCTGACCGAAAAATTATAGCAGATGTTCAGATGCTGAAGATTTTTCAGCCCGGACAGGGGCGTCAGATCGTGGAGCCGCGATGTCATTGCCTCCAGATACTCAAGCTTCGGGCAGTTTTCCAGCGGAGAGAAATCCTCGACAAAGGACATGCCGACTATAAGGACCTCAAGGTCGGGCATGGACGAAACAAACTCTATGGTGTCGAGATAATTGTTGTGGCCGAGGTCGAGATACTTGAGCTTTGTGCAGTACTGCAGAGGCATTGCGTTGTCGTGTATGAGCTCGCCGGCCTTGCCGGGCATGGACGCGAGTATCTTTTCCACGTTGGTGCGCACGCTGTAATAATCGCCGAACCATATGCGCCAGACGACCTCCGTATCAGGCAGACTGTCCCGGAGTTCCGCCATCTTCTCGTTGGACACGCCGCAGCTGTCCATATCGAGATAGCGGAGGTTCGTCATGCAGGAGGCGATCTGGCCTACAAGATAGCCCTCGTCCTGTATCTTTATGTACTTCAGGTCCATCTCCCCGTCGCTGAGGTTAAAGGGCCTGTCATACAGTGTGAAGGCGTAGTCTATGACAGCCTGCGGACAGGCCTCGTGCAGCCTGCGTATGTTCTTCCAGGTCAGAGGGGTGTCCTCCTGCGAGCCGAGCGTGAGAGTTTTCAGCGACTTCAGGCTTGAAAGAGGCGAGACTACCATTTTGACCTGCTTGTCTGTAATGCCTGTGAGGTCTATGCTCTCGGTATCTGCGGCATAGCTTTTGCCCAGAATCACGTACTCCGCCGGCGTCGGCGCCGGCGTTGCCGCGGCCTCCTCCTGCGGAGCCTCCGGCGCCGCAGTGCCGCTTTGTGAGCAGCCGGCGGTTAAGATGCAGACTGCAATAATCATGATGGCAAGGAAAAGGCGGTGTTTTATTTTCATCATCCGTAGACCTCTTTCCCGTATTTTCCGCGGAATTCGGCGGGAGCCTCCTTGTCGCAGAGCGGATCAAGCCAATAGAAGCTGTATTCCTGATAGTTGTAGCCGAGCTGCTCTCTGAGCTTCTCATATCTGGGCACCCAGTAGTACTTGGGTTCCTCCGGGTCATATCTTGAGTAGCGCCAGGCAGCTCCGTGCGGATCCTCTGTCGTGGTGTTGATAGTGCAGAGCGGCGCGGCGGACTGCATGGACGAGACCTGATCGGCGGGGACGGGGGTCTCGCAGCCTATCCAAAGCCTCTCCATCTCGTGTATACCATACAGGGGAGAGATGTCGGTAATCTTCGGACAGCAGCATATGTTCACATGCCTGAGAGCCGTCGAATTTCTGAGAGGGGAGAGATCGCCGATGTTCGTGGAGTTGAGCTCGAGGTATTCAAGCTTGGGACAGTTGACCAGCGGGGATATGTCCTTCACGGCGGTCATTGCGATTATGAGCACCTCAAGGTCCGGCATGCTCGCGGCAAAGTCCACGCTGTACATCTCGTCGTTGTGGCCGACGTCCACATATTTTGCCTTGGTGCAGTATTTCAGCACGCCGGAGTCGTATATCATGCCGCCGACGGTCGGCTTGGAGGCCAGAATACGCTCGGCGTCCGTGCGCACGCTGTAATTGGTGCCGAACCAGATACGCCATACGACCTCAAGGTCCGGGAAGCTGTCGCGTATTTTCTCCATGGCCTCGTTCGATACGCCCGTACTGTCCATGTCCAGATACGTGCACCTGCTCAGACAGGGGAGGGCCTCCATAAGCGCCTTGCCCTCGTCCTCTATGCTGACCTGGCGGAAGTCCAGCTTCTGCACGGCGAGGTCAAGCTTCTGACCGTACAGAGTAAAGCTGTATGAAAGCTCCGCTTCGGGGCGGGCCGAACGGATCGCGGCTATGTCCTCCCAGGTGACGGTGGAATTGCTGCCCTGAGTGCCGAGATCTATGTATGTAACGTTGCTCAGGCAGGACAGGACGGTAACGGCCTCCGCTACGTCCTCGTGTCGAAGTGACGACAGGTCAAGCCTTTCGGTCGAAGAGTCGACATACACCCCGCCTACAGAGGCGCTGAAATCAAAGCTTGCCTGAGGAGCGGATGATTTCAGGAGCTGCAGCTCGTCTATGCTGAGCCCGTCGCCGCCGACGGCGCCGAGCCTTATGTTTGTGAGCGACGGGAGATACCGCAGCACCCTGACCGTCTGCTCAATGCTGCCGGAATTCAGGTGGGACAGGTCCAGACTGGTCACATCGCTGCTCTGCACGCTGCCGTCCGGAAAATCCACGGTGTATTTTACCGTGACCTGCGGGTTGTCCTGCGCCCATTCGTATATCTCTTCATAGCAGGGGCTGCCGCTGAAGTCGGCATAGGTGAGATTGGTAAAGTAGCCGAGCAGGGGAATGTCGCCGCTGTCTATCACTGCGGTGAGCTCCGGAGTTTCGACCGGGAATCTGCCGCTGGACAGCATAATCTTGGAGTGGCCGAACAGCGGCCGGGTATTTGCCGGGGCCTCATGATATGGTCCCGACATACAGACGAGTATTATAAGAGCTGTATATATAAGGGCAGGGAAAACCCTGATCCTGTATCTCCAATCCATTTCGTTCCTCCACAGTGCGTGCTGCATATCGCTGCATTTTATCAGTATATCATTGGCAAAAGCCTTTTTCAAGACGGGTGAAGAAAGAATAATGGGCCGCCGCGTCATAATACCGTGTACAAAACCGCCTGCGGGTGATATAATCAAAACACTATGTCGAAAGGCAGGAATGCGCCTATGTATAAACCGCTTGCGGACGAAATACGCCCCACGTCGCTGGACGACGTGGTCGGACAGAAGCACATACTCGGCCCGGACGGCATGCTCCGGCGCATTGTTGAGGGCGGGCAGATACCGAATATGATATTCTACGGCCCCTCGGGCACAGGCAAGACCACCGTTGCGCGCATCATTGCGCAGCGTACCAACCGGACATTGCGTAAGCTCAATGCCACGACTGCCGGTATTGCGGATATCAAAAAAATAATCGACGAGCTCGATACCTTTCTCACACCCGGAGGCGTGCTGCTCTACCTCGACGAGATACAGTATTTTAATAAAAAGCAGCAGCAGTCTCTGCTGGAGTTCATAGAGGACGGGCGTATAACGCTCATTGCCTCGACAACGGAAAACCCGTATTTCTGCGTGTTCAACGCGATACTGAGCCGTTCGACGGTCTTTGAGTTCAAGCCCGTTTCGCCTGCCGACGTGAATCGGGCGGTGCTGCGCGCCGTGGATATCATGAACGCCCGTCGGGAGACGCCGCTGGAGCTGGCCTCCGGCGTGGCCGGGCGCATATCCTCCGCCTGCGGCGGCGATGTACGCAAGGCGATAAATTCCGTTGAGCTGCTCTTCTCCGCGGCCGGAGACCGGAAAACTGTCACGGCGGAGGACGCCGCCGCCATCACCCAGCGGAGCGCCATGCGCTATGACCGGGACGGCGACGACCACTATGACATACTCTCCGCGCTGATGAAATCCCTGCGCGGTTCCGACCCGGACGCGGCGCTGCACTATCTTGCGCGGCTCCTCGAGGCCGGCGACCTCGTCGGCGCCTGCCGCCGTATTCTCTGTTCGGCGAGCGAGGACATAGGTCTGGCATATCCTCTTGCCGTGCCGATAGTAAAAGCCTGCGTCGACTCGGCGCTGCAGCTCGGACTGCCGGAGGCAAGGCTGCCCCTGTCAGAGGCATGTATTCTGCTGGCCACCTGGCCGAAGTCCAATACGGCCTGCATGGGCATTGACGCCGCGCTCTCCGACGTGCGCGCCGGACACACCGGCAGTATCCCGCGTGAGCTGCAGAACGTGCACGCCGACGGTACCGGCTTTGAGCGCGAGCAGGGCTACCGGTATCCGCACAATTACCCCGGCCATTGGGTGCGGCAGCAGTACCTGCCGTATGAACTCAGAAACGCGCACTATTACGAGTACGGCGACAACAAGACCGAGCAGACAGCCAAACGCTACTGGGAGGAGATCAAGAAGTAATGGACATTCAGGTCGGAGATATCCTCACTATGAAAAAAGCCCACCCCTGCGGCAGCAAGCAGTGGGAGGTCCTGCGCACCGGCGCCGATTTCAGGCTCCGCTGCTGCGGCTGCGGACATGAGCTTATGGGACCGCGCAGTAAATTTGAAAAGAGCATCCGGCAGGTGCAGCGTTGAACTGGGTATATATACTCCGCTGCGGGGACGGCTCGCTTTACACCGGCTGGACAAACGACCTGGAGGAGCGCGTGCGCGCCCACGCGGCCGGAATGGGAGCAAAATACACGCGCTCACATCTGCCGGTGGAGTTGGCCTATTGCGAGCAATTTGAGACCGTGCATGAGGCCATGAGCCGCGAATGGCATATCAAGCGCATGAGCAGAAAGCAGAAGCTGGAGCTTATTTACGGCCCGGATGCGGCGTCCGGCGAGAAAAAGGATACAGACACGGATGAATAGAAGATATGAGCTGGACCTGTGCAGGATATGCGCCTGTGTAATGGTGCTGGTTATACATGCCTGCTCGGGCGTCTACCATGACTGCCCGCTGGACTCTGCGGCCTTTGTGCCGCTCAATTTCATAAGCACCGCCGTGCGCGGCAGCGTGCCGCTGTTCTTCATGCTGAGCGGAACGCTGATGCTGGACCGTGAGAGACTGGAGCTGCGCCCGTTTTTACGCGGGCATGTGCTGCGTCTGCTTGGCCTGTTCTGCTTCTGGTCGCTGCTTTATGCCGCCGGCGGCCGTGTCGCCTCCGGGAGCTTCGGCAGCCTCTATGACTTTGCCTGTTCGGTCGTGGCCGGGCATTACCATATGTGGTTTCTGTCGGCTATGATTATGTGTTATCTCTTTATGCCGGTTCTGCACAGTGCTCTTCACGGCGTTAAGCTTGACGCGCGCTGGCTTTTGGGCGTGCTCCTGTTCACCGTGCTGCTTATGGCGAATTTCAATCTGACCCCGGACCCGGCGCCGCTGCTGAACCGCATCACCCTGAATTTCAGCTTTGACTATTTGGCATATCTGCTCTATATTATATTAGGCTGGCGGCTGGGACAGATGAGCTTCGGAAAGCGCACGCTGTATACGGCTCCGGCGGTTTTCCTGCTGTGCGCGGCGCTCGCCTCCGCCTGCAACCGCTGGTACTCGAACTATCGCGGCTATGCCGACGGATGGCTGTTCAGCTATTTCTCGCTGCCGAACTTTATCATGGCCGGCGCGCTGTTCTGCTTTTTTTCCGCCCTGCGCGGTCATAAGTTCCGCCGTGAGAAGCTCATCCGGGAGCTGTCGGACTGCACGCTGGGCGTGTATCTGATGCACCCTCTGGTGATAAATATCCTCGAGCGCTTCGGCATTGGGATAGCCGCGGCCCGGCCCATTCCCGGTTCGCTCGGCTTTACTGCCCTGCTTGCGCTGAGCTGCTTCGCCCTTACATATATTGCCAGACGGCTGCCGCTTGTAAGACGGCTGCTGTAGGAACATAATAGAAATATACGCGTCTTTTACATACAGAATATATACAGAGGTTCGAAAATGAAAAAGATACTCAAATTGATTTGCTTGCTGCTTCTTTGCGGAGTGCTTGTCCTGACGGTCAAGCTCCGTATCGAGACTCCGAATTACGTTCCGGCCCCTGCCGGGAGCGCCGAGCCGGCCTTTGCCGAGCTTGGAGCCTCGCCGTCGCCGGAGGTTTCGCCCACACCGGTCCCGACGCCGACGCCAACGCCGGAGCCTGAGACATATACTATCTCCGTCGTGGGCGACTGCACGCTCTGGTCGAACGCAAACTATGCCCAGCATCCTGCCGGCTATGCGGGAGTCATCAACGGCGATTACAGCTACCCCTTCTCCAATACCGTGCAGTATTTCGACAGCGATGACTTCACCATCGCAAACTTCGAATGTATACTGTCCGACAAGAACCTCGCCTACGACTATACGCAGGTGTATTTCCCGTTCATCGCCCCGACCGAGTACGCGAATATAATCATCGAGGGCGGCGTGAACTTCGTCACCACAGCCAACAACCATATCATGGACTGCTACGAGGCCGGCGAGACCAGCACCTATGATACGCTTGAAAGCTACGGCATACCCTACGGCAAGGAGGGTCAGGCTCAGCTCTTTACGACCGACAGCGGCCTTGTTATCGGCGTGTACTGCTCCGGCAAGGACCTTGCGCCGAACAAAAACAAGGCTGTCGCTGCAGTTGAGCAGCTTATAAACGACGGCGCGGAGTATGTCATCTGCGCCTTCCACTGGGGGCAGGAGCTGTATTATGAGCCCAACAAGGCCCAGATAGACCTCGCCCACGCCTGCATTGACGCCGGCGCCGATCTGATATACGGCAGCCATCCCCACTGCCTGCAGCCGATCGAGGAATACGGCAGCGGCCTGATACTCTACAGCATGGGCAACTGGACCTTCGGCGGCAGCACCATGCCTACCGACCCGGATACAGCCATAGTGCAGGTCGAGCTGACCCGCGGCGACGACGGCTATGTTTACCGTTCGGGAATGACCGTCATCCCCTGCTGCGTCAGCAGCAATATTGAGGGCGCCATGGCCAAGGCCCAGAACTACAACGACTACAGGCCCCTGCCCTATGAGGAGGGCTCCGAGGGCTACAACCGCGTCATGAGCAAGCTCAGCGGCGAGTTTGAAGCGACGTCTCAGGGGGCCGACTACTCGAGCTGGCTAGACAGCCGCGCCGGCAGCTGAGGAGCCGTCCGGCGTTCAAAAGCATATCATATACGAAAACGCCATCGGCCGTATGACCGATGGCGTTTTGCGATTGCCGGGTACTGCCGGCGGGCGTTGGCGACGCTCGGCGCTCAGTTGTTCCCGGGCTCGAGGTACTCGAGCATGTTCAGCATACCGCGGATATAGCCGTTGGCGTTGGCGCGGGCGGTATGGCCCCAGCGGGTGTCATTGATTATGTGCGGGACGTGGTCATCCATAAGGCAGCCGTCGTAGCCGACGTCTCTGAGTGCGCAGAGGAGCTTTGCCGGGTTGCAGTTGCCCTCGCCGAGGAAACACTCCTTGAAGTGATCTCCGCAGCCCTGCACGTCCCGGAGATGGACCATTGCTATTTTGTTGCGCTCGCCGAAGTACTTTATTGCCTCCAGCGCGTAGTCCTCGCCGCCGCGCTGAGAGAAGCAGCCCAGACAGAGATTGACTGCCCATGCGTCGCTGTCGGCTATCGCTTCGCCTTTCTTGAAATCCTCGAGGGAAATAAAGATTCTGGCCTTCCCGTCAACCTCCTCCAGCGGAGGATCGGACGGATGTATCGCCAGCCGTACTCCGCTCTCTTCGGCGGCCGGCAGCACGGCTTTTATAAAGTAGGTGTAATTGTCCCAGAGCTTTCCCCTGTCTGGGAAAACAGCGTCGGTGATGTACGGATATATGTAGGCGTTTCCGTTTGCCTCCTTATCCCTGTCGTAGGCGGCCACACCGGCGCCGCCGCGGCCGGGAGCTGTGAGAGTGGTCCTCCAGGCCCAGTTGGGGCAGAAGTGATGACCGAGGATGGGAATGCCCACCTTTCCCATGTTGCGTATGATGTTTATGTAGTTTTCAATCTGCTCATCACGCCCGGGCAGACCGAGCAAAACCTTGTCGTAGAATCTTATGGGCACGTTTTCAATCATCTCGACCCTTAGGCCAAACTTCGCGCTGTAGTTGATCAGGTACTGCAGCGCGTCCGCATCCCACGTGACATCGCCGGGGATCGGGGGTGTGTTGAAATGAATCCCGTCGGAGCCCAGCTGCTTCGCCATAAGCATGGCGTCGTCGTTGAATTCTTTAAGCGCTCCAAATATTGCTCTCATTAAAATTCTCCATTTGAACTGTTATTTAAGTGCCGTAAATAAGGTTCGGCAAGAAAGTTGCGATCTGCGGCACAAAGACCACAATGATCACGCAGAGTATGAGCACGCATATAAACGGCATAAGCTCCTTGATAAAGTCGGAAACCCGCATACGCATCATAGGAGCAATGAGATAAATGATGACGCCGAAGGGCGGAGTGATAGCTCCGATCGCGCAGCACATTACCATCACGAGTCCGAAGTGCACCATGTCTATACCCAGGGCCCTGACGACCGGCGCAAAAATGGGTGCGATGACTATCATTGCGGCGGTGCCGTCCATGAACATACCTATGATAAGAAACAGCGCGACGACCATCAGCAGGAACAAATATTTGTTGCTTACCGTAGCGGCGAGGAAATTACCTATGGATTGAGGTAT
>JAQXKZ010000003.1 GCA_029010715.1 Clostridiales bacterium
AGATGCCCGGAAACCGCCCCTACAGGGAATATAAGGGCGTTCCTATCTACCCGACGTCCAACGACAGATGCGACGGCTGCGGCACCTGCGGCATGGAGTGCCCGACCGGAGCGATCGACCAGTATGCCCCGAAGAATACCGACCACAGCAAGTGCATCAGCTGCATGCGCTGTGTGGCTGTATGCCCGTTCGGCAGACGTGTCGTGCCAAAGCCGATGCAGATCGCGGCGTCCGCGATGCTGCTGAAGCTCTGCCGGGGAAAAAAGACGCCGAAGTTCTATCTCTGATGCCGGGGGACCTTCAAAAGCGTTAAGGCTCTTTAAAGCGGCACAGGCGCGCCGGACTCTTTACGGGACGCTCCGGTGTGCCTGCACGGCGGCTTTCGGTAAAATATGTAATTAAATATGGAAGAATAATATGCAATTGAAATACCGGCGTGAAAACGCCGGTATTTCAATTGCCGAAAAAGCCCGCAGGGGAAGGCGAGTCCTTAAATACGCCGCGCGCCGTGAAGCTCGGCGTATGTTATCGCTACATGCACAGCACGAGAGTACCGTTTACGTCACAGAGCGGGAGCGCGTGAAAGCGCAGTCCGTGCTCGCGCTGATACCGCTCTGCCGCCGCGCGGACTCCGGCCAGCGGGGAGCTGTAGTCGTGCAGGAAGATGAAGCCGCCGCGGTTCATGCGCGGCACGAAATAATCAAGTCCCGCGTATGTCGAGGCTTCGAGGTCCGCGTCGAGCGAGACCAGCGCAAAACGCTCCTCCAGACCGTTGAGCGACGCGGGAAACAGGCCGGGCATGGGAGTCACCTGCCCGGGGTACGGCATGAGCGCCAGAACACGTTCGAGAGAGCTGTTCCTGTGCGCCTCGATAAAGCCTTCACCGCAGCGGCCGAGCTGACGCTCGTGCCGGGCCTCTGCGCTGTCAAAGCCGTCAAAGGTGTCGAACAGGTAGAGCCTGCGCCCGGGAAGCAGGGCGTTGATGCAGCGGGCGAAGCCGCCCCTGTATACGCCCAGCTCTGCCGCCGCGCCGGGCACGTCCGTCAGCATTTCGCAGGCGAGCTCCAGCGTCCTGACGCGGACGTAGTCGTTTTCAAGGTCGCGCCCGTCAAGCGCACTGTCGCCGTAAGCGGATTCGCGCACTATGCGGCAGGCGGGGATGAGCGAGCGGAGCAGCTCGGGACCGAGCAGACGCAGGGCGCTGTCACAGCCGGAGTTGAGATCTGCGAGACGGAAGCTGTCTTTGACGAACAGCAGCCGGCCGCGCTCAATGCCGAGCTCTGAACAGCGGCGCAGTATTTCGTCCGTGTGGCGGCTTGCAACGATGATAAGCTCCGGCGAGAGCGCTGCGAGAGCTTCCGGACTGACTACCGGCTTTCCCATGAAAGTATCCGCCGTCGGAAAGCTGTCGGCAAAGCCGCGTACGTCGAGGCTTCCCGGCAGTTTTTCAATAAGCTCGCCGGCGGTGCAGCCGGTGCCCCAGATATATATGCCTCCGTTCATGGCGCCAACCTCCATACGGTTTTTTCCTATTATACACGCCGCGCATACCGCTGGGCAAGTGCCGGTGAAAACAATATTTGCAATTTACAAAAAAGAGCAGAGTGTGTATACTTGATTATAACGGAAATGTGAACCTTACCGGACAGTTCCGGATTGATTTGTCGGGGGTGAGACCGTGCAGACAGGCGCACTTATAGTGGCGGCGGGGATGTCGTCAAGAATGGGCGATTTTAAGCCCATGCTCAATATCGGCTCGATATCTATTGCCCAACGCATAGTGGCTACCTTTCAGCAGGCCGGGATCACAAGGATAGTGATGATAACCGGCTACAATGCCATTACGCTGGAGAGACACCTGAGCAACAACGGGGTGATTTTTCTCAGAAACGAAAACTATGAGACGACCCAGATGTTTGACTCGGCCAGAATAGGGCTGGAGTATCTGCAGGACAAGTGTGAGAGGATACTCTTCACACCGGTGGATATCCCTCTGTTCACGTCCGACACCGTGAAAGCGCTGCTCGCTTCGGAGGCGGAGCTGGCATGTCCGGTATGCGACGGACAGCGCGGACACCCGATAATGATCGCCTCCAGGCTTGTGGGGACGATACTGAACGACCACGGAGCCGGCGGCCTGAACGGCGCGCTGTCGCGCTGCGGCACGGAAATGACGGAGATCGGGGTGGAGGATGCCGGCATACTCCACGATGCGGACACTCCGGAGGATTACCGTGCGCTGCTGCAGTTTCATAACCAGCATCTGGTGAGGCCGGTGGTGAGTGTGGCGCTGTCGAAGGAGAAGCCGTTCTTTGACGACAAGATAGCCATGCTGCTTACAATGGTGGACGAGACTGCCTCGGTGCGCACTGCCTGCCAGCGTATGCAAATCTCATATTCGACGGGCTGGAACATCATACGCACGATGGAGTCCCAGTTCAGCCGCACGCTTATTGAACGCACACAGGGCGGTGCCGGAGGCGGGCAGAGCAGGCTCACCGACGACGGTCGTGAGCTTATCGCGAGATTCCATGCGTATGAAGAGGAGCTGCGCCGGAAGGCGAATGAGCTCTTCGGAGAATACTTTGACGGGGTGCTCTGATGCGCCGGATATATCTGGCGCGGCACGGGCGGCCTGATTTCCCGGACGGTGAGAAGTACTGCCTCGGCAGTACGGATATGCCGCTGTCGCCGTTCGGCCGCCTTCAGGCCTGCCTGCTTGGCCGCGAGCTGCGCGGCATGGTCAGCGCGGTGTTTACGAGCCCGCTGTCCAGAGCGGCGGACACCGCGAGATTCATAGCGCCGGAGCCTGTCGTGATAACCGGTCTTGCTGAGGCCTCGATGGGAGACTGGGACGGACTGAGTTTCAGGGAGATAAAGCTCCGCTGGCCTGAGCTGTACGCGGCGCGGGGGCGGTACGCGAATATACCCATGCCGGACTCGGAGAGCTTTGAACATGCGCAGCGGCGCTTTGCCGCGGCTGTCGGAGAAGCGCTCGGACAGAGCGGGGGAGACATCGCGATAGTGGCGCACAACGCCGTGATGCAGTCCTTTCTGTGTCTCATAAGCGGCTCGGACGAATACCGTGCGGCGGAGTACAGGAGCGCGTACGGCGGATACTATATTATAGAATATGACGGGAAAGGCTTCGCGCCGCAGTTTCCGGCCATAGTGCCGCAGTTTGAGCCTGACGACGCGCTGTGTGCCGCGCTGATGGAGGCCGTGCCGCTGCCGGAGCGGGTGCGTGAGCACTGCCGGGCCGTCTGCCGCGAGGCTGACAGGATAGCGTCGGAGCTGACCGCGGCCGGCAGGGAGCTTGACGCGGTGCTGATACACCGCGCGGCGCTGCTGCACGACATAGCGAGGACGCAGCCGGAGCACCCGGCTGCCGGGGCCGCTTGGCTGCGCGGGCTGGGCAGTCCGGAACTTGCGGATATCGTGAGACAGCACCATGACCTCGACGCGCCTGCTGAGGTAAATGAAGCCGCGGTGGTTTACATTGCGGACAAGTGCGTCGGGGATGCGGAGAGGATTCCGCTGGAGCGCCGGTTCGAAAAAAGCCTTGCCAAATGTAAGGACGACAAGGCCAGAGAGGCCCACCGGCGAAGAGCTGCCGAGGCGCTGGGCCTCAAGGAGATAATAAACACTTACTGTCGGAAGGAGATAATACAATGAGAGAGATGTTCGGAAAGATTGCCGGCCTGCTCAACGGCGGCAAGGACCTTGTGCTTGTCACGGTTATCGCGTCTTCCGGATCCACGCCGAGAGGCGCCGGGGCCAGAATGCTCATAACCGAAGACGGCCGCGTCTGCGGCACTATCGGCGGCGGCGCGGTCGAGTACCGCTCGGAGCATATAGCGGCGCAGGTACTGAAGGACAAATGCTCGGGGGAGCAGGACTTTTCCCTGACCAGAGACGATGTGCAGAAGCTCGGCATGATCTGCGGCGGCGCGGTCAATGTGTTCTTCCGTTATATACCCGCCGGCGACCGCGAGACTCTTGCCGTTGCGGAGAAGGCGGAGGAGCTGTTCCGCGAGGGACACGATATATGGCTCGTGTCTGAGATATCTGCGGACGGCAGACTCGGACTGTATACGCAGGAGCATGGGTATTTTAACGTCGACGCTCCGGAGTGGCTGAACTCGTTAATGACGCGCCATCCCAGGCGTGAGACGCGGGACGGACGTGATTTCTACGTCGAACAGATCAATTCCTCCGGCAGGGTGTATGTTTTCGGCTGCGGCCATGTCGCGCAGGAGCTGGTACCGGTGCTCAGCCATGTCGATTTCCGCTGCGTGGCGCTCGATGACAGACCGGAATTTGCAAGGAAGGAACTGTTCCCGGCCGCGGAGGAGGTCAAGCTCATTGACTTTGAGCATATCAGCGACTATGTGGATATAACCAAAGAGGACTATGTGTGCGTCATGACGCGCGGCCATGCCTTCGATACGGTCGTCCAGGCGCAGATGCTCAGGACCGAGGCCTGCTACATCGGCGTCATAGGCTCGGCGCATAAGAAGGCGGGCGTATTCAGGCGTCTGGTGGAGGAGTTCGGCATAGACGAGAGCGAACTCGCCCGCATCACCTCCCCGATAGGCATCAGCATAAAGGCCGAGACCCCGGCGGAGATCGCCGTATCGATCGCGGCTCAGATGATAGAGCTCAGAGCGAGACGCAATGAAGTCTGATTTCTTCGAACTGTACGAAGTGCTCGCCGCGGGTGTAGACAGCGGCGAAACGATAAGCGGCGCTGTGGCCGGGAAGTACTGGACATCGGTGCGTACACGCAGCAGTACCGGCTTTGCCATGACGACGCCCGGAGACAGCATCCCCCCCATGTTTCCGGACGGCGTCACCGGACTGAGCCTCCGTGAAGCCGCGCGGGCTGCGGCAAGCTGGAACCTGACGGAGGCCGGCTTCGGACTCGCGGCGATCAACGCGTACTATAACACGGCAGAGCGCATGGAGCGGCTACAATCCTATGAGCCGTTTGAAAACTATTCTACGCAGGGTATAGATCTGCGCGGACGTACTGTCGGTATAGTGGGGCATATGAGAGGCCCTAAGGGCCTGCGAGAGCAGGCGAAGGCGGTCTATGTGACGGAGCGCTGCCCGCAGCCGGGTGATTATCCGGACGCGGCCTGCGACTGGATACTTCCGCGCTGCGATCTGGTGCTTATTACCGGGAGCAGCCTTGTAAACAAGACGCTGCCGCATCTGCTGGAGCTGTGCAGAGACGCCTGTACGATACTGACCGGGCCGTCGGTGCCGATGTGCCCGGCCCTGCTGGACTTCGGCATAGACCGGCTTGCCGGACTTGTCATCACGGAGCATGAGTCCGCCGATGGTCATGTGCGTACCGGCGCTGCGGGGCACCCCTACGGTCTCGG
>JAQXKZ010000004.1 GCA_029010715.1 Clostridiales bacterium
AACGAAATGCAGACCAGCTACATCGACTACGCCATGTCCGTCATCGTCGGCAGAGCGCTGCCGGATGTACGCGACGGACTGAAGCCGGTGCACCGCCGTATACTCTACGCGATGTACGAGGATGGGCTGACCAGCGATAAGCCCTTTAAAAAGTCCGCGACCTGTGTCGGCGACGTGCTGGGCCGTTACCATCCGCACGGCGACGGTTCGGTATATGACGCGATGGTCAGACTTGCGCAGAACTTTTCGATGCGCTATATGCTTGTCGACGGACACGGAAATTTCGGTTCCGTGGACGGCGACCCGCCCGCTGCCTACCGTTATACCGAGGCGAGACTGTCCAAAATCTCAAACGAGATGCTCCGCGATATTGACAAGGAGACAGTCGACTGGGATCCAAACTTTGACGAGACCAGAAAGGAACCGAGGGTGCTGCCCTCACGCTTCCCGAATCTGCTTGTGAACGGTTCGTCCGGTATTGCGGTCGGCATGGCGACGAATATCCCGCCGCATAATCTCAGAGAGGTCATTAACGCCTGTGTATGCGTGCTGGATAATCCCGAGGCGACGCTCGCCGATCTGATGCAGCATATCTCCGGTCCCGATTTTCCGACCCGAGGTATCATCATGGGCCGCAGCGGCATACGTCAGGCCTATGCCACAGGCCGAGGCAGGATAGTCGTGCGTGCGCGCACAGAGTTTGAAGAGCACGGTCAGGGGCGTACGAGGATAATCGTGACAGAGCTGCCGTATCAGGTGAATAAGCGCCAGCTCATAAAAAACATCGCCGATCAGGTACACGACAAGCGTCTTGAGGGCATCTCCGATCTGCGCGACGAGACCGACCGCAACGGTATGCGCGTTGTTATCGAGCTCAAGCGTGACGCAAATCCTCAGGTCGTGCTGAACCGTCTGTTTGCCCAGACCGCGATGCAGAGCTCTTTCTCGATAAACATGCTGGCTCTGGTCAACAACCAGTCACAGCCGAAAATACTCTCCCTGCGCCATATACTCGACGAGTATCTGACGTTCCAGGAGGAGATAATCGTCCGCCGCACAAAGTATGATCTGCGCAAGGCGGAGGAGCGGGCACACTTGCTGGAAGGTCTGCTCATCGCTCAGGACAATATCGACGAAGTCATCCATATCATACGCACCAGCTACGACAATGCAAAGCAGCGCCTTATGGAGCGCTTCAGTCTCAGTGACGTTCAGGCTCAGGCTATCTGCGACATGCGCCTGATATCCCTGCAGGGTCTCAACCGTGAGAAGCTCGAAAAGGAGTACAGGGAGCTCGAGGAGAAAATAAAATACTTCAGGGAGCTGCTTGAAGATCCCGAGAAAATCAAGGGAGTCCTGAAGGACGAGCTTATCGAGCTGCGCGACAGGTACGGAGACGACAGGGTCACGGAGATACAGGACGTCGCGGACGAGATAGACATAGAGGACCTCATCGAGGAGGAGCAGTGCGTCTATACCCTGACCCACGGCGGCTATATAAAGCGTATGCCGGTCAGCGAGTACAGGGCGCAGGGACGCGGCGGCAAGGGAATCCGTGCAATGGCGACCAAAGACGAGGACTATGTAGACACCGTGTTCACGGCTTCTACGCATGACTATATCCTGTTCTTCACATCAAAGGGCCGCGTGTTCATCAAGAAGGGCTACAACATCCCCGAAGCCGGCCGCAACGCGCGCGGCACGAATATAATCAATATAATCCAGACCGAGAACGGCGAAAAGATCAGCGCCATGATAAGAGGCCGCGGTATGGACGACGACGGATATCTGGTCTTTGTCACAAAACGCGGTACGGTCAAGCGTATGCTTCAGTCGGCGCTGAAGAATATCCGCGCCAACGGCCTGAAGGCTATAGTTCTCGACGACGGCGACGAGCTCATCTCCGTTCTGCAGACAACGGGTGACGAAAATATTCTCATCGCGACCTACAGAGGAATGGCGGTCTGCTTCAACGAAAACGAACTGCGTCCTATGGGCCGCGTGGCCGTCGGTGTGCGCGGCATACGCCTGAGAGACGGCGATTATGTCGTCGGAGCGGGCAACAGCCTGTCGGGCGAAGCGGTGCTCACGATAACCGAGAAGGGCTACGGCAAACGGACTATGCTCAGCGAGTACAGCGTCCACGGCCGCGGCGGCGTGGGTATAAAGAACTATCAGGTGACCGGCAAGACCGGCGGCATCGCCGACGTAAAGATGGTCAACTCCGATGAGGACATCCTTGTCATAAGCGACGACGGCACCATCATACGTATGGCAGTGGACCATATATCCATGCTCGGACGTTCCACTCAGGGCGTGCGCATAATGAGGCTGACTGAGGGCAGCCGGGTGATATCCATCGAGCGCACAGAGAGAGAGACAGACGAGGAGAACGACACAGCAGAGGAAGAAAAAGCTCCGGACGGCGGAGCGGAATGATTTGAGGAGGGTGACTGCATGAATAAGAAAAACAAAAAGAAAAGCAGCCTGCCCGGTATTGTCGCCGCATTGCTGATTGTCATGCTTGTCGAAGCTATACCGGTGATGAACATGGCGTCAATATTCGCGTTGATTATTCCCGTCGCGGTAATAGCGGCAGTTGTTCTTCTGCTGCTTAAGCTAAGACGGAAAATATTAGATCCGGAAAATAAGAGCGCCTGCGAAAAACCGTCAAAGAGCGGCGGGCATATAAGCTTTGTGCCGAAGGTGCATCTGCATTCCGACGGGAGCGAATGCGTCAGTACGCTCAGAGGCAGGGCAAAGTATTATGCTCAGCTCGACGGCTTTCTGAAAAACGGTATCATCGGCCGCGATGAATACAAATTCATGCGCGAGCGCTATGAAAAGATGGATATTCCGGATGATCTATGAAAACAGTAACAATCTATACTGACGGCGCATGCAGCGGCAACCCCGGCCCGGGGGGCTGGGGAGCGATACTCCGCTATAACGGAATAGAGAAGGAGCTCTCCGGCGGAGAGGCGCAGACGACCAACAACCGCATGGAGCTCACGGGAGTAATATCGGCGCTGTCGGCGCTGAAGGAGAGCTGCATAGTAGAACTGTATTCCGACTCGAAATATGTGATCGACGCGCTGCAGAAGGGCTGGGCCAGATCGTGGAAGGCGCGCGGCTGGGTAAAGGCCGATAAGAAGCCCGCGCTCAACTCCGACCTCTGGGAGCAGCTGCTTACGCTGTGCGACAGGCATGAGCTGCACTGCCACTGGGTAAAGGGCCATGCCGAAAACGAATACAACAACCGTTGCGACGCTCTGGCTGCCGGACAACGGGACAGGTTTGCGGAATAAAGGTGAAAGATGCAGAAAAACTTTGATGACAAGCCGGTAAGAATTTTCGCGTCATATATTTACGGACAGAAAAAACTCTTCATTGCGGACATGATATGCGCTGTGCTCGTGGCGCTTATCGACCTAATATTTCCGTATGTGTCGAGGGTGTCGATGAACAGGCTCCTGCCGGGCAGACTGTACGCGGCCTTTTTCACGATAATGCTCATTATGGTGCTGGCGTACATACTCAAGGGCTTTTTGTACTATGTTATTACCGTCGTGGGCCACAAGATGGGCGTGCTTGTTGAGTCCGATATGCGCGCGGATGTGTTCATGCACATGCAGGACCTCTCCTGCAGCTTCTACGACAAGAACCGGACGGGCGTGCTTATGAGCCACATCACGAGCGACCTGTTCGAGGTGACGGAGCTTGCCCACCACGGCCCGGAGAATTTTCTCATATGCACGCTGACCATAGTCGGCGCGCTCGGAGTGATGTTCACGCTGGACTGGCGTCTCGCGCTGGTGCTGGCGATAGTCCTGCCGCTTGGACTCTGGTTTACTCTATCGCAGCGCGTGAGAATGATGGACGCAAACGTCGAGGTCAAGCGCAAGACGGCCGAGATATACTCAGCCATTGAGAGCAGCATTTCCGGCATACGCACCGCCAAGGCCTTTGCCAACGAGGAGCAGGAGAACGGCAAGTTCGAAAAGGCAAATGCCGTATTCCGCGGCGCAAAGGTACAGTACTACAGGACGATGGGCCTGTATATGAGCGGGATGGAATTTACGACCGGCGTAATGCAGGTCATAATAATCGCCCTCGGCGGACTGTTTATAATGCAGGGCGGGATGGACTATATTGATCTTATTACCTTCTCTCTGTACGTCTCCGCGTTTGTCACGCCTGTGCGGAAGCTCGTGCAGTTTTCCGAGACCTACATGCAGGGCATGGCGGGATTCAGGCGCTTTACAGAGATAATGCGCACTCAGCCGACCGTTACAGACAAGCCGGACGCGGCGGTCATGGACGGGGTGCGCGGCGAGGTCGAGTATGAAAACGTATGCTTCGACTACGGCAACGGAGTGCCGGTACTGGAAAACATCAATCTGCACATCGCCCCGGGAGAGTGCCTCGCGGTAGTCGGACCCTCCGGCGGCGGTAAGACGACGCTGTGCCAGCTGCTGCCGCGCTTTTACGATGTGTGCTCCGGCAGCGTCAGAGTTGACGGCACGGATGTGCGTGATGTGACGCAGACGAGTCTGAGAAAGAATATCGGCATCATCCAGCAGGACGTGTTCATGTTTGCCGGCACCGTGCGTGAAAACATCCGCTACGGCAGACCGGACGCAAGCGACGAGGAGATCGTTGAGGCGGCGGTCAGGGCGGAAATACACAACGAGATCATGGAAATGCCGGACGGCTACGACACATATATCGGAGAACGCGGAGTGATGCTCTCCGGCGGACAGAAACAGCGCATATCCATCGCGCGCGTTTTCCTGAAAAATCCGAAGATACTCATTCTTGACGAGGCCACCTCGGCGCTGGACACAGTGACCGAGCAGAGAATACAGTCTGCATTTGACGAACTGAGCCGCGGGAGGACGACGATAATAATCGCACACCGGCTTTCGACGGTCAGAAACGCGGACAAGATAGCCGTGATTGAAAACGAGCATATCGTGGAGCTCGGAAGCCATGACGAGCTCGTCAGGAAAAACGGCGTCTATGCGGAGCTTTGCCGCGCACAGGCGCTCAATACCGATACGGACGGGGGAGACAAAACATGCTGAATATCAGAAAAGGCGGACACAAAGATCTCGAGCATTATTTTACGCTTATAGAAATGGACTTCGACAGCGAGGAGATCATCCCGCGCATCGCGATACACAAGGGTATTATGAACGGCTCGATAGAGATGCTGGTCGCTTACGATGAGGACAGCGGCATGGACGCTGGCTATGCGCTCGTGCTGACGAAGAGCCTTTACGGTTATGTGCTGCTCAAGTATATGGCGGTCATGCCCTGGTACAGGGGTCAGGGCCTCGGCGTGCAGATAATGCGGCTGATAAACAGGCGTTACGCCGAAAAGCAGGGCATAATAGCCGAGCTTACCGAGTTTGAGGATCCAGATCCCGACAGGCTAAAAAAGCTGCGCAGGTTTTTCGCACGCTTCGGCTACGAGGAGATCGTGAGCGACTACAGCATCAGCGGTGTGAAAGCAAATCTGCTCGTCAAACCCATAAAGGGAAAAACGGATATCACACCGATCGCATACCGAATTATACCGGACATGTACTCGAGATTCCTGACAGGGTTCACGATGGACAGAATGCTGGATATCAGGCCGGTGAAATAAGAGCCGGCATGCGCCGCGTTTTTCTGCGGCACAGGTTCAGAATCGTAAAAAAAGAGACGCATGCGCGTCTCTTTTTTTGCTGCTCCAATTTTATATGAGTCATAAGGAGTGCGCCGGATCATTACGCACAGCTTCCCGACAGTCCGAACGGTGATATTCATGTTTTCTGAGCGCGTCCGGCGTTTTGCCGTCAATGCCGCCCATGAAAACAGATACCGGCTTATGCGCAGTCTCTCCGTTGTCTCCCGTCTGGGTCCATAACTGAACATGTCCCTCAGCGCTTCCTGAAAACCGGGATTACGGACACGGCGTAAAAAAACATATTGTGGAAACAATCACAATATGTTATTATTTCGTCAAGAGGTGAAAAATGGGAATATATAAAAAAATGTACCTGAATCTCTTCAACAGTGTGACAGACGCGATAAACGCGCTCAGACGAGCCGATTCGGCAGAAGCAAAACGTCTGCTTACGGCCGCACAGCGCGAATGTGAGGAGCTGTTCATGAACGCCGGTGAAACGCAGCCAGATTATTAATTAGATTCTGAGTCTGTCCTTTCTCATTGAATTTACATGAGGAAAATGTTATAATTACCCGGCTATGGACATTCTGATAAATCAAATACTTGAACACAAGGAAGCTGCCGCCCTACCAGGCCTGCTGGAGAGCGGAGGGCTTCCTGCGCTTATTTCCGGCCTTTCGCCGGTACACAGAGCAAACCTCGCGGCGGCGCTGGCAGGCAGGCTGCAGACGCCGCTGTTCGTGATATGCCCGGACGATACCGCCGCGGAGAGTTTTGCGAAGGATCTGCGCTCCATGCTCGGCGCGGAGGCGGAGACGCTGCTGATGCGCGACTTCATTTTCTACCCCGCGGAAGCGGCTTCGCGCCAGGCGGAGCAGAAGCGTATTGCTTCCCTGTATAAGCTCGCGCACGGAGAGGGCAGGATCACAGTCGCGTCGGTATCCGGCTTTATGCAGCGCACGATGCCGCCTCGGACCCTGCTGGAGGCGGCATATGAGATAGTTGACGGCGGCTCGTATCCGCCCGCTGAGGTCGAGGACGCGCTGCTGCGCTGCGGGTATTCGCACACGGAGCAGGTCGAAGGCCACGGCCAGTATGCGCGACGCGGCGGAATACTTGATTTCTTCTCGCCCGGAGATACAGAGCCGGTACGCATAGAATTCTGGGGCGACGATATCGACTCAATGTCGCACTTCGACGTGTCGAGTCAAAGGAGAACCGAGCATATTGAGCGCTGCGTGATACTGCCGGCAATGGAGTCGCTGCCGGTACTCAGTTCCGGCGGCACGGAGGAGCTCTGCGCCGGGATAGAGAGCTTCGCGCAGAACTACGCAAGGCGCCGTACAAGCGAGAGCGCAGCCGCGCTCGCGGCGAATATGCGCGCAGACGCGGAAAAGCTCAGAGAGCATATACTTATATCCGACGCGGACAGATATCTGCCGATGATGTATCCTATGGCCTGCGGGCTGGACTATATCCCGGAGGACGCCGTCGTCTTTCTCGACCAACCCAACCGCTGTGCCGAGATGGCGCGAGAATTTGAAAAGCAGCTCTCGGCGGACGTGGCTGAGCTGCAGCGCCGAGGCATGACCGCCATGGGCGCGGACAGCTTCCGTCTCGGCACGGATAAGCTTTTCAAGGCGCTTGCGGATTACCCGCTGTACATGGCCGACGCGTTCACGATAGGCCGCTGCCCGGTGCAGCCCAGGAATCTCACGAGCATATCGGCAAAGCAGCTGCCGTCCTACGGCGGCAACGCACAGGCCGCCGCGGAGGACGTCGCGGCGTACCTGAAGCAGGAATACCGCGTGGTCGTCCTCGCGGCAGACGAGCGCCGCGCGAAGGTGCTGCAGGAGATGTTCGGCTCGAGGAACATACCGGCGCTTATATTTAAGGAGCTGAATAAGCTGCCCGGGCCGGGCCGCTGCGCCATAGGCATAGGCGCGATATCGGCCGGCATGGAATATCCCGCGCTGCGTCTGACGGTGCTGACCGACTCGCAGCTGGTCCATGGCCGGGGCAGGCGGGCCGAGAGCAGAAAGAAGCTCCCGCGGGACCGTCAGCGCATTGAATCCTGCGCCGACCTTTCGGTCGGGGACTATGTCGTGCATGAAAACCACGGTATAGGCAAGTTCGCCGGCATAGTCAAGATGCAGGTGGACGGCTTTGAAAAGGACTATATAAAGATAAACTACGCGGGTACCGACTCGCTGTATGTGCCGGCGACCCAGCTCGACATGGTGTCCAAATACACGGGAGCCGGCGAGGATAAGCCGGTCAGGCTGTCGAAGATGGACGGCACCGAGTGGGTCAAGACCCGCAGCCGTGCCAAGAGCGCCGCGAAGGACATGGCAAAAAAGCTCATCGCGCTCTATGCCGAGCGCCAGCGCCTGCCGGGGCACGCCTTTTCGCCGGACAGCGAGTGGCAGCGCGAATTTGAAGAAAACTTCGGCTATACCGAGACGGAGGACCAGCTCAGGTGCACCGCGGAGATAAAGGGGGACATGGAAGCCCCGGTGCCGATGGACCGCCTTCTCTGCGGCGACGTCGGCTTCGGCAAGACCGAGGTCGCTCTGCGAGCCGTGATGAAATGCGTGCTCGACGGGAAACAGGCGGCAATACTGGTACCGACGACCGTGCTCGCCCAGCAGCACTATCAGACGGCACTGCAGCGCTTCTTCGGCTTCCCGGTGAATATCGGGGTGCTCAGCCGCTTCCGCACAGGCGCGCAGTCGGCAAAGCTGCTGTCCGACATTGCCACAGGCAAATGCGATCTTGTCATCGGCACGCACAGGCTCCTGAGCAAGGATGTCAGGTTCAGGGATCTGGGTCTGCTGGTTGTAGACGAGGAGCAGCGCTTCGGGGTCACGCACAAGGAGCACATAAAGGAGCTCAGTCATGGAGTGGATGTGCTGACGCTGTCCGCGACGCCCATACCGCGGACGCTCAACATGGCAATGTCGGGTATACGCGATATGTCGACGATAGAGGAACCGCCCGAGGACAGGCTTCCGGTACAGACCTTTGTCATGGAGCACGACTGGGGCATAATCACCGATGCCATTCGCCGCGAGCTTCAGCGCGGCGGACAGGTGTATTACCTGCACAACCGTATAGACGATATAGAGCGCACGACGAAAAAGCTGCGCGAGCTGCTTGAGGACGTGAACATAGCCGTTGCGCACGGTCGGATGGATAAGACCATGCTCGGCAGCGTGATGGAAAAGGTCGCCTCCGGCGAGGTACAGGTACTGGTGTGCACGACAATCATCGAGACCGGCATAGATATCCCGAACGTGAATACGCTCATAATTGAGGACGCCGACAAACTCGGCCTTGCCCAGCTGCACCAGATACGCGGACGCGTCGGGCGTTCGACGCGCAGCGCGTCGGCTTACCT
>JAQXKZ010000005.1 GCA_029010715.1 Clostridiales bacterium
CAACCTTGAACAGATACAGTGCATCGACGGGGACGCCAGGATCATCAACGGCGGCAAGTACAACGGCATGGACCGCTACGAGGCCCGGAAGGCCATCGTCGCCGATCTCGAGGAGCAGGGCTACCTTGTGAAGGTCGAACCCTACAGCCACAATGTCGGCTGCTGCTACCGCTGCGGCACCGTTGTCGAGCCGCTCACCAGCCCGCAGTGGTTTGTGAAGATGGCTCCGCTGGCCAGAGAAGCTATCAATGTCGTCAAGGACGGACGCATCAGATTCGTGCCGGAGCGCTTTACAAAGACCTATCTCAACTGGATGGAAAACGTCCATGACTGGTGCATTTCCCGCCAGCTCTGGTGGGGCCACCAGATACCCGCGTGGTACTGCGCGGATTGCGGCCATATTACGGTCTCCCGCGAGGATCCGACCGAGTGCGAGTGCTGCCGCAGCAAAAACATTACCCGTGACGAGGACGTGCTGGACACATGGTTCAGCTCCGCTCTCTGGCCCTTCTCCACGATGGGCTGGCCCGAAAAGACCGACGATCTCGAATACTGGTATCCGACGAGCGTGATGGTCACAGGCTACGACATCATCTTCTTCTGGGTCGCAAGAATGATATTCTCAGGCATGGAGCAGATGAAGGAGGAGCCGTTCAAGACCGTATTTATCCACGGACTTGTGCGCGACAGCCAGGGAAGAAAGATGTCCAAGTCCCTCGGCAACGGCATCGACCCGCTGGAGATGGTTGAGACCTACGGCGCGGACGCCCTGCGCTATAACCTCATCACCGGCAACTCTCCCGGAAACGACATGCGCTTTTATGTGGAGAAGTGCGAGGCGATGCGCAACTTCTGCAACAAGCTCTGGAACGCGTCCCGCTTCGTGATGATGAACCTCAGCATAGACCGCAACGAGCTGCCTGAAAAGCTGGAGATAGAGGACAAGTGGATCCTCTCCAAACTTAACACCGTCGTCAAGGAAGTCTGCGAGAACATGGATAACTTTGAGCTCGGCGTTGCCGCAGGCAAGATATATGACTTCATCTGGGACAGCTTCTGCGACTGGTATATCGAGCTGACCAAGCCCCGCCTCAACAGCGATGACGGGGAGTCCGGGATCGGCGCGCAGAAGGTCCTTCTCTACGTGCTGACCGGTATACTGAAGCTTGTGCATCCGTTCATGCCCTTCATCTCCGAGGAGATCTGGCAGGCGCTGCCCCACGAGGGAGAGGCCCTGATGATCGCCCGCTACCCCGAGTACAGCGAGAAGCTCAGCTTCCCCGAGGACGAGCAGAACTTCGAGATGGTCATGACCGCCATCAAGGCCGTCCGCGCCCGCCGCAGCGAGATGAACGTGCCGCCGTCCAGAAAGGCCCGCCTTATTATCGCTACCGACAGGAGGGCTGCCTTCGAGGCAGGCCGCAGCTATATCTGCAAGCTCGCCTATGCCAGCGATATCAGCGTTCAGGATACCGCTCCTGAAAGCGCCGACGGCATGGTATCCGTCGTCACCGACAATGCCCGTATGTTCATGCCCATGGCAGAGCTGGTCGATCTCGAGAAGGAGAAGGCCCGCATCCGGAAGGAGCTTGCCAACGCCGAAAAGCAGCTGGCAGGCCAGATCGCGAAGCTCTCCAACGAGAAGTTCGTTTCGCGCGCACCGGAAAACATCGTCAATATTGAACGGGAGAAGAAGGCAAAGCTTGAAGCTCTTATTGACAACCTCAGGCTCAGCCTTGAACACCTCGGCGAGTAAAACAAATGACCGCCCGCTTTTGACCAGGCGGGCGGTTTTGAGGTAAATATGAAAGAGAAAGCGCTGGAATATCTGCGTTCGGATTTCCTGCTGAATGTGGATATGATCGAATGTATAAACAGGGATATATGCGACCTCCTGTATGCGGGGCGTGACGGCGTGCTGCTGTACGTGAGAGATTCCGACGTGTATATGCTCTCATGCGACAGTACGGACGCGGCGCTCAGGATAACGGACGGTATCGACAGCGAGCTGCTGTGTATCCACCAGCTTGAGCAGACGGACGCTCTGTGCGCCGCGCACGGCTACAGGCCGGGAGAGCCATGCTGGCAGGCGGTGTATACCAAAGCAGAGCCGCTGGATGAGACATGGCCTGATATAAGGCGGCTCGACTCCGGCTATGCGCAGCTCGTATCACAGAACTACCATAACGGAGATTTTGATTATGTAAACCTGCTGATAAGCCGCGGCGAGATATACGGAGTCTTTGCCGACGGGGCGCTTGCCGGATTTGTCGGCTGCCACAGCGAGGGCTCGTTGGGCCTGCTGGAGGTGCTGCCGGAATATCGCAGGCGCGGCCTGGGCGAGGCTCTGGAGAGAAACGCTATAAACCGCGCCCTTGAGGCGGGCTGGACGCCGTACGGGCAGATATTCTGCAGCAACGAGGTTTCGAGAAGGCTGCAGGAAAAGCTGGGCATGGAATTTTCGGATAAATATATAAGCTGGCTCTGGAAGAATTGGCAGATTTCGACCTGAAACGCGCATAAAAAGTTATACAATGGCACCGCATAGAAATATGCGGTGCCATTTTTCATTAATAAAAAGGAGAGAGAAGCATGAACATAAGCACAGCTTTTAACGCCGGCCGGCTCACCGTGTTTCTGTCCGGTGAGCTTGACCATCATGCCTCGCGCTGCGCGATAAAAACCATAGACGAGCTGCTCGACGAATACATGCCCCGCGACTGCGCGCTGGACATGTCCGGACTCAGCTTCATGGATTCGTCTGGAATAGCGGTGATAATACGTGTCAGCAGAAGAATGAAAAACCTTGGCGGCAGGGCGTGGATAGAGAATCCGGCCAGACAGCCGCAGCGTGTTATAGACGCCTCTGGCATAGACCGGCTTGTCCCGGTCGCAATGGGGCGCTGAGGAGGACGGAAAATGAACGAGAGCAACTACATAAAGCTTGAATTTCCCAGCCGCAGCAGCAACGAGGGCTTTGCCCGTTCTGCGGCCGCGGCTTTTGCCGCGCAGCTCGACCCGACCATGGAGGAGCTGGGCGACATCCGCACCGCAGTGTCCGAGGCGGTCACGAACGCGATAGTCCACGCGTATCCGGACACGATAGGCCGGGTGAGTATGCGGCTGCGTATACTCAGCGGAGGCACGCTGGAAATATCCGTGCGGGACTGGGGCCGCGGCATCGAGAACGTCAGTCAGGCCATGGAGCCGCTGTACAGTACCGGCGGGGAGGACCGCAGCGGCATGGGCTTTACGATCATGGGCAGCTTCATGGACAAGCTCCGCGTGCGCTCGACTCCGGGAAAAGGCACGGTTGTCGTTATGCAGAAATACATAAGTCCTCGTCTCAGCCAGAGATGAGCGAGGATATCTATGCCTCGCTCCGCCTTGCGAAGGAAGGGGACAGGGACGCGGCCGAGCGCCTTGTTGAGGAAAATTCAGGACTTATTTGGAGCGTTGCGCGCCGTTTCTTCGGCCGCGGCGTAGACCCCGACGATCTGTATCAGCTTGGCTGCGTGGGTTTCCTGAAAGCGATCGAGGGCTTCGATGAGAGCTTCGGCACGCGGTTTTCGACCTATGCCGTGCCCAAGATATCCGGCGAGATACGCCGGTTTCTGCGCGACGACGGCACGGTAAAGGTCAGCCGCGGCATAAAGGAGCAGGCGGCAAAGATACGTCAGGCCCGGCAGAGGCTCGAGCAGCGCATAGGCCGGGAACCCACTATGTCGGAGCTGTCACGCGAGACGGGTATTGCCCCGGAGGATATAGCCTTTGCCGAAACCGCAACCGGACCGGCCGACAGTATACAGCGCGAGGCGGGTGAGGACGGCTTCACGCTCGAACTAGTGCTCGGCGACTACAGCGCGGAGGAAAAGCTGGTGGAACACGTTGCGCTGCGTGCGGCGATAAAATCGCTGCCGCAGCGTGAGCGGCAGGTTATCGCTCTGCGCTACTACCATGGGATGACACAGCAGAACTGCGCCAAGGTGCTGCATGTGTCGCAGGTTCAGATCTCCCGACTGGAACGGCGGGCTGTGGAGCAGCTGCGCGAAAAACTTGAATGACTTATAAAAGGCGGTCGGGAAAAAGATTGCCGCGTATAAATTGACTCGGCGTCATGAAAATGCGGTGACCGGCAGCATATGCCCGGAACGGCGATGAATATGAGATCCCCGGTCTCTCAGCAGGAGACCGGGGATTTTAAATATACGTGAATGCTTCGGACAGGCTCTGAAAAGCCGTAAATACGCTTTTTTAGAATATCACGTTCATGTCCACCATGCCGCGTATGCCGTTGACAGTACCGCTGTCGGTAAACTGCCATATGTCATAGCGGTCGTCAAATCCCGGCAGGCGGTTGTACTTTGTATAGCTTGCGAGCCATATCGTATACTGCTTCAGCGGGGTAAAGGCGACATGGTCGCGGAAGAAAAACTGCCCGGAGTAGATGCCGGCCCTGTAGCCGCTGTCCATCACGGTGTGGCAGAAGGCCTCGATTATCTCGGCACGCCGGGCCTTACTGAGCCTGTCGGCACGGCCCTTCGGGTAGTCTCCCGACTGCTCGGTGTCTAAGAATATGGGAAAATCCAGTTCGCAGCCGTTGAGACATCCGGTAACATAGACGGCCTCCGCGATGGCCTCGGCCGGCGTTGCCGCCGTGGAGTAGAAATACACGCCGAGCTTTATGCCGGCTTTTTTCGCGTTGCGGAGGTTCTGTGCGAAGCAGGCGTCGCTGTATATAAGTCCGGTCTCCCAGCCGCGCCCGCCTGCACGGAGTATGGCGAAATCTATGCCCTGAGCCTTGACCGCCGGCCAGTTGATGCCCTTGTTGTAGAAGGACACATCTATGCCGAGCGCCCGGGCCTTGGCGCCGTCCTGAGCAAAGTAATAAAGCTTGCCGTCGACCTGCTTCAGGCCGGTGAGCTTCTCACCGCGGCTGTTGTAATAGTATAGCTTCCCGTCCTCCTCGCGCCAGCCGCGCCCATCGGTGAAAACCGGCTCCGAAACAGGCGCGCCCGTGGGCTCCGGCGCCGGAAGCGAAGACGGTTCGGAGGAGACAGGTACCGGGGATGCAGTCGGGTCAGCGAGCGGAAGATCGGTGTAAAGCGGCTGTGGAGTTGACATAACACCGGAATGCCCGAAGTCAGGGAGACTCAGAGCCTGCTTTGCCATGGAGAGCAGGCGCGGGGCGAGTATGAGAAAGGCAATGGCTATGGAAAGACATGGGAGCAGGACAATGAGTTTGCGCTCGGTTTCCGGCTCGTTCATTCTGTCCCACAGTCGTCTGAAGAATCTTATCATGTTCGGGTGTGTCTCCGCAAAGAAATGGAATGTATATATACTACTAGAGCCTGACGGAAAAGTCAATCAATCTGCCGTGCCGGGGCGCCGATTTTCATGAGTCTATCGTCATTTTCGACCATTGAATGTAGGGGAATGTTGTGATAAAATCGACGTCATGATGACTGAATTTGAAAAAGAATATATTGAAGCGCGCAGAGAGGTCGTGCGCGGTGATTTCATGCATCTCAACCCTATGCAGCAGGAGGCCGTGCTCGATACCGAGGGGCCGCTGCTGATACTCGCGGGAGCGGGCAGCGGAAAGACCACCGTGCTCATTAACCGGATCGCGAATCTTCTGCGCTACGGCAGAGCCAGCGACAGCGACGAGATACCCGGGGATGCTGACGGGGAGCAGCTTGAAATTCTCAGGGCCGGTGGAGACAGAGCACGCCGTCTTGCTGCGCTCGACCCGGTCGAACCCTGGCGTATACTGGCCATAACCTTTACCAACAAGGCCGCCGGCGAGCTGAAGGACAGACTGGAGCGCATGCTCGGCGAGCAGGCGCTGGACGTCTGGGCCTGTACCTTCCACTCCGCCTGTGTGCGCATACTGCGGCGCGACGCGGAGCGGCTGGGCTACACGGGCGGCTTTACGATCTATGACAGCTCCGACAGCATAAGCCTGATAAAGCATATAGTCCGCGACATGGACCTGGACGAGAAAATGTACGCGCCAAAGTCCGTCATGGGGGAGATAAGCCGCGCCAAGGATGAATACATAACGGCGTCGGCATATATGCATAGTGCCGAGATGTCCCCGGACGTCCGCCGCAGGACCATTGGACGCATATATTCCGAATATGCCCGACGGAGCTTCACGGCAAACGCCATGGACTTTGACGACCTGATCTTCAACACGGTCAAGCTCCTTGATGAGAATCCGGATGTGCGCGACTACTGGCAGCGTCGCTTCAGATATGTCCTCATAGACGAGTATCAGGACACGAACCGTCTTCAGTACCGTCTGGCCTCGCTGCTTTCCGGCGGCTGGGGCAATATCTGCGTCGTCGGCGATGACGACCAGAGCATATACAAGTTCCGCGGGGCTACCATTGAGAACATACTGAGCTTCGAGAGCCGGTATAAGGACTGCCGTACCGTGCGTCTCGAGCAGAATTACAGAAGCACCTCCCATATACTTGACGCTGCAAATGCCGTCATCAGCAACAACGAGCAGCGCAAGGGCAAGGCGCTCTGGACGGACAAGTGCGCGGGTGATCCGGTAGAGCTCTTCGTCGCCGACAACGAGCATGACGAGGCGCAGTATGTCGCCTCCTCCATCATGGGCAGCTACGGGCGCGGCGCAAACTGGCGCGACCACGCGGTACTTTACCGCATGAACGCGCAGTCGAGGCAGCTTGAATACGCCTTTAAGCGCAACGGCATACCTTACCGTATTATCGGCGGTACGCGCTTCTTTGACCGCGCCGAGATAAAGGACGTTCTGGCCTACCTGAGCGTTATCGCCTCTCCGTCCGATGACCTGCGGTTAACGAGGATCATCAACACCCCGGTCAGGGGCATAGGCCCGAGGACCGTCGAGACCGTGAGTGAGCTTGCACAGCGGGACGGCTGCTCCATGTTCGACATACTTGACAGGGCAGACGGCTATCCGGAGCTGCAGCGCCCGGCCCTGAAGCTCAGGCAGTTTGCAAAGCTCATCAGGGAGCTGCGTGAGTTTGCAAAGACGAACACTCCGGACGAGCTGCTAGACGAGCTGCTGGACAAGACCGGCTACCTGCGCATACTCGAGGAGAAGAATACCACCGAGGATACGGCCCGGGCAGAGAACGTGCGCGAACTCAAGACCAGCATTATCGGCTATATGAAGGAGTACGGCGACGATACGCTGGAGGGATATCTGGCAAATGTCGCGCTGTATACCGACATGGATAATTATGACCCGGATGCCGACTGCGTTATACTCATGACCATGCACAGCGCCAAGGGTCTGGAATTTCCGACGGTGTTCATCGTAGGTATGGAGGAGACCATATTCCCCGGCATACGCGCCATAGGCGAGCATGACGAGATGGAGGAGGAGCGCCGCCTGTGCTATGTTGCGATCACGCGGGCGAAGGAAAAGCTCTGCATGACCTGCGCCAGACAGCGTATGATCTTCGGCCGCACGACGGTGAACAGGGTTTCACGCTTCGTCTCGGAAATCCCGGAGGAACATATAAAGAAGAACATCCCCAGGGGCTATGCGTATAAGGAAAGGTCCGCGGAGGAGAAAAAATCCGCCAGTCCGCATTTCAGAGACGAGCATATAAGCTTCGGCGGACCCGGCTCGGCAAAGTCAAAGCCGGAGGAGAATATAAGCTTCGCGCCGGGAGACCGTGTAAGGCACAAGGCCTTTGGCAGTGGCACAGTCACAAAAATGACGCCGATGGGCGGAGATTACCTTATTGAGATCAATTTTGAAGGAGTAGGAGCGAAGAAACTGATGCTGCGTGCCGCGGCACAGTACATGCGCAAAGAATAGAGATATGAAAAAGAACTATGCCCTGCTGGGCAGGCTTGCCCTGTTCTGCACGGCCATCATCTGGGGCACCTCCTTCGTGGTGCTGAAAAGCGCTCTCAGCAGTATCGGTGCCCTCTGGGTGCTCGCGATCCGTTTCAGCGTCTCGGCCGTACTGCTTTTCGCCATGGCCGGAAAACGCATTAAGACCGTGTCGCGCCGCTGTATAAAAGGCAGTGTGCTGATGGGCCTGTGCATCGCCGTAGCCTACATCGTCCAGACCTACGGCCTGGTCTATACGACGCCGGGGAAGAATGCCTTTCTCACTGCCACCTACTGTGTGCTGACTCCGTTTCTGGCCTGGGCCGTGTATAAACGCAGGCCGGGCCTGTCAAATGTTATCGCCGCCGTGCTTTGCATAAGCGGCATAGGCTTCGTGTCGCTCAATGAGGGCTTCGGCACGGTCAATGTCGGAGATGTGCTGACGCTTGCCTGCGGCGTGTTCTACGCTTTCCAGATAATTCTGATGGAGAACTACAGCGACAGCGGTGAGGCGACGGTTATCTCGGCTGTACAGTTTGCGGTCGCGGCGCTTATCTGCTGGGCCGGCGCGCTGATCTTTGAAAAGCCGCCGGTGAACGTCCCGGCGGAGGCATGGCTGAATATCGCATATCTGAGCGTCATGTGCACGGCGGTCTGCTTCTTCCTGCAGGCCTGGGGCATGAAGTACACGCCGTCCTCGACCGCCGCCATGATAATGACGCTGGAAGCCGTGTTCGGCGTGATCGCGAGCATACTGTTTTATAATGAGGTCATCACCGGCAGACTGGCGCTGGGCTTCGTACTCATCTTCTTTGCAGTGGTTATTTCCGAAGTCAGACCCTTTAAGGGCAGAAAGCTGGCGTAGTATGAGAGAGATATCAGCCGGACTTATAAGCCGGGAGATAACGCGCCTGTGTATCGAGGCCAACATGCGCCTGCCGGAGGACGTTCGGAAGGCCATGGAGGCTGCTCATCTTTCCGAACCGTGGCCGGTCGCCAGGGATACGCTCGGCGTGCTGTGCTCGAACATGTGCGCGGCGGAGAGCAGAGGTCTGCCCGTGTGTCAGGACACCGGCATGGCCTGCGTGTTTATGGAGATCGGACAGGACGTGCATATTTCCGGAGACCTGTACGCCGCCGTGAACGAGGGTGTTGCGCGCGGCTATACCGGGGGCTTCCTGCGCAAGAGCGTGGTCGCCGACCCGCTGCGCAGGCTCAACACCGGGGACAATACGCCGGCGCTGATCACCGTGGATATCGTTCCGGGGGACAGGCTCAGGCTGACGGTCGCCCCGAAGGGCTTCGGCAGCGAGAACATGAGCCGCCTTGCGATGCTCAAGCCCGCCGACGGCGCGGAGGGAGTAAAGAACTTTGTCGTGGAAACCGTGAAGCTTGCCGGGGCGAACCCGTGCCCGCCGGTCATACTGGGCGTCGGCATCGGCGGCAGCTTTGACAAGGTCGCGCAGCTTGCCAAGCATGCGCTGCTGCGTCCTGTAGACCGGCCGAACGGCGACGAATACTACGCCGCCATGGAGCGTGAGCTGCTGGAGCGCATCAATTCGCTCGGTATAGGCCCGCAGGGCTTCGGAGGACGGACCACGGCGCTGGGCGTGAACATCGAAGTCATGCCGACCCACGTCGCCGGTCTGCCTGTTGCGGTCAATGTCAGCTGTCATGTGACGCGCCGCGCCGGCTGCGTACTGTGAGGTGCATATGGAATACAGAATCAGTTTCCCGGCCTCAAGGGAGGAGCTGTCCGTGCTCCGCGCGGGGGACAGGGTCATCGCTTCAGGGCTTATATATACCGCGCGCGATGCGGCGCACAAGCGCCTTACGGAACTCATACACGCCGGAAAAGAGCTGCCGGTGGATATCTGCGGCGCGGCGATATACTATGCAGGTCCGACGCCGGAGAAACCCGGACAGATCATCGGCTCCTGCGGACCCACCACGTCCGGGCGCATGGATGCGTATGCGCCGGAGCTTCTGGATCACGGGCTCGCAGTGATGATCGGCAAGGGCGACAGAAGCGCTGCCGTCATTGACGCTGTCGTCCGAAACGGCGCGGTGTATCTCGCCGCAATGGGCGGCGCGGGCGCTCTGATGGGCAGCTGCGTTACCGGAGCGGAGCTGGTGTGCTATGAGGATCTGGGCTGCGAGGCGATACGCGCGCTGAAGGTAAAGGACATGCCGCTGACTGTAGCGATAGACAGCCTCGGCGGAGACATATACAAAAACGGGCCGGAGGCCTATCTAAAAAGCTTGGAGGACTGAGCATGGACGTCATGGAAAAATCCCTTGCTCTGCATTATTCGCGCAGAGGCAAGATAGAGGTCGTTCCCAGGGTGGAGACTGACAGCAGCGAAGCGCTCAGCCTCGCATATACTCCGGGCGTCGCAAAGCCCTGTCTTGAAATACAGAAGGATATAAGCAAAAGCTACGAGCTTACAAGGCGCTGGAACACCGTCGCTGTTGTGACCGACGGCACGGCGGTTCTCGGTCTCGGCGACATCGGACCGGAGGCCGGTATGCCGGTCATGGAGGGCAAGTGTGTCCTGTTCAAGGCTTTCGGCGGCGTGGACGCTATACCCCTGTGCGTCCGCTCGAAGGATGTCGGCGATATCGTCAATACCGTGGCCCTGCTTGCCGGTTCCTTCGGCGGCGTCAACCTCGAGGATATCTCGGCGCCGCGCTGCTTTGAGATCGAGGAAAAGCTCAAACAGCGCTGTGATATACCAATCTTCCACGACGACCAGCACGGTACGGCCGTTATCATGCTCGCCGCGCTGACGAACGCGCTGAAGCTCGTCGGCAAGAGGATGGAGGAGATCAAGGTCGTCACCTCCGGCGCGGGCGCCGCGGGCACGGCCATCGTAAGGCTGCTTGTTTCCCGCGGGGTGAAGAACGTGGTCATGACCGACAGGCAGGGCGCCATATATAAGGGCCGCCCGGGCATGAACGCCGCCAAGCAGGATATTGCCTCCGTGACAAATCCGGCCGGGGAGCAGGGGGCTCTTGCCGACGTCATCCGAGGCGCGGATGTGTTTGTCGGAGTATCGGCTCCCGGTGTGCTGACGGCGGATATGATACGTACAATGAACCGCGACGCGGTCATTTTCGCCTGTGCCAACCCGACGCCGGAGATAATGCCGGATGAGGCCAGGGCAGCCGGTGCCGCCGTTGTATGTACCGGACGCAGCGATTTCCCGAATCAGGTCAACAATGTTCTGGCCTTCCCGGGCATCTTCCGCGGTGCGCTTGACGCGAGGGCTTCGGATATCAACAGCGAGATGAAGCTCGCTGCGGCGGAAGCGCTGGCGTCCCTCGTAGCAGACAGCGAGCTCGACGCGGAGTACATTCTCCCGTTTGCCTTTGACAAGCGGGTGAGGGATACAGTGGCAAAAGCGGTCTTTGACGCGGCGCATCGCAGCGGAGTAGCCAGAATATAACGGCAGGCGACCTCAGGCAATAAGTTTACATAACTTTAAAACGCGCATATACGGCGCGGAAATAATAAAGAGGGCAGAAGGGATAAAAACCTTCTGCCTTCTTTTTTATCCTGAACTCATAAAAGTCTTTGAGCGGTTTTTTATATTGTGTTTTCATTCTCCATAGTTATGTTGCTTAAAATATGTAGACAAAATTACGTATATAATATTACGTAATTAATAATACGTTAATAAAATTACGTTTATTATATTACGTTTACAAAAATATGTTGATTAAATTATGACTATTAAATTACGTCGACAAAAATATGTAAATAAAAATACGTAAATAAGAATATGTAAATTAAATTACGTACTCTTATTTACGTATACATAATTATGGAAACTAAAGTGGGGCGATATAGCCAGGATGACCGGACCGGGATCAGCTGCAGGATTACGACAGTCTCGGTCCGCACGGTATGCTGCGGACGCCGTTCAGCCCATACGCCCGGACCGAAGCATGGCGCGGCAGGGGTAAGCTCAGTCGATGCTGACGCTTAAGCCGTTGAGCTCAACACCGTTGTCGGCGGGGATGAGTATGTATTTACGGCCGTCGATTATGCGCGTCTCGACCAGGTGCGCGTGCTGTGGGTCGACGGATATTTTGACCTCGGGTGTCGTGAGCGTGAAGTGCCGGCTGTCGATTATGTTTGCGGGGCTTAGCTCAGCGTCCTCACCGAATTGCTCACGGCATTTCTCCTCGAAGCTCTCGGCCTGCTCCGGGCTTGCGCCGCTGTTTTCAAGTATTTCGCTCATATCCCCGGCGGAAATGGTCAGCGGCTCCGGGTCACGGCTCTCCCTGTGTATGCTTATACGCTCCATGAGCTCGGTGTGTACGCCCTGCATCAGAGAGAAGCTGCAGTCTTTCTCCAGCGATTCCGTCACGGCGGAGGAGAAGGCCTCCTGCTGCGCTCCGGCGGGCATCGGCACCCGGGTATGGAATACCGCGTCTATAAAGTCCCGGTGTGCCTCATTGACGTTGCGCGAGTAAAACAGCGCGTTATATATGTTCGCGCTGCGCTCGTCGAAGCTGGGGTACATGAAGCCCAGCTCGGGCGGGGCGACAAGCTGTCCGCCGGGAAAGTTCTGGAAGCGTCTGTCGTCAGGGGAGTAGGCAAACTGAGCCTTGCCGGTCTTTACCGGACAGAGGCAGCAGAGCATGTACTTGAACACGTCCCGGTCGCCGTCGTCGGGACTGCCATCCTTGCCGAAATGCGGCACGTCGTAGACGTCGAAGGCGAGCAATATCACATAGCCGCTCTCGTCGGGCGTCACCGCGTCAATGATGCATTTATAGAACTCGTCGCGCAGGGCCGCGTCATTTAGCCCGGTCTTTCTGAGCGCCGACAGCAGGCGAACCTCGTCGCTGTCCATGACCTGTTTGGTTGCAAAGGAGAGCGTCAGAAGATTCCGGCTGAGAGTTCCGGACAGTGATTTTCGCAGCAGACTCAGATACTTCTCCGCCTCTTCCTGAGTCAGCATAGCCACCGACTCGTCTATGTAGGATACGACCTCTTTGGCTGAGTTTACATAACATCCATATATACGACTTATATTGTTCCTTTCGGGCTTCAGCCTGCGGCGTATCTCTCCGACTTCCTTCTTGTTCATAGTGCCTCCGTTTTGTAATAGATACATACATTGAATTACCTGTTTGGTGCTCCGGTATTATCGCACATTTCAAACAGAGATTCAAGCTCCCGCCGCGATATGGGGCTTTTACCCGGCGGATCTTGCGGGATGAGGAAAAAATTTTTATAATTACATGCAACCGGGCTGCGCAAAATCGGAACTACAGATATGAGAGCGCTCAACACTGAACAGGAGGGAAACATGGAAGACGGGAAGATAATTGATCTGTATTGGCAGCGCAGCCAGTCGGCCATTGAAGAGACCGATAACAAATACGGCCGGCAGCTCCGCGGAATCTCCTTTAATATTTTGTCCGACAGCGGGGATGCGGAGGAGTGCCTGTACGATACATATATGGCCTTATGGAACAGCCTGCCGCCAAATCGCCCGAGACGCCTGCGCGCCTATGCCGCGGCGATAGTGCGCAACCTTAGCCTGAAGCGCGTGCGTGACCGCTGTTCGAAGAAGCGCTGCGGCGGCGAGCTGGAACTTGCGCTTGACGAGCTTGACGGATGCCTCGGTTCTTCGTATTCCGTGGAGCGCGAATATGAGTTCAGGGAGCTTGCCGAAGAAATAAGCAAATTTCTGTATACGCTCTCGGCAGACGACAGGCGCATTTTCATGTGCCGTTACTGGGCGTTTGCCCCGGTCGCCGAGATAGCAAAAAAGCTGGGCTTCCCACAGAGTAAGGTGAAAAGCTCGCTTTACCGCACAAGGGGAAAGCTTCAAAAATATCTGACAAAGGAGGGTCTGATATGAATTCCTACGATTTTCTGCAGTCGCTCGGACAGGTCGACGGCAGGCTTATAGACGAAACGATGGACTGCATGTTTAAAAACGAAGAAAAGCATGGCAAAAACGGCGGAGCGAAGGTGTTCAAAACGCTCCTTGTCGCCGCGCTCATAGCGTCGCTGTTCACGGTCAGCGCGTTTGCGACCGACTTTCTGGGCTTCAGGGAGGCGATAGTCAAGACCGGCAGCATAGGCGCAATACCGGATATCACCGTTACCGGCAGGGACGGGAGCAAAAGCGTAAGAGACATGTCCGAAAGCGCGGGCGTCAGTATGACAAAGCCAGAGACCGGACCCGAGGAATTGGACTGGGTGAAAAATGTCAACGCTGCGGCAGATGAATGGACACAATACAGAAACGCTCAGCAGCAGGCGTATATCAATGAGAAACTGCCGAATACAGGTAAATATCTCCTGACGAATGTGCAGCTTGAATTTGCAGATAACGGGGACAATACATATACCGTGATGCCGGTAAAGGAAGTAGATTGGAGCAGTGGTGAAATTATATACGAGGATGAATCAAGCTTCTTTATTATTGATGAGGAGGAGCTTAACAATATGGACGCTTTCTATATGACCTTCGGCGGGGAATATCAGGGCAAATATGACTGGAATTATGGCGTTTGGGACGAGACGAGCGAGGCCGTACTTGAGGAGATCGCCGCAAAATATGGCCTGAGGCTCAGAGACAACAGTACTGAGCTTTACTGGGACGAGCGCGCCGCGGCGAACGGAGCGGATCCGGCCCGCTGCTTCAGTCCGGCGGAGCTGGCGCGTATGCTGACCGAGCGCTGCTGCAATGGAGATTTCTTTACCGTCACGCCGTCGGCCTTCGACAAGCTGTACTTTATCAATACCGGCTCCTTCGGTCTGAGCTGTGAGCTTCCGGTGAGCGGCGGCGCGGATATCAGCGTATATATCCGCAATACGGTCAGCGATGAGCTTGCGACCGGCAACGAGATAAGCAGTATTGTCAATGACTATACGGAGTACGTTACGCGCACGCGCACCGCGCCGGACGGCACCGGGCTATACATAGCCCAGGGAGAGAGCAGCGCATATATCTATGCCTACCTTGACGGCTCCTTCCTTGTGATGCATGTCGGTATAAACCCGTACGGCGTTAACCCGGAGCTGCGGCTGACGGAGGAGCATGTGAATCAGGTTGCCGACAGCTTCAATTACAAGAATCTGAGACAGTAAGAGAGCGGTACCGGGGCTGAGCCCGGCCTGCGTTATATACGGATGCTTGTGGCCGCGTTCAGTAGCTCTGTGCGCGGACCGCTTAAGGCAAGGGTATACACATATAAAAAACACCGGCGCTGCAATGCGCCGGTGTATATTTTACTGCTCCTCGGGTACGTGTATTTCCTTTATCGTGAAATCCTTGCCGGTGAGCACTGTCTTGTCGAAACTTCCGCAGTTCGGGCAATAGCCCTCGGTTTCGATTACGTTGAAGATCTCGTCGCACTCGTCGCACTCGGCCATGCCGGGCACGGTCTCGAGTATGAGCTTCGCGTCCTCCAGCAGCGTGCCGGCTGCGACGGCCGGGTAGAGCTCCTCAACATACTGGGGTATCACCAGAGAGAGTTCGCCGACCTCGCAGACGATCTCGCTTATCCGCTGGACATTGTTCGCCTTCGCGTAGTCGAGCACGGTCTTGCACATGCTGCGGACGATGCCTATTTCATGCATGGCCGCGTACCTGTCACATGCCGAGCTTCTTCTTGGCCAGCCGGCCGAGAGCGGCGGGCGCATTGCCCGCGGCGACCATCAGAGTCTGGAAATAGGGCTTGTTGCGGTTGTCAAGCGTCTTTTCAAGATGTATCGCGTCGAACTTGCACTTGGTCGTGCAGATACCGCAGCCGACACACAGATCCTCGTCGATAACGGCGCAGCCGCAGCCGAGGCAGCGCCCGGCTTCCTTCTTTATCTGTTCCTCGGTGAGGTCGCAGCGCAGATCCTTGAAGGTCTTACGTGCCTCCGCAGGACTGCCGCAGGCGGCCTTCTGGCGCGGGGCTGTGTCGAAGCTGCCGACGGAGACGGCGACGGTCCTGGCGTCGAGCGGCTTGTAGTCGCGGTGATCGCGGCCAAGATTCTGGGTCTGGCCGGGGTGAACATAGCGGTGTATGGAGATCGAGGCTTCCTTGCCTGCCGCGATTGCGTCGATGGCAAATTTCGGGCCGGTAACGACGTCGCCGCCGGCAAATACGTCGCTCTCGCCGGTCTGACAGCTCATCGCGTCGGCGATAACAGTGCCCTTGCTGTTAAGCTGTATTCCGGTGCCGTCGGCTATGCCGCCGAGCTCGACCTTCTGGCCTATGGCGGAAATGACCGCGTCAAGCTCCAGAGTTTCAAACTTGCCGGTACCAGTGGGCTTGCGGCGGCCCTTTGCGTCTGCCGCGCCGAGCTCCATGAGCTCGACCTTCAGGCCGCTGACCCTGTCCTTGCCGAGCACCTCGGCGGGAGCGGCGAGGAACATGAACTTCACGCCTTCTTCCTCGGCCTCGGCGACCTCGTCGTCCGCTGCGGGCATCTCGTCTCTGCCGCGGCGGTAGACAATGGTCACTTCCTCAGCTCCGAGACGGACCGCTGTACGCGCAACGTCTATCGCGACGTTGCCGCCGCCGATGACCGCGACGCGCTTGCCGGGCTCGACAGCCTTGCCGAGGTTGACGTCACGCAGGAAGTCTATGCCGGTGTATACGCCCTGAAGCTCCTCGCCGGGTATGCCGAGCGAAGTGCCCTTCGATGCGCCGACGCCGAGATAGAAGGCCTTGTAGCCCTCGGCGCGCAGCTGCGGCAGGGTAACGTCCTTGCCTACCTCAACGCCGGTCCTGAACTCAACGCCAAGCTCACGGAGAATATCTATCTCCGCGTTAACGACGGCCTTGTCAAGCCTGAAGCTTGGGATACCGAGCGTGAGCATACCGCCGGGCTTGTCCTCCTTTTCGAATACGGTGACGGGATAGCCCTTGACCGCGAGATAGTATGCGCAGCTCAGGCCGGCGGGGCCGGCGCCGATGACGGCTATTTTCTCGGTGTAGGGCCGGCCGGTTTGGTTGAGCATCTTCGGCACGAAGCGGGTTGAGGCGTCGAGGTCCTTGTCGGCGATGAACTTCTTGATATCGTCGATCGCGACGGAGGAGTCGACTATGCCGCGGGTGCAGGCCTGCTCACAGGCCTTGTTGCAGATGCGTCCGCAGACGGCGGGGAAGGGGTTCTCCTTCTTTATCAGCTCAAGCGCCTCGGTGTAGCGGCCCATGGAGGCGAGCTTTATGTAGCCCTGGACAGGGATATGCGCCGGGCAGACGGCCTTACAGGGAGATGTGCCGCTTTCCATGACGTCGCTGCGGTTTATGCGGTAGTCGACGTTGTAGCTCTTGCTGTCCCAGGGAACGGCGCGGTCGGAGTCGTAGGCGTCGGATACGTGCGGATCTGTGGTGCAGTGCTTCTGACCGAGCTTTATGGCGTTTGTCTGGCAGTTCTCGACGCACTGACCGCAGGCCACGCAGTTTTCCTTGTTGACCCTTGCGGTGAAGTTGGAGCGGATGGCGTTCTTTGCGCGGAACAGCTCTGCAATGCGCAGCGCGAAACAGGAACAGCCGCAGCAGTTGCATATCGCGGTGGCGTCCTCGAAGCCGGGGGTCTGGTTTATCTCGTGTACAAGGCCGTTGTCCTCGGCGCGTTTGAGAACCTCGTAGGCCTCTTCCCTGCTGATGAGTCTGTGCGCGCCGGTCTTGCTGTAGGTGATGGCGTTGTCGTTGAGGTACATGCACATATCCTCTTCAAGATGGCCGCAGCCTTCGCCCATCAGTCGGCGGGCGCGGCGGCAGGAGCAGGGACCGACGGAGATAGCGGTGGCCTTATCGATAAGCGTGGATATCTCGTCGTAGGAAGCGGTGCGGGAGTTGTTCTCAATCGCGCTCATGACGGGCATGACCCGCATGAAGCACATGCCGATCTTGCCGGAACTGAACGCGGGGGCGACCATCGCCAGACGGCGGCGGGTGTACTCCTCAAAGCAGTAGCCGAGGTCGGGATAGCGGTCGCACTGCTCACGGTTGGAGAGAATGCCCTCCATGATGCCGGGGACCCAGATCGGGTAGTAGTAGCAGTCCTCGCCGTTGACCTTGCGCGAGCGTACGATGCCTGCCATGACGAGCTTGTCAAGCTGCTCCTGAGTAAAGCTCTCACTCTCTTTGCAGCGTTTTGCGACCTCTGCAAGGGTGCGGTCGGTCTCCAGACGCAGATGCATCATGACTCTGCACATATCGTCGGTAACAATGGGATCGAGGATTCTGTATTCCGGGTCGTTGTAGGTAATGCCCGTATAGGTCATCGACTCAAGGCTGATCTTGGTAGACAGCTTGAGTATGTTCGGTCTCTTTGCCATCTTTTCACCTCATGTTATAGTTATTTTCTGCAGCGTCCGGACACCTCTTTTACCGGAGCTGATGCGTACACAAATACAGCATAATTATATACTTTTGTCGGAAAATTGGCAATATGACAAAATGCCGGCGTTGTATTAATTTGCACTTATGGAAGCAGCGCGCAGCCGGCCTGCGGCGACTGCCGGACGATATGCGCCGCGGCGCCATGACACAATCGTTTTTCCTGAAACACACCGCATATTCAGGCAGGAAGCGCGGCGCCGGAACATGAGTTTTCCCCGCGTGCGCTCTTGCGGTACTGCGCGGCGCCGCAATATGACAAAAGCTGGGAATTCAGGCGCCCAGGGCTGCTTACGCACTGCTGTGCAGACATGCTGTACTTGATTTTTACCTGCCGGTGTATTATAATATGTAACAATTTGTAACAGATAACTGAGACGGAAAAGGAAAGACTATATGAATATAGACGGAATGGAGATAGAGAGAAAGTTCCTGATTGCCATGCCCGATAAAGCGACGCTTGAGCGCGCGCACAGCTCGGAAATAGTACAGACCTATCTCAAAGGTGAGAAGGGAACCACTGAGCGCGTCAGAAAACGCAGCGCGGACGGGGAGAGCGTGTACACGCATACCGTTAAGCGACGTATAAGCGCCATGCGACGACAGGAGGATGAGCGCGGGATATCGTGTGCGGAGTATGAGGAGCTCCTCAGGCGTGCCGACCCAAAACGCAGGAACGTACATAAGACGAGATACTGCCTGAGCTATGAAGGGCAGCTTTTCGAGATAGACGTCTATCCCTTCTGGAAGGATCGGGCCATAATGGAGATAGAACTGGACAGCGAGCAGCGTGAGGTTGCTTTGCCGCCGTTCATTAAGGTTATAAAGGAAGTTACGGAGGACGGAAGATATACCAATGCGGCGCTTGCAAAAGAAGTGCCTGCAACATGATCCGCGCAGGACGGAACATTTACACGGATGCTTTCGTCAACTACGCAGAAAGGATGGTACAACTATGAAAAGAATCATTTCGGCAATACTGGTGCTGATGCTCGCAATGGGCCTTTGCGCCTGTGATAAGATCGGCAGCGTTGAGCTTCCTCCGCTGCCTACGGTGACGCCGGAGCCGACTCCGACGCCAGAACCGACGGAGACGCCCGCGGCTGAGCCGGCAGGCGGACGGGTCATAGTTTCCGTGAGCAGGACCGAGCAGGACGCTTACGATCCGCAGGATGGCACCCAGCGCATCCTGAGCTTCTCCTATGAGACTCCTACCGTTGAGATCACGGACAACAAGGAGGCGGAGAAGGCGATAAACGAGTATATCGCCATGCTCAACGAGACCTACTATACCGGTGAGGATTACGGCGACGGACAGGGCACCGGCTACAACAACATGCTCACGATGGCCGAGGACAATTACAATTACTGGGTCAATTCCGGCGCTGAAGGCGCGAAGCTCGAACTCGCCTCCGACAGGAGCGTGACTGTGGAGCGCGCTGACGGCGGCGTCATCACACTGTTCTACAATGACTATGTGGATATGGGCGGTGCGCACGGCAGCTACGGAAACACCGCTTACTGCTTTGATACCCGGACCGGCGCCCTGCTCACACTTGATACCCTGAGCGATGACGCTGACGCGCTCAGAGCTTTCCTGAGTGAATATCTGGTGAGGACCTATGAGGAGGATACGAGCATACAGGAGCGCACGGACGGCTTCATTCCCGACGGAGATTACTGGACCGCGCTTACCGCGCTGCTGCGCGAGGGTTCGTGGTATCTCGACCACGAAGGCATGGTCATTTTCTCTGATCTGTATGAGATCAGCAGCTATGCCGCCGGTCCCATCCGCTTCACCGTTCCCTATGACGAGCTTGCAGGGCATGTAGATGCAAAATATATCCCGGAAGACTTCACCTGTGAAGGCGGCTTCAGTGTTGTGTCCGCGGCGGACATGACTGAAGGCAGCATTGAGATCATCGACAAGCTGACTGTCAGCGCCGACGGGCAGGAGCTGTACTTCATAGCCGACGGAACCGTCTGTGAGGTCAGCGTCTCTAGCGTGGATTATGCCGACACCTTCTACGAAACGGCCCAGCTCTGGTACTGCAGCGAGATGACCGACAGCGCCCTGCAGCTTGTAACGCTGATTCCGGAGGGTATGCCGAATCTGATGCTGCGCTACTATACGGCCGGAGGGGAGCACAGGCTGTACCTGACCGAGAGCGGAGAGAACGGAAGACTTATCCTCTCTGACGACAATATCGAGGCGGTTGGATAAGCCCGGCGTGAAAGCAGACGGCGCAGTGCCCGGGAATAATAAATTTACGGTTTTATATCACATAAACACGAAAAAAATATTGACATCGGGCGGCTGACATGCTATTCTGTTAAAGCCGCATTGAAGGGGTAAATAAGTTGAGGTATGCCCTCCACCCCAAGAGCGAGTCCTGTAAAGAGGGAGGAAATGTTCATGAAGCATGCTATCATCGTGACCGGCGGCAAGCAGTACCGTGTTGCTGAGGGCGACGTTATCTTTGTTGAGAAGCTCGACGCTGCAGCAGGCGAGTCCGTCAAGTTCGACCAGGTTCTGGCCGTTATCGACGGTGAGACCGCTACCTTCGGCGCACCTGTCGTTGAAGGCGCCACCGTTACCGCCAACGTTGTAAAGAGCGGCAAGGGCGCAAAGGTCCGCGTCTACAAGATGAAGCCCAAAAAGGGTTATCGCAGAACTCAGGGCCACAGACAGCCCTACACCAAGCTTCAGATAGAAGCTATCAACGCCTGATTTTTCCGCAACTGATTTTGACTAATGGAGGTGTAACCTAATGGCACATAAAAAAGGTATGGGTTCTACCAAGAACGGCCGTGACAGTGAGTCTAAGCGTCTTGGCGCCAAGAGAGCCGACGGTCAGTTCGTTCTGGCCGGCAACATCCTTGTCAGACAGCGCGGAACCAAGATCCACCCGGGTACCAATGTCGGTAAGGGTAAGGACGACACTCTGTTCGCCCTCGTGGACGGCACTGTGAAGTTCGAGCGCATGGGCAAGGACCGCAAGAAGGTCTCTGTTTACGAAGAAATCGCTCAGTAAGTGATTTTATCAAGGCCGGACATATGTCCGGCCTTTTCTGTTAATTGCAGCAAGGAGGCAGCATATGGCTTCGTCATTTGTAGATAAAGCGCGCATCAGCGTCCACGCCGGCAAGGGCGGCGACGGCGCTGTCGCTTTCCACAGAGAAAAATATGTCGCGGCGGGCGGACCCGACGGCGGTGACGGCGGGCGCGGCGGCAATGTCGTCTTTGTTGTCGACGATAATATGTCCACGCTGATGGACTTCAGATATAAGCGCAAGTATGTCGCCGGCAACGGCGCCAACGGTCAGGGCAAACGCTGCTACGGCAAGGACGGCGAGACTCTGTATATCAAGGTCCCGCGTGGTACCGTCGTGCGCGATACCGAGACCGGCGCCATAATGCATGATATGTCCACCGGCGAGAACTGGGTCGCCGCAAAGGGCGGCCGCGGCGGCTGGGGCAATATGCACTTTGCCACTCCGACAAGGCAGGTCCCGCGCTTTGCCAAGCCCGGACTGCCCGGAGAGAGCCATGACATCACGCTGGAGCTGAAGCTGCTGGCCGACGTCGGCCTTGTCGGCTTCCCGAACGTCGGCAAGTCCACTCTCCTCTCTGTCGTCAGCAAGGCGCATCCGAAGATCGCGAATTACCATTTTACCACGCTCTTCCCGAACCTTGGCGTCGTGTACGTCGATGAGGGCGTCTCCTTCGTTATGGCCGATATTCCCGGCATCATTGAGGGGGCTTCAGAGGGCGCCGGTCTGGGCCATGACTTCCTGCGCCACATTGACCGCTGCCGCCTGCTGGTGCATCTGGTGGATGTATCCGGCAGCGAGGGCCGCGACCCGGTCGGGGACTTCGACACGATAAACGCCGAGCTTCGTGAATACAGCCCAGAGCTTGCCGAGCGCCCGCAAATAGTTGTCGGCAACAAGTGCGACCTTCTTGGCGACGCGCGCGAGAATATTGACCGGCTCAGGGCGCATGTCGAGGAGCTTGGCTACGTGTTCTTCGAGATGAGCGCCGTGTCCCACATGGGTACGCGCGAGCTGGTCAAAGAGTGTGCGCACCGGCTGGCCGCGCTGCCGCCGGTTTCAAGCTTTGAGGCTGACTATGTCCCGCCCGAGCCAAAGGTCGATACCTCCGGAGAGCTCATAATAGAGAAGTTCGACGATATGTGGCTTGTCGAGGGCCCGTGGCTGCAGCGCCTTGTCGCTACGGTAAACTTTGGCGACTATGAAAGCCGCATGTACTTTGACCGCGTCCTGCGCGAAGCGGGCGTGTTCAAACGTATGGAGGAAATGGGCGTCAGGGACGGGGATACCGTCAGCATGTACGACCTGATGTTCGAATATAAGGACTGATGTATACGAAAAAGCGCAGGGCTGTAAACGCCGTTCTGATCTGCATGTGCCTTGCGACGCTCTGCTTTATATGGGGCAATTCCGCGATGAGCCCGAGTGATTCGAGTGAGGCCAGCAACTCGCTGCTGGACGCCATCGGGCCGATAGTCCGGTTCCTCGGGATAGTTTTAAGTGACGACCTCGCGCTGAGAAAGTTTGCGCACTTTGCCGAGTATTCCGCGCTGGGCATTGAGCTGGCGCTGCTCGGCGCTGTGAATATGAGACTCGCATTTCAGGATATTTCAAACTGCGCCTTTGCCGGACTGCTCACGGCGGTGACCGACGAGTCGATACAGCTGCTGTCCGGGCGCAGCTCACAGGTGAGCGACATTCTGCTGGATTTCGCGGGCGTGCTGACGGGGGCGCTCCTTATATGGCTTATCCGGCACATCGTCCTGAAAAGAAGAAAGAAGCATACCGGCGTGGAGCGGACTGACTGAGCCCGCAACGCCCGAACATTGCAGACAGCAGGGAACACAGATGACAGAGATCAGCGTTGAAGAACTTGAAGAGCTGGAGCCGGGAAGTTACAGGCTCATAGATATACGCAGCGACAGGGACGTGAGCTACGGCAAGATACCCTCTGCCGATGTCATGACGGCGGACAGCCTGCGTGACATGCCGCCAGGGGACGACGGGCGAAAGCTCATCATATACTGCGCCCACGGGCAGCAAAGCCTCGATGTGGCGGAGGAGCTATGCGACCGCGGCTATGATGCCTGCAGTCTGAAGGGCGGATATCTTGCGTGGCTGATGTGCCGGCTGCAGAAGCAGCAGGCGGACGAGCTCTGCGGGCGCGTCGAGACCAGCTTGCGCGGGAAATTCCGCAAGCCGCTGTGGAGCCGCTTTACCCGGACAATACGCGAATATGAGCTGGTGAAAGAAGGCGACAGGGTCGCCGTCTGCATCTCCGGCGGCAAGGACTCCATGCTCATGGCCAAGCTTTTTCAGGAGCTGCAGCGCCACAGCAAATTCCCCTTTGAGGTGAAGTATCTGGTCATGGACCCGGGCTACAGCCCTGCCAACCGCCGGGTCATCGAGGACAACGCGCGCAAGCTGCAGATACCGGTAAATATTTTTGAATCGGATATTTTTGACTCCGTCTACCATGTGGACAAATCCCCGTGCTATCTCTGCGCACGTATGCGCCGCGGCCACCTGTATAATTACGCGCGTGAGCTTGGCTGCAACAAGATTGCCCTGGGGCACCACTTTGACGACGTCATTGAAACCATACTCATGGGCATGCTCTACGGAGCTCAGGTGCAGACCATGATGCCGAAGCTGCACAGCACGAATTTCGACGGCATGGAGCTTATACGCCCACTTTACCTTATCCGTGAGGACGATATAAAAGCCTGGCGCGACTATAACGACCTGCACTTTATCCAGTGCGCCTGCAAATTTACCGATACCTGCACCAGCTGCAATAACGAGGAAACGCGGTCAAAGCGCGTCGAGGTCAAGGAGCTTATAAAGCAGCTCAAAAAAACCAACCCCGAGGTCGAGATGCACATATTCCGCAGCGTTGAAAACGTCAACCTAAACACCGTCATAGCCTATAAGCAGGATGGCGTCAGGCACCACTTTCTCGACGGCTACGACGGGAAGCGGCCTGCGCCGGACACAGAGAGATAAGCTGAATTACTACGGCTGCCCGAGCCGCCGGTCGAGAGAATACCGGGTCTGCCCCCCTGATGTGACGGGGCCGACCCGGTATTTCTGTTTGTATTGGCCCGGCGTACGGGCCGTTGCCGTCAGGACATATGTGAGACAAAAATTCAAAAAAAGACAAAAGTCGCTTTTTTGTTTTATGTATGTAGTCAGCGGGATTGACATACGTAGAAAATAATAATATTATAATACCATCAAATGCAAGAGAGCGAAAGGAGTAATAATATGAGCAGTCTTGAAAGATTTGTTACCGCACAGGCACGCGACTTTGACACGGCGCTGGAAGAGATAGAGCACGGACGAAAGCGCAGCCACTGGATGTGGTACGTCTTTCCGCAGATACAGGGGCTTGGCATGAGCTCTACAGCGCAGTATTACAGTATAAAGGACCTGCAGGAGGCAAGGGATTTTCTTGCGCACCCGGTTCTCGGCAGGAACCTCCTGGAAATATCAAACGCCCTGCTCCGGCTTGACACGAATAACCCGTCGGCAGTCATGGGCTGGCCGGATGATCTGAAGCTCTGCTCCTGCATGACGCTGTTTGAGGCCGCCGACCCGGACGAGCCCGTGTTCGGCGCCGTGCTCGACAAGTTCTACCACGGCGAGCGTGACAGGCTCACGCTTGATAGGCTCGGAGGGTGATTAATACTGTATAAATAAGGCCTGCAGCAGCGGGATGACGTCCCGCTGCTGCAGGCCTTATGCATTGTACGATTACAGCGCCTGCCGGACACGGTTCAGAAATCGGAAAAATGATCGTGTGGCAGCACAGCATACTTGTCCGAAGGATTCCGAAGCATATGGGAAAAATTTTGCCGGTGCAGGTAAATTTGATGAATGAAATTGGATAATAAAATTGAGAGCTGTATCGTGCATCGACCGCTTGCCCTTCAATTCTGTAATGGAGAAAAAGTGAACTGCCGCTGCCCATAACCGGGCAGCGGCAGTTTTTACTTGATTTTCTTTGTTCTCTTGCGGTATCCGCGGATCAGTACATGCCGCCCATATCACCGCCGCCTGCGGGCATGGGAGGATTCTTCTCGGGGATATCGGCGACGAGGCTCTCGGTGGTGAGGACCATGGAGGCGACGGATGCGGCGTTCTCAAGAGCGCTGCGGCAGACCTTGGTCGGGTCAACGATGCCGAGCTCGATCATATCGCCGTACTTGTCGTTGGCTGCATCGAAGCCGTAATTGTTATCGCTGCTGCCATATACGCTGTTCAGAATGACGGCGCCTTCGAGACCGGCGTTTGCAGCGATCTGCATGATAGGAGCCTTCAGAGCCTTGGCAACCAGAGCGGCGCCGGTCTTTTCGTCGCCCTCGAGGGAAGAGAGCAGCTTGTCGGCTGCCTTAGCGGCGATGACATATGCGGTGCCGCCGCCGGGAACGATGCCTTCGGCAACAGCTGCGCGGGTCGCGTTCAGCGCGTCCTCGATGCGGAGCTTCTTCTCCTTCATCTCGGTCTCGGTCGCGGCGCCGACCTTGATGACTGCAACGCCGCCGGCCAGCTTTGCCAGACGCTCCTGCAGCTTCTCTCTGTCGTAGTCGGAGGTGGTGGTCTCGATCATGTGGCTGATCTGGGCGGTACGGGCCTTGATGGCTGCGGGGTCGCCGGCGCCGTCAACGATGATGGTGTTCTCCTTGGTGACCTTGACCTGATGCGCCTGACCGAGCATACTGATGTCGGCGTCCTTGAGCTCCATGCCGAGCTCGCTGGAGATGACCTGACCGCCGGTGAGGACGGCGATATCCTGCAGCATTTCCTTGCGCCTGTCGCCGAAGCCGGGGGCCTTGACGCATACGCAGGTGAAGGTGCCGCGGAGCTTGTTGAGGATGATGGTGGCAAGGGCTTCGCCTTCGACGTCCTCTGCGATGATGAGGAGCTTACGGCCGGCCTTGACTATCTGCTCGAGCAGAGGCAGGATCTCCTGAATATTGGTGATCTTCTTGTCGGTGATGAGTATGAGTGCGTCGTCAATGACGGCTTCCATCTTATCCATATCGGTTGCCATGTAGGGGGACAGGTAGCCGCGGTCGAACTGCATGCCTTCGACGACATCGCTGTAGGTCTCTGCGGTCTTGCTCTCCTCGATGGTGATAACGCCGTTCTGACTGACCTTTTCCATAGCCTCTGCGATCAGGGAGCCGATGACCTCGTCGCCGGAGGAGATGGTGCCGACACGGGCGATGTCCTTGGAGCCGGATACGGGCTGGGACGCGGTCTTTACGGCGTCGACAGCGGCCCTGGTGGCCTTCTGTATGCCCTTCTTCATGACCATCGGGTTTGCGCCGGCGGCCAGATTCTTCAGCCCCTCTCCGATCATGGCCTGAGCCAGAACGGTGGCGGAGGTGGTGCCGTCACCGGCGACATCGTTGGTCTTGGTGGAAACTTCCTTTATGAGCTGTGCGCCCATATTCTCGAAAGCGTCCTCAAGCTCGATCTCTTTTGCGATGGTGACGCCGTCGTTAGTGATAAGGGGAGCGCCGAACTTCTTGTCCAGAACGACGTTGCGGCCCTTGGGGCCGAGGGTGATCTTAACGGTATCGGCCAGCTGATTTACGCCGCGCTCGATAGCCTTTCTTGCTTCTTCACCGTATATAATCTTTTTAGCCATAATAATTAAGCCTCCTTAAAATGTACGGAGCAGTGCCCCGTCGGATGTGCCCGCCTTCCGCGGGACGGACATGAACTGCCGGTTTATTCGATGACTGCGAGGATATCGCCCTGACGTACGATGGTGTACTCTTCTTCGTCGAGCTTGACCTTGGTGCCCGTGTACTTGCCGACCAGAACCTGCTGTCCGGCCTTGACGATCATTTTGACCTCGTTGCCGTCTACCATGCCGCCGGGGCCAACCTCGACAACTTCGTATACCTCGGGCTTTTCCTGTGCGGAAGCCGTGAGGAATATACCGGAAGAGGTGCGCTCTTCAGCCGCGTTCTGCTTCAACACTACTCTGTCTGCCAAAGGTTTGAGTTTCATCATATATACCTCCAAATAATTATTTACAAAATTCAGCACCGTTAGCACTCAAAACTCCGGAGTGCTAACGGTGCTTATAATACCACACTTTTAAAATTTTGCAAGCCCTATATATAAAAAAACGGGCAAAATTTTTTTGAATTTTTTGTTACAAACAGGAAATGGCTGAAAATACGGGAAAAGCGGCCCGCGCCTCAGTCAAAAAAGTGCATTCCGGCGGGTACTACAAGCTTCATTGCCCCGGGAATGAGCCGGATATTGACGTCTTTGGCATAGAGTGCTTCTCCGTCGACATTGACGACATTCTCCTCGTCAAAGCTGATGGTGACCTCGTCGGTCTGTATGCGCGTTATATAGCCCGGACACTCTTCATATTTTCCGGCCGCGTATTTGCCGATCATTCTGGCGAGGGTAATAATGTCGACCTTCTTTACAACAAAAACGTCGAGCAGACCGTCGTCCGGGCGTGCGGTCAGGCTGGGGTTGAAGCCGCCGCCGTAGTAACGGCCGTTGCAGGCGCAGACCAGCGCAAGCTCCTCGTCAACAAAGTAGTTCTTCATCCTTACGCGCATATGGCGGTTTATGCCCTTGAAAACGTTTACGACGGTGGAAACTACATAGCCCGTAGCCCCGCCGATGACGGGGATCTTGCTGTATTTATGTACGGTTGTGCCGATACGCGCGTCAATTCCGACCGAGCATATATTCGAGCAGTAGCGCCCGTTGCAGTCAATTAGGTCTATCGGACGCTCGCCGCCGTCGAGCAGCGCGTCGAGATCCCGGTACAAATCCTTATCGGGGCCGAACATGCGGCAGAAGTCGTTGCCGGTACCGGTCGGGAAGGGCGCGACGGCCACATTATCGAGTCCTGCCGCTCCGCAGACGCATTCGTTGAGTGTGCCGTCTCCTCCGCAGGCGTAGACGCGCAGATGCTCGTTCCGCGTGGCTTCCTCGCGGATCTTCCCGGGTGCGTCCATTGGCGCCCTGGTGACGTAGATATCATAGGTGTCGGTGCTGTCGGCACGGCGCGCAAATGCCGCTTCGACCTTTTCACGGACGACGCCGGTCTTGTCGCTGCCGCCGGCGGTGGGATTGACTATAAACAGGTGCTTCATTTTCTGTCTCCTTTGAAGCGCGCGGATACCGCCGAACGGAGTTTTCCCGCGCCGTGTTATTTTTATTTAAAGTACATGAACAGATCGCATTTGATCATGCCGTTGTATAGCTTGCGCTTCCTGTCGGCGGTCTTTCCGAAGCAGCGTTCAAACTCGGTATGCGAGGAGAGCAGATAAAGCTGCCAGTTCTCACTGTTGAGATAAGCCTTACCGAAGCCGCGGTAGAGCTGCTCGGCCTGCTGCTTTTCCATTATTCGCTCGCCGTAGGGCGGGTTCGTGACGATAACGCCACGCTCCGTTTTGCGGTCGAAGTCCATCGCGTCGGCGATTTCGAAACGGACGCAGTCGTCGACGCCGGCGCGCCTGGCATTCTCGCGTGCGATCTCGACGGCCTTCGGGTCAATGTCCGAGCCGACTATATTATAGCTGCCGTGATATTCCTTCGATATCGCGGCCTCACGCTCCTGCTCCCAAATGCGCCGGTCGATACTCTTCCAGCTCATCGCGGTGAAGCCGCGGTCAAGCCCGGGGGCGCGGTTCTTTGCGATCAGCGCGGCCTCAATGGGTATCGTGCCGCTGCCGCAGAAGGGATCGCAGAAATCATCGCGTCCGCGGTAGCGCGAGAGCTTGACCATGGCGGCGGCCATGGTCTCCTTGAGCGGGGCGGCGTTGTGCGCGGGACGGTAGCCGCGCTTGTGCAGACCGTCGCCCGAGGTATCTATGCAGAGCGAGACGCGGTCCTTCATTATGGAGAACTGAATCTGATAGAGCGCGCCGGTCTCAGGAAACCACTCGATGCCATGGACCTTCTTCAGGCGCTCTGCGACTGCCTTTTTGATGATCCTCTGACAGTCGGAAACGGAGAAGAGCCTGGAGTTGAGACTGTAGCCCTTGACGGGAAAAGCCCCGTCACGAGGGATTACGGCCTCCCAGGGAAGTGCTTTGGTGCCCTCGAAAAGCTCGTCAAAGCTCAGCGCGTCGAAGCGCCCGATCTCGATCAGCACGCGCTCTCCGATGCGCAGGCATATGTTGGCGCGTGCCAGAGCCTCGTCGCCGCCGGTAAAATAGACTCTTCCGTTCTCGGATGTGACGTTTGCCATGTCCATTCTTTTGAGCTCGTCGGCAATAGGGCCTTCAAGACCGAGCAGACATGGTACACAGAATTGATAATCCATATTTTCTCCCGATGATTCCATAAAAAATACAAATCTAATAAATAATACTACAAATATTTTATATTGTAAATGGATTCCGGCAAATTATTAAGCCCGGATTTGGAAAATGCGGGGTCAGCCGTTTTTGAAAATGGGAACGTGAAACAATTTGATTTCGTCAAGGGTATTACAGGTGAAAGTATAAAATGAGGGGGACGCCTTATGAAATACAGAAGAGAAGTACTGACTGCGCTTATCTGCGCGGCGCTTGTATCGTGCGGGCTTCTCGCCGGCTGCGGGGAAAGAGCGGAAGCGGAAACGAACGATACGGCTCGGAGTGCCGTCGCATCGGGGACATCCACGGCTGAGCCGGAGACGGCAGTGCCGGTAAAGCCCTCGCCGGAGCAGACTGAAGAGATAAGGGCGCTGACGCGCGAGGAATACGAGGCGTATTTCCGCGAGAGGAGCGTGGTCGATGGCAAGCTCAGCATTAACGGCGTCAACGACGCCTGCCTTAAAGAGCTGCCTGAGGACGAGGAGCAGAGCTTCATAATCTCCTACGACCCGTATTACCTGACAAGCACCGGGTACAGGGAGATATACGGAAAGATAATGGAGCTTATGGCCGAACGCGGTGCCGTAGTCAATAAAACGCAGTCTGAGCTCATTGCGGCGGGCGGGAACGGCAGCACTACGCTGGAGGAGGACGCGGCAGCCTGGTATGAGGAAAACGGCGGTAAGCTCCCGCCGGAGTATTATGAGCTTGGGGAGCGGATAGACGAACTGATTGCACAGGCCGCGCCCATATGCCGTGAGCTTGACTGCGATAACTGCATGAAAACGGCGCAGGCCTTCTCCGGGCTCGGCTTTGATGCGAGAGTCATGCGGTATAGCTGCGGCTCTGAGCCGGATAACGGGATGGCTCCGACCTTTGGCCCGGAATATGTCTGCATAGTCCGGGCGAAACCGTCGCAGCTGTACGGCGTGGGCTCTGAGCTCGGAGACATGTACGTGCTGCGGAACGTGCTGGACGGGGAGACGGAGCGCTGTTATACAATACAGGTATGGCCGGAGGGGTGAGCCTATACATATGAACAATGAGGAATTTGAGACGCTGGCGAAGCGCCATATGGACATGGTTTACCGATTGGCCTTTAACTATATGAAAAGCGCGAGCGACGCCGACGACGTGACACAGAATGTGCTTCTTCGGCTGCTGAAAAACGGGAAGCCGTTTGCAAGCGGGGAGCACGCACGTTACTGGCTCGTGCGAGTGACGGTAAATGAATGCCGGCGCGCTCTGCGTTCGCCGTGGCGACGGGTCGGTGACATCGGAGAATACGCGGAGTCGCTGCAGTTTGAGACGCCTGAGCACAGCGAACTTTTCTATGCCGTGATGGAGCTGCCGGAGAAATACCGTACGGCGATATACCTGCATTACTACGAGGGCTATTCCACGAAAGAGATAGCGGAGATAATCGGGGTGCCTGCGGCGACCGTGCGGACACGGCTGCGGCGCGCACGCGAGCAGCTCAAAACCGGACTGAAGGAGGCGGGAAGCAATGTTTGACGAAAAACTCTATAAAGAGAGCTTCTCGGCTCTCCGCGCACCGGAAGATACTCTGGAGCGCGTCTGCGATAAGCTGCGCCGGGGTTCTCACAGGCGCGTACCCCGAACGGCCCTGCTTGCGGCGATACTTGTGCCGCTGTTTATCATCAGCGCCTTTGCCATAGGCTATAACGCAATACACGCCCACAAGACCGAAAAAGGAGAGACAATGTCCGGCAGCGTTATGCAGGTCAATATTGATACCGGACTGCCGGAGAGCCGCCGTGTAGAGCACAGCGGAACGGGCATGTGGTTCTCTTTTGACATCGCCGGCGAATGCCGGGAGGTGAAAATATGTCCGGGCTGGCTGCCTGAAGACGATCCGCAGGCCCGGGGCTACATTGACGGCGTCGCGCAGAAGCGCATTGTGGACGGCGAGGGCGATGGGATTGCGTACTGTATCGAGGTGTACAACGGCGGGCAGCTTCGGGACATGAAGTATTTTTTAACCGGCGAGTGCGTGCTCGTAAGGCAGGACACATGGAACGGCTATGACAGGATAGAGGTTGAGGCAAAGCACAGCAACCCGCCGTGGAGGGATGACTGGACTGACTACCACCTTATACTGTTCTCGTCGGAGTACGGCTATATGATTCACATCGGCGGACAGAACGACGCCGGAGCGGATATGGAGGCGATGGAGGAGATAGCGGAAAACCTTAAAGTCGTGATCGGCGATGAACAGGCCGCGCGGCCGCAGAGGGGCGGCGCGGATATCTGCAGTATGGATATAGCCCGCGGCTGAAGCTGAAAAGCGCGGCTGTAGTTTTTACTGACTCTTTTTTGTGTTGAATTCTCAGCATGGACGAAGTATAATACTTAAATATAAAAATTGGAAAATATTTCATGCGGAGAATTTTGATATATGAGAGCACCCGGAAGATACATGGCCGCGCTGCTTGTCGCGGCGTCCATACTGAGCCTTGCCGGCTGCGGCGATAAACCGGAGGCTGCCCCGGCGCCGCCGTCTGCGACGCCTGCAACAACGGCAAGCCCCGAGCCGACGCCTGCGGCCACGCCGGAGCCGATGCCTGTCCCGACTCCTGAGCCGACAGTGACGCCGAATCCCAATGTCCCGGTGATCACCATAAGCGGTGCGACCGAGCCTTCAGACATGCAGCAATACAATGTGGCGGATCTGCGCGGAATTATAAAAACGAGCAGGGGCCAGCTCACCTGCGTCTGCGGCCGGCTGACCGACGAGAGGGGAGAGACAGTACAGGAGTATACGTATATTCCGTACATGCCGGAGTTCAGCCTCGCCGGTACGCTCAACGCGGATATGCACTTTGGCGATCTCCCTGTCGGGACCTATACGTACCGGCTGAGTGCCGCCGCCGAGAATGGGGCGGAAAAGGCCGATGCTGTGCTGATTGAAAAGACCTTCACCGTGTCACCGCGTGAACAGCAGAGCGGCAAGACAACAAATACACCTGCTGAGCCTGCGGCCGGTACGGACGCTTCGCATAGCACCCCGGCGCATACAGGCAGCGTGGAGGTGAAAAAGGAGTATAAGGCGCTGACTACCTACGACTCCGGCAATGCCGGGCGCATCTGGAACTATTTCATAGAGCAGCTGGAAAACCCGTACAGCACGGCTGCCATACTTGCCTGTATCGAGACCGAGAGCGGCTGCAATCCTGAGCGCGTCGAGGGAGATTTTACGACCGAGCACTACTTCTCTCAGGATTATACCGAGAGCGTCGACAACGGCTCCGTCAGCCGGGAGGCATTTATAAAGTACCTGCCGAAGGACAAGTGCGGCCACGGCTACGGTCTGTGCCAGTGGACGGGCGAGCGCAAAGGCGCGCTGTACGATCTGGCACAGGAGCGCGGTACTTCAGTCGGTGACGTCACAACACAGTGCGAGTTTATGATGCAGGAGCTGACGGCAGACTACCCGGAGCTGCTGGAGTACCTGAAAACCGCCGATGATGAACAGTCTGCCACGCTGGAGTTTTCCAGGACCTATCTGCAGACGCTCATATACGGCGGCCGTACGACTCTTGCGAAAGAATTTCTGGACAAATACGCGCTGGCATAACACAGCTGCACGGATAAACAATAAAAACGGCACCTGAGTCTCTCAGGTGCCGTTTTAGCGCCTGAACCGGCCGAGCTGCCGCCGTGTAGTGATTAATTCCAGAAACACAGCCCTGTACGGATAAAAATTCGTGCATTTATGATATGCCCTCCGGGCTTGTAATTCAGACGATCTTGTGCTAAACTGTCCACATCAGAAAAACAAATGTCCGCGAAATACGGACGATGGAGGCGCAGATATGAAGGTTGCAGTTTTAGGGTTCGGAACGGTCGGTAAGGGCGTGTACGAGATGCTCGCGCATGCCGATGGTCTGGAGCAGGGGCCTGTACTTGTCAGACCCGGAAAGGCGGATGAGCCATGGAAAATTTCCGACATAAACGGGATCGTATCCGACGTATCCGTCGGCGCGGTCGCTGAGGTGATGGGCGGCGTGGAGCCCGCGTTTTCCTACTGTGCCGCGGCCCTGAAGGCCGGTAAGCATGTTGTGACCTCCAACAAGGCGCTGGTTGCCGCAAAGGGCATAGAGCTTGCGGCGCTTGCGAGGGAGCATAAGGCTGCTTTCCTTTTCAGCGCGGCCTGCGGCGGCGGCGTGCCGTTTCTGCACAATCTCTCCCTGGCTGTACTGAGCGACCGTATAGAGAGCCTCGGGGGCATACTTAACGGCACGACTAACTACATGCTCGACGCTATGCAGCGCCGCGGCCTTGACTACGCTTCCGCGCTCGCGGACGCGCAGCGCCTCGGGTACGCGGAGGCCGACCCGACGGCGGATGTATCCGGTCTCGATGCGCTGCGGAAGATAATGCTCGGCTGCGCGGTCGGCTTTGGCCTGCTGCCGGTCGAAGGCCTGGACTGCGAGGGCATTGAGAGCTTCAGTGCGGCCGACGCTGCAGACCTCAAAAAGCGTGGCCTGTGCTGCCGGCTGCTTGCCCGCGGCGGAAAGAGCGCTTCGGGCGTCTATGCGTATGTCGAGCCGATGGCGCTCGGCGCCTCCGCTGCCGAGTGCTCGGTGCTCGATAACTTCAATATGGCGCGCTACCGCGGGGTAAACTCCGGCGATATAATCATGATAGGCCAGGGGGCCGGCCGCTGGCCTACCGCCTCTGCGGTACTCAGAGACCTGAGCTGCATCCTCCGCGGCGAACGCGCTATGCTGGGCGCAGGCTGCGTAAGCGGCAAGGCCGATAACAGCGGCTGCGCGCATTCGTATTATGTGCGCCTGCCCGCCGGATATGCCGGCCGTCTGCCCGTCAAAGAAGCCTGGAGGGACGGCGGCGACGCCAGAGTTATCACGGAGCCGGTCAGCGTCGCGGACATGCATGCGCTTGCGGCGGAGCTCAGGGGCAGCGGCGCCGGTATATTCTTTGCCGCGCTGGAGGACTGAGATATGAAGGTGGCGAAGTTTGGCGGTTCCTCGGTGGCTGGCGCCGGTCAGTTCAGAAAAGTAAAGGCGATCGTTGAATCCGACCCGGAGCGCAGGATAGTCGTGATCTCTGCCGCAGGCAAAAGGGACCCGGACGACCATAAGCTGACGGACCTCCTGTACCTGTGCCATGCGCACCTGAATTACGGTGTGTCATGCAGCGATATTTTTCATACAATACAGCAGCGGCTCACCGGTATCAGAGACGAGCTGGGCCTGAAGTACGACGTTGAAGCGGAGCTGAGCGCGCTCGAAAAGAGCCTGAGCAAGGACAGTCAGGTGGACTTTCTGGTGTCGCGCGGCGAGTACTTCACTTCGCGGCTGATGGCCGAGTTTCTCGGGTATACCTTCGTCGACGCGGCTGACTGCGTGTTCTTCAACTTTGACGGCAGCATAGACTTTGAGCATACCTATGAGGCGATCGCGGCGGCCTCGGAACAGTACGGACGGATAGTCATTCCGGGATTCTACGGAAAAGTCAGCACGGGCAGGGTAAAGGTCATGACGCGCGGCGGGAGCGATATCACGGGTTCGCTCGCGGCGGTAGCCGTGAATGCGGAGGTCTATGAAAACTGGACCGACGTATCCGGTATTCTCATGGCTGACCCGCGCATCGTTGCGAACCCGGAGCCTATAAAGAAGATAACCTACGCGGAGCTGCGGGAGCTGGCGTTCATGGGTGCGACGGTGCTCCATGAGGAATCTGTGCAGCCGGTGCGCGAGAAGGGCATACCTCTCAATATCAGAAATACCAACCGCCCGCAGGATCCCGGCACCATGATCGTCGGCAGCATCGACCGCGAAAACAGTGACGAGCGCTTTATAACCGGTATAGCCGGCCGCAGGAATTTCACCATAATCACCGTGCAGAAGCATGACATGAACACGAGCCTTATGCTGCGTCAGGCCCTCGAGGTGTTTGACCGCTACCATGCGCCCGTTGAGCACATTGCTCTTGGACTTGATTCCTTCGCGCTTGTGACATCAAGCACCGGACTCGGAGAGAGCGTGTATCAGCTTATGGGCGAATTGCAGAAAACCTGCCGCCCGGATAAGCTGGAGCAGCAGGACGGCATATCACTTGTCGCGGCTGTCGGACGCAAGATGCCGTTCAGACCCGGCACCTCAGGCAAACTGTTCAGGGCGCTCGGCGAGGCCGGCGTGAACATCCGCACCATCGCCCAGGGAGCGGATGAGCTATCAATAATTGTGGGCGTGTCAAACAGCGACTATGAAACGGCCATCCGCGTGCTGTACGACGGATTTGCCGGATAATTTAAGGGGGAGAATAACATGAAAAAAGTAAACGTTGCGATTCTCGGCGCGACCGGCGCCGTCGGTGTGGAGATGCTGAAGATACTCGGGGAGTATGACATAGAGATAGGAAAGCTCCTTCCTCTGGCAAGTGCCAGAAGCGCGGGGGGATATGTGAAGTTCAGAGGCGGGGATGTGCGCATAGAGGAGGCCACCGACGAGAGCTTCAAGGGTATGGACTTTGTGCTCGGCGCGGTTAAGAACGGCATGTCAAGGCGCTTTGCACCGGCCATCGTCGAGAGCGGCGCGGTGTATATTGACAACAGCTCCGCCTTCAGAATGGATGACCATGTCCCGCTGGTCGTACCGGAGATAAACGGCGCGGACGCCTTCAAAAACAAAGGGATAATCGCAAACCCGAACTGCTCTACCATCATTACGCTTATGGCCGTCGCCGGCCTTGCGAAGCTGTCTCCCATAGAGTCCATGGTCGCGAGTACCTATCAGGCTGTGTCCGGAGCGGGTCAGGCGGGTTTCTCCGAACTGCAGGGACAGATGGAGGCCATTGTAAACGGCGGAAAAATAGAAAGCTCCACATTTCCGACCCAGATCGCGCTGAACGTCATACCCTTCATCGGCGCCGGGCTTGACAACGGCTACACCGACGAGGAGATGAAGATGCAGAACGAAGGACGCAGAATTTTCCACCGCCCCGGGCTCAGAGTTACCTGCACCTGTGTGCGTGTGCCGGTCATGCGCTCCCACTCCATAGCCGTCACGGTCAGGACAGAGCGCCGCATAGAGCTGGATGAGGCCAAAGCCGCAATATCCTCTTACCCCGGCGTGCGCCTGGTTGATGATTATCAGGGCCGCGATTACCCGACGCCTCTTGACACCAGCAATCAGGACCTCGTCTGGGTCGGCAGAGTGCGCCGGGACCTTGTTGACGATGACGCGATCACGCTCTGGTGCTGCGGGGACCAGATACGCAAGGGCGCGGCAGCCAACGCCGTCCAGATACTCAAGATGATGGCCGATGCAAAAGATTAACATAACTTTAGTTACATAATTTGATTTACGAAATTTTATAAACGTAATTTAATTTACGTAAAGTGGTAGACATAAAGACAGCACCGCAGCAAGGCTGCGGTGCTGTCTTTGTTCCGGCGGCCGGCTGCGGCGCGTGTGTGGCCGAGGCTGATGGCAACGCGGTCCTGCCGGTTTTGTTTTGATTCGCTAAAGTCTGCACTGTATAAGAATTGGACATTCAGTGTCGGAATAGGATGAACAGGGGTGATCTTATGTTGGAATGTGCATTTACACTTCTTATGAAAACGCTCCTGCTCATGCTTCGGCTGTCGCCGGGGGATTCATTTCCAAAGCCTCTGAGCCGTGAGGAGGAGAGGAAATACCTTGAACTCTGGCAGAATGGGGACATCGAGGCAAGAAATATTCTGGTTGAGCATAACCTGCGCCTGGTTGCCCACATAATAAAAAAATACTATCAGACTGAGGATGTTGACGACCTGATTTCAATAGGCACCATCGGGCTCATCAAGGGGATTAATACATATAAGCCGGATAAGGGAGTCCGTCTTGCGACCTATGCCAGCAGATGCATTGAAAATGCAATACTATCATAGCGGAACAACGGGGGAAGGGGCGGCGTGTACGTTTCGCGGCGTGGAATTGTCCGCACTTTGCGTCCTGTGCCGTTGCGGCTGCGTCCTTATGTTCAGGCTGCCTTATGTCATACAGGCAGCCCCGGCGCCGGGAGAAGAAAAATCCCGGGAATTCTGCTGACCGACTCTGTTCAGGGCTGGACATTTGTGTTAGAATATGAACATGCCGATACCTCCACAGTGACGGCGTACATCGGCGGGTATGAAGAAATGAGGTGCGTGAATTTATTAAAGAAAAGAGACTGAGCTGAAAAAGCCGGTGCCGTTATGAGCTATGCAAGGGTGAACGCTTAAATAACATTTGTTATACCGCGCAGTGATGCGCCGTATATAGTCGCAGGATAAAAACGCAACGCATATCAATTATATGATGTGCCAGAGCTGGTAGGTAGCCCAGCCGTCTGAACTGTAAGGTTCAGGTAAGTAACCTTCCCCTCCGGGTTGTCCGTTCCTGCGGTCATCAACATTTTAAAGGAGGGTTTCGTTATGGACGGTAACTATGGAAAACTGACGGTTTATTTTGAAAACCCGTTCTGGGTCGGTGTATTCGAGCGTATTGAAAACGGTAAATTATCTGTATGCAAGCATACATTCGGAGCAGAACCCAAAGACTATGAAGTTTGGGAGCTGATTCTGAAAGCTTACTGTCAGCTCAGGTTCGGTCCGTCTGTTGATGTGGTTGTAAAGAAGGAAGCGACGAACCCGAAACGGGCGCAGCGGGAAGCCGGAAGGCAGTCCGCCGCTACCGGTATCGGTACAAAATCGCAGCAGGCTTTGCAGCTGCAGAGGGAAGAAAACAAACTGGAGCGAAAAGCCATCGGCAGAGAACAGAAAGAAGCTGAAAAGCGTCTCCGGTTTGAACTGAAGCAGCAGAAGCGAAAAGAAAAGCATCGGGGCAGATAATGCCCCCTTGTTTTTTTACGGGAAGAGCGGGAAAGCGGTGCTGTATGCCGTTCCCGGAGTGTTGACTCGTTTTCTCTTTCGGGCACGTAGCCAGGGCAAAACGCCCGCCGCGGTCATGACGGCTGCGGCGGGCGTTTTATGTATCCGTAGTGAGGATTATGTTTTCGCGGCTTTCTTTTCCGCCTTGATGTCATCTAGCACCGCGTTTATCAGCTCCAGCTTCTGTTCGGTGGGACACGGCATTTTTTCTATCATCTTACATGCGTGTTCTGCGTGAAAGCGGGCGAGTGTTTTTTGCAGCTCCGTCCTGCCGGGCTGTGTCTCGGGCAGTATCATGATAACGTCCGTGTCTGTCACTCCTCTCCATGGCTGCTTCACTCTATGCGGCGCTGCTTGTATATTATCCCGTCCGGCGGCGGAGCTTCTGACTTCTCTTTGCGTATGTCCCGCTCTGATGAGCATACTCAGCCGCCCGGAACGCCATATGTGTACAGGCGACCGTTGGGACGGCTGACATATGCTGTCGTCCCTGTTTCGTAACTGCATTTGCAACTGGATTCAAATCAAAATGAGAGATCGAAGCCCCGGTTTCAGGGTTCCGATCTCTCATTTTTTACACGCGCATTCTGCATCAGGCCGCGTATATGCGGTTATTTCTAAGGGAAACTGTCGGGAGCTCATAATTGACAAATGGTTATATGCAGACCGAACAAACAGTAAAAAACGGTAATAGTAATGCATTTCCTCCGGTTATAACAGACGCCGTGCTCCTTTATCGCATGTCAGATTGGAGGCTCAACTGTTTGCTGTATACAGGATATAAGCGCCCGCACCTTTTCCGGCATGTGTATGTTTTTCCTGTATACGATGCAAAGACCCCATTGGAAAGCGGGATCAAAGGGACGCGTAACAAGGTCGTTCTTGTCATAGTATCTCACGCAGGGGGCCGGGAGAACGCATACCTCATTGCTGAGATGACTCATTTTGAGAAGAAAATCGCAGGTGGGACTTGTAACGTCAATCATCGGGGAAAGGCCTTTGGCCTGAAACTTGCGGACCAATTCCTGATATACCGCGAAGTTCACGGGGAACGTGTTAAACGGAAAGAGGGCCAGATCCTCCAGAGTGATGCACGTACACTGTGCAAGCGGGTGATCGGGGTTCATGGCACAGACGACCTGATCCTGCATGATTATTATCTCGCTGAGGCCGTCCGACAGCACCGGATGCATGCTTATGGCCACGTCCAATACACCGTCCAGCACCATGCTTTCCAGCTTCCTTGCGCCGTATTCATGCACTTCAACGGCCACATTCGGAAAATGCCTGCGGAATCTCATTATTATCTCAGGAAAGTCGAAGGCCGCTATTACAGGCGGCACGCCGAGTATAACTCTGCCGCGCTTCATGGACTTTAGATCCCGCAGCTGGCCGTCCATTACGTCAAAAATCTGGGATATCTTTGATCCATGCTCTACCAGGAGCGTACCAGCTTCTGTCGGTGACATGACGTTCCCCTCACGGTAGAACAGCGGCATTCCCAACTCAAGCTCAACCTTTTTAAGCATCTTGCTTAAAGCCGGCTGTGTGATAAAGAGATTTGCGGCGGCTTTTGTCATATTGCGCGTATGGGCTATTTCGATAATATAGCGGATTTCCCTGATATCCATTGTCTTTTTGCTCCCTCCCTTTATACAATGCCAAAAATATAACACTGTTCTTTATATACCATATTTGCTCGAAAAAATCAAAAAAATAGCCATTCCTGATTGCATGTATAACGATAACCAAAGGTTATGGTCAGTTTATTAACAAATAAACCGATGGTTTATAATCCATGAAAATTGGCAATTGGACAAAAAGATTATACATATGTATGCTGAACATAAAGATTGACAAATATCAAACATTCAGCGGCTACAACAAAAAATTAAAAACAGGGGGGGAATGCCGGTAAGAATATCGGGCAGATTCAGACATGCGGATTGTCTGTGTATTTGCGGGGCTGAAAGCGAAATCATCTGTTTATTTGCTGAACCATCGGGCTGACTGCCTGAGAAGCGCCTGACGTTATATATACGGAATACCGCCCGGCCTGAAGCCAGGTCGTGCATCATGTGGATCCGATGATCGCGCGACTGCCGGTATGTACATATAAGATTAACACGTGGAGGAGTTAAACTCACAGCTTGCAAAACCCTTGCTACGACCGTAGTATCCGGTCAGCAGCCTCCGGAAGCGCACCCCGTGCTTTGGCGAGGCACCCCTGTAAAAAACAGAGAAAAGTGTAGAGAAAAACAAACTGGAGGATAAACTATGATTTGGTTGCTTGTTTCCATCATTCTGCTTATTGCCCTTATATTCCTGCGCGTCGACATTCTGCTCGTTGCCCCTATCGTCTCCGTGTTCCTCTGTCTGGTCAGCGGCCTCAATGTCGTCGATACCCTGGCGGAAGGCTTTATGCCTGCGTTTGCGACCTTTGCCAAGAACAACTTCCTGATATTCATGACCAGTGCGATGTTCGCCCGCGCCATGCAGGACACCGGTATGGCCGCCTCGATTGCCCACGGCATTTCCAGTAAGCTCGGCCCCAAATACGCCATACCCTGTGTATTCTTTGTCAGCGCGCTTCTGACCTACGGCGGCGTGTCCCTGTTCGTCGTTGTCTTTGTTGTTTACCCCATTGCGCTGCAGCTGTTCAAAGAAGCAAACATTACCCGCATCATCATCCCCGGCGCGATCGCAGCCGGTGCCTTTACCTGGTCGGCGTTCTGCCTTCCCGGATCTCCTCAGGCCGGTCCCATCGTCGCCACGCAGAACCTCGGCACCAACCTCATGGTTCTTCCCTGGCTCGGCGTTGTCTGCGCGATTTTCATGTGCACCATGCAGGTCATTTTTATGAACTACCTGCATAAGAGCGCTGTTAAGAAGGGTCTCGGTTTTGAAGCGGATGAGAAGACCGAAGAACTCATTCGCCACCTGTCCACTCTCAAACTGCCCAACTTCTTTGTATCCCTCGTTCCCATGCTTGTCGTACTTATAACCCTGAATGTTATCGGCCTGACCGTTTACTACAGCATGATCCTCGGCGTCCTTGCTGCGCTCGTCCTCGCATGGAAGAATGTCCCCAACAAGCTCAAGATGCTCAACGGCGGCGCGCAGAGCGCTATCTTCGCCCTTATCAACACCTGTGCCGCGAACGGCTTTGGCGGTGTTGCCAAGCTGACTCCGGGCTTTGCACAGCTTGTTCAGGTTTTCACCGATCCCACACTCATGTCCCCGCTGGTCGGCCTCGGCGTGGCTACCACCCTCATTGCGGGCGCCTGCGGTTCCGGTACCGGCGGTATAACCGTTGCTCTGTCTACAATGGCTCCTATTTATCTCGATATGGGCGTCAACGCCGGCATGATGCACCGCGTTGCATCTCTGGCCTGCTGCGGTCTTGACTCCCTTCCGCATAACGGAGCGGTTGTAACTCTGCTCAATACCTGCGGCATCGACCACAAGGATGGTTATCTCCCCATAGGTGTCATGACGGTGTTCATGCCTCTGCTTACGCTTGTCTTTATGATAATCCTGTTGAGTTTGGGTTTCGTGTTCTGACCTGATGTCCCTTGCGGATGCCCCCGGAAAGGGGATGAATCCCATACCCATGAGTTATGCATAACATGGTTATTTGACATTTCCAATTTGCAATAATGGGAAGTATAGTAAACCTGTAGACAGTTAGTCGGTTAATTCGACTAAATATCAAATCATAAAAGAAAAGGAGAAAAACAATGCTTATTAAATTCAACGACGAACAGGCCATGATCCGTGACACGGTACGTGAGTTCACCAAAAACGAAGTCGAGCCCCGCGACTATTACATGGATCAGAACGATGCTTTTGACCGTGAGCTGTATGCAAAGTTCAACGAGCTCGGCCTTGGCGGCGTCCTTGTCCCCGAAGAGTACGGCGGAATGGGTTCCGACTACGTGACCAGCACCATCATCGTCCATGAGCTGGCAAAGGGCAGCGCAAGCTTTGCTCTGGCTGTCGAGATCAGCCACGTTGCCGCTGAGATGATTACCAACTGGGGTACCGAAGAGCAGAAGAAGACCTACCTGCCCAGAGTTGCAAACGGCGATCTGTTCGCATTCGGTCTGACCGAAGCCAGCGCAGGCTCCGATGCAGCCGGTATCCGCTCTGTTGCAGTCAAGAACGCAGACGGCAGCTGGACTCTGAACGGCGGCAAGTCCTGGATCACCAACTCCGGTGAAGCAGACGTATATCTCATCCTCGCAAAGACCGATCCTGCAGCCGGTGCAAAGGGCATCTCCGCTTTCATTATCCCCAAGGAGACCCCGGGTCTCGTCATCGCAAAGCATGAGAAGAAGATGGGTATGCGCGGTTCCAGCACCTGCGCTCTGTCCTTCGACGACATCCACCTTCCCGCCGACGCTCTGCTCGGACCTGAGGGCATTGGCTTCAAGATAGCAATGTCCGTTCTGGACGGCGGCCGTATCAGCTGCGCCGCTATTGCCACCGCTCTTTCCCAGCACGCCATGGATATCGCCAAGAAGTATGCCAACGAGCGTGTTACCTTCGGTAAGCCTATCGCAAAGCATCAGGGCGTTATGTTCAAGTTCGGCGACATGTCCGCTCTTATCTCCGCTATGGAACTGATGACCTACGAGGCAGCCTTCCAGAAGGCGTCCGGCCAGCGCTGCACCCTTATCGCCGCACAGGCCAAGCTGTTCGCAGCCATCAACTGCACCCAGATCTGCCTTGAGTGCCTGCAGGTTCTCGGCGGCAACGGCTACAGCCAGGACTTCCATGTCGAGCGTCTGGTCCGCGACGCGAAGCTGCTTGAGATCGGCGAAGGCACCAACGAGGTCCTGCGCATGGTTATCGGCGGCACCGTTCTCGCCAGCAATTAATATAACCGGATTTTCTGAAATTATAACTTAAGGATATAAGCGTAATGAAAATACTCGTATTCGTCAAACAGGTTCCAGATACGACAGACGTCAAGCTGGACCCCAAGACCGGCAACCTGAAAAGAGAAGGCGTTGTGAGCATGCTGAACCCTCTGGACGCCAACGGCGTTGAGGCAGCGCTCCAGCTCAAGGAGAAATACGGCGCTACTGTCGTCGCCGTCTCCATGGGGCCTCCCCAGGCTGAAGATGTGCTTAAAAAGGCGCTGGCCATGGGCTGTGACGAAGCCGTTCTGCTCAGCGACAGAGCCTTTGGCGGCGCTGACACTCTGGCTACCGGCTATGTCCTGTCCAAAGCCGCCGAGAAGATCGGCGACTATGACCTGCTGATTTTCGGCCGCCACGCTTCCGACGGCGAGACAGCCCAGACCGGTCCCGTAACGGCTGCTTTCCTTGGTGTTCCTCAGATTACCCTGGCCACCTCTCTGGATATTCAGGACGGCTGGGCAGTTTGCACCCGCGATACCGAGGACAGCACGGAGACCGTGCGGGCTAAGCTCCCTGCTCTGGTCACCGTATGCGCTGAGATCAACACTCCGCGCTATGCCAGCGGCGCCGGCATCATCAAGGCTCTGAGAAAGCCTCGCACCACATGGAACCACGAGGATCTGGGTGCCGACCCTGCAAAGTGCGGTATACCGGGTTCACCCTCTGTTACCAAGCGCCTCTTTGAGCCGAAGCGTGAAAAGATCGACACGGTTATCTTCTCCGGAGAAAAGGAAGAGATCGCGAAGCAGTTTGTGGATATGCTGGAAGCCCAGCATCTGATCTGAGAGGAGGAGCATCCATGACTAAAAATGAAGCAAACGGCATCTGGGTGTTCGCCGAACAGAAAAACGGTGTGCTGGATAAAACACCCCTTGAGCTTATCAGCAAGGCTGTTGAGCTGAAGCAGACCACCGGCGAGGAAGTTACCGCGGTGCTCGTGGGTCAGGGCGTTGCCGCTCTTGCGGATACCCTTATTGCCTACGGTGCCGACAAGGTCATCGTTGCCGAGCATGAAAACCTGAAAAGCTACAGCGGAAGACCCTATCAGAAGGTCGTAGCTGAGATAGCTGCAAAGTATAAGCCTTCCATATTCATATTCCCGGCCACCGCGCAGGGCAGAGATCTTGCTCCCCGTGTGATGTGCTCTCTTGGTACCGGCCTTACGGCAGACGCCGTGGATCTGGGCTTTGACGATGAAGGCGCCTTCGTACAGACCACACCCGCCTTCGGCGGCAGTCTGCTGGCACATATCGCCATTCCCGAGCTGCGTCCCCAGATGGCTACGGTCCGCGCACATGTGTTTGATGCGCTGGAGCCGGACTTCTCCCGCAAGGGCGAAGTCGTTGCGGAAACCGTGGAAGTTGAGGCCGACCGCGATTATGAGGTCCTGAGCACACAGGAGAAGGTCAAAAACGGCGTCGCCATTCATGAGGCGGAAGTCCTGGTCGCAGGCGGCCGCGGCATAAAGAAGGAAGAGGATCTGGATCAGCTCCGTGAGCTGGCCGGTCTCATCGGCGGAGAGCTGGCCTGCTCCAGACCTCTGGTTGACGACGGCTGGCTGGACCATTCCCTGCAGATCGGCCAGAGCGGCACTACGGTCAAGCCCAAGTTCATCCTGAATGTAGGCATTTCCGGTTCGGTCCAGTATATGGTCGGCATGGAGAAGTCCCAGACTGTCGCTACCATCAATACTTACGGCGGTGCCGAGCTTTTCGACATCTCCCAGTATGGTATTGTGGCGGACTATGCAGGCGTCGTTCCCGCTATCATTGAAGAGATCAAAGCCAGAAAAAAATCCTGAAAGAGGTGTGACACTTGTTTAAGAAAGTCAGCATAGACGAGGCGGTATCCCTCATAAAGGACGGCTCCACCGTCGGTATATCCGGCTTCATGGGCTCCGCGTGCCCCGAGTACGTGCTCAAGAACATGGAGGAGAGCTTCCTCAGGAGCGGACATCCCTGCGATCTTACTCTTACACATTCACCGGGCGTCGGCGACGGCAAGGACAGAGGCATGAACCACATGGCCCACAAGGGCCTGCTCAAGCGCGTCATAGCCAGCCACTATAATCTGGCTCCGAAGCTTCAGAGCATGGTCGACGCGGGCGAGATAGAAGCTTATCTGCTGCCCCAGGGCACGATCTGCCAGCTGTACCGCGAGATCGGCGCCGGCCGTCCCGGCGTCATCACCAAGACCGGCCTCGGTACCTTTGTCGATCCCCGTCTGGAAGGCGGCAAGTGCAATGCGCTGGCCACCAGGGATCTGGTAGAGGTGATCGAGCTGGGCGGAGAGGAGTACCTGTGGTACAAGTCCTTCCCCATCAACGTAGCTGTCATCCGCGGTACCTCCATTGACGAGCACGGCAACATCTCCGTCGAGAAGGAGACCACCATTGTTGACCAGCAGGCTCTGGCTGTTGCTGCAAAGCACTGCGGCGGCATCGTTATTGCTCAGGTAGAGCGCGTAGTCGCAAGCGGTTCCATCAATCCCCGTGATGTGATCGTCCCCGGTATCCTTGTGGACTATGCCGTTGTCTCTCCCGCCGAGTGCCATTACCAGAACTTCGGCAATCAGCCCTATGATGCTGCTCTTGCCCATGAGTTCCGTGTGCCTGTTGACAGTCTGCCCATACTCCCGATGTCCGACAGAAAGATCATCGCGCGCAGAGCGGCCATGGAGCTGCCCAGAAACGCGGTTATCAACCTCGGCATCGGTATGCCTGAAGGCGTCTCCAGTGTGGCTGTCGAGGAAGGCTTTGCCGACCAGCTGACCATGACGGTCGAGGCTGGACAGATCGGCGGCGTGCCCGCTGCGGGTGCGGCTTTCGGCGGCGCGTATAATCCCGAGTTCGTAAATGATATGATCCGCCACTTCGACTTCTACGACGGCGGCGGACTGGACGTCTGCTTCCTCGGCGCGGCCGAGGTCGACAAGATGGGCAACTGCAACGTCAGCAAGTTTACGAGGACCGTTGGCCCCGGCGGCTTTATCAATATTGCCTCCAACACGCCCAAGTGCGTATTCTGCGGCACTCTGACCGCGGGCGGCCTCAAGACCGAGGTCAGGGACGGCAAGCTTGTCATCCTCCAGGAGGGCAAGAGCAAGAAGTACATGAAGCAGGTCAAGCAGGTTACCTTCAGCGGCGCAAACGCCGTGAAGTCCGGCCAGACTGTTCTTTTCGTCACTGAGAGAGCCGTGTTTACGCTCGACAAGGATGGCATCATCCTTACCGAGATTGCCCCCGGCGTCGATCTGCAGACGCAGGTTCTCGACATGATTGACTTCGATGTCAGAGTGTCTCCGGACCTCAAGCTCATGGATGCCCGCATATTCGCTGAAGGCCCCATGGGACTGGAACTCAAGTAAAATTACTGACTATAAATTTTTAACAGGAGGATTTTACAATGTCTAACGAATGCAAAAAGTTTACCGGCGCCGAGCTCAAGATCGGCATGACCGCTGAGCGCAGCAAGACCATAACCAAGAAGGACATAGAGTACTTCGGTGAAGTCTCCACCGATACCAACCCCATGCACTTTGACGAGGACTACGCATCCAAGACTCAGTTCGGCCGCTGCATTGCCCATGGCGTCATCTCTCTGAGCCTCTGCGGTTCCGTTCTCGGCATGGAGCTCCCCGGCCTCGGCACCGTCCACATGGGTCAGGAAGTTACCTTCAAAAAGCCCGTATACCCCGGCGATACCATTACCGCACACTGCGAGATCATCGACATCCAGTACAAAGAGAAGAAAGACTTCTACATAGTCAAGGTTAAGCAGTGGGTCACCAACCAGAACGGTGATGTTGTCACCGAAGGTATTGCTACCTGCATGCCTCCAAAGGCCTGATAAGTCCATACTTGAACACAACCTCCGAGCTCTTCTGATGGTCATGGAGCTTTGAACTGTGTTCTCTGGCCCCCGGAATGTTAAACATTCCGGGGGCCGTTTCATGTTTTTGAATAATATCTCAGGACTTCTGGCGGACTGCGCAATGAGCGCTGAGTCGCGCCTGACCGGGAAATGTCAGCGAAGCGTGCCCCGGACCGCGCCTGTTGATATGTGCCTTCCCTCAGCGATGCTCCTGCAGAGCAGGAATAATGAAGATCCACCCTGAAACGTACAGACCCTTACGTTCTGCCGTCTGAAATCAGAAAGAACTGCGATTTGCTTCCTGATTTCTTTATATAATGTGTAAGACGATACATTATATCCGCGTGAGGTGGTGCTGTGAAAACCGAGGAAAGGCCGCAGGCAGGACAATTTGTGATCTATTCCCGCAAGTCGAAGTTTACCGGCAAGGGCGAAAGCATCGAAAATCAGATCGAGCTGTGCCGCCGGTACATTGCCGTCCATTTTAGTCAGGAGGAGGCGGACTCGGCGCTGGTATATGAGGACGAGGGCTTTTCCGGCGGCAATCTGGAGCGACCTCAGTTCAGGAAGATGATGAAGGACTCCCGGAAAACAAAGTTTGCCGCCATTGTGGTGTACCGGCTGGACCGTATCAGCCGCAACATAGGCGACTTTGCCAAGCTCATCGAAGACCTGGGCGACCGGCACATTGACTTCATCTCCATCCGGGAGCAGTTCGACACCTCCTCCCCCATGGGACGAGCCATGATGTATATTGCCTCGGTGTTCTCCCAGCTTGAAAGGGAGACAATTGCCGAGCGTATCCGGGATAATATGCACGAGCTGTCCAAAACCGGACGCTGGCTGGGCGGCACCACGCCCACCGGCTATGAATCGGAAAGCGTCTCCAACGTGACCGTGGACGGTAAGGTGCGCAAGGCCTGCAAGCTGAAGAT
>JAQXKZ010000006.1 GCA_029010715.1 Clostridiales bacterium
AGCGATGAGGAAGCAGCAAGATGGTTTCGGCTGTCTGCTGATCAGGGGAACGCATACGGGCAAGGCAATCTGGGCTGGTGCTACGAATACGGCTGCGGCGTTGAACAGAGCTATGAAGAGGCAGTAAAGTGGTATAAGCTGTCCGCTGAACAGGGAAACGCTTCTGCGCAGAACAATTTGGGTTTATGCTACGAATACGGCGACGGGGTCGAGCAGGACGATAAGGAAGCAGTAAAGTGGTATAGACTTTCGGCTGAGCAGGGAGATTCGAATGCACAGGTAAATCTCGGCTGGTGCTATGAGTACGGCATCGGTGTAAAACTCAGCAACGGAGAAGCCGTAAAGTGGTACACCCTCGCTGCGGAACAGGGCAATGCTTTTGGGCAGAACAATCTAGGCGTATGCTATTATAACGGAAACGGCGTAGAACAGAATTATGCGGAAGCTGTAAAGTGGTACAGTCTTTCAGCTCAGCAGGGAAATACAAATGCACAATATAATCTGGGCTGGTGCTATGAGTTCGGTCAGGGCATCGAACGCAGCTACGAGGAGGCAGCAAAGTGGTATCAGCTGGCTGCCGACAGCGGAGACGAAGACGCACAGGAAAGACTGGATACACTCAAAAACAACGGATTGGTATAAGTGAACCGCTGGGCATAGGCCCAGCGGTTCACTCAGTCTGTCAAAGAACACAGCGTTAAGTTAAGCAGGAACAGCAAAATTTACGCAGCTGTTGAAAAAACGGGCAAAAATGGGGGCAACCCCAAATTTTGTGTAAACGCTGAATTGTGATGCAAAATAGAGCAAAATAGTTTTAAGGCGGGAGCGGCGCAAGCAGCTGCCGTGTTCATGTTTTGCCCTCGGGATCCCCGGGGGCTTTTTATTTTCACCGATCTTCTTCCCAAGCCGACGCACCCGACTCCATTCCTCATAAAACCCGAAAGAATGACCTTGTAAACAGCCCCGGCTTAGCTCGCGCCTTTTGCTGTTTTAAAGCGGTTCAGCTTTTTTCCGTCATGCGCCATAAGCATTTTCCTGTATTCACGTTTAGGCCGTTTATCCTGCTCTCCTTTTGGCATACAAAACACCCCGTTTGTAAGACATCATACTGTCTGACAAACGGGGTGCGGTTTACAGTGCCGAGCGGGCCTTTTGTATGCGGATCTATTTCGCGCCGAGAAGGTCGGGGAGCCTGCTGAGCTCCGGAGCGTTGGCGGCCTCGTTCGCGCAGGTTATGGCGCCGGCGAGCTGGGCGGCGCGGGCGGAGTCCTCAAGGCTCAGACCGTGCATATCGGCCCAGACTATGGCGGACATCGCCGCGTCGCCCGCGCCGGTCGTGTTGACGACGCTGGCCTCCGGAGAGGGAAGCCGGAGCACGCGCGAACCTTCGGCGGCGATCATGCCGTTGGTACCGAGACTGACGAATACGCGGCCGGCACCCATGGCGATCAGAGCCGCGGCGGCGAGCTCCGGATCTGACTGACCGGTGAGCGCCGCGGCCTCGAGGGCGTTGGGCTTAATGGCGCGGATGTATTTCATCACGGGGAGAAGCTTCATAGCCTTGACCGAGGACACGGGGTCGGCGTAAAGCGGCATAGACGAGGTGCGGCAGACAAATTCCAGAGACGCCGCAGGAATGTTCGTGTCAAGCACGAGCGCGCCGGCTTTTATGCCCGGAAGGATGGTCTCCAGATAGGCCGGGCTTATCTCACCGCAGATATCCATATCGTTGACCGCGAGCTGCATGTCGCCGCGCTCGTCGGTGATATACAGATAGCTGGAGCTTCGCGCACCGGGGACGACAAGGATATGGCTGACGTCCATGCCGAGACTGCGGCAGCTCCGGAGCAGGAATTCGCCGTTCGGATCGCCGCCAACCGCGGAGATGAGGCTGACGTCGAGGCCGAGAAGGCAGAGATCGTGGGCTATATTGCGACCGACGCCGCCGGGCGTGAGAGTGACGGAGCCGGGACTGGAATCGCGCAGGATTACAGGGCCGGAGGGCCGGCCCCAAATATCGGCGTTCAGACCGCCGATGACGGCGACCCTGTTCATACAGCCGTTCTTATCTGACATTCCAGATCTCATGTGCGTACTGGGCAATGGCACGGTCCGCAGCGAAGATGCCGCTTTCGGCAGTGTTCATGATGGCTAGGCGGGCCAGCTCGCCGCTGTCGGAAATACGCTCGTACAGCCTCCTCTGGCAGTCGGCGTAGGCGCGGTAGTCGGCGATGAGCATGTAAGGATCGCCGCCGTAGAGCAGCTGGCTGACAATGTCGGAATAGCTCTTACCGTCGGAGAAGCCCTTACTGAAGCGGTCGAGCACGCGGGTGATCTCCGCGTCGGCTTTGGCTATAGCCGCAGGGTCGTAGCCGCGGGCGCGGAGAGCGGCGATCTGGTCGGTGTGCAGGCCGAAGAGGAACATGTTCTCATCGCCGAGGCGCTCGTACATCTCGACGTTCGCACCGTCGAGCGTGCCTATAGTGACGGCTCCGTTCATCATCAGCTTCATGCAGCCGGTACCGGAGGCTTCCTTGCCGGCCGTGGAGATCTGCTCGGAGACCTGTGCGGCGGGGACTATGGCCTCAGCCGCGCTGACACGGTAGTTCTCGACAAAGTAGACCTGAAGCCTGTCTTTGCAGACGGGGTCGTTGTTGATGTCGTTTGCCATGCTCAGCAGCAGCTCGATTATGCGCTTCGCGGTCTTGTAGCCGGCGGCAGCCTTCGCGCCGAACACAAAGGTACGGGGCAGAAAGTCGCGGTTCGGGTCGTCGTGCAGCTGCATCTGCAGGCTCGCAATGTTCATCGCGCACAGAAGCTGGCGCTTGTACTCGTGCAGGCGCTTGACCTGGACGTCTATGATGGCGTCGGTGTTGAGGGTAAAGCTGTCGTTGCGGCGGGCAAACTCCGCAAATGTCTCCTTGTTGGCGCGCTTGATCTCGAGCACACGGCTGCGCACGGAGCTGTCGCCGGCAAAGCCGGCGAGCTTTATAAGCTCCCCGGGCCGGGTCAGATAGTCGTCATTGCCGAGCAGGTCGGTGACGAGACCGTCAAGGCCGGGATTGATCTGTGAGAGCCAGCGGCGGTGGTCGATGCCGTTGGTGACGTAGGTGAAGCGCTCAGGGTCTATGGAATACAGGTCATGGAACAGGTCGTTTTTGAGGATTTCGCCGTGCAGGCGGGATACGCCGTTTATCTTGCTGCAGGTGGCAAGGCAGAGATTCGCCATGTGGACCTGACCGTCGCGGATAATCAGGTTGCGGCCGAGCTGCTCACCGCCGCCGAATTTGGAGGAAAGGTAATTGCACCAACGGCGGTTGATCTCGCACATGATCTCCCATATGCGCGGCAGCAGCTGCTGGATCAGGTTCTGCGGCCACTTTTCGAGAGCTTCGCTCATGACGGTGTGGTTGGTGTAGGCGACGCTGTTTCTGACGATATCCCAGGCCTCATCCCATCCAAGCTCATACTCGTCCATGAATATGCGCATGAGTTCGGGGATAATCATGGTGGGGTGGGTGTCGTTTATCTGGATTATATGGTGCCGGGCGAAGCTGCGGATGTCGCTCCAAGTGCGTATGTGCTTGCGGACGATGTCCTGAGCGGTGGCAGAGACAAAGAAATACTGCTGCTTCAGACGCAGGAGCTTGCCCTCAACATGGTCGTCGGCAGGGTAGAGCACCTTTGTGATAACCTCGGCCATGGTACGCTGTTCAAGGCTCTTGACGTACTCGCCCTCGGAGAAGAGGTACATGTCCAGAGAGTTCGGGCTCTTGGCGTCCCAGAGACGCAGAGTGTTGATCTCTTTGGCGCCGTAGCCCGCAATCAGCATGTCGCGGGGCAGGGCTATGACGGCGGTGTAGCCGGTATGCACCGCGTGATAATGGCCAAGGCTGTCCCAGTAGGGGGATATCTGACCGCCGAAACGGACCTCGACCTCATCCTCATGACGGGGGATGAGCCAGCTCTCGGCGGAGGTGCGCCAGTTGTCGGCGACCTCGGTCTGCTTTCCGTCGGCGAATTTCTGCCTGAAAATGCCGAGCTCGTAGCAGATGGAGTAGCCGGTGGCCTGCAGGCCCTCGGTGGCCATGGAATCCATGAAGCAGGCGGCGAGCCTGCCGAGGCCGCCGTTGCCGAGACCGGCGTCAGGCTCCTCCTCGAATATGTCGCCGGCGCTGCGGCCCATATCCTCGAGCGCGCCGACAACGGCGCCGGATATGCCGAGGTTGTAGGCGTTCTTCATCAGGCTGCGGCCCATGAGAAATTCCATTGACATATAGTGGATTTCTTTCTCGGCGTGATGCGGATCCTCAACGGTGAGGAGACGGCTCATCAGCTCGCGTATGACTATGGCCGTGGCCTGAAAAATCTGCTCGTTGGTGGCGTTTTCCCCGGTGACGCTGAATTGCGCGCACAGCTTATCCTCTATCGCGCTGCGTACTTCATCTCTGGATATCTGATTGTTCATTTAATACCTCCGTGGTGGAATAGAGTCATGCCGTTTCCGGGGTGAAACCGGATGCCCGGAAAACGGAGGCAATACCGCGCGAGCCGCCTCCGGCAGCTGCGTTTGTCCTGCGGTATTGCAGAAAGCAGAAAAATAAAAAGTGCGGCAGCTTCCTGCCGCACTTAATGAAAGCGGCTTATATCTCGGTGCCCTTGGGGACGACGGTGGGCAGCTTGTCACTGCCGGTGAGAGTGGTGCCGGCGGAGAATACGACGCCTTTGTCGGCGATGACATAGTTGAGCTCCGACCAGGGGCCTACGGTGCAGCGGCGCATGATGATACAGTTGCGGAGCTTTGCCCCCTTGCCGATGCGCGCGCCTGAGAACACGATACAGTTTTCGATGTTGCCCTCGATGATGCAGTTGTCGGCCACGAGGCAGTTTCTGGACGACGAGTGCTCGCCGTAGTATGTACTGACCTCCTCCCTGAACTTCGTGCGCACGGGGCGCGAAGCGGGGAAGAGCTCGCGGCGGTTAACGGAGTCGAGCATGTCCATATTGGCGCGGTAGTAGCTGTCGACCGTGCGGATGATGGAAGAATAGCCCTCGTGCATGTACACGTCCATGCGGCCGCCCTCATTGAGATAGCGGGAGAGGGCGTCCTTGTGGAAGCGGTAGAGGTTTTGCTCACGGCAGCTTTGCATGAGACTGAGCAGTGTGTCGCGGTTTATGATATAAGCCTCAAGCGAAGCGACGCCGCGGCTCTCGTCGCGCGGCTCGATGAGCATCTGCCCGACGCGGCCGTCGCTGCCGGTGACATAGCGCAGACGGCAGCCGTCCACACAGTGCGCGGCGCAGATCGCGGTGATCTCGGCGCCGGAGCGGACATGCTGCTGCATGGGCTCATAGAGGTCAATATTGGCGTACATGTTGCCGAGCATCAGTACAATGTACTTGCTGGTGATGTTCTCGATGTATGTAGACACGGCGTTGAGAGCTTCGATGGTGCCGGTATAGTTGCCCTTGTGGTATTCGGGCAGGCCGAAGGGCGGGAGCATACGAAGTCCGGCGTCGCGGCGGCTCATATCCCAGGGCTTGCCGCTGCCGATATGGTCGAGCAGGGACTGGTAGTCGCGCTGCACTATGACGCCGACGTCAAAGATACCGGCGTTGCGCATGGAGGACAGGGGGAAATCTATGAGGCGGTATCTGCCGCAGAAGGGCAGAGAGGCGGCGGTGCGCAGTTTTACAAGCTCGCGCAGTTCGGGGAAAGTGTTGTACGCAAAGATTATTCCATGAAAATCTTTCATCGTTCAGACCTCCTTGCCCGTATATATCATTGCTCCGGCACCGACGGTGGCGCCGGATCTTATCTCTATGTCGGGGCCGCAGGTGGCGACGCCCCATGCGTCGGAGCCGTCGGGGGGAGCGCCGACATGCGCGCCGGAGTGTACGACGGTGTTCTCGCCGATGATCGCATACTCGACTACGGCGCCGGGCTCGATGACTGCGCCGGGCATCAGCACGCTGTAATAGACCTTCGCGCCGGTGCCTATCTGGACGGAGGGCGAGAGCACCGAGTTTTCAACATGGCCGTCGATCTCGCAGCCCTCGGTCACGATCGAGTGTATTATCTCGGCGTTCCGGCCGGTGTAGTGCGGCGGGCAGATCGGACTGCGCGCGCTGATGGGCCAGTCGGGGTCGTAGAGATTGATGAGCGTCGGGGAGAGCATGTCCATGTTCGCGTCCCAGAGGCTCGTGATGGTGCCGACGTCGCGCCAGTAGCCGCTGAAGCGGTAGGGCCAGAGCTTTTCGCCGGCGGCAAGCATTTTGGGGATGATGTTCTTGCCGAAATCCTTGTCGGAATCCGGGTCGTGCTCGTCGGCGATCAGGTATTCGCGAAGCTTCTTCCAGTTGAAAATATATATACCCATGGAGGCGAGATCGCTCTTCGGGTGAGCGGGCTTTTCCTCAAACTCCCTGACATAGCCGTCCTCGCCGAGGTTCATGATGCCAAAGCGGGTGGCGTCCTCCAGCGAGACCTGGAGCACCGATATGGTGCAGGCGGCGCCCTTCTCAATGTGCTCACGCAGCATGTCGGAGTAGTCCATCTTATATATATGGTCGCCGGAGAGTATCAGCACATTTTCGGGATCATAGTTCTCGATGAAGCCTATGTTCTGATAGATAGCGTTGGCGGTGCCGGAAAACCACGAGCCCTTCTCACCGGCGCTCTGATACGGGGGCAGAATATACACGCCGCCGTCGGAGACGTCGAGATCCCAGGGCTGGCCGTTGCCTATGTAGCTGTTGAGCTGCAGGGGACGGTACTGGGTGAGCACGCCGACGGTATCAATGCCGGAGTTGGCGCAGTTGGAAAGGGGGAAGTCGATTATCCTGTACTTCCCTCCGAAGGGGACGCTGGGCTTGGCTACATTCTGCGTCAAAGCATACAGACGGGAGCCCTGTCCCCCCGCCAGGAGCATTGCGATGCAGTTTTTTTTCATTGTCAACCTCCTGAGTTTGTATATTTATTTGCATATGCGGCTTTGCGGGCTGTCAGTTGTAACGGTTCATGGCGCGGTCGGGACCGTCGGTAATATAGCACTCGGCGGCATGGGCGGCGCGCAGCGCGGCGTCGGCCATGTCGGCCGCGTCCTGATTTTTGAAAGCGGACAGCACCCAGTCGGCCATATCGCAGTCCGGATGAGGCGGCGCGCCGACGCCGATGCGTATGCGGGGAAACGCGTCGGTGCCGAGCCTGGCGATAATGTTCTTGAGGCCGTTGTGACCACCGGCGGAACCCTTTACGCGTATGCGGAGCTTACCTGGCGGAAGACTTGTCTCGTCGGAGACGACGATAACGTGCTCCGGAGGGATTTTATAAAAGCGCACGGCCTGAATGACCGCCTCGCCGGAGAGATTCATATATGTCTGCGGCTTCATCAGCATCACGGACTGCCCGCCGATGTCGGCCGTCGCGGTGAGGGCCTTGAAGCGGGAACGGTTGATGCTTATATTCTTTTCCCTGGCCATGGCGTCGGCGGCCATGAAGCCGGCATTATGGCGGGTGCCCTCGTATTTGAGCCCGGGATTGCCCAGAAACACGATGAGCCAGCTTACCCCGCCGGTTTTTTTGAAAAACATCTGTTTCACCTTCGGATTGTTATACGGGAACAAAAGCACGGTATTTCAACAGGATCTGCCCTCTCCCTGCCCGGCATGAGACCCCGTAAAACAGGTTCGGGCCGGAAATCAAGAGGGGGAGCGGACACGGAGCTTCAGCCGGCAGGCGTAAGCGAAACCCGACACCCGGTTTTGACTTATTCGAAGAGGTTCGAGATGGATACCTCTTCGTAGATCCTCCTGATGGCCTCGGCAAAGACGGAGGCGGTGGAGATATATCTGATCTTGCGGCACTTGGGCTTGTCTGCGGGATAGGGTATGGTATCGAGCAGGAGCAGCTCTTCAATGCAGCTGTTTTCGATGCGCTCGATAGCCGGGCCGGAGAGCACGCCGTGGGTGGCGCAGGCGTAGACCTTTTTGGCCCCGCCGATCTCACTGATGGCCTTTGCGGCGCCGCAGAGGGAGCCAGCAGTGTCGACGATATCGTCGAGCAGGATGCAGGTCTTGTCCTGAACGTTGCCGATGATGTTCATGACCTCGGACTGGTTGGCCTTTTCACGGCGCTTGTCGACGATGGCCATGTTGACGCCGAGCTTCATGGAAAAGGCGCGGACTCTGGCGGTGCTGCCGACGTCGGGGGATACGACCATAATGTCGTCGTTGCCCTTGCCGAACATGTTGACGAAGTGCTTTACGAAAAGGTGTGAGCCCATGAGGTTGTCGACCGGGATGTCAAAGAAGCCCTGGATCTGGGCGGCGTGAAGGTCCATGGTCAGGACTCTGTCGGCGCCGGCGGTGGTGATGAGGTTGGCGACGAGCTTGGCGGAAATGGGGTCACGGCTCTTGGCTTTTCTGTCCTGACGGGCATAGCCAAAATAGGGGATGACTGCGGTGATGCGGCCGGCGGATGCTCTGCGCATGGCGTCGATCATGATGAGCAGCTCCATAAGATTGTCGTTGACATGGTTGCAGGTGGACTGGACGATAAATACGTCTTTGCCGCGTACCGGCTCGTAAACGGATACAGAGCATTCGCCGTCGGCAAACTGAGATACGGCAGCCTTGCCGAGAGTTCTGTAAAGTTCGGAGCAGATATGCTCGGCCAGAGCCGGATTGGAGTTGCCCGCAAAGACCTTGATTTCCTTACCGTGTGAGATCATTTCTCTTTTTCCTCCGTAATCATCTTTTTCGTTTTCTCATTGTCCTGATCGTTTGACCGGCGTTATTGCCGGCAGGGCGGCGCGCAGGCCGCACTTCGTTCACTTTATTATATCACCGGATTATAGAAATTGGAAGAGTAAAGCCCCTTTCGGGGTTTCAAAATGCATATAAAAAAGCAATTTACAAGACTTGGATTTTTGTGTATAATAATTATTCGTGAATTATTTATGTGAAAGTGGTTGAGATAATGCTGCAGTTTGAAGAATATAAGGTAAAGCTGAACAATGCCAGACCGCGTCTGGAGGATCTTCGCGCCGCGCTCAAGCTTGAGCCGGCCCAGAAGGAGATAGAGGAACTGGAGGCTGCTTCCGAGCGCGACGGCTTCTGGAACGATGTGGAAAAATCGCAGAAGGTCCAGAAGAGACTCAAAACGCTCAAAAGCAAGGTCGAAAATTACCAGAAGCTCTGCACCGCCTGGGAGGACATGTACGCCATATGCGAGATGGCCATAGAGGAAAACGACGACTCCATGCTCGAAGAGCTTGAGAGCGAGTATAAGCAGTTTTCGGAAAAGGTCGAGGAGACCCGTCTGAGCACGCTGCTCACCGGCGAGTATGACGCCAACAACGCCATTCTCACCTTCCACGCCGGAGCCGGCGGCACCGAGGCTCAGGACTGGGCGTCGATGCTCTACCGCATGTACAACATGTGGGCCGACCGTCACGGCTATAAGGTCAGGGTAATGGACTATCTCGACGGAGACGAGGCCGGAATAAAGAGCGCCACGATAATGATAGAGGGCGATAACGCCTACGGCTTTCTGAAGAGCGAGCACGGCATACACCGCCTCGTCAGGGTATCTCCTTTTGACGCCGCGGGCCGCCGCCACACCTCCTTCGCCGCTGTCGAGGTCATGCCCGAGATCAGCGACGACAACGAGATCGAGCTGCGCGACGAGGATATAAAGATGGATGTGTTCCGCTCTTCCGGCGCCGGCGGCCAGAAGGTCAACAAGACGTCCTCCGCAGTCCGCCTGACGCATATCCCCACCGGCATAGTCGTCTCCAGCCAGGTGGAACGCAGCCATTTCCAGAACCTGGAAAACTGCCGCAACATGCTGCGCGCCAGACTGGCCGAGATCAAGGAACGCGAGCATCTCGAAAAGATCAGCGACATCAAGGGCGTACAGATGAAGATCGAGTGGGGCAGCCAGATACGCTCCTACGTGTTCATGCCCTATCAGCTGGTAAAGGACCACCGCACCGATTATGAAAACGGCAACATCGACAACGTCATGAACGGTGATCTCGACGGCTTTATCAACGCATATCTCTCCATGAAGGCAGAGGCCTGAGAGCGCCGCCTTCCTCGGAGATAAAAACATTATAGAAAGGTTTTGTTAAATTGTATTCCCGCGTCAGTGCGAAGACCTGCCTTGCCGTTGTGCTCGGCAGCGCGGTACAGGCCTTCGGACTCTACAACGTACACTCGATATCCGGCGTTACGGAGGGGGGTATACTCGGCCTGACTCTGCTTCTGCAGCATTGGTTCCGCATCTCTCCGGCCGTGTCCTCTCTCGTGCTGAACGCCGCCTGCTACATCCTCGGCGCGATAGTGCTCGGCAAAAGCTTCGTGCTTCTGTCGATTGTCGCCGGAGGAAGCTTCTCGCTGTTCTATTGGATATTTGAACAGTTCCCGCCGGTATATCCTCAGATTGCCGGTATGCCTCTGCTCGCCGCGATAGTCGGCGCGCTGTTTATCGGCGTCGGCGTCGGCATAAGCGTTCGCGCGGGAGGCGCTCCCGGAGGCGACGATGCTCTGTCCATGTCGATCGGCAAGCTGACAGGAATAGGTATACAGTGGGTATACCTTATAAGCGATCTGATCGTTCTCGGCCTGTCAATCAGCTATATCCCGCTGCGGCGCATCGCGTATTCGCTGCTGACGGTGATACTGTCCGGGCAGCTGATCGGAATAGTGGCGAAGAAAAAGCCGGGCGCTCCGGAGCCGGCGGCAGAAGAATAAAAGAAAACCCGAAAACCTGACGCGGCGTTGAGCTGCGTCAGGTTTTCTTTTGGCGTTCGGAAAAAATCGCCTGCATGAAGCTGTCAATAATGCCGGCGAGCTGCTCCCGCGTGATGCCGGCCTGAAAAACCCGCATCCGGGCAAGCGCGGCAATATTGCTGCAGCTCAGCTGATAATACGGGATATGGGCAATTATTTTGCCGGGCTTCCGGTCAGGTTTGAATACGGTCTGAGCATGTCGTGACCGAAAAATAAGAACGATCCCCTTCGCCGGACCCTGCGTCCGATGAAGGGGATCACTGTTTACCGGATGAAATCGGTTCGGTTTCCGCTCTCAAGAGCGGGAAGGGAAACTCCGGAAGCTTTGCCAGACTCAAAACACTTGAGCATCCAAGCCATGTTCCGCGCAAGATTGCGCATCGTCTGCATACCCTCGGAGTCCTGCGTGACCTCGCCGGGTGCGCAGCCGTGGGCGATGTTCCAGTAACTCGATGTGACGACCGGCATATTGGAGATGCCGAAGTATTTGTTCATCACGTCTAAGGAAGCCGTCGTCCCGCCGCGCCTTGCGACCGCAACGGCGGCGCCGGGCTTAAAGGCAAATACGCCGGCGCTGCTGTAAAACGCCCGGTCAAGGAAGGAGAGTATACGCCCGCTCGGATGAGCGTAGTACACGGGCGTGCCGAAGATGAATCCGTCGGCCTCCTTTGCTTTGGCGACGAATTCGTTTACACCGCCGTCGTTGAAAATGCAGCCGCTGCCGGTGCATTTGCCGCAGCCGGTGCAGTCGCGCACAGGGGAAGGGCAGATGTGGAAGATCTCATAGTCAATGCCCTCCGCCCTGAGCTGCCTGCCTGCCTCCTCCAGCGCATGATATGTGTTGCCGTTTGTCTTGCAGCTTCCGTTCAGCATCAGTACCTTCATTTTTTTCTCTCTTTCTCTATTATCTTTGTTTTACGTTTATTTGCCCCGACTGATTACTTCTGACTGGGGCCGGGATTATAGTCACCGAAAATCAGATCATCTATATCCATAGTATACCTCCTGTTTTTTCAGCATGCAAACAATATATGCGCGCCGCGGCGCATATATGACTGCAAATTGATCTTCAGCTTCCAAAGCCGCGCACACAAGCTCCCGCCGGGTTAGAAAGCACGGCACCGGGGCCGCAGACGCCCAAGATCGTGCCATCAGTATCCATGCCTTTACCTCCTGCTTCTCTCCGTTTCCCGACAGAAACACCGCGCGTATTCCTGCAGGCCGATGGCGGCATACATTCAGTATATGCGCCGTGATTCACGCTTATGACAGGGATTTCAGCGTAAGGCAGACGATCTCGGGACGGTTAAAAATACGGGGGACGGCGATGGAATTGCCGAGGCCGCGCGAAACCAGCATCGTGGGTCCGCCCTCGTTGTACGCGCCCTTTTCATAGTCTGCGCCGAAGCGGTGGTGCACGCTTAAAAGCCCGCCGATAAACGGCAGACGGATTACCCCGCCGTGGGCGTGGCCGCTGAGCACCAGCTCGACGGGGAGCGTGGGGTGCAGCTCCAGACTGTCGTTGCGGTGGGAGAGCCAGAGCACGAAATCGTTCGGATACTCCCGGCGCAGCTCTGCGGCCAGAGCCTCCGGCTTTATCATGCCGGCCGGCCCGTTGCGGTCCTCGACCCCGCATACGATAATGCGGCCGCTGCCGCAGTACAGCGGCTCAAAGCCGTTGCTCAGGCAGCGTACGCCGTATGAGCGCATGAGCTCGTTGGCTTCCGGGACACAGTTGGCATACCACTCGTGGTTGCCGCTGACGGAGTATACCGGCGCGGCGCCTTCTATCCCCTGCAGCAGCTCCTCCAACGGGCGCAGCTCGCCGCTGTCCGCGAGCATATCGCCGCCGAGGACTATCAGGTCCGGACGGCAGCGGAGCACGGCGGCGGCCAGCCGGCGGTTGCCTTTACCGAAGCGCATGCCGTGCAGGTCCGAGAGCAGCACTATGCGAAAGCCGTTAAATTCCGCCGGAAGAGAAGAAAAGGACAGGCTGTAGCCGGTGGTCTCCAGACTGTACCTGCTGTCGATTATCATAAGGCAGGCCGCCGTAAGTACAGCGGCGGCGGTGATACCGAGTCTGCGCTTCATGCGTCGCCTCCTGGCAGTTGGTTTTTCTGGATTTTACCATATGCCGCTGTCAAATGCAGCAAATTAAATGAAAACATCTTTTTAATAATTTGAGAATACTTCGAATATGACTTGAATCGTGGGAACGATTGAGCTATAATAAATCAGTCTGCATAAAAAAACGCAAAGGATGAGATGACATAAAATGAGTGCATCGACCGAAAAAAAACTCCGTCAGGCTGCCCGTGAGGCAGGCACTGACAAGAAAATGCTGGCTGCTCAGGAAGAGGCCAGAAAAAAGGCCCGGAGCAAGCTTCGCTGGACCATCGGCACGATAGCGGTTATCCTGCTTATCGCCTTCATCCTCTTCCTTAATTCCGGCCTGCTCTACAAGACCACTGCCTACACCGTCGGAGATAAGGACTACTCTGCCGCAGAGGTCAGCTATTACTACGCCAATCAGTATAACTACTGGGCAAATCAGTACGGAAATTACGCCTACCTGTTCGGACTTGACACCTCCAACGGTATCAGAGGTCTGGGCAAACAGGACTGCCCCATGAGCGATGGCACGTGGAAGGATTACTTCCTCAGCGCCGCGGAGAACGAGATGCTGCAGGTAAAGGCTCTTAACGATTATGCCAAGGCCAACGGCATCGAGCTCGACGGGGAAGAAATTGCCGCCATTGACAGCAGCCTTGCCGATATTGACAGCTATGCCAAAATCCAGGGCTATGCCAGCGCCGATAAGATGCTCGCGGCAAACTACGGCCAGGGCGTCACTGTCAGCATGGTGCGCCAGGCGTATCTGGACTCCTCTCTCGCTTCCAAGGTAACCGAACAGGTGAACGACAGCTTCAGCTACACCGACGCTCAGCTCGAGGAGAAGTACGCAAGCTACGAGGGCTCGAACGACATGTTCGACTTCGCCTACTACCTCGTTGAGGCCGAGAAGACCACGACCAAGGATGCCGACGGCAACGACACCGAGACCGTGACTCCGGAGGCTCTGGATGTGGCCATGATCAAGGCCGAGGCTATTGAGGAGGCATATAAGAAGGCCGAGGGCGACAGCAGCCTTGACAGGCTCAATGCCGCAATCGCCGGGCTGGTCCCCGGTGACTCCGCGACCGAGCAGAGCAACGTTACGGGCAGCAGCATCAGCATAGCCCCCGACTGGCTCAGGGACAGCAGCCGCGAGGCCGGCGACGTCACCTTTGAGGAAAACAGCGCCGGGACCGGATATCATGTCGTCGTGTTCCTCAACCGGGACGACAACCACTACAGGACCGTTTCCGTGCGCCACATACTCATAAAGGCGGAGCCCTCTGAGGACGGCAGCTACACCGACGAGGCCAAGGCGGCGGCAAAGGCGCGCGCTGAGGAGATCCTCACCGAGTTCGAAGCCGGCGACAGGACCGAGGACAGCTTCGCAGCCCTCGCAAACGAATACTCAGAGGATGCCGGTTCCAACACCAACGGCGGCCTTTATGAGAACATCCACAAGGGGCAGATGGTCAAGGAGTTCAACGACTTCTGCTTTGACGACCATAAGGCCGGAGACACCGCCATAGTCTACGGCGAGAGCGGCAGCTATGCCGGCTACCACGTCATGTACTATGTCGGCCAGGGCGAGCTGTACAGCAATTACCTTGCCGGGCAGGACCTGCGCGCGGCCGACCTGACAGCATGGATGGACGAGCTGACGAGCGGCTATGAAGCTGTTGTCAAGTCCGGAATCCGCTACGTGGGCAAATAATCTGACAGCGTGTTCCCTACAGGGGCTGCTTCCCGCGGCCCCTGTAATTGTATTTCTCACCGTTTATAATATGTAAATGCTAATAATCACATAACTGCAGGAGACAGGCATGGATGAGAGAACTCTGAGGGCGCGTATGCTGCTGGGGCAAAAGGCCATGGACAAGCTGCGCGAAAGCCACGTCGCGGTGTTCGGGCTCGGCGGCGTCGGATCATGGTGCGCCGAGGCGCTGGCGCGCTCCGGCGTGGGACGGCTCACGCTTATAGATCAGGATACGGTCGGCGAGAGCAACATAAACCGCCAGCTCTGCGCGCTGGGCTCAACGCTCGGGATGGCCAAGGCGGAGGTGATGGCCGCGAGAATACGCGACATCAGCCCGGATATAAGGCTGCGCTGCATAGAGGGGCACTACGAGGCCGCAGACCGCGACCGCTTCTTCGACGGCTACGACTACGTCGTGGATGCGATCGACCTCGTCTCCTGCAAGGTGGACCTTATCATGAGCTGCATGGAGCGGGGGATACCCGTAGTGTCCGCGCTCGGTACAGGCAACAAGCGCGACGCGTCGCAGCTGCGTATAGACGACATCTCCAGAACCAGCGGCTGCGCGCTGGCGCGCGTAGTACGCCGCGAGCTGCGGCAGCGCGGAGTGACGCACCATCAGGTCGTATTCAGCCCGGAAGAAGCGATGGAGCCGGAGCAGCTTGAGGCGCCGCCTCCCGGACGCAGGAGCGTCCCCGGGTCGCTGGTGTGGGTGCCAGCCACGGCGGGACTTCTGCTGTGCCAGCATGTCGTCACGCAGCTGTGCGCACAGGCAGAAACGACGGAAAACGCGCCTGAACATTATTGACAAAAATAAGGCGAACATAACACGTCTGTTAGTGCAAGATGCATTTTGCGCTGACAGACGTTTTTTTGCCGCTGAAGGTAAAAGTATAATGTATGTAACGCATATTTGTGAATCTAAACAGATACAAAGACTGATAATTACACGAGAGCATATTTGATAGTTAATTCACTATCAAATAGACAAAATGCACTATTTGGAGTGAATGGGAAAAACTGAGTGATAAAACACAAAAATACACATGTTTTGTGTAAAAATGCACCGAAAAGCCGGGATAAAATATTGGAATATTCAAAATAATGATTCAAACGCATATGGATAAAAAGCAAATTTTCGGAACTTTTCAGTAAAAAAAGGAAGAATCAGGCTAACAAATAGGACAAATCCGGAGTGATGCACCCAAACAAGAACATAACTGAATAAAAATGGCGATAAAATACTTTTTGACAATCAATAGTTAAAAAATAGACGGCTTTTTTGCCCTGAAAGTGATGGCTTTTTGCTTGCAATGCGGCATAGAATGTGGTATGCTTTACACATGCAAGGCGAAATAATTTCGAATGGGAGGAAAAGAAAATGCTTGCATTAGTCGCGGCAATACCAATTCTTCTGGTCGTTATCCTGATGGTTGCTTTCAACTGGTCGGCAAAAACGGCGCTGCCTTTGGGGTGGGTCCTTTCCGTAGCGGTTGCGCTTCTCATCTGGAAGCAGGATTTCACGACTACCATTGCCTGGGCCATTGACGGCGCTCTGGAGGCAATTGGTACTCTGGTCATCATCCTCGGAGCAATCCTTATCATGAACACGCTGAAGCACTCCGGTGCAGTTACCGCTATCCAGCGTGTTTTCCACGCGGTCAACCCTGACCGCCGTGTGCAGGCGATAATCGTCGGTTTCGTGTTCGCCGCATTCATCGAGGGCGCCGCGGGCTTCGGCACTCCCGCTGCTCTGGCTGCGCCTCTGCTCATCAGCCTTGGCTTCCCGCCCCTGTGCGCGGCCATAGTTGCTCTGATCTACAACAGCGTTCCCGTCTGCTTCGGCGCTGTCGGTACTCCTACCAATACGGCTACGACCGTTGTCGGCGAAGCTGTTACCAGACTCGGCGGCGAGGTCGAGGCATACAGAATGGCCCTGACCAAGTTCACCGCTATAAGCCAGGCCTCCTGCGCGCTGTTCATCGTGTTCTTCGGCGTGTTTGTTATGTGCAAGATGTTCGGCAAGAACAAGTCCGGCAAGGAAGCGTTAAAGGCGCTGCCGTTTGCACTGTTCACCGCAATAGTCTTCGACGTGATATACCTGTTCTTTGCCATCGTGTTCGGACCCGAGTTCCCGTCCCTGCTGGGCGCCATACTCTCTCTGGTGGTCGTCATCTTCGCTGCCAAGAAAGGATTCCTCTGCCCGAAGGAAGTCTGGGACTTCGAGCCGCGTGAGAATTGGGATAACGAATGGCTGTCCAAGCAGGAAGTCAAGCAGGACGTTGACAACGGCATGAGCGCCGTTCTCGCATGGATCCCCTACGTGCTCATCGGACTGATCCTCGTTGCTACCCGCCTCAACTGGTTCGGCCTCAAGACCCTGCTCACCAGCAGTGCTTTCAAGGTCTCCATAAATAATATAATGGGCATGGGTATCAACTGGACATGGAACTGGGGCTGGTGCCCGGGCGTGTTCCCGTTCATCCTGATATGCATCATTACTTTCTTCCTGCACAAAATGCCCTGGAAGAAAGTCAAGGAGTCCATTTCCGATACCGCCAAGCAGTGCCTCGGCGCTGCAATAGCACTGTTCTTCGGCGTGTCCATGGTTTACATATACCGCAACACCGGTATGAACGCTCAGATCGACGACTCCATGCTGGTATACATGGCAAGGGCGCTTGCGAACATCTTCAAGGGTGCGTACGTAATCATTGCTCCGTTCATCGGCGTTCTGGGTGCATTCATGTCCGGCTCCAACACGGTTTCCAATACCCTGTTTGCCGGCCTGCAGTTTGAGACCGCAGCCCTTGTAAACATGTCTCCGGTCATCATCGTCGCCCTGCAGAACATCGGCGGCGCCGCCGGCAACATGATCTGCGTCAACAATGTCGTCGCTGCCTGCGCCACCACCGGTACCATGGGCACCGAGGGCAAGATCATCAAGACCAACGCTCTCCCCTGCGCTATCTATTGCCTGATCGCGATTCTCGTGCTCGGCGGCTGCATTGTCATCGGCGGTATGGATCCTCTCGGACTCGCCGCTGCCGCTCAGAGCGTTGCGGGCTGAAGCGGCCACTTGACAAAATTTTGATAATAATAAACAAAGAGCTGCTCCGGCAGCTCTTTGTTTATGTTGAATGTAGTTAAAAAATAGACGCTTTTTTGCCTCAAAAATGCGCGTTTTATACTTGCTTTGAACATTGCTTTATGGTATGCTCTCTGTGTAGAAAGAAGATTTTGCAAATGTATGCAGGCAAGATCAGCGCGTATGTAATCAGCGTTTATGCGCGCGTACCGGAAAATTAAATGAAAAGGAGATCTTAGGCATGGTACATATTCCTTATGGCAAGACAACGATAGAATTTGACGAAACCGGGGCAGAAGTCCTGTGCTCCTCCATCGGAGAGCTCAAGGCGGAAGCAGACGGCCTGTCCATAGTCAAGGCGGCAATGGAGAAGCCGATAGACAGTCCGAGGCTTTCCGAGCTGGCTAAGGGCAAGAAAAACTGCGTTATCATTATATCCGACCACACCCGTCCTGTCCCCAGCCGTGATATTCTCCCCAACATGTTTGCCGAACTCAGGGAAGGCAATCCCGATATCGACATCACCCTGCTCGTAGCCACGGGCTTCCACCGCCCCACCACAAAGGAGGAGCTGATAGGCAAGCTCGGCGAGGAAATATACAACAGCGCGAAGATAGTTATACATGACTGCCGCGACGCGGCAAGCAACGTTCAGGTCGGCGTCCTGCCCTCCGGCGCTCCCTGCGTCATCGACAAGCTGGCCGCCGAGGCCGATCTTCTCGTGGCCGAAGGCTTCATTGAGCCGCACTTTTTCGCCGGCTTCTCCGGCGGCAGAAAGAGCGTCCTGCCCGGAATCAGCGATCAGGTCACCGTTCTCGGCAACCACTGCAGCCGCTTTATCGACAGCGACAAGTCACGCACCGGTAAGCTCGACGGCAACCCGATGCATGAGGATATGGTCGCGGCGGCAAAGTTCGCGAAGCTTGCCTACATCGTCAACGTCGTTATCGACGAGGATAAGAAGACCGTCGCCGCTTTCGCCGGCAACTATGTCACCGCACACAGAAAGGGCTGCGACTTCCTGCTCAGCTATGCCAGAGTCAAGCCCGCTTTCGCAGATATCGTTATCACCTCCAACGGCGGCGCTCCGCTGGACCAGAATATCTATCAGTGCGTCAAGAGCATGACCGCGGCTGAGGCGACCTGCAATCCCGGCGGCGTTATCATCGAGTGCGTCGAGTGCGCCGACGGCCACGGCGGCCAGGCTTTCTACGAGACTCTGCGTGACTGCCCCGATGCGGCGGCCCTGTACGATTCCATCATGGCGACTCCTCAGGACAAGACCATCCCCGACCAGTGGGAGAGCCAGATACTTGCCCGTATCCTGAAGAACTTCACCGTCATCATGGTAACCCGTCCCGAACTCAAGACCATGGTCGAGGAAATGAAGATGAGCTTTGCGCCATCACTCGACGAGGCCCTCAATATGGCTCACGCTATGGGCAAGAAGAGCCTCACCGTCATACCCAATGGCATATCCGTCATAGTTGACTGATATAAAACAGGTACTCTATCAAATTTATATATTTTGAGAAGGAGAAATTAACATGGCAGAATACAATAAGGTTACTCCCGAAATCGTCGAGAAGCTTAAAGCTATAGTCGGCGAAGGCAGATTCTACTTCAACGGCGATATCCCTGAAGACTATTGCCACGATGAAATGCCCATTTACGGCAAGAGATTCCCCGAGGCTGTATGCGAGGTCGAAAGCACCGAGGAAGTTGCAGCTATCATGAAGCTCTGCAACGAGAACCGCATCCCCGTCACCCCGCGTGGTGCCGGTACCGGACTCGTCGGCGGCGCCGTTCCCCTTGTCGGCGGCGTTATCATCTGCACTGCCCGCATGAACAAGATCCTCAGCTACGATATGAAGAACCTCTGCGTACATACCCAGGTCGGTGTCAGACTCTGCGATCTGGCTGCCGATGCCGCCGCTCACGGCCTGTTCTATCCCCCCGATCCCGGTGAGAAGACCGCTACCGTAGGCGGCAATGTCAGCACCAACGCGGGCGGCATGCGCGCTGTCAAGTACGGCGTCACCCGTGACTATGTCATGGCTATGACCGTCGTCCTCCCCAGCGGCGAGATCATGAAGCTCGGCAAGACCGTCTGCAAGACCAGCTCCGGTTACAGCCTGCTGCACCTGATCTGCGGCTCTGAGGGTACTCTCGGTATCATCACCGAGCTGACCCTGAAGCTCGTTCCCGCCCCCACCTGCGATGTCTCCCTGATTCTGCCCTTCGCAGAACTCGCCGACGCTATCGCATCCGTTCCGGCCATCAAGCTTGCTAACCTTGATCCTCAGTCCATCGAGTTCATGGATGCCGATATAGTCAAGAGTTCCGCCGCGTTCACCGGAAACTCCGTGTTCCCCACTGAGATGAACGGCGAGCCGGTCGGCGCCTGCATCCTGGTCACCCTCATCGGCGGCAGCGAAGACGAGCTTGATCTCAAGATGGAGAAGCTGGCAGAGGTCGCAGAGGAAGTCGGCGCCATGGACGTTCTGGTCGTCGATACCCCGAGCCTGAAGAAGGACGTCTGGGCAGCGCGCAGCTCCTTCCTGACCGCTATCGAGGCAGACACCAAGCTCATCGACGAGCTGGACGTTGTCGTTCCTGTCGACAGGATCGCCGAGTTCCTCGTCTACGTCCGCGAAGTCGGCGCAGAGCAGGGTATCTACATCCGTAACTTCGGTCACGCCGGCGACGGCAACCTGCATATCTACTGCTGCTCCAACACGATGACCGAGGAGGAGTTCATTCCCAAGGTCAAGATCGTTATGGATAAGAGCTATGCAAAGTGCACCGAATTCGAGGGTCAGGTCTCCGGCGAGCATGCTATCGGCCACGCCAAGAAGGAGTACCTCAGAGAGTCCGTCGGCGAAGTCGCATTCAACCTCATGGGCCAGATCAAGAAGGTATTTGACCCGAACATGATCCTGAACATAGGCAAGGTCTGCACCTACACCGATAAGGGCGAATAATTCAAACCGATATGTTTACATCCCCGGCCATAAGGCCGGGGATGTTTCATTTACGGGAGCAAAGCGGAGCTTTCCGCATCAGCGGGAAGCGGAAGGGCGCGGCGAGTTCAAGCTGTACCCGCGGCGCGGCTGAATACCCGGCACCGGGTCTGCGACCGGTCTGCATCGTACTCCGGGCAGAGCCCGGCGAAGCGGAGCGGCGCGAGCTTCTTCTGACGCCGTCAGTCGCCAAATTCGCAGATATAACCCATGGTTCCGGAATAGAAGGCGGGGTAGTCTTTGCAGGGGTCGTCGCGGTTGTCATTGTATGCCCAGCCCCTGTTGTCCCAGAGCATGACGTAATCCTCGGATACCTGGTCGTTTACGTCGACGTAGCTGGGTTCGCCCTTGGCCCATCTGACGTAGCCGTCCTGACCGTTGACCCAGACCTCATGTCCGTTTTCTCTGTGCAGACCTATCCATACACGCGAGATCCCGTTGGCCTCGGCCAGAGCCACGATCTCGTCAAACTCAGCCTCATCGGATATGACGACGAGGTGTCCGCCCAGATCCTGGCATTTCTTCGCAGCCTCGGTCCAGCTGATGTCCTCCCTGAACACCTGATAGCTGTGTTCGGCGGGAGCGGCGCTCGTTTCAGGCTGAGCGGAGCTTGCCGCTTCAGGCGGGGCATCGGTACCCAGTTCCAGACCGGGAGCCGCGCTCACGGCTGCCGCCGCATCAGGCGTCGGGGAAGGCGTGTTCGCATAGGGATCAAGATTGACCGTGCCGGTGGGAGCGGTGGAGACGTTGTCAGGCTGTTGTTTTGCCTGCTGGAAATCCTTCAGCATGGCGTTGATAACGATCGCCACCATTATCAGCACTGCGCACAGCACCAGAATAACGGCGAGCGGTCTCCTTCTGCGCTTTTTCACTTCTTCTGCGATCTTCCTTTCTCTCTCGGCGTTGCGCGTATATTGAACGGCGGGAGTCTTGACCGGCTGCCTTGTGGGGTTGACCGGCGCAAGCTCCGGGTTTTTCTCTTCTGTCAGCTTGGGTACGGCGGGGCTGCCCTGAGCCTTGAATTTCCGGGCGAGCATTTCAGTCTGCTCCGGGCTTATCGGAGCTTTACCGGCGTTTTTGCCGTCCTGCTTATGTGCGGGGGCGTAAACCTTGACGTCCTCGGCCACGGCGTCCGGTGCGTCCCTGGACTCGTCGCCGTCGCCCTTTTCAATTATCCCGATCATCATGCGCTCAATATCGTCGAGGTCGTCGTCACTCTTTTTGAAGATAGCCTCGGCGCTCGGAACACCGCTGAGATAGAGGTTCTTTATACAGCTGTCGAGCACGGCGCGCAGCTCATCGAGGGTCTGATAGCGGTCGGCGGCCTTGAAGCGGATGCATTTTTCAATGATCGAACCCAGACGGCGCCCGGCAATTTTCGGCGCGGGGTAATCCTCGCCGTTCATGCGGCGCAGCTGCGCGTTTTCACACTCGTCCTCCAGCGGCAGATGACCGCCGTTTACCGCGTAGTACATGAGCATTCCTACGGAGTAGACGTCGGACGCGGCGGAAAGCTGGCCGTTCCAATAGAGCTCAGGAGCGATAAACTGCAGCTCCTGCCCCTCCCAGGGACTTTGACCGGCGGGGCCGACGGCGATGCCGCCGCTGTCGTCCACGCTTATATTATCAGGGTAGATACCGCCGCGGCGCCCTCTGGAGCCGACCTCTGCAACGACAGTGCGGCAGAGAGCGGAGACAAACTCGCAGAGCTCCTGACGATCCATTTTGGTTAACTTGAGACCCAGGACTTTGGCCGGGTCGAATACCGGGTTTGCCATGCTTATCCTCCTGTTCAGACTTATCGTAATGCATCAGCCGTCCGGCACGCAGACCGTATCGCACAGCGATACCGGCCGGCCTGTCCGACAGTGGTACAGTCTATGTCTATCAGCATTATCGTAGCACAGCAACAATTTTATGTCAACTCAAAATCGGACCTCATAGATATTTTTCCATCTTATCCGACAGCTTGTTTATGTCATTTGTGAAGCCGTCGAGGAGCTTGTTGGGACGGCCGTCCAGCTTGCGGCAGACAGCGAGCAGGCGCTCGGCGGCGGCAATAAGGCCGTCGAGGAAACGGCTGGCCCTTGGGGCTGCGGCGCTCTTCTTTACGATGGGCTTCGGCTGGGCGACATATACGAACTCGCCGCTGAGCAGGTCAAAGCAGGTGCCGCTGTAAGGGGCGAAGGCCCTGTAGCCCAGCTCGCCGTTCAGGCAGGCGGTGAAGGCGTCGGCAGAATCGGGATCGCCATGGTTGACGAAAACGAGCCCCGGTTTTGTCTCAAAGCCGTTCAGCCAGCTGATGAGTCCCGCCTTGTCGGCATGGCCGCTTACGCCGGGAAGCACGTCGATCGAGGCGCAGACCTCGATGTCCTCGTTGAAGAGCTTGATGTGCTTTGTCCCGTCGACCAGAGCTCTGCCGGGGGTGCCGACGGCCTGATAGCCGACGAAGAGCACACGGCATTCGGGACGCCAGAGGTTGTGCTTGAGATGGTGGCGGATACGGCCCGCGTCGCACATGCCGCTGGCGGAGATGATGACCTTCGGGGTCTTGTCCTCGTTTATGGCGACGGAGTCCTCCTTGGATACGGAGAGCTTGAGCCCCGGGAAGATCAGCGGGTTCACACCGGAGCGTATGACCGCGCGCATGTCATCGTCGACAAACTCGGTGTCGCACTGCAGAAAGACGTTCGTCGCCTCAATGGCGAGAGGGCTGTCAACGTATACGGGGAAGTCGCCGTGTCCCTTTACCAGACCGCGGCCCTTCAGCTCGCGTATGAAATACAGCATCTCCTGCGTACGGCCCACGGCAAAGGACGGAATTATCAGGTTTCCGCCGCGGTCGAGGGTGTCCTGGATCATGCAGGCGAGCTCGGAGACATAGTCTACCCGCTCGGTCGTGTGCAGGCGGTCGCCGTAGGTGGACTCAATGACGAGGTATTCGCTGTCCGTGACATGCTGCGGGTCCTTGAGTATAGGCTGGTCGCTGTTGCCTATGTCGCCGCTGAAGCAGATCTTGCGTTCCTCTCCGTTTTCGTGCAGCCAGATCTCTATGGCGGACGAGCCGAGGAGATGGCCGACGTCGGTCAGGCGTATCGTAACGCAGTCATTGACCTGTATGAGCTCGTTATAGCTGCACGGTATCATCAGGCCCAGGAGGCCAGCCACGTCATCGAGGTCATATACGGGCTCGACCGGGGCGCCTCCGCTGCGCATGGCCTTGCGGCTCTTCCACTCCGCTTCCTGCATCTGTATGTTAGCCGAGTCGCGGAGCATGATGTCGCACAGAGAGCAGGTAGCGGTGCTGGCATAGACCGAGCCGCGGAAGCCCTGTTTGTACAGCAGCGGGAGCATACCGGAATGGTCGATGTGCGCGTGAGTGAGAAGAGCAAAGTCCAGCTCAGAGGGAGCAGCAGGCAGAGGGGCGTTCTCAAAAAGATTCTTGCCCTGCTCCATACCGTAATCCACGATGCCCTTCTTGTCGCCCACCTCTATATAGGTGCAGCTGCCGGTGACTTCATGTCCGGCACCGATAAATGTTATTCTCATAGGCGTTCCTTTCTGTATTTTTCGGGAATTTTCTATATTTTACACCCGCGTGAACATCTTAGCAAGGAAAATAAAACTCCGGGTCTGCAAGGAGATGCGCGGGGCCCGGCCTCGGCCCGGGCATGTTCGGCGGCGCGGACTTCAGCCTGCCTTCAACCAAAAAGCCTGTTTTAACCAAAGCCGCTGTGCCGTGCAGAGCGGCGCGTCTGATGCGAAATCCAAAGCATCCCGGCACCGCAAAAACCGGCTCGTGACGGCTTTTAAGCGGATCCCGGTGTAAATACGGTGTAAAACCAGGCATCGCCGCAGTCTCTGCGGCGATGCTTTTTACTGTAAGCTGTAACCAGAAAGGCGCGGACTGCTGCCCCGAAGGGACGCGGCCGTATAAAACGGAGACGGGTCAGACTTTGATCCCGTCCAGAAGCGCGCAGATCCTGGCTGTCAGATCTTTGAGGGCGCCGGGGGTGAAGGGAGAGACAAAGCCGGCCTCCGCCAACAGGTCGGTCCAGACCTTTTCACCGCCCTGACGGGAGAAGTTCAGATATTTCTCGAAGGCGGCGGCGTAATTCTCCCGCGAGTCGAGCAGGAAGTTGAAGGCGGCGGTCTGGGCGAGACAGTAGTCGATGTAGTAAAAGGGACTTTCGTAGATGTGCATCTGATACTGCCAGCGCGTGCCCTTTTCAAGATAGGGTATACCGTCTACGGAGATATGAGGGCGGAACTTGTGCTCCAGCTCCAGCCACGCGGCGTTGCGCCCGGCGGGGCTCATGTCGGGGTTGGCGTAAACAATATGCTGGAAAGCGTCGACGATGGTGCCGTAGGGGATGAAGGACAGCGCGTCGAGAGCATGCATGTAGCGATAGGCCGCCGCCCCGTCGCCGAAGAACAGCTCCATATATGGCCAGGCAAAGAACTCCATGCTCATTGAATGAGTTTCGGCGGTCTCCATTCCGCCGCAGTCGAGCTCGAGCTTGAAGCGGTTGTCAGCCGTCAGCCAGGAGTTGAGCGCGTGTCCGGCCTCGTGGGTCACGACGTCGACGTCGCCGGAGCTGCCGTCGAAATTCGCGAGGATGAAGGGCTGGCGGTATTTGGCGAACTCTGTGCAGTAGCCGCCGCCCCACTTGTTCTTGCGGGAGTCCACATCAAAGGCTTCGTTTTCGAGCATCATGTCGATAAAACCGGCGGTCTCACTGCCCATGGCGTGGTACATGCCGCGCGCGGCGGCAAATATGCCGTCCTTGCCGCAGGGACGGGGATCGCCGCCGGGGATGATGACCTCGTTATCGTAGAGCTTATAGTCGCTTATACCCATGCGCCTGGCGTTTTCAATGCGCATGGCGGACACGGCGGGGACAACATCGCGCAGGACGTTTTCCCGGAAGGTCTCGACGTCTTTGCGGTCGTAGCACAGCCGGCCCATGCGGTAATAACCAAGCTCAATGAAGTTATCATAGCCCATCTTCTTTGCCATACGGTCACGGACATGGACGAGCCGGTCAAAAATACGGTCGAGCCCGGCGCTGTTCTGCTCCATGGTGCGGCCGAGGCACTCCATGGCCTCACGGCGGGTGTCACGGTCGCCGTCCTTGAGATAGCCGAGCAGAGCCGGACGGGGAAGCTTCTCCCCGCGGAACTCAAATTCCATACCGGCCATGAGCCGGGAATATTCGCTGACGAGCCTGTTCTCCTCGACCATATCGTCGACGATAAGGGGAGAGACGGACTTGCGCTGGACCTCCATGGCACGGAAGAGCACGGGGGAGAGTTCCTTCTCCAGCTCGGCGCGGAAGGGAGAATCAAGCAGGGCGGAGGCATAGTCGGCCATAAGACTGCGCACGGTGGGGCTGATTTCATCGTAGTAGTCATTCTCGGCGACATAGAAATCGTCGGCGGTGTTGACGGAATAACGCATGTAGGCGAGGGAACTCTCGGTGTAGTAATCCTCATATATGCGCAGATAGTCCCCGCGCGCGGCAAGGATCGCGCCGACGCTGCCGGCATTTCTGACGCGGCGGATTATGTCCTCCATGGAGGCTTTGAAAGCGTCTATCTCAACGCGCTTATAGGGCAGCAGGGATACTTTCAAACAAACACATCCTTTCATGCCTGAAAACAGGACAATCTTAACGGTCATAATCGCGGCATGCAGCGTATCATCCGCAGAGCATATATCTCCGTTATGCTCTGCGCCTGCCGCCCCGCCTGACACGATTCTGCCACGTAAAGCCTTGTCTGCTTTCGGTTGCGCTTTAGTATTACTTCCGGCTGCAGGGGAAAGTCCCCCCGGAGTATTTTTAACAGCATAATAATATATTCGTGGAAATTTTTCAATCTGTATATCCAAAACACGTACACTGTGATATAATTTAAAATCACTGTACGTACTGGTATTTCAGCGGGATTATAATATCCGGACTTCACGGACCGGCACGGCGCCGGGTAACGACAACAACGCGGGGAGCGGCATTATGAAAAGAAAAAGTGAAAACAGAGGCTATATGAACAGGCTTTTTGCATTGCTGCTGTGTGTGCTGCTGTTTGCGGCAATACCGGCGCAGGCGCTCGCGGAAAACGCGGGCAGCGCGGCTCCGGCGGCAGAGATGCGGACCGACGCTTCCGTTGACGGCGGCGCATCCGCGAAGGACGGCGGCATAATAGACGCGGACAAGCTCAGGGAAATGACAGACGCCTTTCTGAGCGAAAGGAATATCGACCCGAAGGACTTCAGCCTCGGCTATGTTTACACCGCTACCGGCGACGAGTGGTATTACAACGGCGACGAGTGGTTCTATCCGGCGAGTATGTACAAGGTGCCGCTTATGATGCTGCTGTCGGAAAAGGTCAGGAGCGGTGAAATAACTCAGGACACATATATTTATGACAGAACCGTCAGAGAGATCGAGGAGTACATCCTCGTGTACTCGAACAATGAGTGGGCGCACCACATAAGGACGTATCTGGGCGGGGACGAAGTGTGGAGGCAGGACGCAAAGAAGTACGCGCCGCTGAAGGACGAGGAGTATGACCCGGACTATATGGATTACTGCTACTTCAACAACCGTTACATGACGGGTGTGATGAAAACGCTGTACTCCAGCCCGGAAAGCTTCCCGAACATAACCGACTGCCTGCTTCGCGCCGAGCCGACGCATTACTTCAGGCTTTCGTCCTCGATAGAGGGAGTATACGATGTGGCACAGAAGTACGGCAGCTTTGACGATGAGCTGAACCACAGCTTCAACCACACGACAGGCATTGTCTACACGCCGAACCCCTGCATAATCACGGTCATGACCTGCAATGTATCCAACTACGAAAAGGTCATCTCCGACGCGGCGGTCATGCTGACAGAGTACACGCTGGAGCTGGACGGACGTCTGCAGGCATATAAGGATGAGCAGGCTGCAGCGGCCGAGGCCGAGCGTCAGGCGGCCGAGAAGGCGGCGGCGGAGAAGGCCGAGGCCGAGCGTCAGGCGGCCGAGAAGGCGGCGGCGGAGAAGGCCGAGGCCGAACGTCAGGCGGCCGTGCAGAAGCGGCAGGAGAGCGTGAAGAAGGCGCTGAAGATCGCCGCGCTGGTTGTAATCGCCGTGATAGCGGTTTTCGTGCTGATACAGACAGTGAAGCGCCGCTTCGCGGCACCGCAGCGCGGCGCGCGGCCGCGCCGGGAAGCGCAGCGCGATTACCGGGGAGCGTCGGGACGCAGAGGAGGCGCGGCATATGACGGCAGGAGCACGCCGGTAGGCCGGGAGGCATACGGCGGGGATGAGCCGGAGTTTGAGGACGGCGAAGATGAACGCATGGCTTCGGGGCGCCGGACACCGGACGGATACGCGCAGCGCTCCGGACGCGGGACACCGGCGGCGCGCCGTGAGGAGAAGCCGCGCCGCAAAAAGCTGAAGATCGGAAACAATTACAAGCCCAAGCACTGAGCGCGGACTTGATTGGGGACGGTTTTTCGTGTATCATGGATCCGATATGAATCTGGCAGAGACACGGAGCTTGGTTTGATATGAAGAGATTCAAAAAAATAATATGTATATTGCTGGTGCTGTGCACCGTGATGACGGCGGCCGGCTGCGGAGGCTTCAAGTATGGAATAAACTCGGTGCAGGTACTGGTGGAGCAGGATTATTCCATTGCCTTCAGAAACAACGACCCGCTGTACTTTTATGTGACCGCAGCGCTCAGCGTGCTCGCGGCGCAGGGCAAGGTGGACGAGCTGGCGCTGAAATGGCTGGGCAGCCCGGCGCTCAGCTTCAGCAAGGACGCTGAAGCGCTCGGCAAGCTCCAGCCTCCCGAGCAGAGAACGCTCATAATCGGGATGGACATAAACTCCTTCCCGATGTCCTATCTTTCCAACGGAGAGTTCTGGGGGCTGGACGTTGAGCTTGCGATGGCGGTTTGCCAGCTGCTCGGATGGGAGCTGAAAATGCAGGCGATAGAAAAAGAGAACGTTTACATAGAGCTTTCCTCAGGAAACATCGACGTCGCATGGGGAGGTATCGCGCTGGACCAGACTGAGCTGGACGAAGGGAAATACACCCAATACGGACCGTATATACACAACGACATCGTCATAGCGACGAGGAACGGCTCGTCGGTATGGAACAAGCTCAGACTCAGCGGACGCAAGATGTGCATGAGCTCGACGCCGGAGGCGATGGCGGCGCTCAACACCGATGAAAGCCTTATCAAGCGGCTCGGCCAGATAACGAGGCTTGCCGGAGGCACAACCGAGTGCTTTGAGTATCTCTACGCGGGCAAGTGCGACGTGGTGCTGACCGACAGCACAGCGGTCGATTATTTTAACTGCCACTGATACCATCGGCCGACAGGGGCAGAGAGCTCCGAAAGGACTCGGCGTCAGGCGTGTGCCGCCCTGTTAACCGGCGGCATTATAAAGGAGCATAAAACTTCATGCGCAGGATTGCGCACCACGATCATGGGCAAAAGCCGGAGCGCATGAAGTTTTTTGCGCATCATTTTCGCTTGCCCCAAAGGGGCGGGAAAATGGCGCGTCTTGTTTTTGCTATGCTTTTGCATAGCAAAAAAATCCCGGACAGGTCCGGGATTTTTTTATTCGCTTCGAAGGCCTTATGCGGCCTTGCCTCCGCGGGCGAAGTGTACAGTGAGTCCGATGACAAGACCGAGCGCCGCAGGGCAGACCCAGGCGAGGCCGAGTCCGGCGAGG
>JAQXKZ010000007.1 GCA_029010715.1 Clostridiales bacterium
GGTTGAGCAACAGGAGGCTTGATGTACGTTACAGAGGGAATAAGGGGATTGCATTGGCATATGTAAACGTATATGCAAGTGTTCCCGGTTTTATTTGGAGTATGGCTTTACTCTTCCGCGTCTTCCCAGTTGTGCCAGACGTTCTGGACATCGTCGTTATCCTCAAACATGTCGAGCATCTTCTGCATATTCTTGACATCGTCCTCATTGGTGAGCTTGATGTAGCCGTTCTGCGGAAGCATCTCGACCTGAGCGGAGAGCAGCTTGTAGCCCTTCGCAGTCAGAGCGTCAGCCACGGAAGCGACATCGTCCTCTGCAGTATATACGGTCATGACTTCGCCGTCGGACTCAAAATCGGCAGCGCCTGCGTCCAGTGCATCCATCATGACGGTGTCCTCATCGAGCTCCTCGTCCTCATTGTCAATGACGATAACACCCTTGCGGTCGAAGGACCAGGACACGCAGTTGGCGGCACCCATGTTCCCGCCGTACTTATCGAAATAGTGACGGATCTCGCCCGCGGTGCGGTTGCGGTTGTCGGTCATGGTCTCGATAATGACCGCAACGCCGCAGGGACCGTAACCTTCATAGGTGATCTTCTCATAGTTTTCGGTATTGTTTGCGCCGAGCGCTTTGTCGATGGTGCGCTTGATATTGTCATTCGGCATGTTGGCGGCCTTTGCCTTGGCAATTACGGCAGCCAGTCTGGAATTACTGCGCGGATCACCGCCGCCGCCCTCCTTGACAGCCACGATCATTTCTCTGGCTATCTTGGTGAAAGCCTGCGCACGCTTGGCGTCAGCCGCCCCTTTGGTCTTCTGTATATTGTGCCACTTGGAATGTCCTGACATATAAACAGCTCCTCTTGTATCATGTGTATATGCGATGCATTATTAACGGCAAATATTTTATCATATTGATTGCACTGTGACAAGCTATTTTTTCATATTGTTTTGGGTATGAGCAGAAGTCTGGCCGGGTTCTCTTCGTCAAGTTTGTTAGCGGCACTTATTTTCTCCATACTCGAATGATACTGTTTTGCGAGTTCCCACAGTGTCTCCCCATCGGGCCTTACAAGCGTTACTGCCGGAAACATTGAAGTATCGTATTTTTCCTCCTCGTTGAGCTCTACGCTCTCGACCTTCTTCAGCTCCACACTGCTGCAGGTGAGGCAGCTGAGTTCAAGTGCCAGATGTCCGTCAACAAACTGTCCGTCAGGCCGCAGATACACATCCGTCAGCCTTGCGCCGCTTATGCGCATGCCGCCCGACGCGCTCTCCCCTTCCATGCTTATGCTCCGCCTGACCGCGGAAATCTGTCCCTGATTTGTCCTGTACACGACGTCCATGTTCACGGAGGCCGTCAGCTTCGTCTGTTCCTGGGAAATATGCGCAACGGTCAGAAACGCACTGAGCACATCGGTGCAGTCATCGACAATGCTTATCCTCTCGTCCGCGGTCAGTTTCACCTTCTGGATATCCGAGACCATGTCGAAGCGGCACTGCAGCACATTACATTGGGCCGGCATTACATTGCTGTACGCATCGGCTATATACACCATACGCTCTCGGCTGCGGGATACGATCTGCATCACGGCATGTATCTCGGCGTCGAGAGACTTGTCGCCGTTTATTATATCGGTAATATCAAAGTATGCTCCCGTGAGTTCGATCCGGACATTGCAGCCGTCAATACGCTCCTGTCCGATATCCACTATCTGAGAAAACGGCGTCGAGAACTCAGTTCGTACCGGGTAATTCACTTCATCCGACAGGTAGCATGCTGAGATGTCAGCGCTGCCCTTTACGATGACCTTGGTACCGATAAGCTGGCTGTCGCTGACGCTAAAATCCACCTGAGCGGCAACAAGCCTTGAAGGGACGGGTTTTCCGCTCGGGAAAGTAAACTGTTCGTTTATCGCAAAGGTTTTCTCGCAGGCGGCATTTGTAAATGTCAGCTCAGCGCTCTCATATCTCGCATGCAGGCCGCTGCAGACATCTGCCGGCAGCGCCGACTCGAGACACACGCTTTCCTGCCTGTAGCAGCTCAGCTCCCCACATATTTCAAACGTTACCGAAACCTTGCGGGGATTTATCACGCGGGCCTCGGCGTTGGCAATGCTCAGGCCGATCTGCGCTACCGCATCCGTGCCGGCATCCGGCACCTCATACTCGATCGAAAACGACTTGCTGAGTCTGACAAAAGACATGCTCTCCTGACTCTCGGTTATGTACAGCAGCGCCGCGCTGGCCTCTCCGGATATCAGCACGCCTCTGCTCGTAAGATCCTTGCTTTTGAGTATCACCCAGCTGTGCACCGCCGCTATGCGACCTATATCGTCATCTGTATCCGGCACGACGCTCTCCGCCGACTCCTGTATCTTTTTCGTCTGGTGGTATATTTCCCTGAATGTGTTTATGCACTTATTATCAAAGCTTATTTCCATACATCATTGCTCCTTGCTGCACAGTTTGTACAGCATATGCCGGTCCCGTTCCCGTTATTCCCCAAGCCTGAGCTTCGCGATCAGATTGGAAATGAATTTCGGCAGTTTGAAAATAAAAACTCTCATGTCCGCTCCTTTCTTTTATGGCCCATGTCAAAGCGGCCGCCGCTCAGCAGCTGCGTATAAACCATATGCCCAGTCCGATAAGCGCCGCCGCAAGAATAAACCACCAGAACTCCGTCGGCAGGACAAGGGACAGTATTATCACGACGCCCGCAATTATCGCCACGCAGCCCCATATACTGTGGTTCCCTTTGCGCATAAAAAGACCGCCTCCCGCTGAATGGATTCCTCACATTCTACGCGGGAGACGGTTGTTTTATGCTTCTTTTGTCACTTATATGTATTTTCAACCAGACTCCTGCTAAAAGCATACTCAGTCTGCTTATGGCAGCGCCGCAGGCGCGCGGTGGCCTTTGCGCTTTCAGTGCAGTGCTACGGCGCCGAAAGTATCGAATTTGCAATAAAGCGTCCGCTTTATGTTGTAAAACTGTATCATACTTCCCACGACTTACGCTGTGCAGCAATTTCGTACAGGCGCTGATACGAGCGGTAACGGCTCGCCGTTATCTCTCCGTCATCCACGGCCTGCCTCACCGCGCAGCCCGGTTCCTTCAGGTGGGCGCAGTCATTGAAACGGCATTTGCCGATATACGGAGCAAATTCGATAAAACAATGCTGAATGTTTTCCTTGCTTATCTCGCAGAGCATCTCCACGTCCAGCGAGGCGAAGCCCGGTGTGTCGGCAATGTATGTACCGTTTCCCAGCTCATAGAGCTGCACATGTCTCGTCGTATGCTTGCCGCGGCCAAGCCTTTCGCTTACGGCGCCCGTCTCAATATTCGCCCCGGGCAGCAGAGCATTGAGTACGCTCGACTTACCGACGCCTGAATTGCCGGTAAAAGCGCAGACCTGTCCGCGCAGAGCCTCACGCAGGCTTTCTATGCCCTCACCGGTCTCGGCGCTGGTGCGTATAACGTCAAAACCGGCGCGGGTGAAAATATCATACAGCTCCTCGGCAGTATCAATATCCGTCTTGTTTATGCACAGCAGCAGCCGGCACTCCGCCTCGGCAGCTATCACGGATACGCGGTCTATAAGAAACGGATCCGTCACGGGATTCGTGTTTGCCGCGACAAATACCAGCGTGTCAATATTGGCCACAGCAGGACGGATAAAGAAGTTACGGCGTTCGTACAGACTGTCTATGCGTCCTTTTCCGTTAGGCTCAACACTGCAGCGTACCCTGTCCCCAACCAGCGGTGAGGTGCCGTCCATTCTGAATTTGCCGCGCGCTCTGCATTCGATTATCCCTTCCGGGGTATCGACATAATAAAAACCGCTGAGCGCTTTGACTATGATTCCCTCTGCCATTTATCACCTGTATTCGTCCGGACCGGACGAGACCTTGAGATAGATTTTGGAGTGTTCCTCTATTTCCGTAAATGCGTCGATGCTCTGGCCTATGACAGTGCCGGCATCGAGATCGCTCGTAACCCGGTCGGAGCCGCCGTAACTCAGGCCGACGCTCTCCAGCTTGGAAATGGCGGCGTCCTCGGACAGGCCGACCAGATTCGGCATAACTACCTGCCCGATCTTAGGTCCGCTGCTGACCGTAACATATACGGTTGAGCCGGAGCTGAGCTGCTCATTGGCAGCAGGGCTGGTGCTTATAACATAATCCTTTGTCACGGTATCGGAGGTCGCGTTCTCTATTTCCACAACGAATCCCGCCTGTTCGAGACGGTTCTTCGCCTCTCTGTAGTCGATATTCGACACATCCGGCACCGGAGCGAAGATAACGCCCGTGCTGACAGTCAGTTCCACGCGTATGCCCTCAGGCGTGACCATCATGCTGCGGCCGGCTTCCGGATTCTGGTTAAGGATGGTTCCGGCCTCGCTGTTGGTATCTACGACATAAACGACGTCGAACTTATACATTGAGGCGATATCCACATTTTCAAGTACGGATTGATAGTTGCTCCCTACAAAGCTCGGCAGACTGATACGCTCCGCCGGGGCGAAAACATCGCCGAGCCAGAAGTCCCACAGAAAAACGAACAGAGCTATGCTCAGCGAAATCGCCCCGAAAGTACCTGTAAGGAAGCTCACACGCCCCGCCCTTTTATGCCGGAGCGCATAGCGTTCGCTGTCGAGCTCGCTTACGGAGCGTATCGGAACGACCGCGGGGTTTTCAAATCCTTCCTCTTCCGCGGCTTCCTCAGCCTTGAGCTGAGCTTTGGTAAATTCGTCGAGATCGGTCAGAAGCTCATTTGCCGACTGGTATCTTTCGTCTATCGGCGCGCTCATGGCCTTAAGGCATATCCTCTCAAGCTCCTGCGGTATATCCGGGACTATGGCATGCGGCGGCTCCGGATCAGCGTTCATGTGCTTGACAGCGATCTCGCCGATGGAATCTCCCTCGTACGGCTTGTGCCCGGTCAGCATCTCGTACATGACGACGCCAAGTGAATACAGGTCGCTCCTGGCATCGGGACACTCTCCGCGGGCCTGTTCGGGCGCGATATAGTGTATTGAACCTATGGCCTGTCCGTTGTTCTCATATATCTCGTTTTCCAACGCGGCAATACCGAAGTCGCTCAGCTTTATAGTACCGTCACGCAGCATCATAACGTTCTGAGGCTTAACGTCACGGTGTATAATGCCACGCTCATGCGCATGCGCGAGCGCCTTGGCCATCTGTTTGCTGAAATGCAGAACCTCACGCCATGCCAGTGCGCCGCGCCGGTCCATATACTGTCTCAGTGTGATCCCGTCCACCAGCTCCATAACTATGTATTCGAAATCATCGTTGTGGCTGACGTCGTATACGGCTACGATATTTGGATGGGACAGCATCGCGACCGCGTGTGCCTCCGCGCAGAAGCGGCTGCGAAAATCCTCGTCGGCAGCCATATCATCACGCATTATCTTTACGGCAACGTTACGGTTGAGTCTGTGGTCAAGGGCTTTGTAGACCAGGGCCATGCCGCCTTCGCCTATGACCTGCAGTATCTCATATCTTTCATCAAGCAGCATGCCGATGTATTTGTCGTTGTTTTCCATAGCATTCTCCGTTTCGGGGGGTTACTTCATCACTGCGACTACCGTTACATTGTCTCTGGCACCGCGTTTAAGCGCCTTGCTCATAAGCGCACGGCATATCAGCTCGGGCTCCTGATACTCCTTGGCATAGTCAAGCATTTCCAGGTCGGTAACCATATTTGAAAGTCCGTCCGAGCACAGCAGCAGAATGTCGCCGCTCTGCAGGGTAAACTCGAAATAGTCAGCCTCCACCTCAGCCTCAGAGCCAAGCGCGCGCGTTATGACATTTCGCTGCGGGTGTCTCTTGGCCTGCTCCTTTGTTATAGCGCCGACCTCGACCAGCTCCTCGACGAGCGAGTGGTCCCGGGTGATCTGGTAGATGCTGTTGCCGCGGCGGGATATATGATAGGCGCGGCTGTCGCCGACATTGATAATATACCCATTACCGTTGGACTTAATCACGCCGCCGACAAGAGTGGTACCCATGCCGTTGTATGCCTCGTCAAACTTTGAGTATTCGTAAGAAACCCCGTTTGCCTCCGCGCACGCGCTCTGCAGGATATCCCTGTAGTCGAAGTTACGGTTCGTGCGAGAAGTAAGCTTGGCATAGATATACGAGACAAATGCCTTGTTAGACAGCTGGCTTGCAAGCCCGCCTGCCTTCGCTCCGCCCATTCCGTCGCACAGCGCGACAATGAGACTGCTGCGCTGGTCACACTTTTCTATTATGAAGCAGTCCTGATTGTCTTTTCTGACCATACCCTTGTCGGTTAGTCCAAAGCTCTTCATTTTGGCCTCGTTTTCTCCCGGCTCATCCTCCGGGTTACTGCCTGCTCTGCATTTTTCTGCGCAGCTGGCCGCAGGAAGCGTCCACATCCCCGCCGAGCTTACGCCTGACTGTAACGTTTACACCTTCGCTCTCCAGCACCTTAATGAAAGCCCGGAGGTGCTCCGGCGTGGACGGCTGAAAAGGCCGTTCATCCACATGGTTGAGAGGTATAAGATTCACATGGGCCGCCACGGAGCGCGCGTGCTTTGCCAGCAGACGCGCGTGGCGCTCGGTGTCGTTGACTCCGTCGATCATAGCATATTCAAAAGATATGCGGCGACCTGTCTTTTCATAGTACTTTCTGCAGGCGGCGATAAGCGCGTCTACCCCTCGGCCGCGGTTTGCAGGCATGATTTTTGATCTGGTTTCGTCGTCCGGCGCATGCAGGGAAACCGAAAGAGTCAGCTGCAAGTCGCGCTGTGCAAGATCGTCGAAGCGTTCGATGATGCCGCAGGTGGACAATGAGATATGCCGCATACCGATGTTCATACCTTTCGGATGGTTCACAAGCTGCAGAAAACGCATAACATTGTCGAAATTATCGAGGGGCTCTCCGATGCCCATCAGCACGATATTCGATATGGGTTTGCCGGAGTCGATCTGCGAATACATCACCTCGTCGAGTATCTCGGACGGCTCGAGATTTCTGACGAGTCCTCCGATTGTAGACGCACAGAACGCGCAGCCCTGGCGGCAGCCCACCTGAGAAGACACGCAGACCGTATTGCCGTGCTTATAGCTCATGACGACCGTCTCGACGGCGTTGCCGTCCCTTAGCTCCCAGAGGTACTTTATCGTGCCGTCCGTCGCGGATATCTGCTTATTCAGCACCTTTGGCATATAAAGGTCGTATTCAGCTTTAAGCCTTTCCCGCAGGGGCTTTGAGAGATTGGTCATGCCGTCGAAATCCCTCACGCCGCGGCTCAGCCACTGAAAAACCTGCGCCGCCCTGAATTTCTGCTCGCCGAGGGTCTCAAAGTCCTTCTCAAGCTCCTCCGGCAGCATAGAAAGAATATCTTTTCCCATAGTATATTCACTCACACGCGCTGTACGGCGCTATATCTTTCTCAGTTTCGCGACAAAAAATCCATCCGTGCCGTCCACATTGGGCCAGAATGTATACATTCCGTCCGGAGCGTCAGCTCCGCATGTCCTGAATGCATCCGTGCGGAAAGCTTTATTGCGCGCCAGAAAAGCTCTGACTGTCTCCTCGTTCTCCTCCGAAAGCACAGTACATGTCGAATATATCAGCACGCCGCCGGGGCGGACATAGTGCGAAACGTTGTCCAGGATGGCGCTCTGTATCTCCGGCAGCCCCTTTACGCTCTCCGGGACCTTTTCACGTATTTCAGGCTTCTTCCCGATAACGCCGAATCCGGAGCAGGGCACATCCGCGATAACGACATCAAAGCATTCTTCCATTGTACTGTCGTATATCCGGGCATCCATCGCGGCTGTTTTTATTATATCTATTCCAAGCCTTGCCGCGCCGCTGCGCACCAGTCTGAGCTTCTTCTCGTGTATATCACAGGATAGTATCTCTCCTCTGCCCTGCAGTGCCATGGCCGCGGCAAAAGACTTGCCGCCAGGGCTTGCGCAGGCATCCAGTACACGCATACCCGGCAAGAGCCCGGCAGACTCCACGGCAGCACGCGCGGCCCTGTCCTGAACATAGAACAGTCCCTCGTCATAGCCCGGAAGCTCTGCAGCCTGCCTGCCTTCAAGCACGATACAGCCCGGGAGCACGTCGGATTCCTTATAGGGTATATCCGCTCTGGCAAGGGCGCGCACATAGTCCGCAGGGCTGACCTTCAGCGTATTGACCTGTATGGTGAGCGGAGGCGGCGTATTGTCAGCAGCAAGAAATGCCTCCGCAAAATCGTATCCCCCGCGGTCCATCAGATACCCGACCAGCCATTCCGGGTGGCTGTACTTCACCGCCAGATATGAAGCCGTCCCCTTACCGGGAATCTCCGGCAGGGCGTCTGTATTGTCCGCGATCTTCCTGAGCACGGCGTTGACCAGCCCGGAAGCTCTGGCACAGCCCTGACTTTTGCACAGCGCGACAGCCTCGCTCACAGCGGCCCTCGCCGGTATACGGTCCAGAAAGAGCAGCTGATACACTCCCATGCGCAGAATATCACGCAGCTTCGGCTCCAGCTTGCCGGAGCAGTAGTAACCTATATAGAAATCACACAGACGGCTGTTCTGCAGCACTCCCAGGCAAAGTCTGGAGGCCAATGCGGCGTCACGGCGGCTGAGTTCATATTTTTTTATTGCGGCATCTATAGAGCTGCCCGACCACGCGCCGTCTCTGCGGCAGCGTCTCAGTGTCTCCAAAGCGGCTTCTCTGGCGCTTACCTGCATATTCAATCTACCTTAATTTTATGTCCTCTCAAAAAATCACCGGCACTCATACGGCGTTTTCCGGGTGCCTGAAGTTCGGTAATGCGCAGCGTTTCTCCGCCGGCGCAGGCGATCTCCAGCCCATTATCACCGGCGCTGACAACTGTGCCGGGCGCCTTGTCCGTTCTGCCGGCGGTATATTCAGCGGCAAAAACTCTGAAAGTCCTGCCCTCCAGCTCCATGGTTGCGACCGGCCAGGGCTGCAGCCCGTATATATGTTTGAGCACCTCGCGCGGCGTTCTGTTCCAGTCTACAGGGCATACTGACTTGTCAAGCATCGTAACGTAGCTTGCCTTACTGTGGTCCTGCGGTATGCGCGGCGCCGTGCCTGCGGCAATATCCCGCAGAGTCCTTACAAGAAGCTCGGCGCCCATATCCTTCAGACGGTCAAAGAGTTCTCCGGAGGTCTCGTATTCGCCGATCTCCGTCTCCGCCGTGTATATGGTGTCTCCGGTATCCATCTCGCTGGCGAGATACATAGTCGTAACGCCGGTCACTTTATCACCGTTGAGTACGGCCCACTGTATCGGCGCGGCGCCTCTGTACTTTGGCAACAGCGAAGCGTGAACGTTGATTGCCCCGTACCTCGGCACGGCCAGAATGTCGTCGGGCAGTATGCGGCCGTACGCCACTACGACGAGTATATCGGGCGCAAGCTCCTTTATTTGGGCAAGCGCCGTGCCGTCGCGCATCTTGAGCGGCTGATAAACCGGAATCCCGTTCTCAAGCGCAAGCTCCTTGACCGGAGAAAAGCTCATCTCCATGCCGCGGCCTCTGGGCTTGTCCGGCTGAGTGAATACACCGACAACGTCAAACTTGGCGTCTATCAGCTTTTTCAGCGAGGCCGCCGCGAAGTCCGGCGTCCCCATAAAGACTATACGCATAGGCTCAGTATTCCCCGCTTTCCATCTCGTCATCAGAAAGCATTCGATCACACCTGGAGGTAAACAGCACGCCCTCCAGATGGTCAAGCTCATGGCAGAAGCAGCGCGCGGTGAGCCCTGTGCCTTCGACCTCGAACCACTCACCGAAACGGTTCTGTGCTCTGACCTTAACGTCCATCGGACGCTTGACGAGCCCGTATTCACCGGGAACGCTCAGGCATCCCTCAGGGCCGTATTGCTCACCGGAGGCTTCGATGATCTCGGGGTTTATAAGCTCTATAATGTATTCATCCTCGCCCTCGGGGACATTCGTCTCGAGTACAATAACCGCTCTGCGCAGGACTCCTACCTGCGGGGCAGCAAGACCGACTCCGCTCTGTGTCCTGAGAGTGTCTGCCATATCGTCGAGCAGCTGGTGGAGCCGGCTGTTAAAATCCGTTATCAGGCGGCATTTTCTGTAGAGACCCGGATCCTCTTTGGTGAGCACATTTCTAAGCGCCATATTAATCCTCCATGCGGTTACTCCGCGTAAAAAAGTTATGTTCAGCCGCGCGCTCACTCCGCCGGATCGTTATCAGCGTATACCGCGACGTCTGAGAATCGTTTATCGGTGCAGCATTCTATTACCAATCCAGACACCGCGCTGCGCAGGCCGGATATCTTTTTTGCGTAAATAATCACCCTGTAGCGGTAGCGGTTGTTTACCTTCACCACATTCATGGGGGCAGGGCCGAGTACCACCGCATCACCCGAGCCGCCGAGCAGGGCATCAAGCCTCTGCCGTATATAGCGGCACGCCCTGAACACATGTTCCTCCCGCAAGCCGGAGACCGTCACGGACAGCATCTCCGAAAACGGCGGTGTGTTCTGCAGGCGCCTAAGTTCAATCTCCGACTTGTAAAACGCCTCGTAATCCTGACGCGCCGCCAGAAGAATTGTTTCATTACCGGGAGTAAAGGTCTGTATCACCGCACGGCCCGGCTTCGAGCCGCGTCCGCTTCTGCCGACTACCTGGGTCAAAAGTGAAAATGTACGTTCACCGGCCCTGTAGCTGCCGGCATACAGGCTCTGGTCCGCCGATATGACGCCGACCAGGGTCACGTTCTCAAAGTTGAGACCCTTGGTGACCATCTGGGTCCCCACCATAATCGGGATGTTTTCTTTTCTGAACCGGTTGAGCAGCTGCTCGTGAGATCCGGCAGCTGAGACCGTGTCTGTGTCAAGGCGCAGTATCTCTGTGCCCGGGAAAAGCTCACCGAGCTCCGTTTCTATCATCTGCGTACCGGCCCCAACATATTTCAGCTCACCACCGCACTCCGGGCAGTAGTCGTCAAGCCACTGCGAATAGCCGCAGTAATGACACATAAGACGCCTGTTTGAGCTGTGGTATGTCAGGGAAACGCTGCATCTCGGGCATTTGTAGGTATAACCGCACTCGCCGCAGCTTATAAGCTTGTTAGCCCCGCGGCGGTTCAGAAAAAGTATACTCTGTTCACCGCGGCTTATATTGGCCTCAAGCTCTGCGCGTAGTTTTTCGCTGATATCGCCCCCGTTCCCGCGGCGCAGCTCACGCTTCATATCGACGATCTCGACGGACGGCAGCTGCATATCGTTGTATCTTTCGGCAAGTTTGAAATACGCATATCTGCCGCTCATCGCGTTGTACATGCTGACAATATCCGGAGTAGCAGAGCCGAGCAGCAGCATACAGCCGGACGCGGCACAGCGGAATTTTGCCACATCGCAGGCGTTATAGCGCGGATTGTTCTCCGACTTATATGTCTCCTCCTGCTCCTCGTCAATTATAATGAGTCCAAGGCCCCTGACAGGAGCGAAAACGGCGCTGCGCGTCCCGATAACGACTCTGGCCTTCCCGCAGCGCACGCGCTTCCATTCGTCATAGCGCTCACCGACGGAAAGGCTGCTGTGCAGCACCGCGACGTCCTCCCCGAAATGTGAGGAAAACGTCTGTATCATCTGAGGTGTAAGTGCAATCTCCGGGACCAGCAGTATTACCGAACGCCCACGGTCGAGCTGGCGCCTGATAAGGTGGATGTAAACGCTCGTCTTGCCGCTGCCTGTCACGCCGAAAAGCAGCGCAGCTCCGCTTTTACCGGAAAGAGCGAGCGAATTTATGCCTTCAAAGGCCCTTGTCTGCTCAGCGTTCAGGACCGGCATCTCCTCAGTCTCACCGACGTGTATCTCAGGGCGCCTGTAGGCCTCCTTGCTGTAGAGCTCCACAAGCCCGGCCCTGAAAAGGGCGTTCAGCGGTGCGCGCGTCGCGCCGGTATGCCGAAGCAGATCGCGCACAGGCAGGCATTCGAATGAGCAGAGTTGCTCAAGCAGGTTTGACTGCTGCGGCGCTTTCACACGTTTTGCCGCGGCTATCGTCGAAGCATCCTCCGGCGCTATCGCAAGTCTGGCCATTTCAATGGTCTTGTCCTGAACCCTGCGCCTGCCCTCTTCATCAAACCACAAACCCGCCGGGAGCATTGCCTTGACGGCATCATATACCGTGCAGAAAAAGCGTTCACGCATAAACAGCGCAAGCCTGATCTGCTCCTGACTGAGCAGAGGTTCCTCGTCGAGCACCGCCGTGACAGTTTTAAGCCTGTCATAGTCGCTGTGATCAGAAAGGGCAAGGATTATACCCTCGCTTCTGCGGTTTCCGTTTGAGAAAGGAACATATACTCGCGCGCCCGGAAGCGCCTTATCCTGCAGTCCGTCCGGGATAAGGTAGTCGTAGGGCCTGTCCAGCCAATATGTTGCGGCCGCTACCGCGATTTTTGCCACCGTCTGCGGCATATCGCCCTTCTCCTTTCCGCAGGCTCATAAACCCGTAAAGCTCAGCCTCTTACTTGATGCTGAGCTTTCCGGTGTAGACTTCGTCGACAGCTATGGAGACGGCTTTTCTCTCAAGGGGGATCTGCTTCTCTTCTGCCTCGGCGGAGAGGACTCTTGCGCGTCTTGCGACGAGATTGACCAACTGATAACGGCTGCCTATTTTGTCGACCAGTTCGGCGACGGGTGGATAAAGCATCATAGTAATTCTCCGTTCTGCCGCATGAATGCGGCCTTTAAATGATTAATCAAACTTCTTTGAGATAATGCGCCCTGTGCGAATATTTGCAGCGCTCCGCGACCATTATCGCGGCCAGCTCCTTCGCCGCGCTTTCAGCATCGTCGTTGATAATAATATAGTCATAGAAGTCCGCCTCAGCGTACTCCTGACGGGCGCGGATCAGTCTGGCTTCAATGGCGCGCTCGGTATCGGTGCCTCTGCCTCTTAGGCGGCGCTCCAGATCCTGCAGGGACGGCGGGATGATGAATATCTTGACGGCATCAGGCTTCTTTTCGTTTATCTGTCTGGCGCCCTGGACCTCGATGTCCAGAATCACGTCAATGCCCGCGTCGATCTGCTTTTCCACGTAGGCGCGAGGCGTGCCGTAGGAATTAGCCACGTATGTTGCATGTTCGAGGAGCTCGTTATTTTTGACCATCTCGTCGAACTGTTCCAGGTCAACAAAGAAATACTCCTTGCCGTCGACCTCTCCCGGTCTCGGCTTGCGCGTGGTCACCGACGTGGAGAAGCACACGTCATCGCGGCCTTCCGTGGCCTTGAATACGACCGTGCTTTTCCCGGCTCCGGACGGGCCGGAAATAACAAACAGCTTACCTTTGTCCTTCATTTACTGTACCATCCTCTTCATTTTTATCCGCACAGCGCTCTGCCAGAAGCTCCGGCGTAAGCGCCGACAGGACAACGTTCCCGCTGTCCATTATTAAGACGGATTTTGTGCTCCGCCCGAACGACGCGTCTATAAGCAAACCCTTTTCCCGGACCTCCTGAACCATTCTTTTGATAGGTGCCGATTCCGGGCTTACTATCGAAATGATCCTCTCCGCCGAGACAAGATTCCCGAACCCGATATTTATCAGCTTCATAGCAGCCGTTTATTCGATATTCTGAATCTGCTCTCTGATCTTCTCTATCTCGGCTTTCAACCCGACGACCAGATGTGCAACATCAGAATTCTGGCATTTTGAGCCAATGGTGTTTGCTTCGCGGTTAAACTCCTGAATAAGGAAATCTATCTTTCTGCCTGTAGGAGAGCTGCCGTTTATCATTGTTGTCAGCTGACTCATGTGGCTGCGCAGTCTCACAGTCTCCTCGTCAACGGCTATATGGTCGGCAAATACAGCGGCCTCAGCAAGAATGCGGTTCTCATCTATGCCGGCCGTGCCGAGCACCTCGGACATCTTCGCTTCAAGTCTGGCCCGGTACTCTGCGACGGTTTTGGGGCTCTCCTGCTCGATCTGTGTGACATAGCGGTCAATGGTGGCAAGCCTTGTCAGGACATCGTCTCTGAGCTTCTCACCCTCTCTGAGACGCATTGTGTCAAAGTCACTGAGCGCCTGTTCCGCCACACTTGCAATCCCCTTGGATATGGCCTCCGCGTCGAGATCGGCCTTTTCCACCGTGAGCACGTCCGGGAAACGGCTGACGCTCATTGCAGTCATATCGTTGGGAAGAGAGTATTCATCGGAGATGTGCCCGATCGCCTCGATGTAGCCCTTCAGCAAGGTCTCATTCACCTTGACTTTCATGCCTTTTGCTTCTGATGTGTCGACATTCACGAATACATCGATCTTACCGCGGCTGATATGCCTTTGTACTGCGGACTTCACAGCGTCCTCTGCGAACATGAAGCTCCTGGGCATACGTATGGACGCATCAAGGAACTTGTTGTTGACGCTTTTCAGTTCAACAGTGATAGTCAGGTCATCAACAGCACCTTTGGCGCTGCCGTAGCCGGTCATGCTTTTTATCATAATACCTCCGACTTTCAGTTTAACTGAACTATATCAAACGTAATTGGCTTTTTGTTTTTGCCGAGTCTCTGGCTCATCACGATGATCGCCGCGCCGATCAGCAATCCCGCAAAGCTTGACGCAACACAAACGCCTTCCCCGGCACCCGCTGCATAGGCGACAGCGTAACCGAACACTACAAGAACAATCGGCAGGATATATACAAGCATAGCCGCCCCGTATATTTTTGAGGACTTGCTCTCTATCACAACGCGCTGACCCGGCTTCGCATCCACCTGATTTCTGGCCAGGGTTTTAAGTTCGCTCTGGAATATGCAGCTCTCGCAGTTTCCGCAGTTGCTGCCGCATGCGGTGGTCCTCGTAACCACCACCTCTGCCATACCGTTCGGCAGGCATTTCGTGACTATCGCATCCTGAGTCATCAGCTCACCTTCCTTATCTCGACCGAGATCGTGTTCTCCTTTTCGCCTATCGCGCCGACGTCGGTAAAGCCGTCGACGTATATCTTCACCGTCGGCATATATGTGCCCGTGGACTCCTTGTAATCTGTGAGATCCGCAACCGCCCGGATATTCTCGTTCCTGATCTGTGCCAGAACCTCCGGAGTACCGCGCAGGGTGATCTCCTTGCTCTCGGTTATTATATCCGCTTCGTAGCCTTCAGTAACATTCGTACATGAGAAGTTTGAGACCCTGAAGGTCTTTGTCTCCAGTCCTACGATTTCAATCGTGACGGTCGCCTTCGTTTCGCCGGTGGTGTTGCGCAGTCCGTTGTCTATCGGTATAGTGTAGGTCTCGGTAAAGGTGGAGCTGAAGTCAGTCAGATCTATCGTGGCAAGGATAATTTTGTTCATACCCGCAAGCAGCGCTGAATCCCCGGCAAGCGTGACTGACTCAGGCTCTATCGTGATCTTGGTGTTCGTGCTGTTGGCGCCGGCACCCTCAATGATATTGACGCCGAGATTTACTTCCTTGAGCGTGAGCAGCGGCAAAGTCGCCCTGACAACATCCGTCGAAAAGCTTATACCGGTCGTGGAGCAGGGCTCGTTGTTTGCGTCCATCAGCGTAAAGCCGGTCTCGACCGTATAGGTGCTGTCGACATTATCCTTGCCGAAAGTCACCCATGCGTATTCAACATTCTTCAGATACGCCTCCGAGCCGGTTATCGTAATGGTAGAAGGCTCAAACACAGGCGTTTCCGCAGTGAATCCCTCGGCCAGCGAGCCGTCAAAGCTGCCGCGCACCTGGATGGACTTTGAAGTCTGCGCAGATACCATGAAGTTTATGGTTTCGGGCGTTCTTCGGCTCTCCGACAGCTTGCTCGTATCTATACCGTCCGGGTAAACTATCGTGTACTGCTGCGAGGTGTACGCGGCTCTCGAGAGCTTGCTGACGTCTATCTGCGCGGTGAGCTTGTCGGAGCTCAGCGAGCCCACGATACGCCTCGGTCCAACAACATCCACAGTGACGGTGCTTGTATCCATATCGGTAATGACGAGGTTTCTGGAATCTCTCAGTATATCCTCGCCCACCAGCTCGACCTTGACGCCTCTGAAAGTCGTTTTGGACTCGTCCGTCTCCACGCTCGTGACATACACCCAGATAGTCAGCGAAGCAAGCAGAGAGACGATCATCCAGAAGGCTTTGCTGTTATATATTTTTTTCATCCTGCTTTTCGTCGTCATTGTTTTCTACCTTGATAAATTTCCTGACGTAATACATGAAACTGTGTTTCTCTGTTTTCTCGTCCTCGCGTATAAGCTCGGCCCGGAGCAGCTTGTCCAGCGCCTCCGGAGTGAGGTGGCGTTTGAGCTTTCCGTCCATTGCCACGGATATCGCACCCGTCTCCTCGGACACTATCACGACCACCGCGTCAGACTCTTCGCTCAGGCCTATGCCCGCGCGGTGGCGCATGCCGAGGTCCTTACTGAGATTGGTGCTCTGAGTCAGAGGAAGCACGCAGCCGGCGGCAGCAACGCGGCCATCTCGGATTATCACGGCGCCGTCATGCAGAGGAGCCTTGTTGAAGAACATGTTCTTCAACAACTCCGCAGTCGTATCGGCGTTGATGACAGTACCTGTACTGATAATGGAATTGAGCGCCACGCTGCGCTCGATTATGATCAGCGCGCCGGTTTTGGAATCGGACATGTCTCTGCAGGCCTGAACGGTCTGGGATATGGAAGAATCCATAACAGTACCGGTGGCCGAACGTCCGGTGGTGAAGCCGCTGCCCATGCGTTCCAGCAGGCGTCTGAGTTCCGGCTGGAACAGAATCAGCAGCGCGATCAGGCCAAGTTCGACAGCCTTGCGGAGAATATAGTTTATCATCGTCAGTTTGAAAACGTCCGATATCCACAATATCAGCAGGATAACTATAAGGCCCTTTGCCAGATTATGTGAATTTGTTTTTCTGACGAACCCTATTGCCTTATATATCAGGTACGCAACTATTATGATGTCGAGAAAGTCGGATATGCCCATCGTTGAAAGGTAATTGATGGACCGACCGAGTGCATTGCTGATTACTTCCATTGACGCTTCCTCATCTGAACGTTTCAAAACAGCGCCATGCCGACGCCGCGATACTTATCACTGTATTATAAAGCAAAAGCAAAAAAAAGGCAACAACATTAAACGGTTGAATGTAATAATTCTCGTATGGCCGCAGCCGCTTTTCTGACGCCGGCCGCGTCTGTAAAAGGGGAAAAGCTGGCCCTGACCGTGCCCGTGCCGAGCGTACCCGCGCTGCGGTGCGCAAAGGGCGCACAGTGCAGTCCGCCGCGCACACATATACCCCTGTCAGCAAGCCCCTGTGCCAGATCCTCGCAGTCCGGCCCAATACATCTGAACGACAAAACACCGCTCTGACTCCCTTCAGGACCCGCAAACAGCTCTATACCGCGGCATCCCTCCAGCCCGGAAAGCATCACTCCGAGCAGCTCCTGTTCATGCGCGAATATGCGCTGCAGCCCAAGGCCACGTACATAGCTTATTCCCGCCGACAGTCCCGCGATCCCCGGAACATTGTGTGTTCCGGCCTCCATACGGTCAGGCAGGTAGTCGGGCATTACCTGCGGTATGCTGTCCGAACCGGACCCGCCGCAGAGCAGCGGTTCTCCTGCCCTGCCGCATATCAGTAATCCCGTTCCCTGCGGACCGAAGAGCGATTTGTGCCCCGGCATCGCTATGAAATCGGCGCCCAATGTCAGGTAATCCACGTCGAGTATACCTGCCGACTGCGAAGCGTCAACTATCAGCGGCACCTTATGCCTCCGGCACAGTTCCGCGATCTCGTATACGGGAAGTATGAAACCGAACACGTTCGAAACATGTGTGCATATGACAAGGTCCGCGCCGGAAATTTTTTTCGCAAAAGCCTTCAGTATTTCCTCCCGGTCAAACAGCCGCGACGACGCGATATCCACACGCGCGCCCAGCTGCGCCAGAGGACGCGTAACGGAATTGTGTTCATACCCGGACACGAGCACGCGCGACCCCGCGTGTGCCAGCGAGCGTATCGCGATATTGAGCGCATGGGTCGCATTCATTGTAAAAACTATGCGCTCAGGCTCCGGCACATTGAACAGCTCCGCTGCGTTTTCCCTGCAGTGAAACACTATTTCGGCCGCTCTCATCGCGGGTCTGTGTCCGCCGCGTCCGGGACTGGCGGCAGAGTTCATGGCCGTCAGCATGGCTCTGCCCACAGATTCCGGTTTTATCATTGTCGTAGCGGCATTGTCAAGATATATCACGGCTTTGTACCTCCGTATATTCTCCGCCGTCCCCGCGCTTGAACAGCTTACCGTTGAGCAGCTTGTTAGCGCGGAGAATCGCCACTGCCTCGCCGAAGCGCCTGTACAGGCTCACCGCATAGCCGCAGCCGCTGCTGCTCAGGCCCTGCGGCGCCTTGACGACGACAGCGCTTATTCCTTTTCCCTCCAGCAGTGCCGCGGCCCGCTGGGCGTAGGTAAGTGACCGGCACATTATTAGATACTGCATTAAATTCTCCATTCCGCCGCAATAAAGTCGGCTGTTTTATATGAATAAAGGATTCCGGCACAGCGAATCGCTGTGCCGGAATCCTGATCAGTTCTGGAACATTGCACAGATTCAATACATCTTATGCTTTGCTCCGGTATGTGTTAGCTTTTCTCCTCTATGAGAGCGACCGCGTGCGCGGCTATCCCGAGGCCTTCTCCCGTAAATCCGAGCTTTTCCTCCGTAGTCGCCTTGACGCTGACTCTGTCGGTGCCGACGCCCATAGCGTTGGCAAGCACCTCACGCATCCGCCGGATATACGGCGCCAATTTTGGTCTCTGCGCTATCACCGTGCAGTCGACATTGGCGACGGTCCAGCCGTTTTCGCCGAGCACGCGCATGACCTGACGCAGCAGCGCAGTGCTGTCCGCGCCGAGGAAGCGGTCGTCGCTGTCCGGGAAGATCTTACCGATGTCGCCCAGAGCCGCAGCGCCGAGCAGCGCATCCATCAGCGCGTGCGTCAGGACATCTGCGTCCGAATGGCCAAGCAGTCCCTTTTCGTACGGGATCTCGACCCCGCCGAGTATAAGCCTGCGGCCTTCGACCAGCTTATGAACATCATACCCATGCCCTATTCGCATTCCAGTCTCCCCTGTTTTTGATTATAGCCTCAGCAGTGACCATGTCGTTCGGCGTCGTTATCTTTATATTATCCGTATCGCCCATGACCGTATGAGTCGTTATACCCATAATATCCATAGCCGAGCAGTCATCAGTTATCGGCAGAGCGTCTTTTGCCGCCTTTGTAAGCGCACCCTTTATAAGATCCGCGTCAAAGACCTGCGGAGTCTGAACGCGCACGGTGCGGCTTCTGTCGACGGTACCGGTAACGTTCCCGTTGTCATCAACGAGCTTCAGCGTATCTGTGCTGGGTATGACGGGGATGGATGACATGTGTTCACGCGCATCATAGACGACACGGCTTATCAGGTCCTGCGTAACAAGCGGCCTTGCTCCGTCGTGTATTGCAATGAGTCTGGCTCCGCTGCGAACCTCGGATACGCCGGCAAGCGCGGACTCCATGCGAGTCGCCCCGCCGCTTATAACCTTTTTGACCTTAGCAAGACCGCAGTTGTGGCACAGATCCGCGACCTCCTCGATCTTTTCCATGCGTGTGACCACAATAATCTCGTCGACAAGCGGGCTGTCCTGAAATGCGAGCAGGGTCCTGACAAGGACCGGGATCGGCCCGAGCTTTGCCATCAGCTTGTCGCTTCCCATACGCTGGGAGCTGCCGGCAGCCACAACAACAGCCGAGCAGACCGGCGGCTTTTCCTTCTTTTTGAAAACTGCCCTGAGATCCATATTCTTCCGTCCCTCCGTTCTTCTGCAGATTAGCGGTACGATATCAGCCCTTCAGCTGTCTTTTCCTGTAGAAGTTCATCATGCCGTCCTGCAGATCGTCCAGGTGCATCAGCATCTTGCCGGCGCCGTAAGCCGCACAGGAGACAGCGTCGTCCACGACGACCGTCCTTATTCCGGTGCTGCGTTCTATTAGTCTGTCTATACCGTATATAAGACTTCCACCGCCGGACATGATTATTCCGTTTTTGTCAAGGTCGCCGACGAGCTGAGGCGGCGTCCTCTCCAGAACGCTGTGTATCGCTTCAAGTATCCGGTTCATCGGATCGACAAATGCTTCTATAAGCTCCGTGGAGCTCACCTGTACGGTTTTCGGCAGGCCGTTGGCAAGGTCTCTTCCCTTGATTTCCTCGAAACCGACATCCGGACGCTTTATAACGCAGCCTATGCTGCGCTTGAGCTCCTCGGCCGTGCTAAGGCCGATTAACAGCTCGTATTTCTGCTTGATAAATCTGACTATAGCCTCGTCAAAGCTGGAGCCGGCAACCTTAATTGACTCGCACTCGACAACGCCGCCGGCCGAAACTATTGCTACCTCGGTCGTACCGCCGCCGATGTCAATAATCATATGTCCGTCCGGCTTTGCGATATCGACGCCGGCCCCCATTGCGGTCGCCACGGCAGTCTCGAGCAGGTACACCTTTCTGGCGCCTGCCTCGATCGCCGCATCTATTACCGCACGTTCCTCAACACCTGTGATGGAGCTTGGAACGCAGGCAAGGATGCAGGGCTTGAAGAGGCTGAAGGAGGTCACGCGGCTGACGAGGTCGCGCAGCATCTGCGCGGTTATTTCATAGTCGGAGATAACGCCCGCGTTTATCGGATGTATGGCGACGATGTTTGCCGGTGTGCGGCCTAGCATTTTCTGCGCGTCCTGGCCGATTTTGAGTATCTTGCCGCTGAATTTATCTACAGCGACAACGGTCGGCTCTCTGGCGACGACGCCTTTTCCCTGCTCAAAAAGCAGCGTGGACGAGGTCCCCATATCTACGGCAATATCTCTTTCAAACAGATTCATTTGACTTCTCCTCGAATATACTTAATCCCGGCGTGTCGCCGCAGCCGCCGCATATACGGCGGAGCAGCCCGCCGCCCGAAGTACCTTCGCGCACTCGGCAAGCGTGGAACCGGTGGTGACAATATCGTCTATGAGCAGCACGGACAGGCCGCTTATCCTCTCTGCGCCGCGGAAGCTGTATACGCCGGCGGCGTTTGCGCGCCTTGCCTGTGCATCCCCTGTCCCTGACTGCGGAGGATTATCCACGTTCTTGTCCAGCAGCTTTACGCACGGGAGGCCGAGCTCTGCGGAAAGCTGCTCCGCTATAATACGGGCCTGATCGTAGCCGCGCTTGCGCAGGCGCCTTCTGCTCAGGGGCACCCATGTGATAATATCGCAGGAAATTTGATTTTCGTCAATAGATTTTGCAATAAAATCTGCATAAATCCTTCCGTAGGCTGTCAGCCCATTGAACTTATAGCGAAGCAGAGAGTCTCTGACGCTGCCCTCGTAGTACATCGGAGCGACACAGAGCTCAACATTTCTGACGTCCCTGCGCTGAGAGCCATCCGGCACATACGGGAGTATTTTCCGGCATTCTCTGCATACCCCGCTTTCAATATCGCCGTCGTGCAGCAGCCTTCTGCAAAAAGTGCAGCGCGGCGGATACAGCAGGTCGAGCACACGGTCGAGCGGCTTCATGAGTCTGCCCCGCACAGCTTGCGCAGTCTCACGCGCAGTGCGGTATAGCGTCTGGACTGGCGGAAATTGTCTATCATCTGATAGGCCGTCTGATCGTCGCCCACAATGATAAGCAGCTCTCTCGCACGCGTCACGGCGGTATAGAGTACGTCGCGCGTCATAAGCATCCTGGAGCCCTGCCCGAGGGAAAGTATTACCGCTCTGTACTCGCTGCCCTGCGCTTTATGTACAGTGACTGCCCACGCATGTTCAAGCTCTATCAGCGCGTCGAAGCCGTAGGTGGCAAGCTTGCCGTCAAAGCTCACGGTCAGGGTCTCGGCATCGGTGTCAATCGTCAAAAGCTTTCCGACATCTCCGTTGTATATTCCGGTTCCCGACTCGGTGCGGTCCTCGTTACACCACATGATGTCATAGTTGTTTCTGATCTGCATGACCCTGTCGCCCTCGCGGAACACGGCGTCGCCGAACAGCTTCTCCTTCTTCCCCGGGCCACCCGGGTTCAGCGCCTCCTGCAGCTTTCTGTTCAGATTAACTGTACCCAGCTCACCCCTGCGTGTCGGCGAGAGAACCTGAATATCCTCAGGCGGTATTTTCATTTTGCCCGGCAGCCTTACGGCGCAAAGCTCCGTGATCGTCTCCACGGCGCTCCCGGCCTGCAGTCGTTTCAGTCTGAAAAAGTCCCCCGAGTTTTCCGCAAGGTTCGGATGCTCGCCCCTGTTTATCATGTGGGCGTTGCGTATTATCCTGCTGTTTTCGGTCTGACGGAATATCTCCGTCAGCCGTACCGCTGCGACTGCCCCGCTTCTGATAAGAGCGGAAAACACATTGCCCGGTCCCACCGACGGAAGCTGATCCGCGTCGCCGACCATGACCAGCCTCGCATCCGGCGGCATGGCGCGCAGGAGCGCGCCCATCAGGCAGATATCGACCATGGAGCACTCGTCGAGTATAACCGCGTCGCAGTCGAGCCTGTCGCTCTCATCCCTGGTAAACACAACTCTGTCATTATCCTCGTCGAACCTCGCGCCGAGAAGCCGGTGCACCGTTGCCGCATCCCGTCCGGTCAGCTCGGTCATGCGTTTTGCCGCGCGGCCCGTGGGGGCGCAGAGCAGCGTCTTTATTCCCAGCTCGTCGAACATGGCGAGTATTGCCCGTATGGAGGTGGTCTTGCCTGTGCCGGGGCCTCCGGTGATCACGAGCAGCTGGTTTTTCAGAGCCAGCTCCAGTGTCTGCTTCTGCAGCGGCGCATAGCTTATTCCATGCAGGGCCTCCAGCTTCCGCAGGAGCTTCGCGGTGTCCGCCCTGTCGCTGTATCTGCGTCTGCACATACGTGCGAACTGCTCCGCCGCATCCGTCTCCGCCTCATACAGCTCCGGCAGATAACAGGCCCTGCAGTTGGCTATCTCCTCATACTTCAGCTGCCCGTCCTCAATAAGCGTATCTATACAGCGGTCGACCTCGTCCGCTTCGACGCCTATAAGCTCCGCCGTTGCGTTGGCAAGCTTTTCACGGGGTATAAAGCAGTGTCCGTTTCCGGCGTTGTGCGCAAGCTCGAATATCACAGCGGCCCCTATACGTTTTTCACTGCTGCCCTCCATGCCGAGCTCAAGCGCCATCGTGTCGGCCTCGGCAAAAGTCCCGCCTATAAGCGCGCTGCACAGGACATAAGGGTTTTCGCGCAGCGTGTCAATGGCCCTGTCGCCGTAGTATTTCTGCATACGCAGAGCCAGCACCGGCCGCAGCCCGAAGGAGCAGACGAACTCCATCAGCATCCGCATGCCCGCCTGCTGTCTGAAACTGGCGGACATCTGTTTGGCCTTTGTGCTGCTTATCCCCTTTATCGACGCAAGCTTTTCCCATGAATTGAGCATCACGTCAAGCGACTTGTCGCCGAAGCGGTCGACTATCAAGGCAGCCGTGGCAGGTCCGACGCCCTTTACCGACCCGCTCGCCAGAAACTGATAAATCGCGTTGGCGCTCGTCGGCAGCAGTCTCTGGGCAAACTCCGCCTTAAACTGGCGTCCGTGTACGCTGTGATTCATCCAGCCTCCGCTGACGATCATCGACTCCCCGGCCGCCGCATACGGAAAGCATCCGACGACGGTAACAGGCTCGTCACTGCCGTCACGCAGGCGGAGCACGGTATAGCCGTTCTCTTCATTTTTATAGATCACCGCTTCTACGGTTCCTGACAGCTCGAGCAGTTCGTTATCCTGATCCATCCGGGCTACCTCGCAGTCCTCATTAATTTATGACTTGTTATCGCAGCCAGCCCTCACCGCGTTCTCAAGAACAGGCTTGAGAAACTGCCCGGTAAAGCTCTCCCCGCATCCGGCACAGTCCTCCGGAGTCCCGGAGAACACAAGCCGGCCACCCATATCGCCGCCTTCGGGGCCGAGGTCGATTATTCTGTCTGCAACCTTTATCACGTCGAGGTTATGCTCGATAACGACGACGGTGTTCCCTGCGTCTACCAGGCGGTCGAGGATATTTATGAGCCTGTGCACATCCGCGATGTGGAGGCCCGTGGTAGGCTCGTCGAGCACATACACGGTTGAACCGGTACTGCGCTTTGCAAGCTCGGTCGCGAGCTTGACGCGCTGCGCCTCGCCGCCGGAAAGCGTAGTGCTTGACTGCCCAAGCTTAACATAGCCAAGACCGACTTCATACAGCGTCCGTATCTTCCCGAGTATTTTCGGCTGATTGGCAAAGAAGCCGCAGGCCTCCTCGACCGTCATATCGAGCACGTCCGCGATGTTCCTGCCCTTGTACTTAACTTCAAGCGTCTCGCGGTTATAGCGCTTGCCGCCGCAGACGTCACACGGCACATACACGTCCGGCAGAAAATGCATCTCAACCTTTATAAGGCCGTCGCCCGAACATGCCTCACAGCGTCCGCCCTTGACGTTGAAGGAGAATCGTCCCTGATTGTAGCCGCGCAGCTTTGCATCCTGCGTGGAGGCAAAGAGGTCGCGGATGTCGTTGAACACTCCGGTATATGTGGCGGGGTTGGAGCGCGGTGTGCGGCCTATCGGACTCTGGTCGAGAGCGATGACCTTATCGACATACTCAGTGCCGTCAATACCGGCACATTTTCCGGGACGTACCTTTACGCGGTTTTTCTCAGCCGCGAGAGTCTTGTACAGTATCTCGTTTATAAGCGACGACTTTCCGCTGCCGGATACGCCGGTTACGACCACGAGCTCTCCGAGCGGTATTTCCACGTCGATGTTCTTCAGATTGTTCTCGCAGGCGCCGTGGATAACAAGGCGCTTCCCGTTTCCCGGCCTGCGTTTTTCAGGTACCGGTATGAATCTCTTCCCGCTCAGGTACTGTCCCGTAACGGACTCAGGGCATGCGCATATATCACTGACGGTTCCCGCTGCGACAACACGTCCGCCGTTGGCGCCGGCGCCGGGTCCGATATCGACTATATAATCCGCCGCGCGCATCGTGTCTTCGTCGTGCTCGACAACTATAAGCGTATTGCCCAGATCGCGCATCTGTCTGAGTGTATTCAGCAGCTTCTCATTGTCGCGCTGGTGCAGGCCTATACTAGGCTCATCCAGAATATACAGCACGCCCATGAGGCTTGAGCCTATCTGTGTGGCGAGCCTTATCCTCTGGCTCTCACCGCCGGAAAGCGTCGCCGCCGATCTCGACAGCGACAGATAGCCCAACCCGACGTTAACCAGAAAGCCCAGTCTCGCTTTTATCTCTTTCAGGATACGCTCTGCTATCGCGCTCTCCTTTTCGCTGAGCTTCAACGAATCTATGAACTCCAGAGCCTTAAATACGGACAGCTCCGAAAACTCCGCGATATTCATCCCGCCCACGGTCACCGCGAGCGCGGTTTTCTTCAGCCTGCGGCCCTCGCACACGGGGCACCTGACCTCAGACATGCACTCCTCTATATCCGCGCGCATGGCAGGACTCTGCGTCTCCATATAGCGGCGCTGAAGATTGTTGACTATGCCCTCAAAGGGGCGCTTTATAATGCCGTAGCCCTCATTCTTCTCGTATTTCAGCTGAAGCGGCTCGTCTTTTGTTCCGTAGAGGATCGCATCCACCGCTTCGCGCGGCAGCTCCTTTACAGGATCCGTCAGCTTGAAATGGAAGCGTTTGGACAAAGCGTCAAAATACATGCGGGAGATCGAGTCACCGCGTATATTTCCCCAGCCCGATGCAACGATACCGCCGTCCATAATGCTCAGATTCGGATTTGGCATTATAAGCTCGGGGTCAACAAGCAACTGTACGCCGAGCCCCGTGCAGGTAGGGCAGGCGCCGTGCGGGCTGTTGAACGAAAACAGGCGCGGTGTGAGCTCCTCTATGGATATACCGCAGTCATCGCAGGCGTAGTTCTGCGAAAATGTGAGCTGTTCCCCGCTTCCGGGCAGGTCGACATACATCAAGCCTCCAGCGAGCGACAGCGCGGTCTCCGCCGAGTCCGTGAGTCTGCGCGAGATATCGGGTTTTATTACAAGGCGGTCGACAATTATCTCTATATCGTGCTTTTTGTTCTTTTCAAGCTTTATCTCCTCCGAGAGGTCGTAAATGATGCCATCCACACGCGCACGCACATAACCGGACTTTCTTGCGTCCTCAAGCACCTTCACATGCTCGCCCTTTTTCGAGCGTATGACCGGGGCCAGGATCTGCAGCTTTGTCCCCTGCGGGAGCTCCATTATCCTGTCGACTATCTGGTCTATGCTCTGCTGCTTTATCTCCTTACCGCACTTCGGGCAGTGCGGTACGCCGATCCGTGCCCAGAGCAGTCTCAGGTAGTCGTATATTTCGGTGACGGTACCGACCGTCGAGCGGGGATTGCGCGACGTCGTTTTCTGGTCTATGGATATCGCCGGGGAAAGCCCGTCGATATAGTCCACGTCAGGCTTGTCCATCTGTCCGAGAAACATCCTCGCATAAGAGCTCAGACTCTCCACATAGCGTCTCTGTCCCTCAGCGTATATGGTGTCAAAGGCCAGGCTGGATTTACCGCTTCCCGACAAGCCGGTGATGACCACCAGTTTGTCTCTGGGTATCTCCAAATCAATATTCTTCAGGTTGTTCTCCCTGGCGCCTTTTATATAAATGCTGTTATGCAGCATGGTTCGTACTCCGTTTCTATGCTTATATTTCTACGCTTGTATCAATCACAGACGATATCGGCCGTTTTCGCCCTGACGAGCTTTATAAGCTCCGCCGGGGGGAGTTCGACCTGGTATCCGATCTTTCCTGCGCTGACAACTATAGAGTCCAGCGTTTCGCAGCTTGAGTCAATGACAGTAGCATACTGCTTTTTCATACCTATCGGCGAGCAGCCGCCGCGTACATATCCGGTAAGGGCATTTATCTCGCTGACGTGTATCATCGCCACAGATTTTTCTCCCACCGCTTTCGCCGCCTTTTTGAGGTCAAGCTCAGCCGTGACCGGTATGTCAAACACATATATATTCCCGCCGGCCCCGCGCGTAACAAGCGTCTTGAATACCTTCGCCGGGTCAAGACCGGTCAGCTTCGCAACGGTCGCTCCGTCTACGGCCCCTTCGCCGTGCGCGTATTCATATGCTTTGTAATTAATTTTTCTCTGATCCAGAATACGCATCACATTTGTTTTCTGCTCTGCCACAGCAAATACCTCCGTCAGCCGGCGCACAGCCGGGAATTTATTAATTATACTCCAAACATCATGTTCTTTCAACTGTAATTGCAGATACAGATATTGCGGTTACGTACTCAAAAAGCTGCCGGACCGCATAGTACATACCTGCGGTCCGGCAGCTTTTCTGCGGAGCGGATTATTTACTCTGAAAACGATCCATAAGATTCTCAACGCTTTTATCCATGACTCTGAGTATCTTATCCTCGACAATCTCCTTCGGGAAATGCATCCCCATATCCATCCAGTAGGATATGAAACCTATCGCGCATTCGGAATAGAATTCCACAACAAAATCAAAGTCCTGCTTTTCAATATTGCGGCCCTCGGCCACGATATCCGCAAAGCCGCGGACACACTCCTGCAGTCTTCCCTTGATATAGCGGAGCATGTACAGCCTGCTGTTGGAGTTATACACGTTCAGTGCAAAAGCGGAGTTCTCCTGCAGATACTTGATCCACATCATAACGTCGGATTTCCACCTGTCATAAACAACTTCCTTGGGCAAATTGGCGTTTGCATCCTCCTCAAATATCCATTCGAGAAGATCGTAAACGTCGTCAAAATGATAATAGAACGTCTGCCTGTTAACTCCGCAAAGCTCAACAAGATCTTTCACCGTGATCTTATCAATCGGCTTCACTTCCATCATTTTTTTCAGCGCAGCAGCGAGCGCTTTTTTTGTAGATGTTGCCAAGACCGGTCCCCCCATTCATTCCGTTTTTATATTATATCACACATCTGTCTTGTCGGTAAAGGCTTTTTATATGAAAACCTTTTTACCTGCAAAATTATTCTGCAATATGTTTTTTCTGTTGCCTCATTATTTATCAATCATCTTCCGTCCATATAAAATCCGCGGCATTTTACAACTAAGAAATAAAATACCGCTTACATACGAAACAATTACCTGCTATTCTGTATACAGAAACAGAGTTTTCTCATCTTTTTCATTTTTGTCCTCATAAATAAAGCAGAGGGACCGGGTACAAAAGCCCGGTCTCTCTGTTTTGCTGCGCTTATTCAACAGCCAGCAGCCTGACCTGCTCAGTGCCGGGGGTATTCTCCATTGCGTTTATCAGTTCAGTCATGCTTCCTGTCATCGAGTTTATTTCGAGCGAAAGTGTGACGCTGGCCTTGCCACGAATGGGCAGGCTCTGCGTTATCGTCAGTACGCTTCCTCCGGCTTCGGAAATCTTCGCCAGCAGCGCGCTCAGCACACCCTGTTCATGCGCGAGCATCATCGACAGCACTGCCTTGTGTCCGCTGCCCAGCTCTGCCGGTTCCAGAATATAGTCCTTGTATTTATAATACGTGCTTCTTGAAATGCCGACACGCCTGACAGCCTGACTCACATCCTTTACCTTTCCGTCTTCCAGCAGACGTTTGGCTTCCACAACTTTCTCATAATATTCCGGCAGTATATCCTTGCATATCATCAGGTAGTTGTCCAGCATCAATTCATCCTCCAAACTCACAGTGTATGTTTCAGAATTTTTATGTGTATATCATACTCTGTCTTTGCACAAAAGACAAGTGTCTTTTCGTGAAAGCGTCCTGTGCAAAAACAGGCGGGCACCCTCTGCGTTCAGGGTATAAAACGTTTTGACAATTTCCTGTCAAGTGTACAAATTGCCTGTCAATGCCTGAAAATTCGTGACATTTATTATTTTGTATGTTATCATCAGATGTGTTTAGAGTATCTCTATTCTTCTGAAGAAGGGAGTTGCCCAGATGGTAACAAATAAAGAAAATCTTTTAAGGCTTGGCAAAAAGATGACCGACCGGATTCCATATAAGCTCGGACTTGAAAAGCTTGACGATAGCTGCCCGGAATACTGGGGATTGGTAAACATACTCGACGATGATATGGTCAACATCGCTCTGAGCATGAAGCAGCGCGTTCCCATGACTCTCGACGAGATTTCCGAGTCCTCCGGCTGGACAGACAAGGCCGCTCTGGAAAAGAAGCTCTATGACATGGGCTGCATAGGCATGATCGAATGGAACTGGGAAAACAAGGACCGCACTAAGCAGTATATCCTGCCGCTGTTTGTTCCCGGATCCGCTGAGTTTTTCAACATGCGCAGGAGCTTAGTCAACGAGCATCCCGAGGTCTGCGACTTTTTCAACGCGATGACCCAGCTGCCTCTTGAAAAGGTAACGGCTATGGTTCCCCCCGGAGGAGCCGGCATTGGTATGCATGTCATCCCCGTCGAGAAAGCAATCCCCGCCAATTCCAAGTCCGTCAGCATTGAGCATCTCTCCCACTGGCTGAAGAAATACGATTATTATTCTGTCGGCATCTGCTCCTGCCGCCGTTCTCAGAGCGTCCGCGGCGAGGGCTCCGGTGATGTTGAGGACTACTGGTGCATTGCTGTCGGCGACTGCGCAAGATACTGCGACGAAACCCATAAGGACGGCAAGACAGCCACATATGAAGAGGTCATGGATATCCTCCGGCGCGCAGAGGACGAGGGCTATGTTCACCAGATAACCAATATAGACGGTGAAGACAAAATATTCGCCATCTGCAACTGTGCGCCCGGCGTGTGCTACGCTCTGCGTACCTCTCAGCTGTACAATACCCCAAATATGTCCCGCAGCGCTTATATTGCTCACGTCGACAAAGAGAAATGCGTCGCCTGCGGCAAGTGCGTCGAGGTATGCCCCGCCGGCGCCGCCAAACTCGGTCAGAAGCTCTGCACTAAAAACGGCTACATCAAATATCCCAAGCACGAGCTTCCCGACGCCGCCAAGTGGGGCCCCGAAAAGTGGAACCCCAATTACCGCGACGACAATATGATAAACTGCTACGACACCGGCACCTCCCCCTGCAAGGCGGCGTGCCCGGCGCATATCGCAGTTCAGGGCTACATCAAGATGGCCGCAGAAGGAAGATACCTCGATGCGCTCAAGCTCATCAAGCAGGACAACCCCTTCCCCGCCGTCTGCGGCAGCATCTGCAACCGCCGCTGTGAGCAGGCATGCACACGCGGAAGCGTTGACAGTCCCGTCGCTATCGACGAGATCAAGAAGTTCATTGCTGAACAGGAGCTGAAATCCGAGACACGCTACGTTCCCGCGCCAAAGGCAAAGAAGCAGCAGCTCGTTCCCTACGAGCAGAAGATTGCCGTCATCGGCGCCGGCCCCGCCGGTATGAGCTGCGCCTATTATCTGGCAAATATGCTCTATAAGGTCACCGTGTTCGACCGCAATCCGGCCCCCGGCGGCATGCTGACTCTAGGCATACCCAACTTCCGTCTGGAAAAGGATGTTGTTAACGCCGAGATAGATGTCCTGCGTGAGATGGGTGTTGAATTTAAATGCGGCGTGGAGGTCGGCAAGGACATCACCCTCGACGAGCTTCGCGCTCAGGGCTACAAGGCCTTTTACCTTGCTATCGGCGCGCAGAAGTCCTCTCCCATCGGTGTTCCCGGTGAGGAGCTTGAGGGCGTATTCGGCGGCGTTGACTTCCTGCGCGAGGTCAATCTCGGCAATATGCCTGCAATAGGCAAAAAGTGCGCTGTAATCGGCGGCGGCAACGTCGCTATGGACGTATGCCGTACCGCCGTCCGCTGCGGTGCTGACGAGACCTATATAATCTACCGCCGCTCTGAGGCTGAAATGCCCGCAGATGAGGAAGAACTCGCCGAGGCTATGGCAGAAGGCGTCAAGTTCCGCTTCCTCTCCGCTCCCGCAGAGATCGTCGGCAAGGACGGCAAGGTCTGCGCGATCAGGGTTGAGCGTATGGAACTCGGCGAACCCGACGAGAAGGGCCGCCGGACACCTGTTGGCACCGGCGAATTCGAGACTATCGAGGTAGACAGCGTTATCGGTGCGGTCGGCCAGAAAGTCGACCTCGGCGGTATCGCTCCCGAGGGCATGACCTTCAACAAAAACGGTACTGTCATTGTCGATCCCGTAACCGCTCAGACCAGCCAGAGCGACATCTTCGCAGGCGGTGATTTCGCGACCGGACCCAAGTTTGCAATTGACGCCATCGCTGCGGGCCGCATCGGCGCAGAATCCCTGCACCGCTTCGTCAATCCCGGCCAGAGCCTCACCATAGGCCGCAACCGCCGCGAGTTTATCGAGCTCAACAAAGACGAAGCAGTTATTCCCGTCAGCTTTGACAACTCTCCGCGTCAGGTCCCCGGCCATGACGCCGCAAAGTCCAAGACCTTCGCTAACGACCGTCTCACCTTCACCGAGGAACAGATCCGCAGGGAAGCTTCCCGCTGCCTTGGCTGCGGCGCCACCGAGGTTGATGAGAATCAGTGCATCGGCTGCGGCCTCTGCACCACCAAGTGCGAGTTTGACGCGATCCACCTGAGCCGCGATCTGCCCGAGGCATCAAAGATGTACAAGGCCGAGGACAAGCTCAAGGCCATACTCCCCTATACCGTCAAGCGCGGAGTCAGGATAATAAAGAATCGGAACAACAAGTAATGCACGAACTCGGTACCGTAATATATATCATCGAGACCGTTGAAAAGCTCGCCGTCGAGAACCATCTGACTACAGTCGGTTCGGTAACGCTCGAGGTGGGCGAAGTCAGCGGTATCATCCCCGGTTATCTGACTGATTTCTGGCTGTACGCGCGGAAGAAGTCTGAGCTTCTCAAGGAAGCCGAACTGAAAATAGATACTCTTCCCGCTGTTACCTACTGTCAGGACTGCCGGCAGACATATCCGACTGTCCAGTACGCCAAGGAGTGTCCCTACTGTCACAGCTTCAATACCTTCCTTGTAACCGGGAACGAGTACAATATCAAGGAAATAGAGGGAATGTAGTCTCCCTCACATGCGTCTCCGCCTGAAAGGGACACGCATGTATGACGGCATACACTTTCGCCAATCGGAGAAAGTCAAAAAATATCACCTGACCGTGGTCAGGTGATATTTTTATCTGTTAAGATACAATTCAATTCCGGATTCACTGTCATCCACGCGTACGCTCTCAGTGAAGCGGGCCGCTTACACAGCTTATATGCCCCGGTATTTTCCGGGCTGTAGTCAGCGGCACATGGCCGGATCTACCGAAAGGCTTCGGGTCTTGCTGAGCTTTTTACGGGGTTCATCATGACGCGTTGTGACGTGCACCGCGCGGTATCGGACGCTCTCAGCGGCACAATCAATCGGATTTTTACTCCGTCCTCAACGCTTCGACCGGGTCTTTCTTCGCCGCAAGACCGGAGGGTATCAGGCCCGCGATAAATGTCAGGCCCACGCTTATGACGACCAGAGCCACAGCGCCTACCGCAGGGAGCGCAGAATTGATTGCATAAATGCCGGTCAGATTATGGACGACGATATTTATCGGTATGTTGAGAAGCAGTGTCGAGCCTATGCCTATGACGCCGGCTATCAGTCCGATAATAAAGGTCTCGGCGTTGAACACACGCGAAACATCGCGCTTCGACGCGCCGATCGCGCGCAGTATACCTATCTCCTTTGTACGCTCCAGTACGCTTATGTAGGTTATGATGCCGATCATGATCGACGATACGACAAGTGATATTGCAACAAATGCAATGAGCACATAGCTTATAACGTTGATGATCGTCGAAATTGAGCTCATAAGCAGAGCGACGATGTCGGTATACTCTATCTTGTCATCCTCGTCAACAGAATCGTTGTAACGCTCTATGGCATCGGCGATAGCGTCCTTGTTCTCAAAGGTCGAGGCATAGATGTTTATCTTGCTAGGATTATCCAGATCAACGTAACCGAGCTTCTTCAGGTTATCCTTCAAAGTACTCGTGGAATACACCGGAGGCATGGCATTTTCATAAAGCCAGAGGTAGTCGTCATCCTCCAGACTCAGCAGCTCGAAGTCGTGCGCAAGAGTGCTGTCGGACAGGTAGCTGTACATCCTCTCCATCTGGATCGCGTACTGCTCCCTGATCTGTTCGCTCATCATCTTCCCGACATACTCAAAGAGCGTGTCATCATCCATCTTCTTCAGCATTGAGGAATAGCCCGGGTAATAATCCAGAACCATCTTTTCGATATCCTCGCGCGTCAAGTCCTCCATCTGCTCGTCGATGAGTTCCTGTACATAATCGTCCTCCGGGACGCTCATGTATTTTACATACAGGTCGGCAAGCTCCTCATCGGTCGCGTTGGCAATATATTCTTTTGCCGCTTCTGTCTTGCTGCTCTTGGTGAATGCTTCATCTTCATCATCAAGGAACGGGAGATTGTTGAACACATCGTGTTCCGGATCGGCAAGCTGTTTCCTGACGAGTTCTTTTTTCGCTGCCTCGTTGACGACATGTTCGACCAGCTCGTGGGTGTATCCAATCGCCCCGGTCATCATGCCGGACATGGCGTCTTCATTCTGACGGATAATGCCGACGATCTTTACCTCAAGCCCGTTCTTATACAGGGTCTTCAGGCCGAGGTCCTCGTTATCGACCTTGATGTATTCACCCTCGTCATCGTCATATTCATATTCGTCCGCAGGGAAGATATACCGGAAGGTACGGCTGCATACATCTTCATAGCTCCAGCTCTCCTTGTCGGTGCGCAGGCTCTCCTGAGCCATGAACGCCTCCATATCCTCAGACAGGGTTGAATTTGACTTCAGCCCCAAAGCATACAGAACGAGGTCCGAAACCTCGTTGTTGTTGTCGACAACAAGCACGACCTCATCGTATTTATCCGGCCAGCGCCCGTACAGAACATCATACTGTTCTTTCAGCAGCGGGTTTATCGCCTCGCCGTTCTCTCCCGGAAGCATCTCCTGCCACGCGTCCATCGCCGAATATGCGTCGCCGAAGGTATTAAAGTATGTGCTGTAATCGCCGCCGAAGGTCTGGGACATGGCATTCTGGAACAGCTCAACAACATCGGTCTTGACGATATTGCCGTCGACGTCCTCCGCGTACAGGTTCATGTCAAGGTCATAAGAATACTGGATAGAGCTGATATACTGATTTATCTCGTTGCCGTCTTTCTCAATGTACTCCTTGAATGCCTTCAGGTTGTTTGTCTGGGTATCGGCAGAAACCATTGAGTTCATCATTTCATACATTACAGTGCTGGAATAAACCGCATCCTTGTCGTGCTGGTTCTCCACGGCATCTGCATGCACACCCATAAGCGAGGTCATCATGCTGGTCATATCAACTGCCTCTGCCTGTAGGGTTATCGGGTAGCTGGAGAGCGTATCCTCCTGCACCTTGTCGATGTAGTTCTGTATACCGTTTGAAAGCGACATAATAAGCGCAATGCCGATGATGCCTATACTACCGGCAAAAGCTGTAAGTATAGTCCTCGCCTTTTTGGTCAAAAGGTTGTTCGTAGACAGGGCAAGGGCGGTCAGGAAACTCATCGAGGTCTTTTTTGTCTTTGCCGGCACGAGCCGTGGCTCCCCATCGGAGCTGTACGGCGCGCTGTCATCCACGATAAGGCCATCCCTGAGGCGGATAACGCGGCTCGCGTAGTTCATCGCAAGCTCCGGGTTATGCGTGACCATTATAATGAGCTTATCCCTGGATATATCTTTGAGTATATCCATGATCTGCACCGACGTCTCGGAGTCAAGCGCGCCGGTCGGTTCATCGGCCAGGAGTATGTCAGGATCGTTTACCAGAGCTCGTGCAATCGCGACTCGCTGCATCTGTCCGCCGGACATCTGATTCGGCTTTTTGTTGAGCTGATCGCCCAGACCGACCTTTTTCAGCGCCTCAGTCGCTCTCTCCCTGCGCTCAGCCGGCGCCACGCCAGACAGGGTCAGTGCGAGCTCAACATTTGACAGCACTGTCTGATGCGGGATAAGATTATACGACTGGAACACAAAGCCTATCGAGTGGTTACGGTATGAGTCCCAGTCTTCGTCTGTGAAGTTCTTCGTGGACTTATCATTGATTATAAGATCCCCGGAGGTGTATTGATCCAAACCGCCGATAATATTGAGCAACGTCGTTTTACCACAGCCGGAATGTCCCAGAATCGCAACGAACTCATTTTCGCGAAACTCCAGATTAATGCCCTTCAGTGCGTGCACGCATGAGTCACCGACAGTGTAGTCCTTTTTGATTTCCTTTAGTTTGAGCATTTAACAACCTTCTATTGCTAAGAATTTATTGACATACAGACTTATCTGAGTTACAATACATAAGCTTTGATTTGCGCCCGTAGCTCAGCAGGATAGAGCGTCCGCCTCCTAAGCGGAAGGTCGCGCGTTCGAATCGCGCCGGGCGTGCCAAAAGCCGTCGCAAGCTTCGTTTCGCTTGCGACGGCTTTTTATGTCCGGCATAAAATCATCGTAAGTTCACTACGCTGCTTCTGGATTGGGGTGACATATATTTTAGCGCAACTCCATAAGCCTGTCTGTGTACTTTTTGTTAAATTTATCTGTAACTCTTCCTCTGCAGATATGCCGAAGCATGCGCGGTGGCGCATCTTCTCTCGCGGTGAAAGCCTCGACAGCGCCGCAGTGCATACTCCCCTGCCGCTGTACTCGGCAAGTATGAAGAACTCGTCGCAGTCGTCATTCATATTCTTCATAAACTCTGCCTGCTCCCGCACTGTGCGCGTAACCTCTTCCGGATAAGGTACCATGAAGCAGGTCTGCCCTGAGGTGTTTCTGATCTCATTGATTACTGCCTGAGCGTCGGCCTCCTCCGGGCTTCTTATGAGTACCGTGCGTCCGTCTTTAAGTTTCAGATGGACAGGCTCGATTTTCATTTCATTTCTCCGTTTTCATATGTTTATACAGGTAATTGCCAGTCCCGGTATAAAGAACCGTAACTGGCAATTATTTTGCATTGATGCCTCTGCGCCGGCGGTATAAACTTTTGGTATGCTTATTACTGAGAGGTATACTCAAATGAAGCTCATACCAATACTGCGGCGTATGCTCTCAATGAGCCCTGCTGCGTGGTACATATTCATCCGCTCCGTGCAGCTTACAGGCTTTCTGCTGCTGTGCTCGTTCATACTCCTTATCGGCTGGAACGGAAACATGCTCACCGGCTATGCAGAGTATATGACTGCCATGTCCCTCTATGAGACAGGACAGGCCGTACTTCTCATAGGCGTGCTCGTCTCGGTTATAATTGAAGACATTCAAAGCTGAATATCCATAAATTGTTCCCTGCTCATAGTCGCGTTGAGCACATCCAGCAGAGCGTCGGCGGTAAGACGCTCGGGCAGGCCGAGCCTTTTCACGAGTTCCGCCCGCCTCTGCGCGCTTCCCTCCCGCCCGCTAAGGCCTCTGGCATACATGTCGGCCTTGCTTATGCGGTCCGCGCGCTTCTGTTGCGAAGAATCGTCCAGTGTCGCCCCGGCTCTTATCAGCGCGTCCAGCAGAACCTGTGGGCGCATACCTTCAACGCCCAACTTTCCCTCGCGTGACGGAGCGCTTTTGCGACGCTCCTTTCCGTACACGTCGGGGATATACGCGTGTTTTACCAATGACGGTTCCACGCAGCCCTTTATATAGTTTCTTATCAAAAAACCCGCGCCGTCAGAATCCGTCATCACTATAAGTCCGCGGACCCCGGCCATAGTGTTCAGCAGCCTGCGCTTTTGCGCGTCATTGAATATGCCGAAGCCGGACGTCTCGATTATCACTGCGTCTACCACCTGGCTCAGCGCATTTTTGTCATAGCGTCCCTCGACTACTATGACCTCCTTTACACTGTGCATTTGACCTCACCCGCAGCTATGCGCACGACCGCCTCCTTAAGAATCTCGCGCGCGTCAAGTCCGCTGCTCTTCATTCTGTAATCCGCCTCTCCGCATATCTCCACCGCGCGTATGAGCTGCGGCAGAGTAAAGCCCCTGGCTGCCGATATAAGCTTTGCGGCAATGTAGTCGTACTTTATTGCGCACACTTCCATTACGTATTTGCTGCCGAGATTCTGCTCGATAGCCAGTCGGGCGGCATACAGCTTCCTCATCTGCAGCCCCAGAACCGCCGCCATTGCTATCGGCTCGTTGTTCTTGTCCGAGAGCAGTTCGGCCAGCACGCTCATCGCAGAGTTATACTTCTTCTGCGATATGAGTTCGGTCATCTCAAACACGACCGCCTCAGGTATATGGTTTGCAGCCGCGTCAACGTCGGCAACCGTGACCCTGTCTCCGCCGGCATATGCCGCGATCTTCTCTATCTCCGGAATCAGCCGGTTCATAAATTCCCCGCTGACAAAAATGAGCCGCTGGGCGGCATCCAGTTCTATTCTTTTGCCCGCCGCGGCAAAGCGTCGTGCTATCCAGTCCGTCAGCATTCCCTGAGACTGCTGAGTAAACTTGAGCTCTTTTGCCGCCGAGCGCAGACCCTTGACAAACCTGATCCTGCCGTCCGGTTCAAACTGGGCGCTCTGCACGAAGGCGACCGTGCAGTAATCCGGTATATCCGTAAGCAGCTTGAGACATTCCTCCCCGTCCGCAAGTCGGTTTATGTCTATGTCATGAAGCTCTACGAAGCTGCGTTCACTCATAAACGGGATCGCATCAATTGCCTCCCGCAGCTGTGCCGGGTCAAGCTCCGGCCCGTTTATGCGCTTATAGCTGAAGCTGTCCTCCCCTTCCGGGAGGCATATTTTTTTCAGCTCATTCAGATACTGCTCTCTGAGATAATCCTCCGGGCCCCAGAGCAGATACAGGCTCCTCGGGCCGTCCGCTTTAAGCTCACGGACTGCCGCGGAATAATTCAGTTTTTCTTCATCCCTGCCGCGTTTCTTTGCCATATCCTCAACCTATCCGTATCTCAACTGTACCGTCCAAGTCTGTCCTCAGTACATTATAACCGTAAGTCTGCAGACGTTCAAGTGTTTCCTCGCTCGGGTGTCCATAGCTGTTATAGCCAACGCTTATTACCGCCAGCTCTCCGTTCACCGCGCCGAGGATATCCTTTGAGCCGGAATACCCGGAGCCGTGATGCCCGACTATCAGAACTTCTATGCCTTCCAGACCGCGCGTCCTCACAAGCTTCTGTTCCGTCTCCGCCGGAGCGTCCGCGGTTATCAGCATGTCGTAGCCGTCTATACTGAGCTTTGTCATCAGGCAGCGCTCGTTCTCACTACCGTTCCCCAGGAAGCTGTATACATCCATGTCTATGCCGCCGCAGCTCAGGTTCGCGTCACGACCAAGCTCCATGATCTTGGTCCCATGCCTTCGTGCGCTCCCTGCGATGCTGTCATACAGGCCGTCGCTGTCATCCGATCTCTCCGGCAGGATTATGGTTCCAACCTTCATTATTTCCATAAGGCGCGTCACACCCCCGGCGTGGTCAGCGTGCATATGAGTCAGCAGCAGGGCATCAATGTCTTTTCTGCCGCAGCTGAACAGATACGAGGCCGCAATATCGCCCGCATTCGCCGCATTATGGATATTGCCGCAGTCCACCATAACTGTCACATCACCCGCAAAGGCGGTAATACACTGGCCCTGTCCGACATTTATGACAGTCATCGTATCGGTTTTCTCATAATACCGCCTGTTGCATATAAGCACAAGCGCCAACGCAAGCAGTGACGCTGCACCCGCTGCGGCAAAGCAAAGGCCGCGCCTCCTGCGCGAAAGAAGCGCCGCGAGCAACAGCGCATATCCGGCGGAAATCCAGAGCTTCGCTCCCGCAGTCTCCGTATACAAAACAGCAAACGGCACGGATGCTACAGCACGCGCGACAAGGAATATATACCTGGCAAGCCATGAGCACAGCCACGCTGCGGCCGTACCCAAGGCCGGCAACGCCGACAGCGCGCAGGACAGCCAGCCTCCGCAGAAGCACAATGACACCGCCCAGAGGCCTGCAATATTTGTTAACGCCGAAAGCAGAGTGACATATCCGAAGTGTACTGCCGTCAGCGGCAGCGTGAAAATCATCACACCCAGAGATGCCGAAACCGATGCCAGAACATACCTCAGTGCCCTGCAGTTGACACGCTCAGGCAGTCGCTTTATCCACGCGCCGTATATTTTGCCTGAAAAACAGATTATACCTGCCATCGCGCCGAAGCTGAGCTGGAGACTTATGCTCGCGGCGGCAAATGGATTGCATGCAAGTATTATCGCAAGTATGGCCGAGAGCGAGGTTACGGGATCGTTTTCGCGGCGCAACACCGGGGCCATGAGCAGCAGAGACTGCATAAATCCGGCACGGACAGCCGACGGGGTCGCGCCTGTCACAAGCACAAAGAGCCAAACCAGCGCGAGGCATATTAACGCTCCGCGCCGTCCCTTACCCAGAACGAACTGCAGCAAACCAACAAGAAAAGCGACATGCATACCTGACACCGCCACTATATGCATGAATCCCGCCCTCGTCATCGGTACATACAGACTATCATCACGGTAAAACTCCTGCTTGTCCCCGAGCATAAGTGACTTCATGAATACCGCCGTGTCCTCCGGGAATATGCGCTCCACTCTGGCGCTGAGAAAGCGGCTCAGCCTTGCAGGAAACGTGCGCAGGTCAAAGCCGCGGTCTTCAAGGTTTATGCCGTTTTTTGCATTGATTTTAAAAAATATGCCTTTGCTGTGGTAACGGTCATAGCTCTCGCCAAACAGCTCGTCCGCCGGAGCAAGCTTTCCGGCAAGTTCAATATACTGTCCCGGTACAGCGTCCGCGAGCTCATCTCCGCCGTAAACAAGCGCCTTCAGGTGCGGTAAGCTCCCTTCTGTAATTTTGACGTCAATCTTGCAGCAGCTGCCGTAATCTGTGGGATAACTCAGTATTCTTCCGCTGAGCTCCAGCGTCTGCCCGTCATATTCCGCGGCTTTCTGCACCGTGCAGCGACAGTAAACCTGATAATGCAGCAGGCCCATGGCGAAGAAAAGCAGCGCAATAACCGTTGCGCGCAGCCACTTTCTGTGCATGGCAGCAAGAGCGGCTCCGAGTACAGCCAGCAGCACAGCCGGCACGGAAAGCCACTCCGTGGGCAGTATGTAATTTGCAGCAAAGATTGCCGCAGAAAATGACAGCGCGGCTGTTGCAAGCTTTCTCACTGTTATCGCCTCCGTAAAGGTCAATATCCGGTCTGCAGGCTTTCCTTTAAGTATCGCTCATTAAGGTCCGGATTTCCCCGCACAGTATGCACGTATAAAAACACTGCGGCGACAGAAACGTCGCCGCAGTGAAAGCATTATATCATTTTGTCGCTGAATTTCATGCCGCCAAGTATATGAAAATGCAGATGCATAACAGTCTGGCCGCCGTCCGAGCCGCAGTTATTCACGACACGGTAGCCGCTTTTAAGGCCTTCGGCCCCGGCGATCTTTGCAATAGCCTCAAAGCAATGCGCAACACAGATGCTGTTCTCTCCGGTGATCTCGTCTGCGCAGGAAACATGCTGCTTCGGTACTACAAGGATGTGTACGGGGGCCTGGGGGTTGATGTCCCTGAACGCATATACATGTTCATCCTCATATACTTTGCTGCTGGGGATATCACCGGCTATAATTCTGCAAAACAGGCAGTCGTCCTTCATGGTATTTCCTCCCGAACGCTCAATAATCATTTTCCGATATTTTTTGTCAGGCATCCGGTATTTACCGGGTGCCTGATACCTTCTCACATCCTGCTCTCCACAAAGCTCTCGACAGCCCTGAGCGCCTCGTCCAGTCTGGAGACGTCGTTGCCGCCGCCCATCGCGGAGTCGGGCTTGCCGCCGCCCTTACCGCCGGCGATCGCGGTGATATTCTTTATGATGTCGCCGGCCCTTACGCCCTTTGCCACCGCATCTTTGCCGCAGACGCACTGGAAGGTTATCTTGTCGCCGTTTACTGCGGCAATTACCGCGACAACGGCAGAATCCTTATCACGCAGCACATCGCCCATACGGCGCAGTGCATTGGCGTCACACTCGCCGTTTCTGCAGGTGACGATATGCAGTCCGCCTACGGTTTTTGCGCTGCCGAGAAGGGCGTCGGCTCCTCCGGCAGATTCCTTCGCCTTATACTGCTCAATAACACGCTTTGCTTCGCGCAGCTCGGCCGCCTGCTGCTCGATCTTCTGCACGAGATCGGCGGGGCTGGTCTTGAACATCGCCGCGAGCCTGGCAAGTTCATCCTCTTCCCTGTGCAGGGTCTCTACCGTCCTGGGTCCGGTGGTAGCCTCAATACGTCTCACACCCGATGCTACAGAGCCCTCGGAAATGATGTGGAAGCTGCCGGCCTTTGCGGTATTGCTCAGGTGAGTGCCGCCGCAGAGCTCAATGCTGTAGCCGCCCATATTGACAACTCTGACGATATCTCCGTATTTCTCGCCGAAGAGCGCGGTAGCGCCGGACTTTCTGGCCTCGTCTACAGGCATCTCCTTAACATTTATGTCGTAGCCGGTGAGAATGGCATTGTTTACAAGATCCTCGACCTTTCTGAGTTCCTCCGGAGTAACCGCAGAGAAGTGAGTGAAGTCAAAGCGGAGGAAGTCAGGCTCGACGAGAGAACCGGCCTGGTGGACATGCTCGCCGAGTACCTCGCGCAGGGCTTTCTGGAGCAGATGGGTCGCGCTGTGCGCTCTGCCGACGGCAGCGCGGCGCTCCGGGCAGTAGCTTGCGACGACCTGGTCACCGACCGCAAAATGACCCGATTTGACCACGCCGTAATGCATGAACTTTCCGCCCTTGTTCTTTTGGACATTGTTGACCTCAAACAGGCAGTCTCCGCAGACGATGCGGCCGTGGTCGGCTACCTGTCCGCCCATCTCGGCATACATTACGGTCCTGTCGAGAACGATTATAGCCTCTGCTCCGGAGGCCACTTCATTCTGCAGCTCATCCCCGGAAACGATGGCAAGGATCCTTGCTTCTGTTTCCTTCTTATCATAGCCGACAAACTCAGTCTCGGGAATTTCCTGACCGAAGGTAATGCCGGCCCAGCCAAGATCGCCGAGCGCTTCTCTCGCCTTTCTCGCTCTGACGCGCTGCTCCTCCATCAGGGCCTTGAAGGCCTCCTCGTCGACAGTCATTCCCTCGTCAGCGCACATCTCTATAGTCAGGTCGAGCGGGAAGCCGTAGGTGTCGTAGAGCTTGAAAGCATCCGCGCCTGAGAACACAGTCTCGCCCTTCTCCTTATGTGCCGCGAGCATTTCAGAGAAGATGGCCATGCCTGCGTCGATGGTACGCGCGAAGTTTTCTTCCTCAGTCTTTACGACGCGGGTGATATACTCCTGCTTCTCGCGCAGCTCGGAATACTGGCATTCGTTCTCATGGATAACGGTGTCAATGACCTTGTAAAGGAAGGGCTCATTGACGCCGAGCAGCTTTCCGTGACGCGCGGCGCGGCGGAGCAGACGGCGCAGTACGTAGCCGCGCCCCTCGTTGGAGGGCAGGACGCCGTCGCATATCATGAAGGTCGCGCTTCTGATGTGGTCGGTGATGACGCGCAGGGAGACGTCCATTTTATGGCTTTTCCCGTAATATGCGCCGGTCAGCTCGCTTACCTTATGGGTGATGTTCATGACAGTATCGACATCGAACAGTGAATCCACGCCCTGGCAGACAACGGCCAGACGCTCAAGCCCCATGCCGGTGTCGATATTCTTCTGCTTGAGCTCGGTATAGTGGCCCTCGCCGTCGTTATCGAACTGGGAAAAGACGTTGTTCCAGACCTCCATGTAACGGTCGCAGTCACAGCCGACAGTGCAGTCCGGCTTTCCGCAGCCGTACTCGGGGCCGCGGTCAAAGTAAATCTCGGAGCAGGGGCCGCAGGGACCTGCTCCGTGCTCCCAGAAGTTGTCCTCCTTGCCGAAGCGGAAGATACGCTCTGCCGGGATGCCTATCTCCCTGTTCCAGATATCGAAGGCCTCGTCGTCGTCGACGTATATGGACGGATACAGGCGGTCGGGATCAATGCCGACCCAGTCGGGAGAGGTAAGAAACTCCCAGCTCCAGGCAATGGCTTCATGCTTGAAGTAATCGCCGAAGGAGAAGTTGCCGAGCATCTCAAAATAAGTGCCGTGGCGGGCGGTCTTGCCTATATTCTCGATGTCGCCGGTACGGATACACTTCTGACAGGTACAGACGCGGCGGCGCGGCGGCTCCTGCTCGCCCTTGAAGTATGGCTTCATGGGCGCCATGCCGGAGTTTATGAGCAGAAGGCTTGCGTCATTCTGCGGGATGAGCGAGAAGCTGGGCAGCCGCAGGTGGCCCTTTGTCTCAAAGAAGCTCAGAAACATCTCTCTCAGTTGGTTAAGTCCGAATTTTTCCATTTCATTTATCCTCCGTTCAGTTCTTTTTCATTCTCTCCGAAAAGCTCTGCTCATCATCAGCGGAGAAAAGCTCTATCTTTTTACAGTTCGGACAGCGGAGGATCCTCACGCTGAGAGAACCGGAAAGCATATTTGACAGGTGCCCGGTAAAGAAGCCGTACTGTCCAAGCTGGATATCCTCACAGCCCAAGTCCTCCATACCGGCGCCGCAGCGCAGACATTCCACAAAACATCCTCCATAAAAAAGTATACCTCCGCCCCTGTACAGGGGCGAAGGTTAAGTTCGCGGTACCACCCTGATTGCAGCGACATGCGCGGCATCTCAAGCGCCCTTAACGCGGACAGACGCCCCGGTCATCCCGGGGAGGCTCAGAAGTGGCTGTCGGTTTTGAACACGGGACCTTTCAGCGTACAGCCCCTCTCTGTGATGTTCTTCGTCCGACTCTCTTCATCACTGCCAAATCTCAATATCAGCTTTATGATTTTACCATAAGCGCCGGGTTTGTCAAGGGCTCAGCGGCATTTTCTGACTATCGACAGTCTCGGTGCGTATTTTGGCAGACGCATATGTATCTCCATCATGGCGTGGCGTGTATCCTCTATCTCCTCGCCGTCGGCGTTATACATGTGCTCCGGTGTGAACTTTACGGGCGCCCCGTCAGGAGTGAGCAGCTCCAGCTCATCTCCACGTGAGAACTTGTTTCGCTGGTACAGGACCGCTTCACCGTCTTCGACGCAGCTCTCTACAACAGCGGCTACATCCGCGCCGGTGGTATAGCCGGCCTCGGAATAGTGCTGGCCGGGATAACCATAGTAGAATCCGGTGGTATACGGACGGTGGCTGACCTTTTCCGTCTCCTCAAGCCAGAGTGGGTTAAGCGGTCTTCCGGCCACAGCATCGTCTATGGCGTGGCGGTAGGCATTGGTGACGACGGCGGCATAGTATGCCGACTTCATGCGTCCCTCGATCTTGAAGCTTGTGATCCCCGCGTCAATAAGCTCCGACAGGTGTTCTATCATATTCATATCGCGTGAGTTGAGGATATAGGTCCCGCCGTCCTCGGTTATCTCGAAGTACTCTCCCGGCCGCTTTTCCTCGACGAGGTGATACTTCCAACGGCAGGGCTGGGCGCACTGGCCGCGGTTGGCGTCACGACCGGTGAAGTAATTCGACAGCAGGCAGCGGCCCGAGAATGACACGCACATTGCCCCGTGCACAAAGGCCTCGAGCCGCAGCTCCTTCGGAGTGTTTGCACGTATCCTGCGTATATCCTCAAGCGGAGTTTCGCGCGCGAGCACGACGGTGTCCGCCCCAAGCTCATACAGAGCGTTCGCAGCGGCGCTGTTGATGACGCCGAACTGGGTGCTGACATGCAGCTTTACTCGGGGCGCGTATTTCTTTGCCATGGCAATAACGCCCATATCGGCCACGATGATCGCGTCGGTTCCCAGCTCCTGCAGCCGCTCCAGATACTCCGGCAGACGCGTAAGCTCATCCTCCCGTGGAAGCGTGTTGCAGGTGACATACACTCTGCGGCCCATGGAGTGAGCAAGAGATATCGCTTTCTCCAACTGCCCACAGTTGAAATTTCCGGCCGAAGCCCTCATGCCGAACTCAGTACCCGCGAGGTACACGGCGTCGGCGCCATAGCATAGGGCCATCTCCAAACGCTCCATGTCACCCGCCGGGGAGAGCAGCTCCACTTCGTTATTCATAATTCTGCGTAGCGACGAAGGCATTGAAGTCGCCCTCGTTTGTGAAGAACTGGTGCGTGCCGGACGCCGTGTCGAGAGCATAGTAGAAGTAGTCCGTTGAATCGGGCCAAAGCGCAGCCTTGATAGAGGCCAGACCCGGGTTGCTGATCGGCGTGGGCGGCAGACCAAGCTTGATACGCGTGTTGTAGGGGTCATCCCTGGCAAGCATCTCCGCCGTCGGCGCACCCTCGTGGTCAGTATACGGATAGAGCACAGCGGCGTCTATTCCGAGCTGCATGTCATAATTAAGGCGGTTAAAGATAACGGATGCGATGACCGGGCGTTCAGCGTCATTGGCCGCCTCTTTTTCAATAAGTGAAGCGACATTTACAATCTCATCCAGACCTATTCCCAGTTCTTCCATGCGGGCGTTCATGTCATCGTCGATCTTTTTGTTGAAGTTATCGAGCATCTTGTTGATCGCGCTGGAGGCCTGCATACCCACATAGAACTCATAGGTATCCGGGAAGAGATAGCCTTCAAGGCGGTATGCGCCCAGACTGTCCTTGCCTTCAAGGAAGCTGTATTTAAAGGTCTCATTCGCCGCCGCGTCCATAAGAGCGTTATAGCTGGAAACGCCGTTCTCCTCAAGGCGGAGGAATATCTGATGCATTGAAAAGCCCTCCGGTATGACTACCTTTACCGTCGCGGCAGAGGTGGAACCGGCCCGCATATTGGATACGAGCGCATGGTAGTCAAAGGTGGAGCGGAGCTTATATTCGCCGGGGCTCACCTTTGTGTCCGAGTGGGTGAACTTGCAATAGGTCTCGAACAGCCACTTATACTCTATCAGTCCGGCGTCCTTCAGCGCAGAGGCCACGTACTCCATATCAGCGTAAGTAACGCGCTTGGTGCCGATCTTGTTTCCGTTTTCATCAAGCTTGTCTACGGTCTCAGACTGGAAAATCGAGCTGGGCAGAGTGACAACCGCATTGAAATCGTCCTTATTCAACGCAAGCATATCGCTGGCAGCCATCCAGGCAAGACAGGCCAGCACAACGCTGACACAGACGATGAAAGCAAAATACATCATACCGCCAAGGCAGCCGGAGCGATACTCGTGGCTCTGACGCACAGGCCTGTAATCACGCTCGGATTCCTCGTCGCCGGTATAGTTGTGCTGCCGCCTTCCGTCGGAGTCAGTCAGGAATCTGTCGACTTTTTTCATCGGTGCTTCCTTCGTCAGGTTCTTTCTCTCTTTTTTCGTATCCGTCACGGGCGGCGGAGCAGAATCAACGCCGGAGGTCCTGGCGTCGGTGCTGCTTATCTGCTCGTCGTGGATACGGAATATCTCGTTGATTTTTTCTATATCGTCGGACATTGTATGCTCCTCTTAGGTAACAGCGCCACGTGCTGCCTGCTTCAAAGTAGCAAGCGCACACGGCACGGCATATTATGGCACGAGCGATGCAGCTACGGCTGCACTGTCTCGGATACGCTTTCATGATTGCCTGCCCCCGTCCGCACGCCCCGGCAGGCAGAGCAAAATTCAAGTGCGGAGAAAGGGAAATAAATATGTTCTGCAATTCCTGTAACAACAGCGGCCTCTGGCTGATCATACTCATTATAATCCTCTTCGGCGGCGGTTGTGGATGTGGCTGCGGCAACAGCTGCGGCTGCGACAATAACAACAACGGCTGCGGCTGCGGCTGCTAAGCACTGCGTCAGGGGCTTCGGAAGGAGCCCCTCTTTATATATCCAGAGTGTTAAGGATCACGGAATAGATCTCGTCGTTTTTCTCATCGGCCTCCCGCTCAAGTCCGTCCCTGCTGCAGGCAATCCGCGTCCATCCGTAATGCGCGGCAGCCATGTCTGCCGTGTGCAGGCAGCGTCTCAGGTACTCGGTATCCTTCTCATGGATATCAGCATGGGTGTGCGTCTTGGCCTCGCGGCGTCTGATCCGGCGCGTAGCGATATCAATATCCACGTCAAGGTATATGACAAGGTCCGGCCTCGGCAGCCCCATCTTCACATACTCCAGATCGGCAAGCCACGAAAAAAACTCCGGCAATTCTCCGTCCGGAAGCTTGCAGCCCTGATGAACGGCATTCGAGGTAGTATAGCGGTCAGACAGAATAAGGCCGCCGCTTTCATATATCTTACCCCAGTCATCCCTGTAGGATGCGAAACGGTCCACGGCAAAAAACGTGGCCGCGGTGTATGCGTTAACATCCGACGGCTTCGAGCCGAAGGCTCCGCCGAGGTAAAGACGTATAAGCGCGCTGCTCTCTTTGTCGTAGCGCGGGAATACAATGTGATTATAGGCAATTTTATCTCTTTCCATTCTCTCACACAGACGGCGGTACTGCGACGATTTGCCGCTGCCGTCTATGCCTTCAAGGACGATCAGCTTTCCCTTGCTCATTTGCTCTCCTCATACCTGGCTGAACACATCGCCGAGCTTCTCGTTTATGACCAGATCGGCTTCGCTGTCATAGGGTGTCGCGCTCAGATTTACAAGCACAAGCTTATTCCCTCGGTAATAGTTTATAAGCCCGGCGGCAGGATAGACGTTCAGCGAGGTCCCGCCTACAATAAGCACGTCGGCGTTTCTGATATAGTTGGCGGATTTATACAGGATATCCTGATCGAGCTGTTCCTCATACAGGACGATGTCCGGCCGGATGACACCGCCGCAGCCGCAGCGCGGCACGCCTGCGCCCTTGTTGATAATATCCGACGGGTATGGCTTGCGGCAGCGCGAGCAATAGGCGCGCAGAATGCTGCCATGCAGCTCCAGCACATTTTTACTGCCGGCAGCCTGATGCAGTCCGTCGATATTCTGGGTAATGACCGCTTTAAGCTTCCCCTCGCGCTCCAGCTCCGCAAGGCGCAGGTGCGTGCGGTTAGGCTTGACGCCCTCGACGACAAGCTTCTCCCGGTGGAAGCGGTAATACTCCTCAGGGTAACGCTCAAAAAAGCTGTGACTGAGTATGGTTTCCGGGGGGTACTTCCATTTCTGATTGTACAGGCCGTCCACGCTTCTGAAGTCGGGAATGCCGCTTTCAGTGCTGACACCGGCTCCGCCGAAAAAAACAATATTATCGCTGCCGGCTATCATATCCCGAAACTGTGCTATTTTCGCATCCATGATGTTACCGCCTTTAAAATCATTTTATTAATTATATCTCATTTCCCGTCCGATTGCAAACACAGCGATGTGAACAATTTGCAAAGACAGGCAAATCCATCGGAATCAGCCTGTCTTGTCCGTTTATATTCCGGCTTCCGCTTTCGCGCTGATACCGGCGGCAAGCTCCTCGCAGCGTTCGAGAGTAATCTCGTTCTCGCGGCGGATGACGTAGCGGTAGGTATCATCGGGAGATTTATCGGCCATGGCCACGATATACAGGCGCGCAGCCCTGATCGCGCCGAGCGCCGAAACGGCAGCCTCTGCGAGATACGGCATCGCATCGCCGGCGCTGCAGATCTCCGTCAGCTCCTGCATAAGCTCAAGAGCCTGAGACATCATGTTGACAATCTCCGCGCATATGCTGACCGCTGTCTGACGCGTAGCCTCTATCCTGCGCTCGTCGTTTTCCCTGAGTGCCATGCGAAGCGGTCCGCGGCACTTGACGTCCTCATCAATGAGCTGAACCATATAGCCGCGTATGATCTCGGCGTTGCGCGCGATATAGTCCAGACGCTCATTGGCTTCAACGGTCTTTGCCGCGAGTCCTGCGGCCCGGCACATGAATGCGGCGGAAACCGCGGCTATCCAGGCAGCCCCGCTCCCGGTGTCGACCTTTGCATTCGGATCTGCCAGAGCCCTGGTAAATTCGTCAGCGGTCTTGTTCCTGAAAATGTCTATGATTATTTTTTCTTTTTCGGCCATAACCGTAGCTCCTTTCAGTCTCTGTTGAACTCTCTCAGGCGCAGTCCCTCATTCTTCTGCAGCGCCCAGTTGATGCACCATTCGGAGGTGAACAGCAGCAGATTATTGCCCTTGAAGTCCTGTACCCATTTGGTGTCGCTCGTAAGATTCAGATCGTGTATATTAACGTCCTCGTTCTCTACCCAGCGCACAAATTCGTACGGCATCGAGCGCCGGCGTATATCGACACCGTATTCGGTCTTGAGGCGGTACTCCAGCACTTCAAACTGCAGCACGCCGACAACGCCGACGATAACTTCTTCGACGCCTGTGAAGGGCTCGTGGAATATCTGTATTGCGCCCTCCTGCGCGATCTGGGTAATTCCCTTTTCGAACTGCTTGCGCTTCATTGTGTCCACGCGCTCGACAGCGGCAAAGTGTTCGGGCGCGAACGTGGGTATGCCCTCGAACTGCACGTTCATGCCGGTCTCGCATATGGTATCACCGATTGAGAAAATCCCCGGATCAAACACGCCGATTATATCCCCGGCGTAGGCCTCGTCAATTATCGCGCGCTCCTGAGCCATAAGCTGCTGCGGCTGGGCAAGGCGCAGATTCTTTCCGCCCTGTACATGGAAATACTCCTTGTCGCGCTGGAAGCGACCTGAGCAGATGCGCATAAACGCTATCCGGTCCCGGTGAGCCTTATTCATGTTTGCCTGTATCTTGAAAACAAACGCCGAGAAACGGCTGTCTGTCGGTTCGACAAAATTTTCTCCCGATTTTCTCGGCAGCGGCGGCATGGTCATCTTCAGGAAGCTCTCAAGAAAGGGTTCTACGCCGAAGTTATTCAGAGCCGAGCCGAAGAACACGGGGCTGAGCCGTCCGGCACGCACCTCGTCAATATCAAAGTCATAGCCGGCACCGTCAAGCAGCTCTATGTCGTCGGAGAGAATCTTTCTGAGCTTTTCGCCTATAAGTGAGTCGAGCTTCTCTGTTTCATCAAGGCGGCACTCTATCGCCCTGATCTTGTCCTGACCGCGGTGGAACTCGTTGAAGGCAAGTATCTCGCACTTCTCGCGGTCGTACACGCCCTTGAAATCACGCCCGCAGCCGATGGGCCAGTTCATGGGATAGGTCCCGATCCTGAACTCATTCTCCAGCTCCTCCATCAGCTCATAGGGACTCCGCGCCTCGCGGTCGAGCTTATTTATGAAGGTGAATATCGGCACATGACGCATTGCGCAGATCTTGAAGAGCTTGCGGGTCTGCGGCTCTATGCCCTTGGCTGCGTCAATCACCATAACAGCAGAGTCCGCCGCCATTAGCGTGCGGTAAGTGTCCTCGGAGAAGTCCTGATGGCCCGGGGTATCAAGGATATTGATACAGTAGCCCTCATATTCAAACTGCATTACCGAGGACGTGATGGATATTCCGCGCTGCTTCTCAAGCTCCATCCAGTCGGAGACTGCATGGCGCGCGGTGGCCTTGCCCTTCACTGAGCCGGCCATCTGTATCGCTCCGCCGTAGAGCAGCAGCTTTTCTGTCAACGTAGTCTTACCCGCGTCCGGGTGGGATATTATCGCGAACGTTCTGCGGCGTTCGATCTCTTTCCTGTAATCCGGCATAATACTTCCTCTACTGTTTCTAAAAACTTGGCAATATATTATATCCGCTGCAGCTGAAATTGTAAAGATTTTCTTAGGCTGCGGCATAAGTTCATTCATTTATCTTTGGAATAATCGGTTTTCGCATTGACTGACTGTAATGCTTTTGATAAAATATAGATAATTTTGCATAAAGAAGGAAATACCGCAATGAAAAAAGGAAATTCAAAGGCGCTCCTGCCCATACTTGTGTTCCTCGTTCTGTATCTCGGACTCGGTATACTGTTTGAATACATACTCAGGATTCCCATGGGCTTTTACAACATCCCCATAGTCGTGACCTTTCTTATTGCCCTGCTCGTCGCATGTCTGCAGAATCCCGGCCGCAGCTTTGACGAGAAGCTTGCCCTGATGGGTGCCGGCATCGGTGACAAAAACATCGTCACGATGATCCTCATTTTTCTCGAGGCCGGCATGTTCGTCGGCGTCGTCGGACGCAGCAGCGCAGAGAGCGTGGCGTATTTTACGCTTTCCATTATCCCGGCGAAGTATGCTGTCGCAGTCCTGTTTGTCGTCGCCTGTTTCGTCTCCACCGCCATGGGCACCTCCGTCGGCACCATTACACTCCTGACTCCCATAGCCGCAGCCGTGGCTGACGCCTCCGGCTTCTCTCTCCCTCTGTGCATCGGCACTGTTATGGGCGGCGCCATGTTCGGGGACAACCTCTCCTTTATCTCCGACACGACCATTGCCGCCTGCAACGGCCAGGGCTGTGAAATGAAGGACAAATTCCGCGAGAACTTCGGCATCGCGTTCCCCGCGGCTGTAGTGACGCTCATCCTCATCCTCGTTCTTTCGCTGAACACTCCGCTGGCGAGCAGCGTAGTCAGGGAATACAACCTCATCCAGGTCATTCCCTACGTTCTGGTCCTTATAGGCGGCATTGCCGGTATCAACGTATTTATCGTTCTTTTGGCCGGCATAGTCTCAGGCGCGATAATCATGCTCGCGACCGGCGCTACCGCCGTGACCGCGCTGCTCGGCAGCATGGGCTCTGGCGCAGCGGGTATGTTTGAGACGACAATGGTCGCGATACTGGTCTCCGCGATCTGTGCGCTCATCCGCGACTACGGCGGCTTTGACGCATTGCTCTACTGGATACGCAGTGTGTTTAAGGGCAACAAGGGCGGACAGCTCGGCATGGGCCTGCTGGTCGGCGCGATGGACATCGCTACCGCAAACAACACCGTCGCCATAGTCATGGCCAACCCCATCGCCGCCGAGATGGCCGAGAGCTACGGCATCAGCAGGAGGAAAACCGCTTCCCTGCTCGACACATTTTCCTGCGTCTTTCAGGGTATTATCCCCTACGGCGCGCAAATGCTCGTCGCAATATCCGCAGCAACCGCGCTGGGCTTTGAGGTGTCGGCATTTGATATCTTCCCCTATCTGTTTTACCCCTATCTGCTGCTCGTAAGCTCCCTGATTTTCATCTTCATCATTCCTGAGCGAAAGAAGTGAGCCTAGCACACTCTGTACAAGCCGAGAGCGCCGCGTGTTTAACCGCGGCGCTCTCAGCTTGCCAAAAAGTCCCGCTTGGACTTTTTTGACCGCTTTAACCGCCGGGCTTTTTTGAGCTTATCAAAATGCCGTTTCCGATATGACACTGTCATGAAAATAGTCGCTCCGGACAGATTTACGCATAGTGCGGTCATCCATATGCGGTATCTCGTGTTCGTAGTTATGCATGCTGCTCCCCCATTTGATTTTGTGCTTTCAATATATCACAGGCAGTATATTAGAGGGCGGTTTTCGCATTTGCCTTCGGGCAGCCATATACCATACCCCCACAGCAAAATATCCGTCCTGCAGAAATGCAGGACGGATCGTGTTTTCCGGGTATAAAGGCTTATATCAGCCCCTGAATCAGGATGACCAGGATAAGGATCGGAAGCACCCATTTGAAGTAGGGCTTCAGCTTAGGCGAGAGCTTTATTCCGCTGCCCCTGTTCACCTCAGCGATGTAGCTGTCAAAGCCCCAGCCCCATTTGCTGACGCAGAACAGCAGGTAGATCAGCGAGCCGCAAGGCAGCAGCAGATTGCTGACAAGGAAATCCTCACTGTCGAGCACATCGCGCGGACCGATAATGTGCAGATCGCTCCACAGGTTATATCCGAGCACGCAGGGCAGGCTTGCCGCAGCAAGGACAAGCAGATTTATCAGTACGGCTTTGCGGCGGCTCCAGCCGAATGTATCCATGCACATGGCCAGAATATTCTCAAAAACAGCCAGCACGGTCGAGAAGCTCGCAAAAATCATGAACAGGAAAAACAGCGCGCCCCAGAATCTTCCGCCGGCCATATTGACAAATACCTGCGGCAGAGTCACGAATATCAGCGACGGTCCCTGATCCGGCGCGACGCCGAAGGAGAAGCAGGCGGGAAATATTATCATACCGGCCATCAGCGCAACGAAGGTGTCCAGCGCACATATGCGCACCGCTTCTCCGGTCAGGGTATGCCCGTCGCTCATATAGCTGCCGAATATCTCCATGGCGGCGATACCGAGGCTGAGCGTGAAGAAGGCCTGATTCATCGCATCAGTAATGAGGCTGCCAAAGCCCCGGCTTCTGACGCTGTCAATCGACGGCAGGAGGTAAAACTTTATGCCCTCCCCGGCCCCGGGAAGCGTCAGGCTGTGCACCGCGAGCACCATGATAAGCGCAAGCAGCGCGAGCATCATATACTTCGATATACGCTCCAGACCCTTTTGCAGGCCGAAACTGCATACCGCAAAACCGGCAACGACAACCATCTCGGTCCACATTGCCATCTCTCCCGGGGAGGACAGGAGCTTTGCGAACATCCCGCCGACCTCGTCCGAACTCATACCGGCATGGAAGGCTCCGCTGAGAAAGCGGCCGAAATAGCTGGCCATCCAACCGGCGACCGTGGTGTAATACATCATCAGCAGATAGCAGCCGAGCATACAGAACCATCCGTGTATATGCCACTTTTTCCCGGGAGCTTCGAGCGTTCTGTAGGCCAGCACCGCGCTGCCGCGGCCGGCGCGGCCGACTGCCAGCTCCATCGTAAGCACAGGCACGCCCATAACGAGCAGGCACAGCAGATAAAACAGCACGAAGTATCCGCCGCCGTTCTCACCCGTTATGTACGGGAAGCGCCAGACATTGCCTATGCCTATGGCGCAGCCTGCACTGACCAGCAGGAAGCCGAGCCGTGAACCGAAGGATTCTCTTTTCATCATTTGTTCCTCATTCGCAAAAGATATGCTTATTCTAACGGCAAAAACGGCCCTTTACAAGGGCCGTTTTTGCATGTTAAGATAAGAAAAACTTATATTCAGGGCTGATAATATGAACAGGAACCAATTGAGATACTTTGTTGCAGCGGCGGAGAGTCAGAGCTTCACCAAGGCCGCAGAGCAGTTTTATATTTCGCAGACTGCCATAACACAGCAGGTACATCTGCTCGAGGAGATGCTGGGCTGCAGCTTGTTTGACCGCGGTACGCGGCCGGTTTCGCTGACCCCCGCAGGTAAGATATTTCTTATAGAAGCCCGGGCAATACTTGACCGCATGAGTCAGGCGGCCGACCGTGTACACGACGCCTCCACCGGGCTCACCGGCAGCCTGCGCGTCGGATATTTGCGCGGCTATGAACGCAGCGATCTCTCCGTACTTATGCGCCGCTTCCACAGGCAGAACAGCAATGTGCTCATCAGCTTCTACCGCTGTTCGACGGATGCTCTCGCGGCAGGGCTGATGCATCAGGAATACGATGTAATCTTCACATGGGACAGTACGAACCTGAAAACTCAGGAGGACATAGAGTACATATGTGCAGAAAAAGCCCGGCTCATGGTGGCGCTGTATGCCGGTCACCCACTGTCCCGCCGGCGTCAGTTGAACCGCAGCGAGCTTCGCGGCGAAAACATACTCTACATGTCCCCCGACTCCGCCAATGATTCCTACGGCGATGCATTCTTCATGCAGCTGTATAAGGATGCCGGTTACAAGCCAAACATACTCTTCCGCTCATCGGATGCGGAAAGCATACTGATGATGGTCGCCGCGGAGGAAGGCATATCCGTACTTCCGGAGTACTTCACGGATAAACTCTACAACGCGGATAATCTTGTCTTTGTCCCTCTCGTCGGCGAAGGTGAACAGGAAGAGATCATAGCGGTATGGAATAAAGGCAACGGCAACCCTGTTCTCAGGCAGTTCGTTTCCGTACTCAGAGCTGCGCTTCCTCTGCGCTGATCTGCAGCGCGTTCCCATCCTTCTTCTGCAGGGACGCTTTCCGGTAAGCCGCCTTCTCAGGCATGAAATAGTCGCCGATACGGTAGTCGATGCCGGCCTTGCGCGCCTGCACCAGCTGGTAGCCCCGCTTTATCCGGTACATCCTTCCGTCCTTGATAAAATACGCACCCGTCTGATGGAAGCGAAAAGGTATGTCCTTCTCCACGCACTGGCGGCGCAGATCCAGTATCCAGTCATAATTGCAGGGTCTGGCCTCCACGCCGGATTCTCCACCTACGGAGACTTCCTCGATGCTGCCGTCCAGATAACGCGATATATCCATGCGCTCCAGTAACGGCGCGGCAATAATCGACCTGTGCTTTATCGGCAGCTCCCGGAAGATAGGCAGGCGGTAGTCCGCACGGTCCTGATTTTCCACCGTGCAGCCTATGATAACATTGTCATAACCGTCTCCCCAATCGCAGGGCAGACAGTACTCAAGGCGGTCAATGCGCTTTGTGAAGAAATAGAACCAGCAGTCGCTGCGCTCGCGTATCATCTCCCAGCACTCAGGCCGCCATGCGTCGGCATCCTTCAGCAGAAAATCAGACGTAAAACAGGTAAAGACCACTTTTCCGGGCGGGATCTTATAGCTCCCGTCCCTCTTTCTCTTTACGGGAAGCATGAAGCTGCCCGTCTTGCGGCATATGCTGCTGTCCGTCTGCACCCCGTACATCTCATCCTGCCGGTAGACGTAGCAGTACCTGCATCCCGGGCTGATCCTGGTGCAGCCGTGCCACGGATTCCAATCTGCATATACGTTTTCCCGTGTATCCATACCCGCTCCTCAGCTTTTTTCACGTCCCGGCCGGATGCTACCGTATCCTTACAGGGTGCCTGATAACTGTCCTCCATTTCTCCGGTGAAACCCTGCGCGCGTCGGACAGATAAATCTCATGATGCAGCCGCACATCGGAGAAGTCATTTTCATAGCCCTTCTCTGCAAGATATGCATCCATCAGCGCAACGCTCGCCGGTTCGTCGTCAAACGGTCCGATATGCATCATCTGCACACAGAGTCCTTCGTCAACACGCAGGAACTCCACAGCGGAAAAATCCTGTTTTTTCTTTTTCTCTGCCTCGGCGACCGCCCAGTCGAAGTCAGCTTTCGACACGAAATCCGGGAGGCGGATAACAGATATCCAGTGAAACGAGGATTTATCGGAATAGTCAAAGCCGTCGACACCCGGCTGCCACCAGAAGCCCTCCAGCGGTGGGACAACGTAATCAAAATACCCGTCTATCCAGCGCCCTGCCTTCCCGCTCATTTTGATGGTAAAGGCGGCGCCATAGAGCAGTCCGATCGCGGTTTTATATTTCCCGCCCTCCTCGTTCGGGTCGCCCTCGCCGCGCACGGCAAGATAATTCATCGGCGGCACCGTAACGATCTCCGGTTTTGCCTTGGGCATGTAAAATTCTTTGTACTCTTTCTTATAATCAAATGCCATTTTTAAGCCCCCCGATTAAATACTTATCTGCCTCGTCCTTTTTCAGTTTTGCAAATATGGCCTGCCGGACAGCCCCGGCAGGCCTGTATTCCGTACTATATATTGCTTTCGTTATATATCGTCAGATATGATAACATCAGTCAGGCACGATGTCAACATATCTGCCGCCGTATTCCGGGGAGGCAGGTGAAGAGCGGTCATACAAAGCGGCGTATTGGCAGGCCGTGGGTATAAGCCATAATAAATGACATATTCCGGCTGTCTGTTCTGACCGGACCGTTTTAGTTCAACCGGAACAGTTTCCGGCCAGCTTGCTTCCAACAAGAGAGAAGCAAACGGAGGCTGCCGGACGGATATAAGCGCGCCCGGGACTCCGCAGTATACAGCTGTGTATGCTTCATTTTTCCGTCGCAGTATATAAATTACTGCATACCGGCCCTTATAAGCCTCATTACGCGCTCAGCTGCGGCTTCAATATTCTCCCCGGCATGTGCCATGGCGTCGTCGAGCGTCGTAATACGGCTGACCGTGCTCTCCATCGCGTCGACTCCGCAGGCATAAAGCTCCTCCGCACCTTCGCCTATGGAGCCTCCAATCGCAATGACCGGAATGTTTTTGATACGTTTGGTCCTCCTCGCCACTCCGTCAGGAACCTTGCCGTAAGCGCTCTGCGAGTCAAGCCGCCCCTCTCCCGTTATAACGAGGTCGGCACAGCGGATGTGAGAGTCAAAATCTATCGTGTCAAGCACCAGCTCAATGCCGGGTCGGACCTTCGCGCCGAGGAAGGCCATGAACACACAGCCGAGGCCGCCCGCAGCGCCTGAACCCTCGCGCTCTGCCGTGTCAATGCCAAACTGCTTACGCAGCACCCGGCCGTAGTTTTCCAGCGCCGCGTCAAGTATACGTACCTGCTCCGGACTCGCGCCCTTCTGTGGCGCGAAAACATATGCCGCGCCCTCCGGACCGTAGAGCTTGTTCTTCACGTCACACGCAAGTATGAATTCGCAGTCTTTCGCCTCCGGCAGAAGCCCGGCCGGATCAATTCTGTCAAGGCGCGCCAGTTCAACGCCGCCGGATGCGAGCTGGGCTCCGTCACTGTCAAGAAAGCTTATCCCGAGCGCCTGGGCTATGCCCAGGCCCCCGTCAGTCGTAGCGGAACCACCAAGGCCGAGTATGATTTTCTTCGCCCCCTTTTCCAGTGCATGCCTGACGAGAAGCCCCGTGCCATAGGTAGAGGCGTGCAGCGCGTCACGCTCACTGGCGGGAACCAGAGTAAGTCCCGAGGCCGCCGCCGTCTCTACGATCGCCGTGCCGTCCGGCAGCAGTCCGTAGCATGCGCTTATTGGCCTGCCAAGCGGGTCGCGCGTATCGACGCTGACCATTCTGCCGTTCGCCGCAGCAACAAGAGATTCCACCGTACCCTCTCCCCCGTCTGCAATAGGCAGCTCCACAGTATCAGCAGACGGGAACACTCTCTTTATCCCACGGCTCATGTATTCAGCGGCCTCGCGCGCAGTGCAGCTGCCTTTAAATGAGTCTGCAGCGATTACTATTTTCATTTTATTCTCCTTTTCCGTCCGCCCGACGCAGGCACGGCCGCCTTCTCATCTCTCCCGCCCCTGCGTTTTCCCGGGCTTTTGCATATCACATAACGTTAAATCTGACCCTGACCAAAGTATATATCATATTTTATAATACCACACGCTCAGAATCAAGGCCGACAGCGTTTATCTGAAAAAAAGTCCTCCTTCCGCCGCTGTTTCGGAGCACGCGGACAGTGTCATACAGCATACTGCGGCATTTGCTGACAGGTGTACGGCAGAATAAGTGTAAATTTTGTGCTGGCAAAAATCCGTTAATGCTGTATAATAAGGGCAGTCATATTAAACAGAGCTGCATTTTACGGCACCGGCGCTGCATGCGGCAAGCTTTTCTGCCAAAAATTGCGCCTATACTATTCCCACAGCCATATCCGAGGTACAGACATGACATACACACTTCACTACGATTCGCCGCTTGGCGGCATATTGCTGGCAGCAGACGAAACCGGTCTGACCGGGCTTTGGTTCGAGGGTGAAAAATATTATGCAGACAGCCTTCCGGCGGAACACAGAGAGCGGGAGACACCGGTTCTTACAGACACAATACGCTGGCTGGACATATATTTCAGGGGCGTGGAGCCTGACTTTACACCGCCGCTGCATCCTGCCGGTTCCGGGTTCAGGAAGGCGGTATGGGAGCTTCTTCTTCAGATACCCTACGGGCACACCACGACATACGGGGAGCTTGCGCGCCGGCTGGCGTCACAAAAGAAACTGTCCAAAATGTCCGCACAGGCGATAGGCGGCGCTGTTGGGCATAACGAGATTTCAATTATCATTCCCTGCCACCGGGTCGTCGGTACAGACGGCAGTCTGACCGGTTACGCGGGAGGTATCGAAAAAAAGGTCAGGCTATTGGAACTGGAAAAGGCCGATATGAAAAATTTTTTCATCCCGGCCAGGGGCACAGCACTTTAACGCAGAGCCTATTATCCTATTATATAGCGGCATTCATCGCCGGGAAAGGATTTGACCAAGCTCGGGAATCCGTATGCTCCGGATACCCGCCGCCAACGAACATATCCTAAGCAGGCTAACCGCTCAACTCCCGTGTGAGCGGATAATCCACGGCGTCCGCAGACAATGCCGGCAGGTATGCGGACCGGCATCGCAAAGCATTGCCCGTTTTGTTGTACAGTTACGCTCGATATTTAAGAGTGTCCGGAGGTGTTCTCAATGGCAAGATCCGCCAATCAGAAACTGAAGCTGCTCTATCTGATGCAGATGCTGTTGGAGAGAAGCGACGAGAATCACACGCTTACCGTTCAGGAAATGATCGGCGAGCTTGCAAAGCACGACATCGCGGCCGAGCGCAAGAGTATATACGGCGACCTGGAGTCCCTGCGCCTGTTTGGGCTGGACATCGTGCAGACCAAGGGAAAGACGACGGGCTACTACATTGCAAGCCGGGATTTTGAACTGCCGGAGCTTAAGCTGCTCGTTGACAGCGTGCAGTCCTCCAAGTTCATCACGCACAAAAAGACGCTTGCTCTGATAAAGAAGATCGAGGGGCTTGCCAGCGTATACGACGCCCAGCTTTTGCAGCGGCAGGTCTACGTCCGGAACCGCGTGAAAAGCATGAACGAGAGCGTCTATTACAACGTCGACGAGATCTCAAACGCCATAAGCAGCGACCGCATGATACGTTTCAGATATTTCGAGCTCGATATAAGCAAGCGGCGCCGCTACCGTCACGACGGAGCGGTGTACGAGATCAGTCCGTTTGCCCTCATGTGGGACGACGAGAACTACTACATGCTAGGCTACGACGCCGGCGCGGCAAAGATGAAGCACTACCGCGTGGACAAGATGGTCGGTATTGAAGCCGCCGAAAGCGGACGGCTGGGCAAGGAGTGCTTCGCAGATATTGATATGTCCTCATATTCAACACAGGTGTTCGGGATGTTTACGGGCAGCGAGCAGAAAGTGAAGCTGCGCTTCTCCAATCAGCTCGTCGGCGCCGTGATAGACCGTTTCGGTAAAGAGATCATGCTCATTCCCGATGGGGACGAGCATTTCACCGTGAGCGTGGACGTAGCAGTCAGCCCGCAGTTTTACGCATGGCTGTTCGGCTTCGGTACGGCCGTGGAGATTCTTTCGCCGGAGAGCGCACGGCGTGAGATCAGATTGAGAGCCGCTGAAGTCGCAGAGCTGTACTTTTGACAAAAGAATCACGTCCGAGGCAGTGAATACCATTGTCCGGCATGTGCAAAACGCCTGTTCGTCCTGTACATGGACATCGATCAGGAACTTCCTTTCCGCGCGTCTCTCCCCTTGCTCTGCAAGGCCGGTGAGGCGCAGAAGGAACACTTGCAGCCTGTTGTCGCTGTAATACGAATCTGACAGCTATCGGGCTTTGTATTCCCGGCAAGCGCGCCATAATCGGTATATGCCGGAAATACAGGACAGATATGCCCTGTCAATTCCGCGGCTGCGGGTATCACTGCCGTCACTGCGTCGCATGGTATCCCGGTAAAGCCGGGACGGGACGCCGTCCTTCCCGGTAAGTCGGACCGTTTGAAAGAGTGTCCTTCAGTAAGTTCAATTTGCAGCAGAATTAGAATAATTCATATGCAAATGCGTCTTTTTACAGTAAGTAACCGAAAATCGGCTACAATATATTCACAACACATCCACAAAAGAAATGATTTTTTGAAAGGGGTATTACCATGAACAAATCAACCAAGTATGCAGGAACTCAGACCGAGAAAAACCTCCAGGCTGCCTTTGCCGGTGAATCAGAAGCACGCAATAAATACACCTATTTTGCTTCCGTCGCTAAAAAGCAGGGCTTCGAGCAGATCTCGGCGCTGTTTCTGAAAACGGCAGACAACGAAAAAGAGCACGCAAAGCTGTGGTTCAAGGAGCTCCAGGGTATCGGCAGCACCGCCGAGAATCTGCTTGCCGCTGCCGAGGGTGAGAATTACGAGTGGACCGACATGTACGAAGGTTTTGCCAAAACCGCTGAAGAGGAAGGCTTCCATGAACTGGCTCAGCGCTTCAGAATGGTGGCTGCAATTGAGAAGCATCACGAGGAGCGCTACCGCGCCCTGCTGCACAATGTAGAAATGGCAGAGGTCTTTGCCAAGAGCGAGGTCAAGGTTTGGGAGTGCCGTAACTGCGGCCATATCATAGTCGGCGAGAAGGCCCCCGAAGTCTGCCCCGTATGCAATCATCCCCAGAGCTACTTCGAGATCCACGCTGAGAACTATTAATAGAGCAGAAGATCTGTATTTGCAAACACTGCGGAAAAACTGTGTCTGCACAAATCAAAAACCGACGCTGAAAATGCGTCGGTTTTTGCATGCACCGAGAAGGCAGGCAGTTTTTTCGTATAATCCGCCGGTATACCATATCCCGTGCTTCGGAAATGCGCTCATATAGGCGGTGTTTCCACCATAATGCATATGCCGCATTTGCTTTTTTGGTCATCATAGTGCATGATCCTTAACAAAAAACGCTGTCGGAATAATCCGACAGCGTAAATGAAGTGTAATGATAATAATTATACGGTTTCACAGGGTTTCATTTGGTTTCACTTGAAAATGAAACCATAGCCGTAGAAGTGAAACCATACAGCACCATTAAAGCTATGTAATCTTGTGCGTTATCTTTTGCTGAGCTGCTCAAAAAGGTCAGTTCCTAACATCTTCAAAGAAGTCCGTGCAACCTCAAGCATAACCAAAATCATGTCCTTGTCGTTCCAATGACCGCCTTCGCCCTTGGTATATATTGAAGCAGCCTGCAACATAATTGTTGCACCACTGCACTTCACAAATCTGTTTTTACACAGATTTGTATTTATAGGCATACCATAATTAGCGGCGGTCAATCTATCAAGCCTATTCAATGTTCCGTCGTTATAAACTAATGTGACCACTCTGCCGTCAGGTCGTGTAACAGTAACATTTTGCGTTAGGAAATTAGAGCCTTCCAAAAACAGAACATACGGGAAATATCGCTCTGCTAACATAAAGTTCGCAATCTCACTGATATTCTTATATGCTCTTTCGATTGCGTTGCCTGCTGCCATGAGGTCTTGGTTATTCTTTTTACCAACAAGTTTTCCGGTCTGAATATTTTCGATATCTTTTCCTTGATGTTTGGCTTCGGACACTAACACAACACGCCAATTTCCCTTATCGTCTTGCACTTCAATAATGCCGCCATCCGGTCTAATGCTCGCACTCTCTACAAACAGCGTTTGCCCGAGATAAGAATCTATCTTTTGGAGCGCCGCATTTATTTCTTTCTTCGATAAATCCTTTCTGTAGCGAAATTTCAACATAGGAAATTCAAATTCGAGCTGTTTGATTACAAAAAGAGAAGTATTACCAACTTCCTTGTCGTGGATTTGCGCATCCTTGTGGAAAATTGTAATAGGTCCCTGTCCCTCTTTTTGCTGTGCTGTTAGTCTGCTCGACTGACCTTTTTTCATTGGTATATACCCTCTTATTCAGCAGTAAAAAACTCGCCTATACTTTCTGTTTTTCTATAGTCAGCACATTGCCCTAAGTTTCTCATAAGTTCAAGGTGTTTGTTGAAAAAGTCTACCGATGCAGGGTCATTGTCACACATAATGCAATGCCGCCCCTCTTTGATGCAAACCCTGCCGACCGTACCACTTCCGGCAAAAAAATCAAGGACGGTAGAACCGGGGTACGAAAGAGCTTTAATAAATCGTTCGATAATTTCAACTGGTTTCTGTGTGGGATGACCAACGCGTTCCTTACTATTTCCGTTAAGTCTACCAATCTGCCATACATTGGTAGGGTTTTTCCCCTTTCGTGTGTTTTCAGGATTTAACCGTTTATCTTTCAAGGCAAGTAGCAAATCTTCTTCCGAATACGGCACTCTAACAGCGTCCAAATCAAAATAGTAGTCGTTGGATTTTGCTAACCAAATCACTTCTTCATGCCGGTTTGCAAAATATCTGTGGGCAGACATACCGTTTTTGTAATACCAAATAATGGTGTTAATGAGTTTGAATTTTGTGCGGTGGCGAACATGCTGAATAATATCAATCAAATCGCCAGATTTTGCATCTCTAAACTGAATACCGCCAAAAATAACCATATTTCCGTTTTTAGAAAGCACTCTGTATGCTTCGTCAAGCCATTTTGCAGCCCATTCAATATAGTTGTCGTAAATATCCCAACCTGCAAGTTCAAGATTATACGGCGGATCAATGCAAATCAGTTGCACGGACTCGTCTGGTAAATCTTTTAGAAAGTCACAGCAGTCCATAATGCAATGAAGAACTTTAACTTTATCCGGGGATTTAAAGTCCTTTGCACTTTTCTGTTTCATGCTGTTGTCTTTACGCATTTTATTTAATGACATTAGCGCGTGATTGCTGTGCGATTTATTATGAATAGCCATTATTTGGTACCTCTCTCGTTGTTACGCCACTATTCGTTATACTATATCACAAATTAAGTCCAATTTGCAATTGTCTCTTAAGACATACATATATCGAGTTTGATTAATGATGAAACTATTATAGTGCATAATGAAACTTTTCCCTTGACCATGAAACTATTTCAGCCCCGATGATACTTATCCAATCACAATGAAACTAACCTATACATAAAAGGTTCATTGTAACTTTGTGTAGCTGTAAAAATGGTGAGGTTTAAGTCCTCTCACTTCGACTTTCGTATAGTTAATTTTCATACAATGAAACGATTCCATTATGCAGAATCATTGAAAAATCTTATGGCAGAACGGTTTTGGGATATAGAAAAAGCACGATGGTTTCGCATCAAAACCATCGTGCTGATTTGGTGCGGGTAACAGGGGTCGAACCTGCACGCCTCCCGGCACGAGAACCTAAATCTCGCATGTCTGCCAATTCCATCATACCCGCATGCATACAGTATAAAAGCCTACTGCTTACGCAATAGGCTTTAAAATGGAGCGGGCAACGAGGCTCGAACTCGCTACCTCCACCTTGGCAAGGTGGCGCTCTACCGGATGAGCTATGCCCGCGACAGCGTTATATATTTTAGCATATAATCTCAATTTGTCAAGTGTTGATAAACATCTGCCGGCAATTTAGTCACTGTGCACAATTTCTTTTAAAGAAATTTAACTAATTTGTTTCTTGCAATTATTTACAAACTGTGCTTGCTATCGTATAATCAACACAACTTAATTGAAGATAGAGGCGCGGGACTCATTAGTATCAGACAGGCAACACAGGCAGTGGCCGTCTGTGAAAGGGTGGATCGCCGAAATACCGTAAATGCTGCCTGCGGTTACGGTGTTGGGTCGCCAGATAATATCTGGCGGACTGTCACATGAATTTGTGAAGCGCTATCGAGATTGTACCGGACTTGGGAACATGCATTCCCCTTTTCCGTTATTTTTGGATCGCTTTACAGAGCGATCTTTTTTTATTCTTCTGTTAATACCCGGTCGGTATACAGGCCGCGTATTACATATCAAGTCCCAATAAATACACCCAGAAAGGAAAAATGAAAATGAGAAGATTTATTGCCATACTCATGGCCGCAGTAATGATGCTTGCTCTTTGTGCCTGCGGCTCATCCGGCTCCGCATCTGCCCCCACAGAAAGCGCGCCCGCTCAGGACGCTTCCGCAAACACCAGCGCTGTTGAAGACGGTGTGCTCACCGTCGGCATGGAGTGCGCCTACGCACCTTACAACTGGACTCAGATGGATGACTCCAACGGTGCGGTTCCCATATCCAACGTTCCCGGCTCTTATGCCAACGGCTATGACGTCATGATCGCCAAGAAGATATGCGAGGCAAACGGCTGGACCCTCGAGGTCGTTTCCAGCGCCTGGGATTCTCTTTGCCCCGCCGTTCAGTCCGGAACCATGGATGCCAACATTGCAGGTCAGTCCATGACCGCTGACAGAATGAACGAAGTTGACATGGCAGGCCCCTACTACTACGCTACCATCGTCTGCCTGACCACAAAGGACAGCCCCTTCGCCTCCGCAACCTCCATCGCCGACCTCGCCGGCGGCAAGTGCACCTCCCAGTCCGGCACTATCTGGTATGACACCTGCCTGCCGCAGATTCCTGACGCCGAACTCATTGCTCCCGCCGAGACTGCTCCCGCCATGATCATGGCCCTTCAGACCGGCTCCGTTGATTTCGTCTGCACCGACCTCCCCACTGCTATGGGCGCCGTTGCCAAGGACGACAACCTTGTTATCCTCAACTTCTCCGGTACTGACGGAGATTTCCAGTTTGCCTCCGAAGAGGAGCGCGCCGAGAATGTCAACATCGGTATCTCCGTCCGCAAGGGCAATACCGAGCTGCTTGACGCTATAAACAGCGTTCTTTCCCAGATGACCGAAGATGACTTCAACGCCCTTATGGACGAAGCCATCAGAGTGCAGCCCGAGGTCTGACGCCAGACTCCCGTTAAATGTTTACACAGTCTGCTTTCATTTTTGCCATAGGCACATCCCGGTCTGCGTCAGACGCTTTCTGCGCTCCCGGCGCGGGGGCACGGCGCTCAAAGTACTGCATTTTCAAATGAAAGTGCCTGCTTTATATCGGAAACCGGTATAACTTACGCGCACACATTTTAATGCACTGCCTCTGAGTATTCTCCGGGGCAGTGCGCTTAACGGAAGGAGCTTTCAACATGGATAAGCTTGTAAAGCTGTGCCAGGATGTCGGCTTGCTGTGGAGCAAGTACTATCCGATGTACCTTAACGGCGTTAAGAATACGCTGATTCTGGCGCTTGTCGCTACTGCTATCGGCTGCCTGATCGGCCTGCTTTGCGGTATTCTGAACACCATCCCTTACACGAAGAACGACCCTCTCATCAAACGCATCCTGCTTAAGCTGGTACGCATAATTATAAGGATCTATGTTGAGGTCTTCCGCGGCACACCTATGGTGCTGCAGGCCGTGTTCATCGTTTACGGTCTCCCCTACTTCAGCGACAACGCCCTGCGTTTCGACAACATCTGGTCCGCAGCCATACTTATTGTCTCTATTAATACCGGCGCATATATGGCTGAGTCTGTCCGCGGCGGCATCATCTCCATCGACCCCGGTCAAACCGAGGGCGCAAAGGCGATCGGCATGACTCATTTCCAGACGATGACCAGCGTAATTATGCCGCAGGCCCTCCGCAATATTATGCCGCAGATCGGCAATAACTTCATCATAAATGTGAAGGATACTTCCGTCATGTTTATAATCGGCTTTACCGAGTTCTTCGCGGCGCACCGCTACATCACCGGCGTCAACAATATGTACTTCCCCTCCGCGGCAATCGAGATGCTCGGATACCTTTGCATGACGATGCTCGCCTCTGTTATACTGCGCTGGCTTGAAAAACGCATGGACGGTCCGGATAGCTACGATCTGGTGCAGGCCGATCAGCTTGTCATGGCCGGAGGCACCTATACGTATCCCGGTAAAGGCAGCAACTTTGACGAGCGCAGCAAGGAGTATGGCAGCGGCGTATGGGTAGATAACGGAGAAAGGAGCGATCGCTGAGATGGACGAGAGCATTCTTGATGTAAGGCATCTTTCGAAATCCTTCGGTACGAACAGAGTCCTGCGCGACATAGATTTCAGCGTCAGCAGGGGCGATGTCATTTCGATCATCGGCGCGTCCGGCTCCGGTAAATCCACGCTGCTCCGCTGCATTAACCTCCTCGAGACCCCTACAAGCGGAGAGATCCTCTATCACGGCACCAACGTCGCAGGACGCAGCGTAAAAGCGTCCGAATACCGTTCACATGTGGGCATGGTATTTCAGTCCTTTAATCTGTTCAACAACATGACGGTTCTTGAAAACTGCATGGCAGGCCAGATAAAGGTTCTGAAGCGCAGCAAACAGGACGCTCACGAAGAGGCAATGAAGTATCTGGATAAGGTCGGTATGGCCCCATATATCAACGCCAAGCCCCGCCAGATCTCAGGCGGCCAGAAGCAGCGTGTAGCCATTGCACGGGCTCTCGCGATGCACCCTGAGGTTCTGCTTTTTGATGAGCCCACTTCCGCACTCGATCCCGAGATGGTCGGAGAGGTACTGTCAGTAATGCAGTCTCTTGCCCAGGAAGGCATGACAATGCTCGTTGTGACACACGAGATGGCATTTGCCCGTGATGTCAGCAGCCGCGTAGTGTTCATGCATCAGGGCGTGATCTGCGAGCAGGGCGTACCGGCCGAGATATTCGGCGACCCGAAATGTCCGGAGACGCGTGACTTCCTCGCGCGTTTCAGAAACAGCTGATAAAAGCTGTATTCAAAACCGCCGTCAAGCATAGCAACAGCTCTGCTTGACGGCGGTTTTATTATGCTATATAATTATAAAGTATGATTGAGCAGTAGCATACGGGAACCTGACACGCATGGCGCGCAGAGTCCCCAGGACTGATCGTAGCCTTTAATCAGTTTTAATATGAAACAGGAATCAGAAAGGATGTATCATCATGTGGAATTGTTCCTGCGGGCAGTACAACGAAGGAAAATTCTGTACGAACTGCGGCGCCCCGAAGCCTCAGACGACGCTGAGCACCGTCTCCGGTTTTCCGCGCAGAAGGGATCTGAAGGCCGAAGCGCGTGAACGTGTATCGAAGCAGCGCCGCCTGACCGTTAACGCCACATATCTCTCCATTGTCGGAGTCAGCACCCTCATCAGCGCTCTATCTGCTTCTTTCATGTATATTATCATCTTTGTCATCAGTCTGATCAGCGTTCTTTCCGACCGCGGCCTGTACTATAATTATGAAGAATTCGAAAATGCCTTTTTAAGCCGCATGTGGTGGCTTTTTCTTCTGATGGCAGTGCTCATTATACTGGTGGAAGTATTCTTTACCAACGTGTACAAATGCGGTGAGTATTCCGTTTCGCTGCATATTCGGCGTGGGCAGGAGCTGCACACCGAGCACATATTTAACGGCTTCACGAACTACCGTCACACTCTGCTCGGTATGCTGAGGTACATTGTATTTTTATCCCTCTGGCTGCTTGTGCCTGTATATGGCATAATGCGCAAATATTCATACAAGATGGTTCCCTATATTCTGATGGACAGACCAGAACTCTCTCCAAGAGAAGCCATGAGTTATTCCCGTGCAATCATGCACGGTCACCGTTGGCAGCTGTTTATGCTGTATCTGAGCTTCGCAGGCTGGTACATACTCAACGCTCTGACGTTTGGTATTCTCGGCATATTCTTTCTCTTCCCCTATTTTGACACGACTGTCGCGGGTTTCTACGAGGCGGTCGTCAAAGACTATGAAAGATCATAATCAGTTATATATAGCTGAGCAGAAATCATCATAACACAAAACACGGGCCGGCATGAGGCCCGTGTTTTGTGTTATTTATGGTATTTCGACCCTTCATTGATCTTAAAGCCCCGGTAAAGCTGCTCAACAAGCATGACACGTGCAAGGTGATGCGGAAACGTCATCTGAGACATGCTGAGCTTCATATCTGCCCGCTGCTTTACTCTGTCCGCAAGTCCGAACGAGCCGCCGATTATAAAGCACAGCTTTGGCTTGCCGGAATTCGCGCGCTCGGATATGAGTACCGCCATCCCTTCGCTGGGCATTTGTCTCCCCTCAACGCACAATGCAGTCACATACGCGTCGGGTGGGATTGCATTCAGTATCTCCGCAGCTTCCTTATCCAACGCAGCTTTTATATCCGCCTGAGACGGGTTGTCCGGGAGACGCTGCTCAGTAATCTCCGCAAGCTCAAAGCGGCAGAGTGTGCGCAGGCGCTTTTCATATTCGGCAAATGCATCAATATAGAACCTCTCGCGCATCCGTCCCACGCATATCAGTTTTACAGAGAGCATGTCTCCTTCTCCCCTATCTCGAAACTCATGAATCCGAATACCGGAGCGCAATAGAGCGAAGTCCCGGTGCCGGTGAGCAGGGCCTCTGTCTCTCGGAACGCCAGTTCCGGAGTGTTGTTCTCACGGCTCAGATGACCGAGAATTATTCGCCTTGTACCTTTGTCCGCAAGATATCGCGCAAGCTTTGCGCAGTCAGCATTGGACAAATGCCCGCGTTCTGAAAGTATGCGGCGCTTTAAATAAAACGGATATTGTCCATCGCTGAGCATCCGTATATCATGGTTTGACTCAATGAGCACAGTGTCCGCGCCGGTCAGACCCTCGGCCACCTCATCCGTGACGTGTCCCATGTCGGTTGCAATGGCAAAGCTGCCGTGCCCTTCCGCTCTGTAGCCGACACTCTCATCAGTATCGTGCGGAGTATGAAAGGCGGTGATATCAAGCTCACCCAGTCTGAACGGACGCCCGACGTCAACAATATTCAGGCTGTCCTCGATTTCCGGCAGCATACCGCGCAATCTGTTCCCAATCGTATGCGGGGCGTACACAGGCGGCTTATAGTGCTTCAGCAGCATCTTCAAGCCCGAAACATGATCGGAGTGCTCGTGCGTGACGAGCACTCCGTCAATATCCTTTACTGTCATACCTGCCTGACGCAGCGAGCTTTCAACCCTGCGCATGGATATTCCGGCGTCAACAAGCAGATTCGTTGCACCGTCCGAGATCAGCATACAGTTACCGCTCGAGCCGCTGGCAAAAACAAATATTCTCATCAGCTAATCATTACAATTTTTTCCGACGGATCTGAATCGTCAGAGAAATTGACGATCTCGATATCGGCACCGAGCTCCCTCAGCTTGCCGACGAAGTTTTCGTAGCCACGCTCAATGTAATGCACATCCTCGACCTCAGTAGTACCGACGGCACACATACCGGCAATAACCATTGCCGCACCTGCGCGCAGATCACAGGCCTGCACCGGGGCACCGGTCAGCCTCCTGCCGCCCTCGATAACAGCCACGCGACCGTCGACCTGTACCTCCGCACCCATTTTGCGCAGCTCGTTTATATACTTGAAACGGTTATCATACACGCCTTCGGTGATGACCGAGGTACCGTTCGCAAGACACAGCAGCGCGCCCATAGGCGGCTGCATATCCGTCGGAAAGCCGGGATACGGCAAGGTCTTTATATTTACACGTCGAAGCGTGCTTGCGCCCTTAACAAGAACCGAGTCCTCATACTCCTGCACAATGGTACCGGTCTCTCTGAGCTTTGCGCTGATACACTCCAGATGACGCGGGATGACGTTTTTGATGAGGACCTCGCCGCCTGTCGCCGCGGCAGCTACCATGTATGTACCGGCCTCGATCTGATCGGGAATGATGGCATAGCTGCCGCCGTGGAGCTTATCCACGCCGTTGATCTTCACGGTGTCGGTTCCCGCGCCGCGGACATCGGCGCCCATGGAGTTGAGGAAGTTGGCCAGATCTACAATATGCGGTTCGCGTGCCGCATTTTCAATAATGGTTCTGCCCTGAGCAAGTGCCGCGGCGAGAATGATGTTCATCGTCGCTCCGACGGAGACCTTGTCCAGATATATACGCGCACCGTGGAGTTTCCCGTCACGCGCGTCAGCGTAAACAAAACCGTTCTTTACGGATACGTCCGCACCCAGCGCGGTCATTCCCTTTATATGCTGATCTATGGGCCGCACACCGAAGTTGCAGCCACCGGGCATTGTCGTCTTTGCGCTGCCGAAGCGGCCGAGCATGGCGCCGATGAGATAATAGGAAGCCCTGATCTTTCTCATGAGTTCATAAGGAGCGTCCTGATAACGCACCTTTGTGCAGTCAATCTCTACAGTGGATTTATTGAGAAACCTGACTTTCGCACCGAGATCCCTGAGTATGGTGAGAAGCATGTCAGTATCGCTTATCTGTGGAATATTCTCAATGCAGCATACACCGTCGACCATCAGCGCTGCGGGAATTATTGCAACAGCCGCGTTCTTCGCCCCGCTTATTTCAACCTCGCCGTGCAGTGCAGTACCGCCCTTGATAACGTATTTTTCCAAAACTTGCACCTTCCAATACATTGGATGCAGCCCGAGATCAGGCTGACCAGTTTAATATTTTAACACAAGTGACGTGCTAAGGCAACAGTTTTATGCTTCAGCGCCGTTCCTGTCTTTAGCTCTGAGGTAGCTTTCGGCCTTCAGTATGGCGATAACCGTCTTGGCGTCGTCTATTTCTCCGCGCATGACCATGTCGATCAGCTCTTCAAATCTGTACTTTTCAACGTTCAGGAATTCACCCTCGTCCAGATGCATATCTCCCGCATGCAGGCCGCACGCAAGGTAAACATGTATAATTTCCGTGGAAAATCCGGGCGATGTATAGAAGCAGCCGAGATCTATGAACTCATCCGCAGAGAACCCGGTCTCCTCCGAAAGCTCACGCACGGCACAAGCCATGTGTTCCTCGCCGTATTCGAGCTTTCCCGCGGGAGTTTCCAGCAGGGCTTTCCCGACCGGGTATCTGTACTGGCGCACCAGATAGCAATATCCCGCATCGTCCAGCGGGAGTATTGTCACTCCGCCGGGGTGGTTCACAACCTCGCGTCTGGCCGTCTTTCCGTCGCAAAGCTCAACTTTGTCAATGTACACGTCAACAATGACACCCTTATACTTTTCTTCTCTGTACAGCTTTTTTTCAATCAGGTCCATGGCAATGCGTCTCCGAATCTGTTTTGTCTGTATAATATAAATGATTTACATAATCACATGTGCAGTATAGCACACCGCTTTGTAGATTTCCAGTTTTTTTGCATGGAAAAATCAATTTAATTTGATTATTATACAGATAAGTTGGCAATACCAACTCAATTTATTTTATATCCGGAGAACTATTCTTGCGATATGGTTACAAATTATGTTTCTTCTGAGAGTATGGCCGTTTTGCTCCGCCCCGGAGAGGCAGATGATATCCGCCGTGTTATCAGCCTTTGCCTGAGTTCAGCCGGGCTGAAGCCCTGGGCCGACATCGAAGCAGAGTTGTTCAACTCAGATGATGGCTGCCTCCTGCTCGCCCGCCCGCGTCCGCCGCTGAGGCAGCGCGGTACATACCGGAGGCATATTCACTGAGCCGCCGAGGAGCCCTCAGCTTTAACAAATTATTCTTTTATTCTTCTGCTGCCTGTGTTATAATAAGCTCCGTCACAGGAAAAAATTACCTGTGCCAGAAGCCGCTGTGTGCAGAAGGATGTGAGCTCCGTGCCAAAGCAGACCGGTGTCAAGGAAATTGCTAAAAACCGGAAAGCCTTTCATGAATATTTTGTGCTGGAGCGTTTTGAAGCCGGCATCGAGTTGTTTGGTACCGAAGTCAAATCCATCCGTGCCAGTCAGGTCAATCTGAAAGATTCGTTTTGCACGGTAAAGAACGGCGAGCTTTTCGTACGCGGCATGCATATCAGTCCGTATGAGCATGGCAACATATTCAACAAGGATCCTGTGCGTCCCAGAAAGCTTCTGATGCACAAGCGTGAGATTCTGAAGCTTCAGGCGCGCATCATGCAGGACGGCGTGGCTCTGATCCCTCTGTCCCTGTATTTCAAGGACAGCCGCGTCAAGGTCGAGCTCGGTCTGTGCAAAGGCAAAAAGCTGCATGACAAGCGCGACAGCGAGGCTGACCGCGAATCAAAGCGCGATATTGACAGAGCAATGAAAGAGAGGAATTATTTATGAGCAATCCTATAGTCACATTTGAAATGGAAGACGGCAGCATAATGAAGGCCGAGCTCTACCCCGAGATCGCTCCGAATACCGTCAACAATTTTATCTCCCTCGTCAGCAAGGGCTTTTATGACGGGCTTATTTTCCACCGTGTTATTCCGGGCTTCATGATACAGGGCGGCGACCCCAAGGGCACCGGTATCGGAGGACCTGACTACTGCATACACGGCGAGTTCTCCGCGAACGGCTTCAAAAACGAACTGCTCCACGACCGCGGTGTTCTCTCCATGGCACGCACCATGGCTCCCAATTCCGCCGGCAGCCAGTTCTTCATCATGCACGAGAACTCCCCACACCTCGACGGCCAGTACGCTGCTTTCGGCAAGATTATAGAGGGTATTGAGGAAGTTGACAAGATCTGCTCCGTGCGTACCGACTATAATGACAAGCCGCGTATCCCGCAGGTCATGAAGAAGGTAACGGTTGAAACCTTCGGCGTTGAATACCCCGAACCTGTAAAAGAATAATCTTTTTTCTGCCGCCATTTTACCCGGTGCCGCAGCCGGCCAGTTCTGTTTCCATCGTATCTGTGCAATTATAAAGCCGAAGCCGTGCGCTTTGATTTTGTAATGATGGTTAAAGATGAACGGTCATGGTACTGTTGCTGCTCAGCAGTACCTGACCCTCAGCTTTAATATGACATGGGGATGTAACGGTTTCGACGGGGGCGTGGAGGCAGGAATAGCGGGCGGATGCGCCTACCATCCATAAAATGGGCAACTTTTATAAATTAAAGAACAACGACAACGAAGTTCTTCTCGCTGCTTAATTAGCGAGCGTTCCACCCGGGAGGACCACGGCCCGGGATGGGGCGTCGACAAGTGGTGCACGTGCGCACGCAAAGCTTTGAGCGTGCCATGCATAATGAAGCTACCGAGTCCCGGAGAGTGACGGCTCCCGCCGGGATGAGGGAATATAAATAACCGTCTGCGCCCGGAGAAGTTCCTGTTAAAGTGCTTTCGGACGGGGGTTCAACTCCCCCCATCTCCACCACAAGGGTATTAAACAAACCTTATTTCTTCAAAGGTGGCTTTGCTATCGTGGTTTGGCATTAATACCATCACAGAAAAAGACGGTTTTCCAATCACGGAAAGCCGCCTTTTTTCTTTAATTTTGGCATGAGAAAACCGCCCAGCGATTGCCGGACGGCCTCTCTATGAAAGGAGAAATTCTTATATGTCCCTACTTCCGAAAAGGGATATAAGCTAAATTATTGTGCAGCGCGTTTGCGGTCGTAGTCCTCTTTTGCTTCTTTCAGACGTTCCCGCCTGTCCCTGGCGTACTGTTCACGATAAAACCGATCTAAAGCACGTTGCGCGGCTCTGCGGTCTGCCTGGTATTCCCTGGCGCGTTTCTTTTTCTGTTCCTTAAAACATTGATCCGCGCCGCTGCAAGTTTCCTTTTCACAAAATAAGCAAATATAAGCGTCTGCGCGGTCGCGCTCTGGATCTGGTTTCCTTTTGGCCATTAAACGCGCCGCCTTTCTTAAAACTTCTCGACGATTTCGCCGTTAAGCTCGTCCCAATGGTCGATCATGGCCGGGTTATTCGTGCAACGGTGGTAAAGGTTTACCATATTGTCGAACGCCTCTAAGCGGTCGCCGCCTGTATATGATCTGCTGTTATACTCTGCTAAGCGCAAGGCGGTTGCCTCGCGGTCATTCATGCCGTGGCTTTCCCCTCTGGCCTTTGCAGCATCGCCCGCATACTTGCCGATCATTCGTACCATTGTAGCATTGTTGGCGGCCTTTGCCTGTTCAAGCAGCTTTGTATACTCGCTCGCGGTCAAAATGCCGCTTTTCAAAAGCTCAAGGGTGTTACCGTCAAGCTGCGCCGGGTCTGCGCTGTAAGCGTCGTCAATGGCTGCCGCAAGTTCTCTGCGCATACCGTTAAACTGCGTGTCGCTATCTCTGAAAGCCCGCCTTGCTGCGTCGAATGCCTGTTTAGCCTCTAAAAAGTCGGCCTGTGCGCTCGTCTCCAGCAGTTATTGAGAGAGCGCGGATGGACGGAGTACAAACTTTCAAAAGAGTGCGGTTTGGCGCAGTCCACGATCGGTAATATCTTCAGAAGAAATACGGTTCCCTCCGTTGCGACCCTTGAGACGATATG
>JAQXKZ010000008.1 GCA_029010715.1 Clostridiales bacterium
CCTCGGGTTGAAACGTGCCGCCGGCACGTTTCCAAGCGCCCTCGGGTTCAAATCCCCGATGACTTCCCATTATCAATGAAGCACCCTGCTAAAGCAGGGTGCTTCGTTGATGTGTCTGCTTTACACGAAAGATGCAGAAAAAAACAAACTCGAAGCCTATGCGCGTCGAGGTTGACAGGAAGAACAAGGGAGCAAAGTGCAGTTTTCGCCGCCAGGCGGAAACGGAACGGTGCGAGCTTGTTCTGACGTGGCGGAGAGTAAGGGATTCGAACCCCTGTGGGCTTGCGCCCTAACGGTTTTCAAGACCGCCCCGTTATGACCACTTCGGTAACTCTCCGTACATATGACGAACTCGGCCATTCACGTGGCCGAGTTCGCTGGCGCAGAAGGAGGGATTTGAACCCTCGCGTGCTTTTTAGACACCTACTCCCTTAGCAGGGGAGCCCCTTCGGCCTCTTGGGTACTTCTGCATGCCGATGTTGCTAGAGTATGATAGCACAGGGTCCACCCAATGTCAATAGCAAATCAGCGAAAAAGCCCTGAAAGCTCTCTGTCCAGAGCCTGATAAAAATGCGCAATATGCACGCCGTCGACCAGAGCATGGTTGCACTGCACAGTCAACGGCATGAGCGTGCGTCCGTTCTGCCCGAAGTATTTGCCCCAGGTTATGCGCGGGTTTGAATCGGCAGGCACAGGCACCGGCATGATAAGCGCGGTATGCGTAGTCCACGGTCCGCTGGAGAAGAACAGCAGAGAGTCCGCATCCTCTCCGTCCTCAACGCTCGCCTCCCGCTTGGCCCGCTCATGCGCCTCTATCGCCTTCGGCAGATATTCGTCGAACGGCAGACGGCTGTCAAGCGTACAGTAGCAGTAGGTCTCATCCGGAAGCGCGACCGTATGCGAGCCCTGGCACCAGTCGTATTCGATTATCCCGTCGCCGCGGATACGCTGCCTGAACTCGGGCACGGCATTGGCCGCACGCGCGACGCAGTAGCAAAGGCTAAGAAAAAACGGGGCTCCGCTCGCTTTCCGGCCGGCCATGAAATCCGTTATATCCACATTCACCGTGACTCCGACATAGGGGTAGGCAAGACTCCTGAAATAATCGAAATGTCTGCGGCGCGGGAACTTGTCCATATCTATCACTTTGTAGTCCATACTTTTCTCACTTTCCTACGCAGAAGCGTTCAAATATCCTGTCGGTCACATCCTGCCGTATGCTGCGCCCCGTCAGCTCTCCCAGCGCGGACATGGCCTCCTCCGCCTCCGTCAGGACTATGTCCGGGGTACAGCCGTCGCTCATGGCCTCAAGGGCCGCGTCCATGCTTTCCAGCGCCCGCGACACCGCGTCCGCCTGACGCGCGTTTGTAAGTATCTCCCCCGCCGGGACCTCCGGCAGCGGAAACAGGCTTTTTATCGCAGACTCAAGCTCATCGAGGCCCTCGCCGGTGACCGAACTGACGGACACGCAGGGCAGCTTTGTATCCGGCCGTGTACAGCGCTGCTCCAGATCGGCCTTGGAGAGCACGATCAGTCCGTGCCTCGCCTTCTCGGCCTCGCGTATAAGCTCCAGCTCCTCGCCGCCGACATCTCCGCTGCCGTCTATGACCGCAATCACGAGCTCCGCGCTCTCCATGGCCCGCAGGCTGCGCTGCACACCGAGCTGCTCGACCCTGTCAGAGCTCTCTCTTATACCGGCTGTGTCGCACAGGCGCAGCGTGAGCGAACCCAGACGCAGTTTTTCTTCTATCGTGTCTCTGGTCGTGCCCGGAACATCCGTGACTATAGCCCGTTCGTATCCCAGCAACGCGTTCAGCAGCGAGCTTTTGCCCGCGTTCGGGCGTCCGACGATCGCCGCCGGTATGCCCGAGACCATAAGCCTGCCGCGCTCAAAGCTTTTGAGCAGCGCACGCAGAGAGGCTGCGGCTGAGTCCAGCTCACACTTATAGCCTTCAAGCCGGAAGTCCTCGATATCCTCGTCCGGATAATCCAACACCGCGTGATAGTGCGAGCTTATATCCCTGAGCGCGGAGTATATCGCATCAATCTTTACGGCCACGGCTCCGGACAGCTGCGCCGCGGCGTTCTTCGCGCACTCGACGCTCTCTGCGTCTATCAGGTCCGCCACCGCCTCGGCCGAGCTGAGCTCCAGCCGTCCGTTGAGAAAGGCGCGCCTGGTAAATTCTCCGGGCAGGGCCTGACGCGCGCCGGAGGCAAATATCTCATCCAGCGCCGCACGGAGCACCACGGGCGAACCGTGACACTGCAGCTCCGCCGTGTCCTCGCCCGTATAGCTGTTCGGAGCCCGGCTGACCGTGCACAGGCACAGGTCGAGCAGCTCTCCGTTACGGTCGGTCAGGCGGCCGTAGACGAGCTTCCTGTTTTCATAAGACGACATCCGCTTCCCTGAAGCGGGGTGGAACAGCCGGTCCACGACAGGCAGTGCCTCCGGCCCGGATATGCGCACTATTCCTATTGCGGCCACCTGAGCTCCGGTGGCGATCGCGGCTATGGTATCAGGCATTGACACTCTCCCCTTTCAATCCGGAAATCACGCCCGGAAGATCACCCGGGCGCTTTATGACCGCCGCGGGAGCCTCGGCCGTGCCGAAGCCGTATGCGGCATGGATAAACACACAGCCTGCAGCGGCGGCGCTCCTCTCGTCGCCCGCGGTGTCACCGATATAAACCGGCGCACGCAGGCCATTTCTGCGTATGACCAGGGAAATGTTACCGGCCTTGTCCAGCCCGGTACGGCCTTCGCATTCAAAGTCGCGAATGTATCTGTCAAAGCCGGTGCAGCGCAGGAAGCACTGTATATACCCGTCCAGGCAGTTGCTGACGATATACAGGCCGCAGCGCTCCGACAGCTCCGAAAGCATATCTTCAACGCCCGGATACACGTCCCCGCTGTGCCGGGCGATATACTCGTTCTCTTCCTTTATACACTGCAGGCATACTTTCAGCGCATCGTCGCCGAAATCGTAAAAAAGCTTACGCGCAATGTCCGCGGCGGTCATACCCATGATCGAACGCACAGCGGCGGCGTCCGGCGCCAGGGCGCAGCCGAAGTCGCGTCCAAGCGTGGCGCGCCAGCTCTCGGCCACGACCCGGCTGGAATCCCACAGCGTGCCGTCCAGATCAAAAATTATCCCGTCTGTTCTCATATTGGCTCCAATTAAGACTTATAACCGGGCAAAGGCTTTGACGCTGCCCACGGTGCCGCGCGGGACCTGACGCGGTTACTGCGCTTTAAAAGGCCTTTTGAGCTTCCTATGAAGCCCCGGTACAAAAATACAATTGATAGGCGCAGCCATTTTTAAACAGCTGTGTAACAAGCATAAAAGGCATTGACTGAAAAGTCAACGCCTTTTATATGACCTAATGGGCGGCTTACTGCTTTTCGGCTCGTGCCGCGCGGGCCGCGATCTCGTCCTTGCGCTCCGCCACGTAATAGCTCAGGGACAGGAGGCTGTCGGAGAAATGAATATTCTCAACTATCGTAGGACTGTTCGGCTCAGTGAGTTCAAGGTTGGTGAAGTTCCAGATCGCGTCAATGCCGCACCCGGTAAGTCTGGCGGTAACGGAGATCGCCGCCTCCTTGGGTACGGTGAGCACCGCCACATCGACCTTGTTTTCGGCAAGGAATTTTTCCAGATCATCCATGCTGTAGATGGGCACTCCGTTAAAAACGGTGCCTATAAGCTCAGGGTTGATGTCGAACGCCGCGGCAAGGCGAAAGCCCCATTCCGCAAAGCAGAAGTTATCCATGAGGGCGTGGCCGATGTTACCGACGCCGATGAGTATAGCTGTAAACCCGCGATCCATGCCGAGGATAGCGGCGATCTGATCGCGCAGGGCAGGTACATTATAGCCGTAACCCTGTTGTCCGAATTCGCCAAAGCAGCTGAAGTCCTGACGGATTTGGGACGGAGTAAGGCCAAGCTGATGTCCCAGTTCAAAAGATGATATACGGCTGACGCCGTTTTCGGTAAGCTCATCCAGCTTACGCAGGTACCGCGGCAGGCGGCGTATAACGTTATTCGATACCTTGAGTCGCTTCAATACTATCTCTCCTTACTATGCCTGTAATTGCTCTCCCAATTGCATATGCGATAAATTCGTTTGAATTATATCACAACAAATGATGCATTTCAAGGTTAAATGCATTGAAAAATGTCTATACGACAGCTGATCGCCCGAACAGAAAATACTCTGTTCGGGCGCCGAAATCAGCATATCTTTCAAAATTGTGCCTGTTTATCGGTATTAAGCGGCATGTTCGGCGCTTGGCGCGGGCGTGCTCTCGGGCGTGCTCTCCTCCTGCTGCAGGCCGTCCATGAAAGCGTCGAGCTCGTCAACGCTGCATACTGCGGGAACGACCTTCTCGCCGCCGTCCTGCAGAGGAATAACGCAGTATATATCCTCTCCGTAGACGCATATTTTTATACTTTCATGAGGATCGCTTTCGCCGCTGCGGATAAAACTGATCTCATAGATCCTGTCGGCTGTCTCCTCCGGCAGCTTTTCAAGCTCCGCTTTGTCCTGCTGCTTATCCCCGGCGGCCGGAGTAGTCACCGGCTTCTCCTCGGCAGGCTTAGCCGTCGGGACGGGAGTAGGCACGGGTACATCGCCCTGCGAATACTGCACGTCGGCGCCAAACAGCAGCTTGAGAAGCTCGCATCGAATATCCTCGCTGTCTATCTCAATACTGACAGGAACAAGTTCTTCGGACCTTGCGCTCTGTACCGCCGAGTCGGCAGCCTGCTCCGCGACGGCCGCGCTCTCCGCGGCAAGCGCTTCGTTCGCCTCCGTCTCATCCGACTGCGGCGCGGCAGCCGTCATGGGGGCCCTTGAAAAGAAGGATCTGAAACCGCGAAAAACGGTATTATCCTCCGCGAGGTCCTTATCGCTTCCGCTCTCGCTTTTATCGGAAGGTGCGGCGGGAGCAGCCGCCGGAGCATTGCTCACGGCCGGGGTCTGAGCCGCAGGCCGGGAATCCGGTGTCCCGGCGTCTGACACGGCAGGCGTCTGTGACGATGGAACAACGGCGGGGGCGCCGCTCTGCACCTGACCGCTCCCGAACGTAGCCGTGGGCGGAGCGGTGACGACAGGTGTCTGGGTCTGCACCGGCTCAGGCGCAGCGGTCCGGACCGGAGGCGCCGTGCTGCGCGGGGGCTGAGTGTATACAGCGCCGGGGCCGGCGCCGCTGTATTCGTCCTGCGGCGTCTGAGTCGCGGCCGGCGTGGGGACAGGAGTATTCACGGAAAAGCCGCTGCCGGCGTTTTGAGTATTGCCGCTCATGCCGGGCGCGGCAGTCTCTGCAGCGGGCGCGGCAGTCTCCAAAGCGGGCTGAGGCGCGGACTCCGGCAGGCCGGCCGGCGCTGCGGATGCGGGCGCGGCATAAGCGTCGTTCTGTACAGCCTGAGCATCTGCGCCGCGTATGACCGAGGTCTCCGACATATCCGCCGGGGATATGCCGCGGGCCGCGAGGAGCACGACCGCCACACACGCGGCGGCGGCAAGTACGTTCCTGACCGGTTTGGGTATGGTGCGGCGGACCCTGCGATTTTTATTAATGAGCGCGGTGCGCCGTACACCGGCCATTATGTTTTCATGCAGACCTTCCGGCAAAGTCTCCGTATCCTGTCCGATTATCTCGGACAGCTGGGAGAACACCGCGTACATGGCGTTGCACTGAGAGCAATGTTCCATGTGCGCAGAAAGGGCGAGGCGCTCGTCTTTACTCAGCTCCTCGTCAGCCATACTGCTGATGAGCTCCTGATACCGTTCGCACTCTGTCATTGACTCTCACCGCCTTTCATTTTGCCAGACGATGAAAATTCAGGAATGTTCCCGTCATTTATCAAAAAAGAACAAAGTCTTTTTCTGGCTCTGAAAATTCTGGACTTGACCGTGCCGACCTCAAGGTGCAGCGCCTTTGATATCTCCTCGTAGCTAAAGCCCTGTATCTCGCGCAGGAGAAGTATCTGCCGGTAATCCGGAGGCAGCGAGTCAAGGCCGCGCCGCACGCTTTCGCGCGTAAGCTTGCGGTCGAGCAGCAGCTCCGGAGACTGGCTCTCATCGGCCACGTCGAGCTGAGTGTCCTCGCCGTCATCGTCCTCGACCGAGAGAGATACCGTCGGCCGGCGGTTCCTGCTGCGAAGGAAGTCAAGACAGACGTTTGACACGATCCTGTACAGCCACACGGAGAACTTGCTGTCGCCCCTGAAGGACTGGAGCGAATTGAAAGCCTTTATAAAGGCCTCCTGCGTCATGTCAGACGCGTCCTCGCTGTTGCCGGTCATCCGCAGAGCTATATTGTATACGTTTTTTTCATATTCAAGCACCAAGGTCTCAAAGGCGTTCGTATCTCCCTTCAGCACCTTCCGGACTATGGCCGCTTCCTGTTCCCGTGTCAAGCCGTCACCTCCCCGGTCCCGCAGCGAACAAAAACTCATACTGAAACCCGGCAAAATGCATGAGAAGCTTTTACAGCCGCAGCGGCGCAGGTTTCATATGAGACGGCTTTCGAAGCTGGGGGCCCATTCCGTCGGCTCCCGCTTCGAAAGCTCCGATAAAAATCATGGATTTTTACCGGAAACAGCATAGGGCACGTCTTTTTCTTTTATCTCTCAGGCAAGATCGCGCTTTATACCGGCGGCGATCTTCTTTATGTCTTCTATGGAATCCACATGCACGAGCTGTTGTTTGTAACAGCCCGCATATGCGACGCCGTGCAGATACCACGGCAGCTGGTGGCGCGCCTCCATGCAGGCATTGCGCTCGCCGATCCGCTCCGCGAGCTCCTCGATCTGCCCGACCGCGACGTCTATTCTCTCCGCCAGCGGCGGCAGGGGTTCCGGCACGCGCCCGCTTATTACGGCCTGTCCCTGCTGAAACAGCCAGGGGTTGCCGAAGCTGCCGCGGCCTATCATCGCCGCTTCGCAGCCGGTATAGCGCAGGATATGCGCCGCATCCTCCGGTGTGAAGATGTCGCCGTTTGCGATAACGGGTATACTCACCGCCGCGCGCACGTCCCGTATGATGTCCCAATCGGCATGCCCCGCATACATCTGGGCTCTGGTTCGACCGTGCACGGCTATCGCCGAGGCTCCGCTCTGCCGGGCGATCTGCGCGAACTCCACCGCGTTCACGCTTCCGTTGTCCCATCCCTTGCGGAATTTTACCGTCACCGGGCACGGAACGCTCTTCGCCACGCTTTCAATAATGCGTCCCGCGAGTTCGGGCGTGCGCATCAGCGCGGAGCCGTCCCCGGACTTCACGACCTTGCCGACCGGGCAGCCCATGTTTATATCTATGATATCCGCTCCGGATATCTCCAGCGCCAGCGCGGCGGCCTCAGCCATGATCTCCGGCTCGTGTCCGAATATCTGTGCGGCGCAGGGGTGCCCGTCCTCCGGTATGTACAGCAGTGCTTTTGTCTTTTCATCCTTGTAGACGAGGGCCCTGGCACTGACCATCTCCGTCGTCGTCAGCGCCGCGCCGAGGCGGCGGCACACCCGGCGGAATGCAAAATCTGTGACGCCGGCCATGGGGGCCAGCGTCAGGTTTCCGTGCAGTTCGATATCTCCGATCTTCACCATGTCATATCAAGTCCGACCGGGCAATGGTCCGAGCCCATTATCTCCGGCAGGATATACGCGTCCTTTATGTTCTCCCTGAGCCGGTCGGACACCACGAAATAGTCTATACGCCAGCCGACGTTTCTGGACCTCGCCGCAGCGCGGTAGCTCCACCATGAGTAGGCGTCGGTCTTATCCGGATACAGGTATCTGAAACTGTCGGTAAAGCCTGCGTTCAGCAGCTCGGTGAACTTGGCGCGTTCCTCATCCGAGAAGCCCGGGTTGCCGGCATTGGTCTTGGGATTTTTAAGGTCGATCTCTTCGTGAGCGACATTCATGTCGCCGCACACGATGACGGGCTTCACCCTGTCAAGGCCGCAGAGATATTCGCGGAAGTCGTCCTCCCAGCACATGCGGTAATCAAGGCGCCTCAGTCCGTCCTGTGCGTTCGGTGTGTATACGCAGACAAGATAAAAATCCGCGTACTCCAGCGTGATGACGCGCCCCTCCGTACCGTGCCGCTCCGTGCCGAAATTATATGAGACAGACAGCGGCGTGTGCTTTGTGAAGATCGCGGTGCCGGAGTAGCCCTTCTTATCGGCATAACACCAGTAGCTCTCATAGCCCGGGAAATCCAGCTCGATCTGCCCGGCCTGAAGCTTGGTCTCCTGCAGGCAGAAGAAGTCGGCGTTCAGGCCCCGGAAGATATCCTCAAAGCCTTTTTTACATACGGCGCGCAGGCCGTTAACATTCCATGAAATGAACCTCATTCGGTTTTCTCCTCAGCGTTCGCCGCCATACTGGCCTCGTAGCCATGCGCATCGGTGAGCGCGGCCTTGTGCATACGCGGCGCGGGGCCTGCCGCCGTGCCGCGGGTCCCGGCAGTCCTGGTAGCCACAAGGCGGTTTATCCTGAAGCCCTGTGCATAGAACTTAGCTTCGTAATCGGTCATGATGCCGACCGGACCGTTCGCGTGCAGATCGTTCGTGACCTCGGAGAGCTCCCAGCCCTCGTTGACGAACTGTTCGACAGACCATGTGAAAAGCGGCAGGTTGTCGGTCTTGAAATGGACCTCGCCGCCTATCGGAAGCACATCCGCATACATGCGCAGAAATCCCGGGAAGGTCAGGCGGTGCTTTGCGTCGCGGCTCTTTGGCCAGGGGTCGCAGAAGTTCACGTATATGCGCGACACTTCTTCCGGGGCAAACATGCCGGTGAGATTTATCGCGTCGCCGTCGATGAAGTGTACCGAAGCGATCTGCCTGTCACGCACCCGCTCCATGGCGAGGATCATGGCGTCGGGCACCTTTTCCATAGCTATATATAATACTGAAGGCAGTCTCTCGGCCATGTCAGCGGTAAAGCGTCCCTTGCCGCAGCCGATCTCAAGGTAAAGCTTCTCATATTCCGGGAAGCTTTGCAGCCACTTCCCGCGGAGTCCGGCGGGATCTTCTATCAGGTATTCCGCGCATTTCTCCATACGGTGACCGAGGTTCGGTCTTTTCCTCATTCTCAAGCGTTATCACACTCCCAGTCAGAAGAATACCACAAGCGACAGAAAACATCAATCACCAAAACCTGAAGTTGGTCTTAATATTTAGCGTATGCATTTTTTGACACAAAGCAAAAACTTTACGCCGGATACAAAAAAATCCTTGACATTTTCCCCCGCACAGGATATAATGACAAAGCTTTCAGGAGCCGGACGATTGGCGCAGCTGGTAGCGCATCCGCTTGACGTGCGGGAGGTCACAAGTTCGAGTCTTGTATCGTCCACCAAAACACAGTAAATCCCGTAGTCATTGAAGCTACGGGATTTACTTTATTTTCAACGGATTGCGGGTTTTAGCTGACGTTCAAAATTGACCGCTGCCTGTCAAAAATGGGAGGGCAAATTCAAATTTAACCGGCGGTTTTACGAACGAATTTACGAACGTCAAACGACAATGTTATGGTAGTACGCTGCAAGTTTTTCCTTCGGGCTCGGCCCATCTCTATCAAACAAAAAAGCCTTTGCGAGATCTCCGAAAAATTCAGGAACACCGACGCCATATTTCATTGCAACCCCGTAGTAGTCAGAGAACATCATGTTCAGCGCTGCGTTCCGGCGCCATTCCGATATACAAAAGAACAACATAAAACAGAATTTGCACGCAGGACATTTTTGACAGCGCGGCAGCATCCTTGCAGCCGCATACAAAAATAATGTCAGAGTAGAACGGAGGAGCACAATGCAGTTTATCTGTTATCCCAAATGCAGCACCTGCCAGAAGGCGAAAAAATGGCTGGAGACAAACGGCATCGTTTTTGAGGAACGGCACATCGCGGAAAACAACCCCGGCGCGGAAGAGCTGCG
>JAQXKZ010000009.1 GCA_029010715.1 Clostridiales bacterium
TCGACTTTGCAGCCTTAGTCTGTTTTATCCATAAGGCGGGAGGGATCAGCTCCCGCCGTGTGGAGCATAAGATGTTTTGTGCGGGGCTTTTTCAGGCTATGACGGCGAACTGACGCTGTACATAAGCTTTCTGTGCAGACAATCTGCGCTGATTTCGTGCGGGACGATCTCACAGGGGCGACGCTGTACCGAAGTACCGCGGGCCGGCAAGAGGAGGTATTCGCGCGAAATCAGAAGCTTGCCTTGCGAACGCCGGGGATCTGGCCCTTGTAAGCCAGCTCTCTGAAGCAGATACGGCAGATGCCGTAGTTGCGCAGATAAGCGTGGGGACGGCCGCAGATCTTGCAGCGGTTGTACTTGCGGGTGGAGAACTTGGCAGGAGCCTGCTGCTTGAGGATCATAGATTTCTTAGCCATTCTTTACTCCTCCTTAGCTCACAAAGGGTGCGCCCATGAGCCTGAGCAGCTCGCGAGCCTCTTCGTCGGTCTTTGCTGTCGTGGTGATGGCTATGTTCATACCGCGCAGCTTCTCAATCTTGTCGTACTCGATTTCGGGGAAGATTATCTGCTCCTTCAGGCCCAGGCTGTAGTTGCCGCGGCCGTCGAAAGCGTCTGCGGATATGCCGCGGAAGTCGCGGACACGGGGCAGCGCCACGTTGAGCAGACGGTCCAGGAACTCCCACATACGGTCCTGACGCAGAGTGACCTTGACGCCGACCTTCATGCCCTCACGGAGCTTGAAGTTCGCGACGGACTTTCTTGCCACGGTGGCAACGGCGTGCTGACCGGTGATGGCGGAGATGTCCTTGATGACGGCTTCGAGAGCCTTTGCGTTATCCTTGCAGTCGCCGCAGCCGACGGACACAACGATCTTGTCGATCTTGGGTATCTGCATGGTGGACTTGTACTGGAATTTCTCCATCAGAGCAGGAGCAACTTCCTCAAGATACTTTTTCTTCATTCTTGTCATAGTAAGCTAACTCCTTTCTCAGATTTCTGCGCCGCACTTCTTGCAGACGCGGGTCTTCTTGCCGTCCTCGATCTTGTGACCGACACGGGTACCCTTGCCGCACTTGGGGCAAACGAGCTGGACCTTGCAGGCGTAGATGGGGGTCTCGACCTTGATGATGCCGCCATCCTGGCCCTGTTTTTTGGGTTTCTGGTGCTTGGTTGCTACGTTGACGCCCTCGACGGTGACCTTCAGACCCTTGGGGTCGGCAGCAAGGACCTTGCCCTGCTTGCCCTTGTCCTTACCGGACAGAACGATGACTTTATCGTCTTTCTTAATGTTCATTCTCTGTGCCCTCCATTAAATCACTTCGGGAGCCAGGGACAGGATCTTCATGTACTCTCTGTCACGGAGCTCACGGGCGACGGGTCCAAAGATACGAGTGCCGCGGGGGTTCTTATCGCCGGTGTTGATAAGAACCGCTGCGTTCTCGTCGAAGCGGACGTAGGTGCCGTCTGCGCGGCGAACGGGCTTGACGGTGCGAACGACGACTGCCTTTACGACGTCGCCCTTCTTTACCTGGCCGCCGGGTGCCGCCTTGCGGACGGAGCAAACTATAACGTCACCGATGCTTGCATACTTGCGCTTGGATCCACCGAGCACGCGGATGCACTTAAGTTCCTTGGCGCCGGTATTGTCGGCGACCTTCAGATAAGTTTCCTGCTGTATCATTCTGGCGCCTCCTTACTTAGCCTTCTCTACGATTTCGACAACGCGCCATCTCTTGTCCTTGGACAGGGGGCGGGTCTCCATCACGCGGACGATATCGCCTATGCCGCACTCGTTGTTCTCGTCGTGTGCCTTCAGGCGGTAGGTACGTCCAATGATCTTCTTATAAGTCTTATGGGCAACGCGGTCCTCGACGATGACGACCACGGTCTTGTCCATCTTGTCGGATACGACCTTACCAACGCGGGTCTTACGGGAAGTAGTTCTTTCTTCGTTCATCATACCTTACCTCCTCAGTTCTGCTTCTCGCGCAGGACGGTCTTGACGCGAGCGATGTCACGGCGGGTTGCGGAGATCCTGGTGGGGTTGTCAAGATGATTGGTAGCGTGCTGCATACGGAGCATGAACAGATCCTTCTTGAGGTCGGTGAGCTTGGTTTCGAGCTCTTCGACGGACATGGAGCGTATTTCGTTTGCTTTCATCATCATTCACCACCGTTCTCAGACTCGGTGCCCTTCGCGACAATCTTGGTTTTGATGGGCAGTTTGTGGCTGGCAAGGCGGAGAGCCTCACGGGCGATCTCTTCGGAAACGCCTGCGATCTCGAACATCACTCTGCCGGGCTTAACGACAGCGACCCAGTACTCGGGGGAGCCTTTACCGGAACCCATACGGGTCTCGGCGGGCTTTGCGGTTACGGGCTTGTCGGGGAAGATCTTGATCCAGACCTGACCGCCGCGCTTGGTGTAGCGGGTCATGGCGATACGGGCCGCTTCGATCTGGTTGGAAGTGATCCAGCCGGGCTCCTGTGCAGCCAGGCCGAACTCACCGTAGTTGACTACGTTGCCGCGGGTAGCTTTGCCCTTCATGCGGCCGCGCTGTACTCTGCGGTACTTTACTCTCTTAGGCATTAACATTAGTTGTTGCCTCCTTCCTGTGCGGGAGCTGCCGGACGGGGTCCGCGGTTATAGCCGCCCTGACCTGCCGGTCTGCTGCCGTAGGGACGGCGCTCACCGTTCTGGCCCTGGCCGCGGTTGTAACCGCCCTGACGGCGGTTGCCGCCCTGACGGCGGTCGTCTCTGCGGCGGCGTTCGCCTGCGGGCTTGGACAGATCCATGGTTCTGGGGGTGGTGCGCAGGGTCTGGGAAAGGACCTCGCCCTTGTAGATCCAGACCTTAACGCCGATACGGCCGTAGGTGGTGTTAGCCTCTGCGAAGCCGTAGTCGATGTCGGCACGGATGGTCTGAAGAGGAATGGTACCCTCGTGGTAGCACTCGCTGCGTGCGATCTCAGCGCCGCCGAGACGTCCGCCGCACTTGACCTTGATGCCGCGTGCGCCCATTCTCATGGCGCGGCCCATGGCGTTCTTCATCGCACGGCGGAAGCCGATGCGCTTTTCAAGCTGCTGGGCAATGTTCTCAGCGACGAGCTGAGCGTTGGTATCGGGAGTGCGTACCTCAACGATGGAGAGAGCCACGGGCTTGCCGATGAGCTTCTCGACCTCGAGGCGCAGGCGCTCGATCTCTGCGCCGCCCTTGCCGATAACGACGCCGGGTCTGGAGCAGTGGATATAAATGCGGACCTTTGCGCTGTCGCGCTCTATCTCGATGGTGGGGACACCGGCGGAATAGAGGGTCTTTTTAAGGAACTGGCGGATCTTATAGTCCTCGACGATCAGATCGCCGACTTTGTCTTCTCTTGCGTACCATCTGGAATCCCAGTCTTTGATAACGCCTACGCGCAGGCCATGAGGATTAACTTTCTGTCCCATAATTCTGCCTCCTTCCCTTAGTCTCTCTCAGCCACAGCGATCATGATGTGGCTGGTGCGCTTGTTGATACGGTACATACGGCCCTGAGCTCTGGGCATACCCCTCTTGAGGATGGGGCCCGCGCCCGCGTAGGTCTCGCAGACATAGAGCTTCTCAGGATCCATTTCGAAGTTGTTTTCGGCGTTAGCCATGGCGCTCTTGAGCACCTTGATCATCAGCTCGCAGCCGGCCTTGGGAGTGTTCTCCATAAGAGCCATGGCGTACTTTGCGTCTTTACCGCGGATCATATTGCAGATGATCTCAACCTTGCGGGGAGAAATACGGGCGTATTTGTGCTCCGCACGGGCAATTTTCTTTTCGTCCATTTCTTCTCCTCCTTACTTACCGGTCTTGCTGCCGGCGTGGCCGCGGAAGGTACGGGTGGGAGCGAACTCGCCCAGCTTGTGGCCGACCATATCTTCGGTGACGTACACGGGAACATGACGGCGTCCGTCATGAACAGCGATGGTGTGTCCGACGAAGGACGGGAAGATGGTGGAAGAACGGGACCAGGTCTTGATGACCTGCTTGTTGCCGGTCTTGTTCATCTCGTCGACTCTCTTCAGCAGCTCGGGGGCGGCGAAGGGGCCTTTCTTTATGCTTCTGCTCATTTACGTTCCCTCCTTACTTTGCGTTGCGGCGCTTGACTATGAACTTATCGGTGCGGTTCTTAGTCTTGCGGGTCTTGTAACCGAGTGCGGGCTTGCCCCAGGGAGTTACAGGGCCGGGACGGCCGACGGGAGACTTGCCTTCGCCGCCGCCGTGGGGATGGTCGCAGGGGTTCATGACGGAGCCGCGGACGGTAGGACGGATGCCCATGTGGCGTTTGCGTCCGGCCTTGCCGATGTGGATATTGGCGTGGTCGATGTTGCCGACCTGACCGATGGTGGCGACGCAGTCCAGACGGACCTTGCGGTACTCACCGGAGGGGAGACGCACGGTAGCCATGCCGTTTTCCTTAGCCATCAGCTGAGCTGCGACGCCGGCGCTGCGGACAAGCTGAGCGCCCTTGCCGGGGTAGAGCTCGATGTTGTGGATAACGGTGCCGACGGGGATGTTCGCCAGAGGCAGTGCGTTGCCCGGCTTGATGTCGGCTGCAGCGGAGGAGAGGATCACGTCGCCGGCGTTGAGGCCGACAGGAGCGAGGATGTAGCGGCGCTCGCCGTCGTCATACTCGCACAGGGCGATGAACGCGCTGCGGTTGGGGTCGTACTCAAGACGAAGGACGTTTGCGGTCATTTCGGTCTTGTCGCGCTTGAAGTCGATAACGCGGTACTTCTGGCGGTTGCCGCCGCCCTGATGGCGGACGGTGATGCGGCCGTAGCTGTTGCGGCCGGAGTTCTTCTTGAGGACCTCGGTCAGGGACTTCTCGGGCTTTACGTGCTTTGCAACTCCGTCGAAGCCGGAAACGGTCATCTGACGTCTGGCAGGAGTAGTCGGTCTGTAAGTTTTAATAGACATTCTTTATTCCTCCTTATGCCATGCCTTCAAAAAGCTCGATGTTCTTGGAATCGGCGCTGAGCTTTACAACGGCCTTTTTCCAGGAAGCGGTCTTGCCCATGGGGTAAGCGCCGGTGCGCTTTGCCTTGCCCTTGACGTTGAGAGTGGTGACCTTAATAACGGTGACACCGAAGATCTCTTCGATCGCTTTCTTGATTTCGATTTTGTTTGCGTCCCTGGCGACTTCGAATGCGTACTTTTTGATGTCGAGGTCTTCCATGGACTGCTCGGTGATGATGGGACGGATGACGATATCGTATGCGGTCTTCATCAGGCGTACACCTCCTCGATCTTGGCAAGTGCGGCCTTGTCGACTATCAGCTTGCCGCTGGTGAGAATCATATAGGGGCTGAGGATGGTGGCGATAGTGGTGGTGACGCCGGCGATGTTGCGGGCGGACTTTACAACGTTCTCGTCAACATTCTCGGTGACTACGAGCGCCTTGCCCTCGACGCCGATCTTGGTCAGGAAGGCCTTGAAGGTCTTGGTCCTGATCTCGTCCATCTTCAGACCGTCGACAACGATGATCTCGCTCTCGGCTGCCTTGGAGGACAGAGCGGACTTAAGAGCCAGACGCTTGACCTTGCGGTTAAGGGTATAGCTGTAGTCTCTGGGCTTCGGGGCGAAAGCTACGCCGCCGTGATACCACACGGGGGAGCCTGCGTAACCGGCGCGTGCGCGGCCGGTGCCCTTCTGACGCCAGGGCTTTCTGGTGGTGTAGGAAACTTCGCCCTTGGTGAGAGCGCTCTGAGTACCCTGACGGCAGTTGGCAAGATGGTTCTTGACGGAGTCGTGCAGGACGCTCTTGTTCGGCTCGATGCCGAAGATGGCCTCGGAGAGCTCGATCTCGCCGATCTTCTCGCCTGCCATGTTAAATACGTTTGCAATAGGCATTTATGCTGCTCTCCTTTCTTTATTTTGTACGTGCGGAAGCCTTCTGCGGGTTGACACGTGCGGAAGCCTTCTGCGGGTTGAGGCTGATACCGGCTGCCTCGCCCTTCTTGACGGGCGCGGTCTTGACGGTGTCCTTGATATAGACGATGCTGCCCTTGGGGCCGGGGACGGCGCCGCGGATAGCGATCATGTTGAGCTCTGCGTCGACCTTGACGATGTCGAGGTTCTGGACAGTGACCTGCTCAACGCCCATGTGGCCGGCCTGCTTCTTGCCCGGGAAAATACGGGAAGGATCGGTACTGGAGCCCATGGAGCCTGCATGACGGTGGACGGGGCCTCCGCCGTGGCTGGTGGGGGTACGGCCCTGGCCGAAGCGCTTGATAACGCCGGCGTAGCCCTTACCTTTGCTGGTACCGGTGACGTCGACCTTGTCGCCCTCGGCGAAAACGTCGGCCTTCACGGTGTCGCCGACTTCCAGCTTGCTGCTGTCCTCGAGACGGAACTCCTTGAGGTGCTTTACCATGCCTGTGCCCGCCTTCTTCAGGTGACCCTGCTCAGGCTGGCTCAGCTTTTTCTCGGCTACTTCCTCGTAACCGAACTGGACTGCTTCGTATCCTTCCTTCTCCTTGGTCATCTTCTGCACGACCACGCAGGGGCCGGCTTCAATGACGGTCACGGGAATGACCTTACCAGTCTCGTCGAAGATCTGCGTCATGCCGACCTTCTTGCCGATGATGGCTTTCTTCATCAGATATTTCCTCCTAACGGTTATTGGTTGCCTTGCTTGACCCGGCTTGGGATTTCAGCCGTCCAGAGGCCGGCAACTTGACCCGTCCGCATTCGCAAGCTGCGGACAATGGGTTTTGACATGTGTGGGTCCGGCGCGGTGCCGGGGTGTTTTGTCCGGGATTTCCGGTCAGAGCTTGATCTCGATCTCGACGCCTGCGGGAACCTCAACGCTCATCAGAGCCTCGACGGTCTTCTGGGTGGGAGCGATGATGTCGATAAGGCGCTTGTGGGTGCGGCGCTCAAACTGCTCACGGCTGTCCTTGTACTTGTGGACCGCGCGGAGGATCGTGACGATCTCGGTCTTGGTGGGCAGGGGGATGGGGCCGGAGACCTTTGCATCGGTGCGCTTTGCAGCCTCAACGATGGTTTCGGCAGCCTTGTCGATGAGCTGGTGATCGTAGGCCTTCAGGCGGATACGGATCATGTTCTTGTTGGTGCTTGCCATGTTTTTTCTCCTTTTTCGTACGTTTTTGCGGCGGCATTGGCTCCGCCATTATGCGTACGGATGAAACCCTCTTTTTTCCTGTACACACAACCGTGCGTATCAGGCCGCGTCCGAAAAACAAACCGGCCGATTCAGCCGGTCCGCCCCCGTCCGCGCGATATACGCGTGTACCGGAAAGGTTTCAGCCGCCCGATTGCGTGTTGAAAAGCTTCAACACCGGACATACTCCACGGAAGTTACCTCGGTTCCCCGAGCAATCTCCCGCTTCATCGCATAATACGCCCGTGCTTACGCACTCGCGCTTCACTAATATACCAAGCCTGCCGGTATATGTCAAGAGAAATTTCAGCGTTTTTGCAGAAATTTTTTTCGTATTTTTGTGAGCGATGCACAGGATGATTTATCCCCGGCCCTTACGTTTTTGCCTGCTCCGGTTTTCTCCGGCCGCGTTCGAGGACCTTCTCCCCGTGGGCAAACACCGCCCCTCATCTGTTCAGCTCCCTCCTCTCCCGCGAGCCTTGCGAAAGCGCCGTAAAAGTCATATGCGAAACTGTCCGTCCGCAGTCCGGGTTCCTGCATTTACGGCAGCGGCGCACGATCTCCCTTTGCATGCAATGATTTTTGCCCGCTTCGATTGAATAATCGCGGCAGGCTTGCTATAATAATTCCGCTATTATTATTTTTAAAGGAAGCTCACATGAAAAACATACTCATGCTCGGGACCGGCGGCACTATCGCCTCTGAGATGACGCCCGAGGGACTTACCCCGGAGCTCACCCCGGAGCAGCTGCTGCGCTATGTTCCGGCCATAAGCAGCCTCTGCCGCGTCGAGTGCAGGTCTCTTTTCAATCTTGACAGCACCAACATAACCCCCGCGCACTGGGTCGCCGTCGCCCGGGCTCTGCGCGATAATTATAATAAGTATGACGGCTTTGTCATCAGCCACGGCACCGACACCATGGCTTATACCGCCGCGGCTCTGAGCTATCTCGTTCAGGGTGCGGATAAGCCCATCATGCTGACCGGCGCCCAGAAGCCGATCAATTACGACTCCACAGACTCCAAGCTCAACCTGACCGACGCCTTTGTCTGCGCCTGTTCGGGACAGCTCGCCGGGGTTGATATCGTGTTCAGCGGGCGCGTCATACTCGGTACCCGCGCGAGAAAGACCTGCTCCAAAAGCTTCGCCGCCTTCTCCAGCATCAATTATCCGGATCTTGCAATACTCCACGACCACCGGCTCATGCGCTATATCTCGCCGGACGTCCTGTCCGAGCCGCTCTTCTTCGACAAGCTCGACGAAAAGGTCGCGCTTGTAAAGATGGTCCCCGGCACGGATCCCGAGGTTCTGGATTTTCTGCTCTCACGAAACGACGCTCTTATTATAGAATGCTTCGGCGTCGGCGGTCTGCCCTCGTATAACGACAGCCGTCTTTTCGAGCTCGTGGAGCACCACACGTCCGACGGCAAATTCGTCGTCATGACCACTCAGGTGCAGAACGAGGGCTCCGACCTCTCGGTCTATTCCGTCGGCCACGGGCTCAAGCGCAACCCCCTCGTCCTCGAGGCCTATGATATGACCACCGAGTCGGTCTATGCCAAGCTGATGTGGATTCTCGGCCAGACGAAGGATCCCGAGACTGTCGGCCGCCTGTTCTATACCCCGGTCGCCCACGATATCCTGCACGGAGAATAAGAGGATGGAAACTGTTATTATAATAGGCGGCGGCGCCTCCGGTCTAATAGCGGCTCTGACCGCCGCCGGCGACAAAAACCGCCGCGTCATCATTCTGGAGCGTCAGCAGCGCATAGGCCGCAAGCTGCTTGCCACCGGCAACGGCCGCTGCAACCTCACCAATACCGGAGCGTCTCCGGAAAACTACCACGGCGAGGTCCCGGACTTTGCCGCTGCTGCCCTTGAAAAGTTCCCGCCGAAAGCTGCGCTGGATTATTTTCGCTCTCTCGGTCTCGTCACTGTCGAAGAGTACGGCGGCAGGGTCTACCCTCTCTCGGACTCCGCCAACTCCGTGCTCGACGTGCTCCGCTTTGCGCTCGATCAGGCGGGCGTCGAGCTGCGCTGCTCCTGCTCTGCGCGGGAGCTGCGCCGCGAGAGCGGCGGCTGGGCCGTCGTTACCGACGGCGAGACGCTGCATGCGGATAAACTGATCGTCGCCTGCGGCGGCTGCGCCGGCGCAAAGCTCGGCGGCGTGTCCGACGGATACGAGCTTCTGAAGCCCCTGGGCCACAAGCGCACCGGGCTCTACCCCAGTCTCGTCCAGCTGCTTACGGAGCCGGAATACCCGCGCGCGCTCAAAGGCGTGCGCGCCGACTGCCGCCTGCGCCTGCTCTCCGGTGAGGAGCTTTTAAAGGAGAGCCGCGGCGAGCTCCAGTTTACCGACAGCGGTCTCTCCGGACCCGCGGCCTTCGATATCTCCCGCGCCGCCTCGACCGGCGGCAAGGGGCTGTCCGTCTCCGCCGACTTCTTCGCGGAATACTCCGCCGGGGACGTCGCCGCCATGCTGTCCCTGCGCCGTAAAAATCTCCCGGAGCTTGATACCGCCGACATTCTGACCGGAATGCTGCACAACCGTCTCGGCCGGATGCTCGTCAAATACGCCGCCCTTGACGCAAACGCCCCGCTCAAAACGCTGAGCCCGGCTCAGCTCGGAGCGCTCGCACGCGCCTGCAAGGACTTCCGGCTGAAGCTACTCGGGACCGCTGGCTTTGATAACGCGCAGGTCACGGCCGGCGGCATACGCACCGGCGGATTCAACCCCGAGACGCTCGAAAGCTGGTTTATGCCCGGTCTCTTTGTCTGCGGCGAGCTGCTCGATATCGACGGCGACTGCGGCGGCTATAATCTGCAGTGGGCATGGGCCAGCGGCAGACTAGCCGGGAGGCTCGGCCTATGATACTTGTCCGTAATCTCCGTCTTGAAGCCGGCGAGGAGCTGTCCCTGCTCAGATCCAAAGCCGCGAAAAAGCTGCGCATAAAGGAAAACGACATCACCGCCTTCCGCGTCGTCAAGCGCTCGCTTGACGCGCGGAAGAAAAACGATATTCACTATGTATGCTCCGCCGCCGTCTCCCTCAGGAGCGGTGAGGACAAGCTTCTCTCCCGTCCCGGCGGCAGGGACCTCGCCGTGTACACCGAGCCGCTGTACGATATACCGCGTGTTCCCGCCGCTCCGGATAAACCGCGTCCGGTCGTCGTCGGCTTCGGCCCCGCCGGCATGTTCGCCGCGCTGGTCCTTGCCCGTGTCGGTGCAAGGCCGGTCGTCATCGAGCGCGGCAAGGACGCTCCCGGCCGCAAGGCAGCGGTGGACGCCTTTCGCGCCGGGGGCGTGCTCGACCCCGAGTCGAACGTCCAGTTCGGCGAGGGCGGCGCCGGTACCTTCTCCGACGGCAAGCTCAACACCGGCACCCATGACAAGCGCATGTTCTGGGTCCTGCGCGAATTTGCCGCGCACGGCGCGCCGGAAAGCGTCACCTATGACGCGAAGCCCCATATCGGGACCGACATTCTGATCGACGTCGTGCAGAACATCCGCCGCGAGATCATCGCCCTCGGAGGCGAGGTTCATTTTGAGACCAGAATGGACAAGATCCTGGCCGAAAACGGCCGGGTGACCCGCCTGCTCCTGCACACCGCCGGGGGAGAGTATACCCTCCCCTGCTCACGGCTCATCCTCGCGCCCGGGCACTCTGCGCGCGACAGCTTTGAGATGCTCGCTTCCATCGGCGTCACCATGGAGCGAAAGCCCTTTTCAATGGGCGTGCGCATCGAGCACAGGCAGGCCGATATCGACCTCGCCCAGTACGGCTGCTCCCGCGGCGAGCTGCCCCCGGCAGACTACAGCCTCAGCGTACATCTGCCCGACGGCACAAGCGCTTACACCTTCTGCACGTGCCCCGGCGGCAGCGTATTTGCCGCGGCCTCCGAGCCCGGCGGAATAGTCACCAACGGCATGAGCTACTCAAAGCGCGACGGGGAGAACGCGAACTCCGCCCTGCTCGTCACGCTGCATACCGAAGACTTCCCGGGAGAGGGCATACTCGCCGGTATGTACTGGCAGCGCGAGGTCGAGCGGCGGGCCTATGAATATTCCGGGAGCTACAGCGCTCCCGCCCAGCTTGCCGGCGACTTTCTGGCAGGGCGTCCGAGCGCCGGGCCGGGCCGCGTGAAGCCCAGCTATGAGCCCGGCGTCATCTGGGGAGATCTGCGGGAGGTGCTGCCGGAGCGGGTCAGCTCCGTGCTGCAAAAAGCCATACCGGAGCTCGGCAAAAAGCTCCGCGGCTTCGACGATCCCGAAGCCGTCCTGACCGGTCCCGAGACGCGCTCGTCCTCTCCCGTCCGTATAGTCCGCGACGAAACTCTGCAGGGCAGCCTCCGCGGTCTATACCCCTGCGGAGAAGGCGCAGGCTATGCCGGAGGCATCACCTCCGCCGCGGTCGACGGACTGCGCTGCGCCGAGGCGGTGCTGCGCGATATGGCGGCCGAAACCTGAGCCGGGCCTCCGGCCCCCTCAAACCGGATAAGCCGCCGCAGAAAGGCTTGATTTATCAGGCCCTTCGTGAGACGCGGCATTTTGAAAACGTTCAGAATGTCCGGCGGCGGAAGCGCGGTCAAAAAGCCCCTGCGGGCCTTTTTGACAAGCTGAAAAAGAGACATGCCGAAGCATGTCTCTTTTTATCGTATTATCCGGTTGTTGTCAGCTGAGCTTCTCAACTATCGCGGAAAGCGCGGTGTTGGAGTTGCCGACGAGGCAGTAGTCAGCCTCTTCGAAGATCGGGGCGTTCTCGTTCTTATCGAGAGCAAAGATAACACCGGACTGATCGACGCCGACCATGTGCTGAACCTGGCCGGAAACACCGATGGCGAAGTAGACGTTGGGCTTGATCATAACGCCGGAAACGCCGATGTAGCGGTTCTTCTCAAACCAGCCCTCATCCTCGGCGGCGGGTCTGGTGCAGCCGATCTCGGCGCCCATGATGGAGGCGAGCTTCTCGACGGTCGGGAGATTGTCGGCAGAGGAGAGGCCGCGGCCGCAGCCGATGACCTTCTTTGCGCCGGGCAGGTTCATCTGGGAACCGGCAGACTCCTTGATGCCAACGAGCTCCATTCCCTTTATCTCAACGGCGGGGAGCTCCTTTGCTTCGCTGCTGCGGAGATTGTCCTCGCAGCCGAAGGCGCCGGCGCCGACAACAACGACGGCGGGGAGAGGAGTGCTCTCGGTCTTGATGGCACTGCCGCCGTAGACCATCCTGGTGATCTCAGCGCAGCCGTCACCGACCTTGACGCTCAGGGCTTCGGGCAGAGGGCAGGTCTTCATCGCGGCGGCAACATAGCCGGCGACAAGACGTCCGCCAAGGCCGCCTTCGCAGAGCACGAGTTCGGGCTTGAGTTCCGCGGCGACCGCGGCAATGGCGTCGAGCCTGGCGGCGATGGAATCCTCATGAGCAACGGTGTAAACGACGTCGGCGCCGGTAAGCTCCGGGCAGGCGCTGACCAGAACGGTATGTGCCGCGAGCTCGTTCGCCTTGCTGACCAGTTCCTTACCGGCCGCGCTGGTTGCAACTACAAGAATATTGTTCAACATATCAGGCACCTCCCATTAAATGCTGCTCTTGAGGACTTTGCAGAATTCATCGAACTCTGCCTCATCGGACTCATGGAACATGATCTTCTTACGAACAGCCTTCTCCGGAGCAAGCACGGAAGCCACGCTGGTAACGGTGGCCTCGGCCGTAAATTCGCCGGCATCCCATATGGTCATAGGCTTCTTGCCGGAGCCCATGATCTCCTTCATGGTGGGGATATGCGGTCTGCATATATCGCTGGTAACAGACAGAACAGCCTTGCCTCCGATGGCGTAGGTCTCGGTACGGTTGCCGTCGGTCCTCTCGGCCATGACCTTGCCGTCAGCATAGCTGAGGCCGGAAACAGCGTTGAGAGTAGGCCAGCCGAGCATACCGCCGAGGATATTTCCGAGCTGCTGAGAGTACATGTCGCCGGAGCCCTCGCCGCAGATAATAATATCCACATCGCCCATCTTCTCAACGGCAGCCTTCAGCAGGGATGCGACCGTGAGATTATCGACGGCGTTCTGATCCTGGATCCTGACGGCATACAGGGACTCGGGACCGCGGGCAAGTGCGGACTTCTTCATTTTGGAGTTATCCAAAACGTCGCCGGCGACGGTCAGCATAGCGGTCTTTCCGTCGGGAACGGCTCTGGACAGGCTCATGGCCGCCTCAATCGCATTAAGGTCATAGGGGCTTACGACCCAGGCTGCCCTGCTCAGATTAACGGTTTTGTCGGGGTTGATGGAGATCTCGTCTTCATCGGGTATGTACTTGAAGCACACCAGAATATTCATACGCATTACCTCGTTTCAATATTTTTGGCATTTCGCTGTTAACAAGTCTAACATATATCATATAAATTTGCAAGAAAAACCGGTTCAATATATCACTCTATTTTGTGTTAAATTGCTGATTTATCTGTTCTGCGGTACATTTTGCGGTATTCACCGCGAAAAAAGCATGGGACGGATAAGCACATCATCCCGGTATTAATATTCCGAACGGAAAGCGACAGCGCTTGCCTGAGAGCGCGGCGTGGTGCTATACTTCATTATTATAAATTATTCAAAAAGGAGAATCTCAGAAATGAAGCATTATATAATCGCCAAATACAACGACAGCGTCAGCGACAGGGAGGCCGTCACCGGGGCGGTCAAGGCTCTCTTTTCAAGTGGAGGCAGCATACCCGGCGTCCACGGCTGCGAAATACACAGCAACTGCACAGACCGCAGCAACCGCTATGACCTTATGATCGTAGTGGACATGGAGAAGTCCGCGCTGGAGGCGTGGGACGCCTCGGCGCTGCATCGCCGGTGGAAGGAGCGATTCGGAAGCCTTCTCGCGTCAAAGGCGATATTCGACTGCGAGTAATATGAATCGGAAAATCTCCCGGCCTGACGGCCGGGAGATTTCGCTTCACTGTTGCTGCTCTTTTATTTTCCGTTTCCAGCATTTATGGCACATGGCGATATAGCTGTCGTTGCCGCCGAGAAAGACCTGGTCTCCCTGTGTGACGACCTTGCCGTCCGCATCGAGGCGGGCATTGACCGTAGCTTTTCTGCCGCAGGCGCAGACCGTCTTGATCTCGGTCAGCGAATCGCTCAGCTCCATGAGACGCTGTGCGCCGGGGAAGAAACGGGTCAGAAAATCGGTGCGCAGACCGAAACACAGCACAGGCAGGTCCTCGTCGTCCACAAGCTCTCTGAGCTGGTCTATCTGCTCAGGCGTAAAGAACTGGGCCTCGTCGGCGATTATTACATCGTGCCGGCCGACCTTATGATATTCATCAACGATATTCTGCTCCGGCGTGATGACCTGCGCGTGAGCCTCCAGCCCGATGCGGCTGCGGATGATATCCGCGCCGTCGCGGGTGTCTGTACTGGGCTTGATGAGCCAGACCGTCATGCCCAGCTCTTCATAGTTGAATCTGGTTATAAGCGCCTGGGCAGATTTTGACGAGCCCATAGCGCCGAATTTGAAATACAGTTTTGCCATAATCTCTCTCCGTCCGGTGTATTCAGCAGTGTTCAAGGTGAGCCCGGACCCGCTCCATGACCATCTCCATGGCGACCAGATTATGTCCGCCCTCGGGGATGATTATGTCGGCGTTGCGCTTGCTGGGCTCAACAAACTGCTCATGCATGGGCTTGACCGTGCTCAGGTACTGGTTGACGACGCTTTCAAGGCTGCGTCCCCTGTCGCGCACGTCGCGCATGATGCGGCGCAGTATGCGTACGTCGGCGTCGGTATCGACGTATATCTTGATATCCATCTGCCGGCAGAGCTCCCTGCTCTGGAAGATGAGTATGCCCTCGACGATTACTACCTTCGCCGGTTCGACGACGGTGGTCTTGTCCGAACGGTCGTGGATGGAGTAGTCATAGACCGGGCAGACGACGCTGTGCCCGCGCTTGAGCTCTTTGAGCGCGTCAATGAGCATCTCCGTATCGAAAGAGTCCGGATGGTCGTAATTGAGCCTCGCGCGCTCCTCATAGGGCATGTCGTGGTGAGCCTTATAATAATTGTCGTGATGGATAACCGAGACATCGTCCCCGAAATGCTGGATAAGCTTCTTCGTAATGGTTGTTTTACCGCTTCCCGTTCCTCCTGCTATACCGATGACCATAACGTCGCTCATGGGGCATCGCCCTCCCATATATCTATATATCCTGTATATAATAGCATATATTGCGGCACGTTTCAATTTGACTTTTGTTTTTTTATCGGTATAATTATATTATACAGGATTTAACTGAACGCAGCGCCGCATAATCCGGCAGGAGCAGGCGCCGGAGGCGCTTTGCCCGGTGCTGCCCCAAGACAAACTACTATTCACGGAGGTTATTCTATGCCTATACCCACTCCCCACATTTCCGCCGAAAAGGGTCAGATCGCGAAGACCGTTCTCATGCCGGGCGACCCTCTGAGAGCCAGGTTCATAGCCGACAATTTCCTCACCGACCCCGTACTCGTCAACAATGTCCGCGGCGTGCAGGGACACACCGGCACCTGGAAGGGTGTGCCCGTAACAGTTATGGCTTCCGGCATGGGCATTCCCGCAATAAGCATATACAGCTGGGAGCTGTTCAACTTCTACGACGTCGACAACATCATCCGCGTTGGCTCCGCCGGCGCGCTGCAGGACGACATCAAGCTCATGGACATAGTTGCCGGACAGGGCGCCTGCACCAACTCCAACTACATAAACAGCTTCGGTACGCCCGGAGTCTTCGCCCCGATCGCAGACTACACGCTCCTCACCAAGGCAGTCGAGGCCGGTAAGGAGCTCGGCGTCGACATCAAGGTCGGCAATATCGTATCCAATGACAATTTCTATGCCGCCGAGGGCACCGACAAGACCGACGCCTGGCGCCGCATGGGCGCGCTGGCCGTCGAGATGGAAGCCGCCGGACTCTACGCGAACGCGGCCTACGCCCACAAGCGCGCACTGTGCATATGCACGATATCCGACCACCTCTACCGCCCCGAGGCGCTCTCCTCCGAGCTGCGCCAGACCTCCTTCACGCAGATGATGGAGATCGCGCTCAACACCGCAGTGAAGATGGCGCAGCTTTGAGCCGTCCTGCATGAATAGTTAACAAATAGTTAGCAATTTTATCAACGTTGTCCTTGATTTGTTAACACGCAGTATGTTATACTTCTCAGCGTATGGATGACATCACACTATAATGTGCTGTTAATCAAAATTATTATGGAGGAAAAATCATGAAAAAGATTCTCGCACTGGTTCTTGCTCTGTGCATGGTCTTCGCTCTGGCTGCATGCGGCGAAAGCTCCGCTCCCGCTGCCACCGCGACCGAAGCGCCTGCTGCAGACGCTGCTACCGAGGCTCCCGCTGCCGAGCCCGCAGAGCTCAAGGTCGCTATGATAACCGACTACGGCGATATCACCGACCAGTCCTTTAACCAGACCACCTATGAGGCCTGCAAGGAGTACTGCGAAGCAAACGGCCTGGAGTTCAGCTACTTTAAGCCCGCATCCGACTCCGACGAGGACCGCGTTGCTCAGATCGAGGCCGCTATTGATGAAAGCTACACCTGCATCGTGATGCCCGGCTTTGCATTTGCAAACGCCATCAAGTCCACCGTCAACGAGTACCCCGAGGTCACCTTTGTCGCGCTTGACGTCGGCGCCGGCGATCTGGGCAGCGATTTCACCGTTCCCGAAAACCTCTACTGCGCTGTCTACCAGGAAGAGCTGTGCGGCTACATGGCCGGTTACGCAGCTGTTAAGCTCGGCTACACCAAGCTCGGCTTCCTCGGCGGCATGGCTGTCCCCGCTGTCGTCCGTTACGGCTACGGCTACGTGCAGGGCATTGACGCCGCTGCAAAGGAGCTCGGCCTGACTGACGTCACCGTCAACTACGCATACGGCAACCAGTTCTACGGCGACGCTGACATCACCGCCGCTATGGACACCTGGTACCAGGACGGCACTGAGGTCGTCTTCGCCTGCGGCGGCGGCATCTACACCTCCGCTGCCGAAGCAGCTGCCAAGGTCGGCGGCAAGGTCATCGGCGTTGACGTTGACCAGTCCGGCATCATTGACGGCGACTACGGCGAGGGTATGACCGTTACTTCCGCCATGAAGGGTCTTGCCGCTACCGTTAAGACCGAGCTCACCGCTATCCAGGCCGGCGAGTTCAAGGGCGGCGTTATCGACACTCTGGGTCTCGTTTCCGAGAACCCCGATGAGAACTACGTTCAGATCCCCGCTACCACTCAGTTCGAGGACGGCAAGTTCACCGCTGAGGACTACGCGGCACTCGTCAAGGCAATGCTCAACGGCGAGATCACTGTCTCCAACGACATCTCCATGACCGCTTCCGACTTTGCCGCTGACATCACTCTGAACGATCTCGGCAATCTGAAGTAATCCTCTTCAAAAACCCCATAAGGGCAAGCTTTCGGGCCTGCCCTTTTTTATTGCTCTTTTTCGCCCGGGCGCTGTCAAATTGTTTGATTTCTTGTAGCTCCTATAGTATAATTAACAACATACTATGGTTTCCGTCCCCGCATCGGGCAATCGCCATCGGCCGATACGCGCTTTTATGCCGAAAGCCCGCGTCAGCCGTGCCGCTAGCGGCGGGCCATAAAAACGGAAGGAGGGCGAAACTTGGAACCTTACGCAATAGAAATGCTCAATATTACAAAAAAGTTCCCGGGTATAATCGCCAACGACAACATTACCCTTCAGCTGAAGAAGGGTGAGATTCACGCGCTGCTCGGAGAAAACGGCGCGGGCAAATCCACGCTGATGAGCGTCCTGTTCGGTCTGTACCAGCCGGAGGAGGGCATCATCAAAAAGGACGGCAGGGAAGTCAGGATAAAGGACCCGAACGACGCCAACGCGCTCGGTATCGGCATGGTGCATCAGCACTTCAAGCTGGTGGAATGCTTCTCTGTCCTCGACAACATCATTATGGGCGTCGAGCCCAACAAATTCGGCTTCCTTCAGAAAAAGGAGGCGCGGGAAAAGGCGCTGGCCCTCAGTGAAAAGTACGGCCTGCACATCGACCCCGACGCGAAGATCGAGGACATCACCGTCGGTATGCAGCAGCGCACCGAGATCCTGAAAATGCTCTACCGCGAAAACGAGATCCTTATCTTCGACGAGCCTACCGCAGTGCTCACCCCGCAGGAGATAGAGGAGCTCATGCAGATCATGAAGAATCTCTCCGCAGAGGGCAAGAGCATACTCTTCATTTCACACAAGCTCGCGGAGATCATGGCCGTGGCCGACAGATGCACCGTTTTGCGCAAGGGGCGCTGCATCGGCACCGTCGATACCAGGGACACCACCATGGAGCAGCTGAGCGCGATGATGGTCGGACGAAACGTCAACTTCCACGTTGAAAAGGGTGAGCGGCACCCCGGCGACGTCGTGCTCGATGTGGAGAATATGACCGTCGCGTCGAAGGTGCATAAGAATAACGCCGTCAGAAATGTAAGCTTCAAGGTGCGCGCGGGCGAGATCGTATGTATCGCGGGTATAGACGGCAACGGTCAGACCGAGCTCGTCTACGGCATCACCGGCCTCGAGCCGCTCAAAGAGGGCAAACTCACTCTCTGCGGCAAGGATATTACCAGGGCCCCGATACGAAAACGCAGTATCTCCGGCATGAGCCATATACCCGAGGACCGCCACAAGCACGGTCTGGTGCTCGACTATTCGCTTGAATACAACATGATACTCCAGCGCTATTTTGAGTCTGAGTTCACGGATAAGGCCGGCTTCCTGCGCAGGAAGAACATCCGCGCATATTCCGACAGCCTTATCGAACAGTATGACGTGCGCTCCGGCCAGGGTTCCGTCACCGTCGTGCGCAGCATGTCCGGCGGCAACCAGCAGAAGGCCATAGTAGCGCGCGAGATAGACAAGAATCCCGAGCTGCTCGTCGCGGTGCAGCCGACCCGCGGCCTCGACGTAGGAGCGATAGAGTACATACACAGGCAGCTGGTCGCACAGCGCGACGCGGGCAAGGCCGTACTGCTCGTCAGCCTCGAGCTCGACGAGGTCATGGACGTGCCCGACCGCATCCTTGTCATGTACGAGGGCGAGCTCGTCGGCGAGCTCGACCCGAAAAAGACCACGCAGGAAGAGCTCGGCCTGTACATGGCCGGCGCTAAGAGAGATGAGGTGAAGGCATGAACGAGAAAAGACGCATTCTCCGCAACAGCGCCGTTCAGGCTCTGATCGCCTCCCTGCTGTGCATCGTGCTGGGCATGCTCATAGGCTATATCGTGCTCCTGTTCATAAACCCCACCGGCGCCTGGGACGCGATAATGGAGGTCATGAAGAACTTTCTGCACTACTCCAAGCATTCCCTCCGTATCAAGAACTTCGGCAACACCCTTGTCAAGACCGCTCCCCTGCTCATGTGCTCGCTGAGCGTTCTGTTCGCTTATAAGGTCGGCCTGTTCAACATCGGCGTCGCCGGCCAGTATGTGATAGGCACCTGCGCAAGCCTCTACGCCGCTCTGGCCTGGGGCTGGGCTTGGCTGCCCTGCATGCTCATCGCTATCGTGGCAGGCGCACTCTACGGCGGCATCGTCGGCCTGCTCAAAGCATACTGCAATGTCAACGAGGTCATCTCCGGCATAATGCTGAACTGGATAGGCCTGTATATGACGAACATGCTCCTGACAACCGTAAAGGAGACGACAAGTCCATACACCTATCACCTGAAGGACTCCGCCGCGCAGGCGCTGCTTCCCACTGCCGGACTCGAAAAATTCTTCAACAACAACACCTATGTCACCATCGCCGTTCCCCTGTCGATCATCCTCGCCGTCTTTATTGCGATACTGCTCGACAAGACAAAGTTCGGCTATGAGCTGAAGGCGACAGGCAACAACAAAAACGCCGCAAAATACTGCGGCATGGCAGAGAAGCAGAACATCATACTCACTCTGGTCATCGCCGGCGCCCTCGCCTCCCTCGGCGGCGCGCTGCTGTATCTGACCGACTATGAACAGTGGCAGTGCACGGCGTCCTCCGTCCCCGGCATGGGCTTCAACGGTATAGCCGCAGCCTTCCTCGGCGGCCTGAACCCGATAGGCACGATCTTCTCTTCCTATTTCATCCAGCACATCACCTCGGGCGGCGCGTATGTCGATAAAACCATGTACTGCTCTCAGATATCCGATCTGATTTCGTCAATAATCATCTACCTCTGCGGCTTTGTGCTGTTCATCAAGTACGCAATCAACCGTTCCCTCGACAGGCATGATGAAAAGCAGGCACAGAAGAAAAAGTCTCTCGCCGCCACGCCTGAAGAGTCTCGGAAAGGAGGCGATAAGTAATGCTGCTGCTCATACAGTACACGCTTATATTCTCCTCCGTGCTCATTCTGGTCGCCCTCGGCGGCTGCTTCTCCGAGCACTCCGGCGTCATCAACCTCGGTCTCGAAGGCGTCATGGTCATCGGCGCTCTCGGCGGCGCGCTCATGATGCGCTACGCTCCGGAAGGCCTGCCCAGCATTGTGCTGGTGCTGCTGGTGCTGCTGGCGGCAATCGTGTCCGGTATGCTGTACTCGTCGCTGCTGGCCGTCGCCTGCATAAACTTCAAGGCGGACCAGACCATCGTCGGCACCGCGCTCAACCTCCTCGGCACCGCGGCAGCCACGGTCCTCGTCAAGGCCATCAACACCGCAACCAACCCCAACGACGTCTCCTCCACGATCCAGTACATAGAGCAGAAGAAGGCCTTTATCGTCAACATCGGCAGCTTTGAATTCAACTGGTTCATGGTAATCGCCTTCATCGCTCTCGCCGCGGCCTATATCACGCTCTACAAAACACGCTTCGGCCTGCGTCTGATGGCCTGCGGCGAGCATCCCCAGGCGGCGGACTCCGTCGGCATCAATGTATACAAAATGCGCTGGTCAGGCGTGCTGATATCCGGCATGCTCGGCGGCCTCGGCGGTATCTGCTACATCCTCGCGGGCGTCTCGGAATGGAAGTTTGAAAACGGCGTCGCCGGTTTCGGTTTCCTGGCTCTGGCCGTTATGATATTCGGCCAGTGGAAGCCCATACGCATAGGTCTCGCGGCCCTGCTCTTCGGCTTCTTCCGCGCACTGTCAAACGTATACTTCGGCTTCGGCTTCCTCGTGAGTCTGAACATCCCCGGCTCGGTCTATAACATGATGCCCTACGTCATCTCCCTGCTGGTGCTGGCCCTGACATCCGGAAAGTCCCGCGCGCCGAAGGCGGAAGGCATACCCTACGACAAGGGTTCAAGATAATCTTCCCTGCCCTGCCTTGCACCGCGAGGCAGGGTATTGCATTACTAGGCATTTTCTGTTATCATATGATTTCACGGCAACCGGTACACCACCGTCTGTGAGCCGTAGCATAGCAATTGCGGCAGCTTGTAAGCTTTTTTATAAAACGGAAAAGGAGCAAGATTATGAACAAGTATCTGGACATCTCCCCTGAAGTCAGGGCCGCGCTGGATGAGGGCCGCCCCGTCGTCGCGCTGGAAAGCACGATCATCTCCCACGGCATGCCCTATCCCAAGAACGTCGAGACCGCGCTTCTCGTCGAGCATACCATCCGTGACAACGGCGCAGTTCCCGCGACCATCGCCGTTATCGGCGGCAGGCTCAAAGCGGGCCTGAGCCATGAGGAGATAGAGTACCTTGGCAAGACCGGCAGAGGCGTGGCCAAGGCGAGCCGCCGCGATCTGCCCGCGCTCGTGGCGCGCGGAGCCGACGGCGCCACCACCGTCACCACCACGATGATTATAGCGCATATGGCAGGCATCAGGGTCTTTGCCACCGGCGGCATCGGCGGCGTGCACCGCGGAGCCGAGGTAACGATGGATATCTCCGCCGACCTCGAAGAGCTGGCCCAGACCCCGGTCATGGTAGTGTGCGCAGGTGCGAAGTCCATTCTCGATCTCGGCCTGACGCTCGAGTATCTCGAGACCAAGGGCGTGCCCGTGATCGGCTACGGCACGGATGAGCTGCCCGCTTTCTACACACGCCACAGCGGCTTCGGCGTCGACTACCGTGTCGATTCCCCCGAGGAGCTGGCCGCGATGTTCCGCGCCCAGCGTGAGCTGGACTACAAGGGCGGTATGCTCGTCACCAACCCGATCCCCGAGCAGTACGCCATGGACAAGGCGGTCATCGACAAAGCCATTGAGCAGGCGCTTGCCGAGTGCAAGGCGCAGGGCGTCCACGGCAAGGAGACCACCCCGTTCCTGCTCGCCCGCGTGGTCGAGCTCACCGGCGGCGACAGCCTCGAGAGCAACATCCAGCTTGTGCTCAACAACGCGGCCGTCGCTTCAAAGACCGCAGCAGAGCTTGCAAAGGCATAAAGCCCCGCCGCATTCAGAAAACAGCCCAGGGCCTGCTGCATAATGCAGCAGGCCCTTTCAGCTTGACAGAAAGCCGCGCACGGCCTTTCGACCGCGCTTAATCCGCCGGGCCTTGAAGCAATTACAGATGCTGCTTTGCCCGAAATACCTGATTATACAGGCTTTCGGCGGCACTTTTCCGATTTGACGCGCTCCCCCGGCGCAGTCCCTCGCATTGTTTCCTTTCGATACGCCCCGGGGCCGGCAGCCGCATCTTTATGTTGAAATAAGGCCGCATTCGCTGTATAATACTATGAATTCGTATTTACGTTTCCGGAGGCAAGCCTGTGGGTAATAATGAATGCATGGTTTCTGTCCTGTGTACGGCCTACAACCACGAAGCATATATACGCGACGCGCTGGAGAGCTTTCTCGCGCAAAAAACCGACTTTCCTTTTGAAATAATAGTGAATGACGACGCATCCCCTGACGGTACCGCCGCCATAATAAAGGAATATGCCGCAAGATACCCGCAGATCACGGCATTCTGTCAGTCCAAAAACCTGTATTCCCAAAACATAAATATTGAGGACACCGTCATGCTCCCGGCCTCCCACGGTAAATATATCGCATTCTGTGAAGGCGACGATTACTGGTCCGACCCGGAAAAGCTTCAGCGTCAGGTGGATTTCATGGAGGCACACCCGGAATACTCCGCCTGTACCCACGACACGGTGATACACTGCTGCGACGGCTCAGAGCCGGACAAGCTGTATTCCAGGGTACATTGTCCGGAAAGCGGCGACAGGGACATCCAATTCACCGATATAATAAAGGGTATGGCCCACGCATATCACACAAGCTCTCTTCTGTTCAGACGCGAATATGCTTTCGGTCTGCCTGATTATTTTTACTGCGGGGCGAAATACGGCTTCGCAGATTATCCGCGCGCGCTGTTCCTCAGTCTGAACGGCCGCATACGTTTTATTGACCGGCCTATGTCCGTATACCGTATGCTCAGCAATCCTACCTCATGGAGCTCAAATTTGGATGCTCAGTATAAGAAACTGCACCATTTCGTCTATGGGCAGACACAAATGCTCAGACTGCTGGCGGCACATACTCCCGAAGCATTGCAGCAGACAGTCAGTCAGGCTATCACCGAGCGGGAGTTTGAGCTGATGTACATAGAGGGACGTGACCGTGAGCAGCGCCGCGCCCCCTACAGAGAGCTGCTCAGAAGGCAGCCCTTCAGCTACAGGCTGAAAAACTTTATAAAAAGCTACTTGCCCTTTCTGCAGCGTATCCACCGCCGCAGAAAAGGGTTTGGAGAAAACTGATGAACAGCAGACAAACCGTCTTTTCCAACCTGATATGGCGCTTCATGGAGCGCTGCGGGGCACAGCTCGTGTCCTTCGTGGTTTCCGTCGTGCTCGCACGCCTGCTGGAGCCGGAGCTATACGGTACCATCGCGCTGGTCACGGTAATCACCTCAATCCTGCAGGTGTTCGTCGACAGCGGTATGGCAAACGCCCTCATACAGAAAAAAGACACCGACAATCTGGACTACTCCTCGGTTTTCTACTTCAACGTCGCGTTCTGCCTCGTGCTCTATGCAGGGCTGTTTTTCGCCGCGCCGCTGATAAACCGCCTGTACGGTCACACAGACCTCGTGCCGGTAATACGTGTGCTCGGCCTGACGATAGTCGTAGCCGGCGTGAAAAACGTGCAGCAGGCCTATGTGGCCAAGACGATGCAGTTTCGGCGCTTCTTCTTCTCGACTCTGGGCGGAACGATTTTTTCCGCGGCGGTCGGAATCACAATGGCCTACTCCGGCTTTGGCATCTGGGCGCTCGTCGCGCAGCAGCTGCTGAACGTGACGGTGAACACGGCCATACTATGGCTGACCGTCGGCTGGAAGCCTCAGCGCATTTTTTCCTTCAAGCGTCTGGGCGGTCTCATATCCTACGGATGGAAGCTGCTGGCTTCCGCGCTGCTCGATACCGTATATCTCAAGCTGTATCAGCTTGTGGTCGGGCTTAAATATACCTCATCCGACCTTGCCTACTACAACAAGGCCGATCAGCTCCCACTGCTCGTTGTGGAAAACATAAATTCCTCAATAGACAGCGTGCTGCTGCCGGTGCTTTCCGCAGAGCAGGACAGGAAAGAAACCGTCCGTGACATGACACGGCGCGCCATAAAAACCAGCACCTATATAATGATGCCGATGATGGCAGGTCTTGCCGCGTGCGCGGAGCCGCTCGTCCGTCTGCTGCTCACCGAGAAGTGGCTGCCATGCGTGCCGTATATGCAGGTGTTCTGCATCGTCTATGCCTTCTACCCGCTGCACACGGCAAACCTCAACGCCATCAAGGCAATGGGGCGCAGCGATATATTTCTCAAGCTGGAGATAATAAAGAAAATCATAAGCACCCTCCTGCTTGTAGCCTCCATGGGCATAAGCGTCTATGCGATCGCGCTGAGCCAGCTTGTCTCCTGCGTTACCTCACAGCTTATAAATTCATGGCCAAACAGAAAGCTGCTGGATTACAGCTATCTGCACCAGCTGCGGGACATGGCTCCGGCCATACTGCTGTCGCTGGCAATGGCGCTTTGCATACGGCCCGTCGTAAGCATAGGCTTCAGCGACTGGACGACTCTTCTGATACAGATACCGGCCGGAGTTGCCATATATGCCGCGCTCTCGGCCCTGTTTAAGGTGGACAGCTTCCGCTTTCTGCTCGATGTAGCCCGGAAGATGCTTGCCGGAAAACATTCCAGGGGCTGAGCAATCATTACAACAAGAAAAGAGACATAGAAATGAAAAGTAAAACCGCGCTGGTCACGGCTATCGGCTCCGTTGCCGGAGATATAGTAATAAAGAATCTGCGAAAGCTGGGCTACCGTGTGGTAGGCTGTGATATCTATCCCAGAGAATGGCTCGTCGACGCCTACAACGTCGATGCTTTCTATCAGGCTCCGTATGCAACGGACACTGAAAAGTATCTGGAATTTATAAAAACTGTCTGTGCCGGGGAAAATGTTTCCTGCATACTTCCTCTGATCGATGTAGAGGTCGACGTCTTTAACCACAACCGCGGCTGGTTTGAGGCAAACGGCGTGTGCCTGTGTATTTCTCCGGTAGAAACGCTGGACATCTGCCGGGATAAAAAGCGTTTTGCCGAATTCGTGGATATGAACTGTCCGTTTCTCACCACTATTCCCACCGCTTTTCTGCGCGATCTGGCCGGTGAGCCGGGCTGGCCTTTCCCGGTCGTGTGCAAGCCCTATAACGGGCGCAGCAGCCTCGGCCTGCATTATATCCATGACAAAGAGCAGTGGAAAGGCTTCACTGCCTCCGCAGACAGGGACGTCTATATAGTCCAGCCCTATATCAAGGGCGCCAGGATAGTTGCCGATACCGTGTGTCAGGGCAAAGGCGGCGAGGCGGCCGTCGTTCTGCGCAGAGAGCTTATCAGCACCGTCAACGGATGCGGTACCAGCGTTTATCTGTACAGGGAACCGGAGCTGGAGGACTGCTGCCGCCGTCTCGCATCCGCACTCGGCATCACGGGCTGCGTCAATTTTGAATTTCTGCTCGACGATGACGGGCGTTATCACTTAATCGAATGCAATCCGCGCTTCTCCGGCGGCTGCGAATTTACCTGCATCGGCGGATATGACTGCGTGGCAAACCACATGCGCTGCTTCAGCGGAGAACCCATAGACAAACCCGGTTACGGCCCAAACAGATTCATAGCCAGAAAATATGAAGAATATATAACAATGACCGAAGAATAACAGGAGGCTGTATGTCGTCTGACTGCATGGTTTCCGTACTTTGTACGGCCTATAATCACGAAGAGTATATACGCGACGCGCTGGAGAGCATAGTCAGCCAGCAGACCGATTTTCCCTTCGAGCTGCTGGTCAATGACGACGCCTCGACCGACGGCACCGCCGCGATAATCCGCGAGTACGAGGAGAAATACCCGGATATCGTGCGTCCGTTCTATCAGCCAAAAAACCTGTATTCACAGGATATAGACATTTACTATGCCGTGTTCTTCCCGAACGCCCGCGGCAAATACACGGCCTTCTGCGAGGGCGACGACTACTGGACCGACCCGACCAAGCTGCAGCGTCAGGTCGATTTCATGCAGGCGCACCCGGAATACTCCGCCTGCGTTCATAATACCCTGCTGCACTACTGTGTCGGCGACCGCGCGGACGAGGAGCTGGTAAGGCACGACGGCGACTGCGACGTTGAATTTGAGGATATTCTCCCCGGCATGAACACCGCCTGGCACACAAGCTCACTGCTGGCAAAGACTGAGCTGCTGGCAAGCCCGCCCGACTTCTATTACATCGCCGCGGAATACGGCTTCGGCGACTACCCATACGGTATATGGCTGCGGCACAACGGGCCGGTACATTTCATCAACCGGACCATGTCCGCCTACCGCATATGCAGCAATCAGGACGCCTGGAGCAGCGGCGTGGAGGGGCAATACGACAAGCTCACACGCTTTATGACCGGCGCGGTCTCGATGCTCGAAGCCTACAGGACTCATGTGGCGGACCCGGAGCTTCTGGAGCTGGTGGACAGCAACATCCTCAAGTGGAAGTTCCAGCTGCTCTACACTCAGGGCAGGGACCGTGAGCTGCGCAGGCCGCCCTACAACAGCATACTGAAAACAAAGCCTCTGCGCTTTCGTATAAATAACGCCGTAAAGTGTACCTTCCCGTGGCTGCACAGGCTCTACAGGAAGATAAACGGCTACGGCGAATGAAAAGGAAAACCCTGAATGAAAAAGCTCTTACTTCTGGGCGGCGCCCGGTATCTGCTGCCTGTCATTGAAGAGGCGCACCGGCTGGGTATATACGTGATCACCTGCGACTATCTGCCCGACAACGCAGCGCATAAGTTCTCCGACGAATACCGCAACGTCAGCATCACAGACAGGGACGCCGTGCTTGAAACAGCCCTCGCTCTTGGGATAGACGGAATAATGTCCTTCGCCTGTGACCCGGGCGTCACGACCGCGGCATATGTGGCCGAGAAGATGGGACTGCCGTTCGCCGGCTCCTATGAGGCCGTGTCCATACTGCAGAACAAGGGCCGTTTCCGCCGCTTTCTGGCCGAGCACGGCTTCAATGTCCCCTGGGCCAGGAGCTACACCGAAGCTGACGAGGCTCTGGCTGACGCCGCAGCCTTCCGCTGGCCGATGATAGTCAAGCCCGTGGACTCCGCCGGCAGCAAGGGCGTCACGCGCGTGGACGGTCCCGGAGAGCTCGCGGCGGCCATCGCCCGCGCGAAGGAGTTTTCGCTCTGCGGCGGATTCATAATCGAGCAGTTCATACAGCAGCAGGGCTCCTCCTCCGACAGCGACTGTTTCTCCGTAAACGGCGAACTGCGCTACTGCTCCTTTGACGATCAGCTTTTTGACCGCAGTGCCGAGAACCCTTATACGCCCGCGGCCTATATCTGGCCCTCGACCATGCCTGAATGGGCGCAGAAGGAGCTGCGGGGCGAGCTGCAGCGGCTCATAACGCTGCTCGGCCTGAGGACCTCGTTATACAACATTGAGACACGTCTCGGCACGGACGGCAGGACATACATAATGGAGGTATCCCCGCGCGGCGGCGGCAACCGCCTGAGCGAGGTCCTCGCCATGGCCGCCGGGACGAACCTGATCGCCAACGCCGTGAAAGCCGCGGTCGGACTGCCGGCAGACGACATGAATGACCCGGTATATAACGGGCACTGGACCGAAATCATCCTGCACAGTGACCGTGACGGACGCTTTAAGGCGCTCGAAACAGATGAGGCGCTCGAAAGCGCCGTCGTGCAGCGCGACCTGTGGGTAAAGCCCGGCGACACGGTCGAGAGCTTTTCCGGCGCGAACAAGGCCATCGGTACGCTCGTCATGAACTTTGCCAGCCGCGCCGACGCGGAGAAATACATGGCCGACAGCAGCTGGTACAAAGTCGCCGTCGAGTAAGAATAATTATACGGAGGACACACCTTGAAAAAACTTCTGATGTTGGGTACAAGCTATGGCACCTGCGAGATACTGCGCTATGCCAAAAGCCAGGGAATATACACTATTGTCACCGATTACATGGAGCCTGAGGAGTCCGTCGGGAAACTCATCAGCGATGAGTACTGGATGATAAACACCGGCGAGCTTGACACGCTCGAGGCCAAGTGCCGCGATGAGGGCATAAATGCCGTAGTATGCGGCATAAGCGAGTTCAACCTCGAAATGTGCATGGAGCTGTGCAGAAGGCTCGGCCTGCAGTGCTACTGCACACCAGAGGCCTGGCACTTCTCCCGTGACAAGGACGACTTCAAGCGTCTGGCCCGCTCGCTGGGCGCACCGCTGCCGGACGACTACTATCTCTCCTCTCCCCCAACGCGCGAGGAGCTCGACGCGGTCAGGTACCCCGTCGTGGTCAAGCCCGTCGATCTCAGCTGCAACCGCGGCATAAGCTACTGCCACAATGAGCAGGAGCTGCTCAAAGCCTGCGCTCTGGCACGCTCAATGTCAAAAAGCCCCAAGCTCATCGTTGAGCGCATGCTCCGCGGCGAGGAGTGGTACAGCTTCTATGCCTTCGCCGAGGGAAAAATCAGCCTCATGTCACTGTGCGCGATGTACTCCCAGCCCGGCGAGCCGAAAAACTGCTACTCCATCACCTCCACCGTATCCAATAATGTCGAGCGCTATGTCAGCGAGATCGACCCGTACATACAGAAGGTGCTGCAGGCAGTCGGCTGTCGCGAGGGCATCGGCTGGGTACAGGTCATGCTCGACGAGGACGGGCACTTTTACATAATCGAGATGGGCTACCGCCTCGACGGCGACATGATGTACGTGCCCTTAAAGAGCCTGCTCGGCTTCGATACGGTCGCATGGCTCGTCGGCTACGCGCTCGGCGAGCGCAACGACCCCGCCATGCTGCCGCCTCCACAGACCAAGGCCTTCAGGCGCTGCGGCTCCAGCTACATGCTCTGGACAAACAACGACGGTAAGATCGCCTCGATAGAAGGTCTCGACAGGATCGCCGCCATGCCCGGGGTCACCGTCGACTCCCTCGCACACGTCGGAGACGAGCTCACCAAATATCAGCCGCTCGGCGATATCCTGTTCGCCACCGACGATATCGACGAAACCTGCCGCTTTATCCAGACGGTGAACGAAACCGTGAAGATCACAAACGACCGCGGCGAAAACGTGCTCATTTATTACACGGATTTTGACTATCTCAAAAAGGTCTACCGGGAAGGCCTGGAGGGCAAGTAAGCCTTCCGCGTTTATCCGGTTTGAAATGGAGTGATGTACATTGCGCGCGCAGATAGATAAAAAGCGGTTTATTCCTGTAGTCGGCATCATCGCCGTGGTGCTGATACTGGTGTCGGTAAGTCTGGAATCGGTCCAGGACGCCGTCGACAGAACGTATGCCTTTTTCTCCGGACAGTTTGACTGGCTGTTCGTGGCGTCCAACCTCGCGGCTTTCCTGTTTTCGCTGTGGATCGCCTTCGGTCCCTATGCGAAAGTCAGGCTCGGCGGGGAAAACGCCCGGCCGGAGTACAGCAAGTTCTCATGGATAGCCATGATGTTCACCACGAGCTGCAGCGCCGGACTGATCGTCTTCGGTTTCATTGAGACAACAATATATTCTTCCACCGCCGTCCCCCTGCACGCCGAGCCGTTTTCCATCGAGGCATATGAGTACGCCGCTATGTACACCCATTACCACTGGGGGCTCAACGCGTGGTCGCTGTACGTCCCGGCCTCCGTCGCCGTGGGCTATATTCTCTACAACCGCCGGGAAAGCCAGATAAACATGAGCTCCGCCTGCTCTCCGATTCTGAAGGGCCAGAGCAACCGGCTGACCGGCTGCCTTATAGACGTCTTCGGCACCTTCGGCGCCATAGCCGCGCCCGTGACTTCCATGGGTCTCGGCATGCCGCTTCTGACGCTGCTGCTGCAGAATATATTCGGCATCCCAGACGAATACGTCAGGCCCCTGCAGATAATCATCCTCGTGATATGGGTCGCCATGTTCGGCACCAGCGTTTATCTCGGGCTGCAGAAGGGAATAAAGACTCTCAGCGACGTGAACGTATACATGGCCTTTGCCTTTATGCTCTTTGTCGGCTTTCTGGCCGGTATTTTCGACGTGCTGCGCGCGGAGCTGAACGCACTGGGGCTGTATCTGCAGAACTTCATACATCTGATTACATACACCGACCCCTACGGCGACGGCCAGTTTGTCCGCAGCTGGACAGTCTGGTACTGGGCCTGGCTGATAGTATACATGCCGCTGATGGGCGTGTTCAACGCAAGAGTGTCAAAGGGACGTACTCTGCGTGAGATCGCACTGGGCCAGATGGTCTGGTGCTCCCTCGGATGCTGGGTGGCAATGTCCACGCTCGGAAACTACGCCATAAAGATCCAGACCAGCGGCACGGCGGACATCGCCGCCGTACTGCAGAACTCAGGTCAGCCCGCAGCAATCCTTGCCATACTCCGGACCATGCCCTGCCCGAAGCTGATGATGGTAATAGTCGCGGTGCTGTGCTTCGTGTTTATGGCGAGCACCGTCGACTCCAGCGCCTTCGTCGCAGCAGAGACGACCTTCATACACTCCGACAGCGAGATACACGCTCCGCGCTGGTGCCGCGTGTTCTGGGCCGCTGTCATCTGCATCATCACCTTTGTCCTGCTGGAGGTCGGCGGCTTCAACGCCGTCCAGGTACTGGCGATACTGATAGGGCTTCCGCTGTCGGTACTGATGTTTGTCGTCATCGCCTCAGCGGTAAAGGCCCTAAGAGAAGATTACAGAAAAACGGCAGAGCGTAAGTAAACGGTCAATGCCGCGGCATGTGCCGCTCACACGGCAGAATGGAGATAGCTATGTCTGAAACAATAAACGTCACACGTTCATCACTTCCAGGCTTTGAGGAGTACTGCAGCGAGATACGCAGTATCTGGGACAGCCACTGGCTCACCAACATGGGAGACAAGCATCAGCAGCTCGAATCCGAGCTGAAAAAATATCTCGGCGCGGCAAATGTGGCGCTGCTTACAAACGGCCACCTCGCGCTGGAAAACGTAATCGAGGCCATGGAGCTGAAGGGCGAGATCATCACCTCCCCGTTCACCTTCGCATCAACGACTCACGCCATAGTCCGCTGCGGCTGTACGCCTGTATTCTGCGACATCAATCCCGAAGACTACACCATTGACCCGGCCAAAATCGAGGCTTTGATAAGCGACAAGACGGTCGCGATCCTGCCCATACATGTCTACGGCAACCTCTGCGACGTCGACGCTATCGACCGCATAGCAAAAAAGCACGGCCTGAAGGTCATCTATGACGCGGCCCACGCCTTCGGCGTGACGAAAAACGGCGTCAGCTCCGCCGTATTCGGCGACGCGGCCATGTTCTCCTTCCACGCCACCAAGGTATTCAACACCATCGAGGGCGGCGCGCTCTGCTTCAGGGACGAGACTCTGAACCAGCGCATCAAGGATCTGAAGAATTTCGGCATTCAGGGGCCCGAGGACGTGAAATATGTCGGCGGCAACGCGAAAATGAACGAGTTCTGCGCCGCAATGGGCCTGTGCAACCTGCGCCATCTCGAGGTCTGGATCGAGCAGCGCAAAACCGTTGACGAACGCTACCGGGAGCGTCTCGGCGGCGTGCCCGGCATACGCCTCAACGCCCCGCAGAAGGGCGTAAGGTCGAACTACGCCTACTTCCCCGTCGTATTTGACGGATATAAATACACGCGCGACGAGGTATTTGACCGTCTGGGCGGGCATGGCGTCATCGCCAGAAAATACTTCTACCCCATCACCAACTCGTTTGAGTGCTACCGTGGGCGGCCCGGCTTTGACCCTGACAGTACCCCTGTCGCAAAGCACATCGCCGAATGCGTGCTGACCCTCCCCCTCTACCCCGACCTGAGCCTCGCCGAGGTCGACCGCATCTGCGATATCATTCTCGGGTAGAGCCGCCTTTCGGGGACTCATATAAGTATTATGCGGCAGTTTTCTGAAAAGGAAGCTGCCGCTTGCCATATGAATGGAGGAAGCGCGTATCTTGCGCGAATGCTTACGCGCCACAGAGCAGCACACAGGAGCCTGACGGACAGCGGCCCGATCATTAAAAACGGCGGTGAATATCCCCTTTTTTTCAGCAATCGTGCATCCGCGCGGCCGCACTTTCGGCCCTTATTGCCATTCGATACGCCGTAAAGAGCAGGAGGAGCAGAACATGATCAGGAAATTTCAGAAGGCAGACAGTGAGCAGGTGATGCAGATATGGCTGAACGGAAACACGGACGCACACCCTTTCATTCCGAAAGAGTATTGGGAATCCAATTTCGGGATGGTGCGGGAGCAGCTTTTGCAGACGGAGGTTTTCGTATGTGAACTTCATGGAGACATACAGGGTTTTATCGGTATTGCAGACGCTTATATCGCAGGGATTTTTGTGGACAAAAGGCATCGTTCGCATGGAGTCGGGGAGAAGCTTCTGGACTATGTAAAACAAAAATACTCTTCTCTTTCATTGGACGTATATCGGAAAAACAACCGGGCTGTTCTTTTTTATTTAAGGGAGGGTTTTTCGATACTGTCAGAAAGACTTGACGAAGCCACAAGAGAGGCCGAATATACAATGGTTTGGGATGTGAAAAATGGAACGGATAAAGCAATTATCTGCAGTTCAGAAGCAGACAGCAGCTATTTACACGAAAAACTGAGGGAGTATAACGCCCGTTATATGCGTGAATCCGGAGATTTTAATTTTCACATCGAGGATAAGGGCAGGATCATTGGTGGCATAGTGGCCGGGGGGCTGGGGGATACACTGGAAGTTGAGTTTCTGTATGTCGAAGGACAATACCGGGGTAAAGGAATCGGACGGAGGCTGCTGGCTCATGTGGAGGCATTGGCCCGGCAAAATGGCTTGAAGCGCATTCTGCTAAACACCTACAGTTTTCAAGCGCCTGAGTTCTACAGGAAGCTGGGGTATACAGAGATACTAAAACTATCTCCCGCTTTTGACGGCTTCGCACAGTCATACTTTATAAAAGAACTTTAGGGCGGATCGACTGGGGCACACAGGCCTGATGGCAGCGGATAGAGTCCAGATTCCCAACATCACGCCCCATGTCTGCCGCCATACCTACTGCAGCAC
>JAQXKZ010000010.1 GCA_029010715.1 Clostridiales bacterium
ACAGACTGTCATATTCGGAAACATATATCCATCTCCGGGCAGGCACGGCTTTCATCACAGCCGTGCCTGCTTAAATATTGTATTCATAAAGCTCTGGTTTACTTTGCCGGCGGTTTATGCTAGAATGTTTCCATTACGAAATCGGGAGTACAGTATGTTTGATAAGCTGAAGCTTCTTCAAAATCAATATGAGCTCCTCTGCGCGCGTTTAGAGGAACCGGCGACCTATTCCGATCCGGCAGTTTACGCGAAATATGAGCGTGAGGCTCGCGAAATACAGCCCATAGTAAAGGCCTATACGGATTACTCCCATGCCTGTGCATGTATGGACGAGGCTATGGAACTGATGGGTGACAGTGAGATGCGCGAGCTTGCGCAGGAGGAGTATGCCCAGGCAAAGGCCGATAAGGAACGCCTTGAACAGGAAATAAAGATCCTGCTGCTGCCAAAGGACCCGAACGACGGAAAAAACGTGATCATGGAGATACGCGGCGGCGTCGGCGGGGAAGAGGGCATGCTCTTTGCGGCGGATCTTTTTCGCATGTACTCGATGTACGCTGAGTCAAGAGGCTGGAAAATAGATGTTGCCAATGTCAGCGAAACCGAGCTCGGCGGTATAAAGGAGATCAGTTTTGTAGTTGAAGGTGACGGCGCATACTCGCGTCTGAAGTTTGAAGCCGGCGGCCACCGTGTTCAGCGCGTTCCCGTGACCGAGTCCGGCGGACGCATACACACCTCTGCCGCCACAGTTGCGGTGCTGCCGGAGATAGAGGAGATAGACTTTCATCTCAACCCGGCTGATTTGAAGATCGACACCTACCGTTCATCCGGTGCAGGCGGTCAGCATGTAAACAAGACCGAGAGCGCCATACGTATCACACATATACCGACAGGTACGGTCGTGGAATGTCAGGACGAGCGGAGCCAGTATAAAAACAAAGACCGCGCTATGCAGATCCTGCGCTCGAAGCTATACGAAGCCGAGCAGGCAAAGCAGCATGCCGCCCTTGCGAACGAACGTCGCAGCCAGATCGGCTCAGGCGACCGGAGCGAGCGTATACGCACCTACAATTTTCCGCAAAACCGCGTGACCGACCACCGTCTGAGCGGAGACAACAAGAATTTCAATATCCAGAATATTATCAACGGCGACCTCGACCCGCTGATAGACTGCCTTGTTACCGCCGATCAGGCGGCCAGGCTGCAGGCACAGACGGAGGCGTGAGATGGAAACAAAGATATTCAAAAACACCGCGGGAGGCGCGGCGGAAATAATAAAGCGCGGCGGCCTTGTCGCCGTGCCGACCGAGACCGTATACGGTCTTGCGGCCAACGCTCTCGATCAGGCTGCCGTATCCGGGATATACGAGGTCAAGGGCCGCCCCGCAATAAAACCGCTGTCTCTGATGGTACCGGATCCTGCGGCAATGGATGAATACTGTATTGGCGTTCCCGCGCAGGCGCGCACGTTGGCTGCGAAATACTGGCCCGGTCCGCTTACAATAGTCATGAAGGCGAAGCCGGGGATACCGTCAATTGTCCTTGCCGGCGGCAGCACAGTGGGGCTGCGCTGTCCGGACCACCCGCTTACCCTGGCGTTGCTGCGCGGCTGCCATGTGCCGCTCGCGGCCCCATCCGCAAACCCGTCAGGTGCAGAGAGCGCCAGGGATGCATCGAAGGTACTGGAGTATTTTGACGGAAAGATCGATGCCGTCATCGACGGCGGACACTGTGGCCTGGGACGCGAGTCCACGATCATCGACATGTGCGCTGCGCCGTACCGTATTCTGCGTCAAGGCGCGCTTCCGGCGGACGATATTGCCGACACGCTTGCGGACACGCTGAAGATTGTCGGTATCACCGGCGGGACCGGCTGCGGCAAGACAACCGCCCTGAACGAGCTGCAGGAAATGGGCGCGCTGATTCTTGACTGTGACGCAATATATCACGAGCTGCTGGAAAACAGCAGGGAACTCATCGCCGAGATAGATAAATTTTTTCCGGGCGCGGTGCAGGACGGCGTACTCGACCGCAAAGCGCTGGGTGCGCTTGTGTTTACCGACGAAGAGGCCCTGCGTGACCTCAATATCATCACGCATAAATATGTGCACATTGAGGTCCGCCGCCGTCTGCGCGAGTTTGCCATGGCCGGCGGCGCCATAGCCGCGATTGATGCAATCGAGCTCTTTTCCAGCGGATTGAATAAACGCTGCTTCAAGACTCTGGCTGTGCTTTCCGATCGGGAACACAGGGTGCAGCGTATAATGAGCCGTGATAATATTACCCGCGAGTACGCTCTTATGCGCATCAATGCCCAGCGCCCTCCCGAATACTATGAGAGCAGGTGCGATTTTACTTTGTACAATAATGCTGACCGCGAGCAGTTCAGGAATGACTGCCGGCAGCTTTTTAAGGAGATGTTTAACAATGGATGAAATCAAAAGCAAGCTGTTTTATGAGCAGAAGAACGGCTATGACCTCATCGACACCGCCGAGCGCGTGGCCGTTGAGGACTACTGCCGGGAGTATATGGAGTATCTGAACATATCGCGTACCGAGAGAGAGGCTGTCATCAATGCCATAGATAAGGCGAGAGAATACGGATTTGTCGAATTCCGCGCCGGGATGGAGCTGCGTCCCGGGATGAAAGTCTATTACTGCAACCGCGGCAAGGCGCTTATTCTGGCTGTAATCGGCAAGCACAGTCTCGCCGACGGCGCGGTCATTGCAGGAGCGCACGTCGACGCCCCGCGCATAGATCTCAAACAGAACCCCATGTATGAGACAGATGAGCTGTGCTACTTCCGCACGCACTACTACGGCGGTATCAAAAAGTATCAGTGGGTTACCATCCCGCTTGAGCTGCACGGCGTTGTCGTACTCAAGGACGGCACTGTTGTCGACGTGTGTATCGGCCGCGAGCCGGGAGAGCCCCGTTTCGTTATCACCGACCTGCTGCCGCATATGGCGCAGGAGCAGGCCAAAAAGACTATGGCCGAAGGCATTACCGGCGAAGGCCTGCAGATTCTGCTCGGCTCCGTCCCCTATGCCGGCGACGGCAAAGACAGAGTCAAGCTCGCAGTCATGAGCATACTCAACGATATGTACGGCATTACCGAGGAAGACTTTCTCTCGGCAGAGCTGACCGCGGTCCCGGCCTTCGATGTCTGCGAAGTCGGGCTTGACCGTTCTCTCATCGGCGGATACGGCCATGACGACAGGGTCTGCGCCTATGCCGAACTCAAAGCCATCTTCGACGTTAAGGATCCTGAGCGTACCTGCATATGCATTCTCGCCGACAAGGAGGAGATAGGCTCCGACGGCGTGACCGGTATGCAGAGCGCCGCATTTGACTGCTTCATGGAGGACCTGTGCGCCTCTCAGGGTGTAGAGCTCCGCCGCTGCTATGAGAACAGCTTCTGTCTCTCCGCCGACGTGACCGCCGCCTTCGATCCTCTCTATTCCGACGCATATGAGAAGTCCAACGACGCCAAGGTCAACTATGGTATGGGCATCTGTAAATTTACCGGCGCAAGAGGCAAATCCGGCACCAGCGATGCATCCGCGGAAGTCGTCGCGTATCTGCGCCGGCTGTTCGATAAGGCAGGCGTTGTGTGGCAGCTCACCGAGATGGGCAAGGTCGACCTCGGCGGCGGCGGCACGATTGCCAAATACATGGCCAACCGCAACATAGATACCATTGACGCCGGCGTACCCGTGCTCAGCATGCACGCTCCGTTTGAAGTCGTATCCAAATTTGACTGCTATATGACCTACAAGGGCGTTCTCGCAGCGTATAATGACGACTGACGCGATGTAAACGAACGTTCACAAACGATCGTTTACCGATATCCGAGATAAATAAACCGGGCACTTCAGACTGTCCGGTTTATTTTTTCGCACTGTACACAGAATATATCCGGAATGTGTTTATACCGGAAGCTCGTAAACAGCCCTGAAAGCGTTTTATTTAATTTATTACGAGACATTCGGTTCACAGAATCAAACGCGTGTACGGGGTGATACAATGCCTGAGGAAGAAAACAATAACGTGCCAAATGCCGTCGAAGAAATCAGGGAATTAGGTCAGACAAGGCAGGGGAGCATTCATTGTCTGAGTATCATTGGTCAGATAGAGGGCCACCAGATACTTCCGGACGATGTTAAAAGCACAAAGTATGAGCATATACTCCCTATGCTTGCCGCGATTGAGGAGACGCCGGAGATTACCGGCTTGCTGATATTGCTCAATACCGTCGGAGGAGACGTGGAGGCCGGGCTGGCCATAGCCGAGCTAATAGCCGGAATGTCCAAGCCCACTGTCTCTCTTGTGCTCGGCGGGGGACATTCGATCGGCGTCCCGCTTGCTGTCGCCGCCAGGCGCAGCTATATTGCGCCTTCAGCGTCCATGACCGTGCATCCGGTGCGCATTAACGGACTCTTTATCGGCGCTCCGCAGACCTATGACTATCTTGCCCGTATTCAGGATCGAATAGTAAACTTTGTCACCGCACATTCAGGCATCAGCCGTAGCGAATACGTCCGCCTTATGTCTGATACCGGGCAGCTTTCCAACGATGTTGGCACGATACTTTCCGGTCAGGAGGCTGTCGGCTGCGGACTGATAGACAGTCTGGGTACGCTCTCCGACGCGCTGAGCTGTCTGAAGTCGTTAAATACTGTACCGCCGCCGGAGAACTGAATTCTTGTAAAAGCGCAGTATAAACCAGTCAAGAATGCTTAATTGGCTGGTTTTTATTTTGTGAACACCGATTTAACATATCGTTCGGCATCTTGATATGCAGCGGCGCCTCTGCTATAATATTAGAATTAAAATGAATTACATCTCTCAAAGAGGAAGTAATAAATGGGACTGCCTGCAAAACTTATCAGATCACAGCTTAATTTTTTCAAGCCGTTTGTGGCCGCATGCTCGCTTGAGGTGACCAGAAAAGGGCAGGACAAGCTCGGCGAACTTATGGAGGCAATACACCGGCATAACGTAATTATTAAAGATCATCCCTTCGACAATTTTGAAGGCGCATGGATTGTGCCCAGGGAGGAGCGCCGCTCCGGCGTTGTACTGTATCTGCACGGCGGCGGCTATGCCTGCGGCGATCTTGAATATGCCAAAGGCTTCGGTTCGACTCTTGCCGCCGAGTGCGGTGTGCGTGTGTTCTGCTCCGCCTACCGTCTTGCACCGGAGGAGCCGTATCCCGCTGCGCTTGATGACGCGGAGGAGAGCTACCGCTATCTTCTCTCCAAAGGCTATACTCCGGGTCAGATATGTCTCTGCGGTGAGAGCGCCGGCGGCGGACTGATATATGCTCTGTGCCTGCGCCTGAAAGAGAAAAATATGAAACTCCCATGCGGGATCATTGCTATCTCGCCGTGGACGGATCTCACCTGCTCCGGCGGCAGCTATGAGACGAACATGGAGAAAGATCCTTCACTTACCGCTGAGCTCCTGCATTTTTACTCCGACTGCTATGCCGGTGAGCATACGCCCAAGGACGCTCCCGAGCTTTCGCCCCTCTTCGGTGATTTGTCCGGTATGCCTCCTTCACTGATATTTGCCGGCGGAGACGAGCTGCTTCTTGACGACTCAAAACTTATGCATGAGAAACTGCTCAAAGCCGGCTGCAAAAGCCAGCTGTTCATAGCCCCCGAGCGCTGGCATGCATATGTACTGTATATGCTCAACGAAAACGTGTCTGACTTTGACGAGATGAATAAATTTCTCACCAGAGTCATGGCCGCTGAACAAAAGCAGAACTGGCTCCGTCTGGATAACGCCGCCAAGATCTACCCTGCGGCCCTGCGTAAGAACTGGAGCAACGTGTTCCGTATTTCCGCCACGCTCAGCGAACCGGTGGACAGGGAAATCCTCCGCGCCGCTCTGGACGTGACCATACGCCGCTTCCCGTCTATCGGCGTCAGACTCCGTCGCGGCCTCTTCTGGTTCTATCTGGAGCGCATACCTGAGCCGCCCGGTATACAGGACGAGAACAGCTATCCGCTGGTCCATATGTCGTATAAATCCATACGCAACTGCGCTTTCCGCGTGCTGGTGTATGAAAACCGTATCGCCGTCGAGATCTTTCACGCCCTTACCGACGGCACCGGCGGCCTGATTTTCCTGAAAACTCTTGTGGCCGAGTACCTTACACACAAATACGGGATAAGTATTCCGGCGACCGACGGTGTGCTCGGACGGCTGGAAGAGCCGTCCGCCGAGGAACTGGAGGACAGTTTTCTAAAGCATTCCGGCCCCTTTGCCGCCAGCCGCAAGGAGGCTACCGCCTACAAACTCAGCGGCGCAGCGGAGCCGGATGGTTTTGTGCATCTGACGACCTTCATGCTGGACTCTGCCGCAGTCCTCGCCAAGGCCCACGAGTATTCTGCGACAGTAACGGAATTTCTGACGGCCGCCATGATGCAGGCTGTTCTGCATCTGGAAGCCGAGCAGGTACCCTGCCGCCGGCTGCGCAAGCCTGTCAAAGTGCTTGTCCCGGTCAATTTGCGAAAGCTGTTTCCGAGCAAAACGCTTAGGAATTTTGCCCTTTTTGTCACGCCCGAGATCGACCCGAAGCTCGGTGACTACAGCTTTGAAGAGATCTGCAGCGCTGTGCGGCACCGTATGGGCATGGAGGTCACTGCCAAGCAGATGAGCACGAAAATTGCCGCAAACGTCAACAGTGAGAAATCACCCTTCCTGAAGGTCATGCCTCTGGTCGTGAAGAATGCTGCCATGAAAGCCGTGTTTGACACGGTTGGTGAGCGCAAGTCCTGCCTCTGCATGTCGAATCTGGGTCTTGTAAAGCTTCCGGAAGTCATGCGGCAGTACGTAAAGCGTATGGACTTCATTATCGGCCTTCCCTCCAGAACCGCATATAACTGCGCGCTGCTGTCTTATGACGGGACGGTGTACATCAATCTCGTCCGCAGTATCCGGGAGCCCGAACTTGAGATGCAGTTCTATAAGGTCCTGCGCGAGCTTGGCATCCATGTCAGGGTGGAGAGCAATCAGCGCTGAGCGCTGCGGCTGCAGAAAGGAATGAGTAATATGTATTGTATAAAATGCGGCGTTGAACTTGCCGACAGCGAGAGAAAATGTCCGCTGTGCGGCACGGTCGTGTTTAACCCCGAGCTGAGCCGTCCGGACGGACGTCCGCCGTTTCCCAGAGAAAAGCTGCCTGCTCCCGAAAAGGTAAACCGTTCCGGCGTGATGTTCGTGGTCACAATGATTTTCCTTCTTCCTGTCGTCACGACACTCCTGTGCGACTGGCAGCTTAACGGGCATATTGTCTGGTCCGGATATGCGGTCGGCGCTATCGTACTGTTTTACACCCTGGTAGTGCTCCCGATGTGGTTCCGTTCGCCTAACCCCGTCATATTTGTTCCTGTCGACTTCGCGGTTACTGCGCTGTATTTGCTTTATATCAACTGTGCGACCGGGGGACATTGGTTTTTGAGCTTTGCCCTGCCGCTCACTGCCGCTGCGTGTCTTATACTTACCGCCGCCATTGCACTGCTGCGCTACCTACGCAAGGGCTATCTGTTTATATTCGGCGGCACGCTGATATTGTCCGGCGCGTACACTGTGCTCCTGGAGTTCCTGTTAAACCTGAATTTCAAATTACACAGCGGGTTCATATGGTCGTTCTATCCTTTCTCCGTGAGCTTTATTCTCGGCATGATGCTGATCGTCATCGGTATCTGCAGGCCGCTCAGAGACTCTCTCCATAAAAAGTTTTTCCTTTAATAATATCAACATAAACTGGAGCGATTGAAATGAAAGAAATCAAAAATCCCAAGCGTCCACTTGTGTACTATTCGGTTATTGTGCTGCTGGTCATCATCGCCTTTAACCTGATCGCGGTGCCCGCGATGGCAAATGCACAGGTTAAGGAGGTCGATTACGGAACATTCATGAGCATGACCGATAAGGGGGACATCGGCAAGGTTCAGGTTGAAAGCAATCAGATCATCTTTACCGACAAGGCAAATCAGAACTTTTACAAGACCGGCGTTATGTATGACCCGGACCTTGTGGCTCGTCTGCATGACGCCGGCGCGACATTCTCCAGCGAGATCGTAGAGCAGACGTCGCCGCTTCTGAGCTTCTTCCTGACCTGGATCCTGCCTATCCTTGTTTTTGTCTGGATAGGCGACATTATGAGCAAGAAGATGATGAAAGGCGGCCCGAACTCCCTGGCTTTCAACATGGGCGGTTCCAGCGCCAAGGTGTATGTCAAGTCTGCCGACGGCATCAAGTTTGACGACGTTGCGGGTGAAGAGGAGGCCAAGGAGAACCTTTCCGAGATCGTCGAATATCTGCATGATCCCGAAAGATACCGTGAAATAGGAGCCAATATGCCCAAGGGCGTGCTGCTCGTCGGCCCTCCGGGAACCGGTAAGACGATGCTGGCCAAGGCTGTCGCCGGTGAAGCAAACGTCCCGTTTTTCTCCATGTCCGGCTCCGAGTTTGTCGAGATGTTCGTCGGCATGGGCGCGAGCAAGGTCCGCGACCTGTTCAAGCAGGCTAAGGAGAAAGCCCCCTGCATTGTGTTTATCGACGAGATAGACGCCATCGGCAAAAAGCGTCAGGGCAACATGTACGGCAACGATGAGCGTGAGCAGACTCTGAACCAGCTGCTGACCGAAATGGACGGCTTTGAGGGTAATAACGGAGTAATCATCCTCGCCGCTACCAACCAGCCCGAATCACTTGACCCGGCTCTGACCCGTCCCGGCCGTTTTGACCGCCGTGTTCCCGTAGAACTGCCCGACCTGAAGGGCAGGGAAGATATACTTAAGGTCCACGCCAGAAAGATCAGACTTGCCGACAATGTCGACTTTAACAAAATAGCGCGTATGGCCTCCGGCGCTTCCGGCGCTGAACTGGCCAATATAGTCAATGAGGCAGCTCTGCGCGCCGTGCGAAACAACAGAAAGATCGTCGAGGAAGCCGACCTTGAGGAGAGCATAGAGATAGTTATCGCCGGCTATCAGAAGAAGAACGCAATTCTCACTGACCACGAGAAGCACATCGTGGCATACCATGAGATCGGCCACGCTCTGGTCGCTGCAAAGCAGACCAACTCCGCCCCGGTCCAGAAAATAACCATCGTTCCCAGAACCTCCGGTGCGCTCGGCTATACGATGCAGGTCGACGAGGGCAACCACTATCTGATGACCAGGGAAGAGATTGAGAACAAGATCGCCACTCTCACCGGAGGCCGCGCTGCGGAAGAGCTCGCATTCAATTCCGTCACCACCGGCGCGTCCAACGATATTGAGCAGGCCACCAAGCTGGCCCGGGCCATGGTAACCCGCTACGGCATGAGCGACGAGTTCGACATGGTCGCGCTCGAAACGGTCACGAACCAGTACCTCGGCGGCGACACTTCGCTGGCGTGTTCAGCCGATACTCAGCGCGAGATCGACCGCAAGGTCGTTGAGCTTGTAAAGACCCAGCATGACAAAGCCATAAAAATACTCACCGAGAACCGCGCAAAGCTCGATGAGCTTGCAAAGTATCTCTATGAAAAAGAGACCATCACCGGCGAGGAGTTCATGAAGGTCCTCGAGGACTGAGCAAAGCCGTATATCGTAAAAATGCGGATGCGATATTGAATCGCATCCGCATTTTTACATGCCATATGTTATTCGGAAGCCCCGGGTGCTGATTCAGCGGAGTACAGGCTCACAGTCTGTAGACCTCTTCAAGCCAGAGCCGGGAGGAGGCGTCGGACGGCATACGCCAGTCGCCGCGCGGTGATAGCGTGACGGTACCGACCTTAGGACCGTCAGGCAGGCATGAACGCTTGAACTGCTGGGCAAAGAAACGTCTGAGGAAGGTGCGCAGCCAGTGCAGTATCACATCTCGGCTGTATGCGCCGTCAAAAGCATATTCGGCCAGATGCATGATACGCGCAGGGGATGCGCCGCTCCTGAGCATGTGGTAGAGGAAAAAGTCGTGCAGCTCATATGGGCCGACTATATCCTCGGTTTTCTGCACTATCTTACCGCTGTCAGCCGGCAGAAGCTCCGGTGAAATAGGCGTATCGAGTATATCCTGCAGCACGGCCGCAGCGCCTTCGCCGCAGCGGCTCATCTCGTACTCGATTATATAGCGCACCAAGGTCTTTGGTACAGATGCGTTCACTCCGTACATGGACATATGGTCGCCGTTGTAGGTGGCCCAGCCGAGCGCAAGCTCAGACAGGTCACCTGTACCGACTACTATGCCTCCGTACTGGTTTGCAATGTCCATCAATACCTGCGTGCGCTCTCTGGCCTGAGAATTCTCATAGGTCACATCGGTTACGCTCTCGTCATGTCCTATATCAGCAAAGTGCTGGCGCACAGACACGCCTATATCCACCGTCATAAAGCTGACATCCAGCTGCTCGCAGAGCATCTCGGCGTTGCTTCGCGTGCGCTCCGTTGTGCCGAAGCAGGGCATGGTGACGGCTATGATGTCCTTCCTGCTGCGGCCGAGCTTGTCCATGGCTCTGACCATTACCAGCAGGGCGAGCGTGCTGTCAAGTCCGCCGGATATGCCGACTACGATCTTGCTGCAGCTGGCGTGCTCAACGCGGCGCATGAGTCCGTCGGACTGTATGCTGAGTATCGCTTCGGCACGCTCGGCAAGTATTTCTCCGTCCGCGGGGACAAAAGGCCGTCTTGCAACATGACGTGTGAGCTTCGTGTCCTGAAGCTCCTGATCGAAATATACTCTGCGGCAGTCCGGCGCGGAGCTTTTACCAAAGCTTGTATTTTTGTGTCTCTCACTGCGAAGTCTGAAGATATCTATCTCTGTGCTTATAATGTCCTCGCCGGAAAACGGACGCTTCTCGGCGAGCTTCTGTCCGTTTTCATATACTAGACTGTGCCCGGAGAACACCATATCCTGTGTGGATTCACCGTGACCCGCGTTTGCATATACATAGCCGCAGATAAGTCTGGAAGACGCGGAGGACACAAGCAGACGGCGGTAATCGTCTTTGCCGATCAGCTCGTTGGAGGCCGACAGATTGGCTATAACAGTCGCCCCGGCAAGGCACAGTCCGGTGGAAGGCGTCACCGGCGCCCATAGATCCTCGCAGATCTCGACTCCGATAACAAAGTCCTGCATATCGCGGCAGCAGAAAAGCAGGTCGCGTCCGAAGGGTACGGAGCATCCGCAGACGTCTACGGAATTTCTTCCGCGGTAATCCGCGGCGGAAGTGAACTGGCGCATCTCGTAAAACTCGCCGTAGTTGGGCAGCACGGTCTTGGGTACAATGCCGAGTATAATGCCGTCGTGAATAACGGCCGCGCAGTTGTAAAGCTTCGCGTCGACACGCAGCGGCACGCCGATAACGAGGACACAGCGCCTGTTTTGCGTGTAATCCCTCAGTACCCCGAGCGCCTCCTCCGCAGCGGCGAGAAGCGTGTCGGAATAGAAGAGGTCCCCGCAGGTATAGGCCGTCAGATGCAACTCCGGCAGCACAAGCAGGTTTGCTCCTGTGCGCTCCGCGCTGTCAAAGCACTGCTTCGCGCTTTCCATATTAAACACCGTGTCGCCGACTCTGAGTCTGGGACTCGCAGCGGCCACCTTGATAAAGCCGTACCTCATCTCTGTATGCCTCCGATAAAAACAATTTATAAAATATTAATACCCAGCCGGCCGCCTGTCAATAACTTCGCGCGGTTTTGCCGGTATTGCAGAGTCAAAAGTTCTGCACCGCTTGTTTTTAAAGTATAAATGTGATAAAATATATTTTACGATTTTCACGGGGGTTTGTGCCATGACTGTTTGGAATGCAGTAGTTCTCGGTCTGGTTCAGGGTATTGCGGAGTTCCTGCCCGTATCCAGTTCCGGTCACCTGTCTATCATAAATAATCTGTTCAACATGTCGGACGTACAGTCAGGCCATATGCTTTTTGACGTTCTTCTGCACCTTGCCACGCTGATCTCCATACTTATCGTGTACTGGCCTGATATCGTAAATATAACCTATGAGTCGCTTGCCTTCATAAATCTCGGTCCTCTGGCCGGACAGCCGAGAATGCATTATCCCGCGGCACGCATGCTGTTCATGATAATCATCGCTACGCTCCCGCTGCTTCTTATACTTCCGATAAAGGATATGATAGAGACTCTGTATTACCGCAATGTTTTCATCGGTGTTGCGCTGATTCTGACCGGCTGCATGCTGTACGTCTCCGATAAAATGACTCCGGGTAAAAAGACCGAACGCAGCATGTCGGTTCTTGACGCGCTCATTATCGGGCTCTGCCAGTGCGTAGCCGTCGTTCCGGGGCTTTCACGTTCCGGGACCACTATTACGGCCGGCATCGCCACCGGACTTCGCCGGGACTTTGCTGTCAAATTCTCCTTCCTGATGAGTCTGCCTGCTGTTTTGGGCGCGAATATTCTCTCTCTCGTCGACGCATTCCAGAGCGAGATAAACTGGTCTTATGTTCCGGCTTACCTTGTTGGCATGGCTGTTGCCCTTGTTTCCGGAATCGCTGCGATAAATCTGCTGCGCTACATAAGCTCCAAAGGCAAATTCGGAGGCTTTGCATATTACTGTTGGGTTGTAGGCGTGCTGTCTATTATCCTCACTATGATCTTCTGATCCGGGAAAGGACTTAAATATGTCTCAGGCAAAAAAATCAACTCCATCAAAGAAGAAAAACGCCTCATCCAAAAAAACAGGCTCCAGATCCCAGTCAACGCAGCCGCCGGAGCAGGTAGTGCCGATACGCCGCGAGGTCGGCGCAGTGCTGAGTCTGTTTCTGGCTCTGTTTGTCGGCATCAGCTATTTCATGAATGAAGGGGCGTTTATCCTCTTTTTCTCAAATCTCATAAAAGGTCTTGTGGGATGGGGCTACTGGCTGACCGCTCCGGTGTTTCTGCTTATTGCCGTCATCCTTGGCTTCCACCGCGGCAGGCCCGTAAAGCTCCGGGTTTTCTGCGCGCTGATGATCCCTATACTCTTTGCCTCCGTCATGAGCCTGATTATGTATAAATATCAGCTCGGCGGAGGAGACATAAAGGTGATCTCCGGCCTTCTGTTTGAGCAGGGCCAGCGGCTCGATTCTGCCGGTACTCTGGGAGGGCTGCTCGCATACGGCCTGGAAATGGCTTTCAGTATCTACGGAGCCCTGCCGGTCCTTCTTGTCTGCCTTGTGTTCGCCGTTATTTTCTCCATGAGCGGCAGCTTCACCAGGGTCGCGAGCAAGGTAAAGCTTCAGGTCGAGGCAAAATACGACCCTTCAATGTATGAGGATACTCTCAGGCCGGTCAACTCGGTAGCCGGAAGGATACCTGTCAGTAACGAACCCAAAAAGATTGAGCGCATCAACCGTGCCGCATATTCAATGGACATTCCTCTCGGCGAGGACGACGACGTACTTACGCTTCTTGACGGCCGCGGCGCCGGTACAAAGCCGTACACTGCCGACAGCGCAGAGAGCCGGCGCGGGAAGAATTCCGTAAAGAAGGGTATGCTGCCCGTAACGCCGACGGACGGCGTTGCGCCGCTGTCCATGAAGGAGGCGGCGAGCCTCGCCGGCGTGCAGCTTAATGAGCCTTCGCTTAAGCAGGAGCCCAAAAAACCCGAGAGCAAAAGCTCCACCGTTTCCGCGGAAATATCCGACCCGCCCAAAATCAGGAAGCTGGACCGTGCCGCAGTCGAGGCCGAGGCTCAGGCTATGGCCGAGACCATATCCGCGACTGAGGACAAGCCGGACTATCGCTTTCCCTCGCCTTCACTCCTGCGCAGCAGCAGCGGAGTGACCGTGGACTCCCGGGATGAGATAATAACCAACCGTGAACGCCTAGAGGGGGCCATCCGAAGCTTTGGCATAAGCGCCTCCATCGTCGGCGTGACCCGCGGTCCCACGGTTACGCGTTATGATGTTGAGCTCGATCAGGGCGTCAAGCTCGCCAGAGTCACAAACCTTGCCGGTGACCTTGCGCTTGCGCTCGGCGTCGTGAACGTGCGTATAGCCCCCATACCGGACAAGATATCCACTATAGGCATAGAGGTGCCTAACAGGATCATCAGCACCGTGTACCTGCGCGACATAATAGAATCCCCGAAATTTACCAACGCGAAATCCAAGCTCAGCTTCGCGCTCGGCAAGGACATAAGCGGCGACTGCGTCGTCGGCAATATTGCGAAGCTCCCGCACATGCTTATCGCAGGTACTACCGGCTCAGGTAAATCCGTCTGCATGAACTCGCTTATTCTCTCCCTGCTGTACAAAGCAAGGCCTGATGAGGTGCGTCTGATAATGATCGACCCAAAGATGGTCGAGCTCGGCGTGTACAACGGGATCCCGCATCTGTATGTCCCCGTTGTCACCGATCCGAAAAAGGCCGCCGGAGCGCTGCAATGGTCCGTTGTCGAGATGCTGAAACGCTACAGGCTGTTCTCTGAGGTGGGGGTGCGTGATCTTGAGAACTACAACAGGCACTGCGAGGCGTCAGGCGAGCAGACTCTGCCGCAGGTCGTCATAGTTATAGACGAGCTGGCCGACCTTATGCTTGTTGCCTCCAAGGAGGTCGAGGAGAGCATCTGCCGCGTTGCCCAGATGGGCCGTGCCGCCGGTATGCACCTTATAATTGCGACCCAGCGTCCGTCTGCGGACGTTATCACGGGTCTGATGAAGGCGAATATCCCTTCGCGTATCGCTTTCGCTGTCTCGTCCGCTATGGAGAGCCGTATAATCCTTGACCAGGGCGGCGCCGAAAAGCTTATCGGTATGGGTGACATGCTGTTCTCTCCGGTCGGCTGCGGCAAGCCGATACGTATTCAGGGAGCCTTTGTTTCCGATGAGGAGCGCGAGGACGTCATTCAATTCATCAAAGAGGGCTCCGGCAGCGTCCAGAGGAATGATGAGATAGAGGAATTCATGAACAAGGCAGCCGAGGATAAGGCCTCCTCCGGTGACGGCGGTAAAGCTTCCAGGGAGGAAAAAGGCGGTCTGGGCGGTTATGACGAGATGCTGCCGCAGGCTGTCGAGGTCGTACTTGAGACAAGGTCCTGCTCTGTCTCTATGCTCCAGAGACGTGCAAAGCTCGGCTATTCCAGGGCCGCACGCATAGTAGACCAAATGGAGGAGCTGGGCATAGTCGGCCCATATGAAGGGGCCAAGCCCCGCCAGGTCATTATAGACCGCGACGGCTGGAATCAGATACAGCACCGGCTTGGTATTATAAGCGACGAGGATCTGGGCTGTGCTGCCGGCATGAACGCAGATACAGAAAACTACGACTCTGAAGGCTGAGTAAACGGGCGTTTATAAGCGCCCGTTTACTCAGATTGGTAACAACATGCAAGGTTTCTTTCCCGAAATGTCCGAACAGGACGTCAACAAAATAAGTATGCTCGGCCTCGCGCATGTCGGTGATGCGGTATACGAGCTGCTGTACAGGAGCAAGCTGTGCTCTGACGGTCATTCATCGGTTGCCGAGCTGCACAGACTCACGGTTGCCTTTGTCCGTGCGGAGTCCCAGGCGGAGGCAGCGTATAAGATTACGCCGCTGCTCAGCCCCGAAGAGCTGAGCGTTTATAAAAGGGGGCGCAACGCAAAGGTCAATTCCGTGCCTCACAGTGCAAATATCGGCCAATACCATGCTGCGACGGGGCTGGAATCGCTCTTTGGCTGGCTCTATTTGCTCGGCAGGACCGGCAGGATAAACGAGCTGTTTGCCGTGATAACCGGAGGTGACAGCGATGCCTCTTGACGCAATATGCCTCTCTGCGCTCACAGCGGAGCTCAAAGAAAAGCTAGAGGGCGGGCGCATAGACAAGGTCCAGCAGCCTGAACGCGATATGCTTATTATATCCCTGCGCTCGAAGGGTGAAAACCTGAAACTACTCATCGCAGTCGGCACCGGGAATGCCAGAGTACACCTGACAAAAGCTTCATTTGAAAATCCGGCGGAGCCGCCTATGTTCTGCATGCTTATGCGCAAGCATCTCACCGGTGCAAGAATAGTCTCCGTTTCACAGCTGGTGAACGAACGTGTACTGTTTATTGAACTGGACACGCGTGACGAGATGGGCTTTGAATCCCGCAAAAAGCTCGTCGCGGAGCTCATCGGCCGCAGCGCCAATCTGATACTTGTCGACCATGAAGGGCGTATTACCGACTGCATGCGGCGTATGGACTTCGGCGGCGACGCGCTGCGCCGTATGCTGCCCGGAATGCTATACAGGCTTCCTCCTGCGCAAACAAAGCCCGCATTACTGGAAACGACGCCGGAGCGGCGCCGTGAGCATATAGCTGCGGCAGAACGCGATGAGCCTGTGGATAAATGGCTGCTCGGAAGCTATGCCGGGCTGTCTCCTCTGGTATGCAGAGAGCTTGCGTACCGCAGCGGCGGAGACTACAATACGCTCCCGGAGCTGCTGGACGCATTCTGTGAAAGCGTCATCGCCGGCGAGCTGCGCCCGTATACGGTGTTTGACGGTAAAAAGCCGGTCGACTTCAGTTTTATGAAAATCGGCCAGTACGGTGACGCGATGCACTGTGAAGAGCAGGACAGCTTCTCCGGCATGCTCGACCGTTTTTACGCTGACCGTGACAGGCTGGAGCAGCAGCGCCGCAGGAGTCACGAGCTGTCAAAGACCGTCCGCACCATGCGCGACAGACAGCAGCGGAAGCTGGCCGCTCAGAGTGAGGAACTCAGGCTGACCGACAGCCGAGATGAGCTTCGCAAAAGAGCAGAGCTTATAACCGCCAACATGTATAAGCTTAGAAAAGGCGACAGGGTTCTGGAATGTGAGGACTATTATGTGGACGGCTGCCCGACCGTACGTATCGCGCTTGATCCGCTTAAGACGCCGCAGCAGAACGCCGCCGCGCTTTTCAGGGAATACAACAGAAAGAAAGCCGCCCGGGAACACCTGACAGCTCTTATATCCGAGGGAGAAAAGCAGCTTGACTACCTCAACAGCGTGCTGGAGCTGCTTGATTCCGCCGAATCGGAAAAGGACATTTCCGATATACGCCATGAGCTTCTCATTACCGGATATATCAAAAACAGGCGTGAATCGAAGCCTTACCGCAGCAAAGCCCAGGCTCCGCTGCGCTTCGTTACGGACGACGGACTGGAAGTCCTCGTCGGCCGCAGCAACATCCAGAACGACGAGCTAACGACAAAGACAGGCTGCAGGACCGACTACTGGCTGCATACTCAGAAGATACACGGCAGCCATGTCATACTGCGCTGTGAAGGGGAGGAGCCGCCCATGCGCAGTCTGGAACAGGCCGCAGTTATTGCAGCCTGTTACTCGCAGGGCCGCGGCGGTGTGAAGATTCCGGTCGACTATACAATGCTCCGCTATGTTCACAAGCCCTCCGGAGCGATGCCCGGTAAGGTGATATACACAGATTACAGGACTATCAACGTTCAGGGTGACGCCGAGCTGGCCACGCGGCTCAGAAAAGGTAAATAATTCCAAAGACAGCAACGTATAGTCCGCCTTCCGCATTTGCCGGATCATGCGTTACATCCCGAAACCGGTTAAAAGCTTTTTTGAAGTCCCGGTAAAAAAGCATTGCCGGCGCTGACATGCGCCGGCAATGCTTTTTCTTATATCTCATGCTTTTTTAAGTTAAAATGTCATGTTTAAGCGCTGCCGGTTTTCCGTGCGCATCGGAGTAACTCGTGTAAACCCAATACGCCGCTGGCTCCGTAAAATCAGCCCCTGTCAGCTTTATAATCGGTTCCGAAATCAAACATCCGGCGCGTCAGGCGGATCCGAAAGTCTTTTACCGCCCCTGCTGAAATTCATCTCATACCACTTCTGCGGTATTCTGTTTGCGATCAGAACCGCAGCAATGCCCGCGAAAGTGCCGACGATCACCCCTCCGATAACATCGGAAGTAAAGTGTACAACGAGGTAGATTCTGGCGATGCCCATCGTAAAGGCAAAAAGCAGGGCCGTCCAGCTCCAGCGCTTGTTGCCCAGAATAAACAGCGGTACCATGCTTGCAAATGCGGCGGTCGTGTGTCCGGACGGAAAGCTCTTATCGCTTTCAATGTTCTGACCGACCAACAGCCAAAGCTGATACAGTATTCCGTTCTGATCGACATACGGCCTTGGTCTTGCGATTATTATTTTCAGGCAGCAGTTGGTGATCAGCGCGCCGATCGCAAGGCCGATGCACATGGCGGTGCCGAAGCGGCGCGTTTTCTTGAAAAACAGCAGGATCAGCGAAAGAATGATGAGGCATATGCCGCCTTTGCCGAAGAAAGATATAAGCTCAAAAAACGGTGTAAAGAACCAGCCGGCCAACTCGTAGAGCTTGTGGACGGCAAGCGCGGCGCTGACGTCGAGATTGAAGAATGTGGCATTTATCCATGCCGCAGCTGCATTGATTTCCATTATTGAAACTCCTGTATGATTAATGCGCAGTTATTTTACCACGCTGTGTTTTCCAAGTCTACCTTAATTTGCATAAACGGCATAAAACTGCACATACTTCCACTAAACCTGAAACGGAGGAATGTGCAATGAAAAGATCTCTTATCTCTCTCACCGCGTTTGTGCTGATGTTTATCATGTGCCTCGCCCTTGCAAGTCCCGCGCTGGCAGCGGGCGCCGCGCCTGTGGCTGAAAATCTGGAGATAAAGACATATAGAAACGTATCCGTAGGCGGTACCATGTCGGCCTATGACCCCGACGGGGATGTGGTCTGCTATGAGATTACAACTCAGCCTGTAAAGGGCAGTATCGTTCAGGGCGAAAACGGCAGCTTCACCTATACGCCTGATGAAAATAAAAAGGGCAAGGACTATTTCGGCTATAAGGCCGTAGACGCCGAGGGCAACCGCTCTCAGGAGGCAACAGTCATAATCCGTATAGAGAAGCAGAAGAAGGGTATCTGCTACGGCGACATGAGCGGCAGGGCCGAGGAATATGCTGCCGTCGAACTGAGCGAACAGGGGATTTTTACCGGCGAGCAGCTCGGCGGTGAATACTGCTTCAGCCCGGATAAGAGCGTGAGCAGGGGAGAATTTCTGTCCATGTGCATTATCATCTCCGGAGAACCTGTCATAAGCGGCGTGATGTCCACAGGCTATGCGGACGAAGAGGACATGCCTTACTGGATGAAGCAGTATGTTGCCACTGCTGTGATGCGCGGCATACGTCCGGCGGCCTCCGCCGCCAGCAACGCCTTTGGCAGCGGCAGCCCCATAAGCCGCAGCGAAGCTCTCGTCATGCTCAATAAAGCTCTCGGCCTCCGCGACATCAGTTATGCTGAACTGGACGAGACCATGGAGCCCGAAGTGGCACAGGCCTGCGCAAATCTCAGCTCCATCGGTATAGACAGCGGGCACATGTCCGTGTCAGAGCAGCTTACAAGATCCGAGGCCGCGCTGCTGCTCGTAAAGGCAATGGAAACCGTCAACGGCCGATAAACATCAAAGGCACACTAATATTATTTTATAAGCCCGGAGATTTTCTCCGGGCTTTGTCTTGTGGATTAATATGAGACGTGGTATAATACAATATTGAGTTAAAGTGCGAAAAACAGAAGCCTGGGGGAGTTCATGGACAGCTTTAAACTTGTTTCTTCATATAAGCCGACCGGCGACCAGCCGGAGGCTATTGACCGTCTTGTCTCCGGTATTGAAAACGGATTGGACGAGCAGGTCCTTCTCGGCGTTACCGGATCCGGCAAGACCTTCACGATGGCAAACGTCATTGCCCGCCTGAACCGGCCTACGCTGGTGCTGGCACATAATAAGACTCTTGCCGCCCAGCTGTGCAGCGAGTTCAGGGAGTTTTTCCCGGAAAACGCGGTAGAATATTTTGTGTCCTACTATGACTACTATCAGCCGGAGGCGTACATCCCGCATACAGATACCTTCATAGAGAAGGACTGCTCGATAAACGACGAGATTGAGCGTCTGCGTCACAGCGCGACCTCCAGTCTCTTTGAGCGCCGCGACGTGCTTGTCGTGGCGTCGGTCTCCTGCATCTACGGTCTGGGCGACCCGATCGACTACGCGAATATGGTCATTTCCCTGCGCCCCGGCCAGACGCGTGATTTCGACGAGCTGCTTAGAAAGCTTATCGAGATTCGCTATGAACGAAACGATATCGCTTTTGAGCGCAATATGTTCAGGGTGCGCGGCGACACGGTCGAGATATTCCCGGCTTACTCCAATGACAAGGCTATACGCGTTGAGTTCTTTGGTGACGAAATAGACCGTATAAGCGAGATCAACGTCGTGACCGGTGCGGCGACACGCTTCCTCAACCACGCGGCGATCTACCCCGCGAGTCACTATGTAACTACCAAAGAAAAAATGGCCGCGGCGATCGACCGCATACGTACAGAGTGTGAAGAACGGGTAAGATACTTTACAGACAACGGCAAGCTGCTGGAAGCGCAGCGCATCAAGCAGCGCACCGACTACGACATAGAAATGATGCAGGAGCTCGGCTACTGCACCGGCATAGAGAACTATTCGCGCGTCATATCGAACCGTGCCCCGGGCAGCCCGCCGATGACGCTGCTTGATTACTTCCCGAAAGACTTTCTGCTTTTCGTTGATGAGAGCCACGTCACTCTTCCGCAGGTGCGCGCCATGTACCGCGGCGACAGGGCCAGAAAGGAATCGCTCGTCGAATACGGCTTTCGTCTGCCATCGGCATTTGACAACAGGCCGCTTAAATTTGAGGAATTTGCTCAGCGCATACATCAGCGCGTCTATGTCTCGGCTACCCCCGGCGACTATGAGCGTGAGCGTGCCGGCCAGATCGTCGAGCAGATCATTCGTCCCACGGGCCTGCTCGACCCAGAGATCTTCGTTCGTCCCGTCGAGGGTCAGATAGACGATCTTATCTGTGAGATCAACGCAAAAATCGCCATGGGCCAACGCGCGCTCGTTACTACCCTGACCAAAAAGATGGCCGAGGATCTGTCGGCTTACCTGACCGGTTCCGGCATCCGCTGCCGGTATATGCACCATGACATCGGTACGATAGAGCGTATGGAGATTATCCGCGATCTGCGCCTCGGCGAGTTTGACGTACTGGTCGGCATAAACCTTCTTCGTGAAGGCCTTGATATTCCGGAGGTCGGCCTTGTCGCAATACTTGACGCCGACAAGGAGGGCTTCCTGCGCAGCGAGACCAGCCTTATACAGACCGTCGGCCGTGCCGCGCGAAACGCGGACAGTATGGTCGTCATGTACGCCGATACGGTCACGCCGTCCATGCGCGCCTGTATTGACGAGACTGCCCGCCGCCGTGAAAAACAGATGGCCTATAATGAGGCGCACGGCATAGTTCCCAAAACCATTGTCAAGAGTGTGCGCGACCTGATAGAGATATCCACCGACGCCTCGGTGACGCTTAAGTCAAATGGCGTTAAGATGACCGAACGCGAGAGACGCGAGCTGATTGCACGGCTTGAGGACAAGATGAAGAAAGCCGCGGCAATGCTCGAATACGAGATAGCCGCTCAGCTGCGTGATGAAATAATACGGCTGAAAGGGGAAAAGTGAGGCAAGCAATGAAACTGATGATATTGGATGGCAACAGCATAGTCAACCGCGCTTTCTACGGTGTGCGGATGCTCAATGCCCCCGACGGTACGCCGACAAACGCGGTGTACGGCTTCCTTGCGATCCTGCAGCGTATGCTTGATGAGCAGGCGCCTGACGCCGTCTGCGTCGGCTTTGACCTTAAAGCGCCGACATTTCGCCATCAGGCCTGTGATTTCTACAAGGCCCAGCGTAAACCCATGCCTGAGGAACTGTCCGTGCAGATGCCGCTTCTGAAGGAAGTACTTGATGCCATGGGCATACGCCGTTACGAGCTGGAAGGCTACGAGGCGGACGACATACTCGGCACGGCTTCGGCAATATGCGATGAGTCCGGCTGGAGCTGCGTCATTGTTACCGGCGATAAGGACAGCCTGCAGCTTGTGAGCGACACTACCACTGTCTGCAACGTCAAGACCCGTATGGGCCAGACCGAGACAATACTCTACACCACGGAAACCTTTAATCGGGAATACGGCTTCGCACCGCCTCTTATGGTGGATCTCAAGGCGCTCATGGGCGACAGCTCCGACAATATTCCGGGCGTCCCCGGCGTCGGCGAAAAGACCGCTCAGGAGCTTATCCGCAAATATGGCAGCATAGACAATATATATTCATCTCTGCCCGGGCTCGATATAAAAGAGGGCGTGCGCAAAAAGCTCGCCGCCGGGGAAGCGAGCGCGCGTCAGTCGTACTGGCTCGCGACGATAAAGCGTGACATCCCGCTGAAGTTCAGGCCGGAGGAAAACATCTGGCACAATGACTATTCTCCTGAGCTTTACGGTGTCATGAAGCGCCTCGGCTTTAAACGCTTCATCGAAAAATGGGGTCTGACAGAAGCTCAGAGCGCAGCTGCGGCAGCCCCGGAGACGGATACCGGAGTATTGCCCGTGACGGATGTGAGCGATGAAGCCGGCATGGATGCGCTTATCGAAGCTGTGAAATCGGCTGAGCGTATTGCCGTCAGCTTCTGCGGAAATCTGGACTCCGTTGAGCTTTGCGACGGAGAAAGCGTGTATCGCGCACAGTGGAGCGTCGCCGGCGAACGCTATAACGAGCTCCTGCAGGCCGTATTTTCCCCCGATGTCAAACGTCTCGGGCACAATGTCAAAGACCTCATGGGCCTGCTGCTGAGCGAGGATCTCCCTGCAGAGGATTTTGAATTTGACACGGCGCTCGCAGCCTACCTGCTGGACGCCAACGCAGGTGAGTATGCGCTGCCGCGTATAAGCGAAAAATACCTCGGCCGTGAGCTCAACGGCACTCAGGCAGTATTTGAGCTGTACCCGGTGCTTGATGAAAAGCTGCGCGAACTCGGTATGGATGCGCTGTATTATGAGATCGAGCTGCCGCTCTGCCGCGTTCTGGCAGATATGGAGCGCGCCGGTTTCTATGTTGACAGGAAGGCTCTGTACGATTTCGGCGAGAGTCTTAACGACGGTATCGCCAGGCTGCAGGCCGGCATATGGCAGCACGCCGGGCATGAGTTCAATATCAACTCTCCCAAACAGCTTGGCACGGTCCTGTTTGAGGAGTTGATGCTCCCGTCCGGAAAAAAGACCAAGTCCGGCTGGAGTACAAATGCCGACACACTGGAAAAGCTCAAGGGCAAGCACCCTGTAATAGAAGAGGTGCTCGACTACCGCATGCTTACCAAGCTGAAGTCCACATATGCCGACGGCCTGCTTAAAGTCATTGCGCCTGACGGCAGGATACACACGAGCTTCCAGATGACGGTCACGGCCACGGGACGTCTGTCCTCGACCGAGCCTAATCTGCAGAACATACCTGTGCGCAGGCAGCTCGGCGCACAGATACGCAAGATGTTTGTCGCGTCTCCGGGCATGGTGCTGGTTGACGCCGACTACAGCCAGATCGAGCTGCGCCTGCTCGCGCATATCTCCGGCGACGAAGCTATGCGTGAAGCGTTCCTGAGCGGCGAGGACTTCCATACCGTCACAGCCTCGCGTGTGTTCGGCGTCCCCGTTGAAGAAGTCACTCCCACGCTCAGGAGCCGTGCTAAGGCTGTCAACTTCGGTATAGTATACGGAATTTCCGCTTTCTCCCTCGCTCAGGACATCGGCGTATTTCCGAGCGAGGCCAAGGCCTATATGGAAGCCTACCTTGAAAAATACCACGGTGTGCGCGATTATATGAAAAGCATTGTCGCAAAGGCCAGGGAGGATGGCTATGTCGACACTATCTTCGGCCGCCGCCGTTACCTCCCGGAGCTCAAAAGCTCAAACTTCAACGTGCGTTCCTTCGGCGAGCGTGTCGCGCTGAACATGCCCATACAGGGCACGGCTGCCGATATCATCAAAATCGCCATGGTCAACGTTCACCGCCGGCTAAACCTGGAAGCCCTCGAGGCAAGGCTGATTCTGCAGGTGCATGATGAACTTATCGTCGAATGTCCGGAAAGCGAAGCGGAGAGCGTGCGTGAGATACTCATCGAGGAGATGGAGCGTGCGGCGCACCTGTCCGTACCTCTTACTGTCGATGCTCATATCGGCCACAGCTGGGCGGAGGCGCACTGATGTACTACTCAATATGTGACGTTGCTCCCGGACATATATCACAGATAGAGCAGCTGGAGCGGCAGTGCTTTTCCTGTCCATGGACCGAAGAACAGCTCAGAAGCCAGCTCAAGGACCCGCAGCACGAGTTCATTGCGGCCGTCGACGCAGGCGGAAACGTGCTCGGCTATGTCGGTCTGATGTACGTGCTGGACGAGGGCTATATTTCAAACGTCGCCGTAGCTCCCGATGCAAGGCGGCAGGGGATAGGCGGCAGGCTGATAGAAGAGCTTGCGGTCCGTGCGAAGTCGCTCGGACTCACGTTCATGACGCTGGAGGTACGCGCCGGTAACACACCGGCCGTCTGCCTATACTCCGGGCATGGGTTTACGCCCGTAGGCAGAAGAAAAAACTACTACGACTGTCCCAGGGAGGACGCCGTACTAATGACTTGCTATTTGAAATGAGGCGCTTGTTTTGAAGATACTCGCATTTGAAACCACCTGCGACGAGACCGCCGCTGCCATCGTCGAGGACGGCCGCAAGATACTGAGCGATCAGATACTCTCTCAGGCCTCCCTGCATGCCGTATACGGCGGAGTCGTACCGGAAATTGCCTCGCGCTGCCATATTGAGGCCATTTCCATCCTCGCCCGGCGTGCCGTCGAAGCCGCCGGTATAGAGAAAAAGGACATCGACGCAGTCGCCGTGTCCTATGCTCCCGGTCTTATAGGCGCCGTGCTGGTCGGCGTCAACTTTGCCAAGTCCTGCGCCCTTGCGCTGGGCGTGCCGCTGATACCGGTGCACCATATAAGGGGGCATATTGCGGCCAACTATCTGGCATATCCTGAACTCGAACCGCCGTTTCTGTGCCTCGCGATATCCGGCGGCAATACTCTGCTTGTCGATGTGCGCGGTTATACGGATATGAAGATCCTCGGCTCTACCCGCGACGACGCAGCGGGGGAGTGCTTTGATAAAACAGCGCGCGTACTCGGCCTGCCTTACCCCGGCGGCAAGCCGATAGACGATCTGTCAAAGGGCGGTGACGACAGCCGCTACAGCTTCCCGACAGCGCATGTGGACGGCAGCCCATATGACATGAGTTTTTCTGGCCTCAAAACTGCGGTCATCAACCTTGTACATAATGCCGGGCAGAAAGGAGAGGAGATCAACCGCGCGGATCTGGCCGCTTCCTTTACCAAATCCGTGAGCGACAGTCTCGTGCCAAGAGCAATGAAAGCCGCAGGCGAGCTCGGTTACGGAAAGATCGTCGTCGCAGGCGGAGTAGCCGCAAATTCCAGAATAAGGGCAGACTTCACCTCGGCCGCCGAAAAAGCAGGTTGCAATCTGTACATTCCTCCTCTCAGCCTCTGCGGTGACAACGGCGCGATGATCGGCGCCCAGGCTTATTATGAATATCTGGCCGGCACCAGAGCCGGCAGCGACCTGAACGCATACGCTACAATGGACATATAATTGATTTTACAGCGCAGATACATTTATTCTTTATTGGGAGTTTGGTATATGAGTATACATGACGGGCACCGGGACAGATTGAGAGAAAGATTTACCGAACACGGCCTGGACAGCTTCAGCGATCTGAACGCATTGGAGCTGCTGCTCTGTTATGCCATACCGCGCCGCGATACAAACGAACTGGCTCACAGGCTGCTGAATACCTTCGGCAGCCTCAGCGGAGTGTTTGAGGCTTCTCTGCAGGAACTGACAAGTATCCCCGGGATCGGCAGCAGTGCCGCAGTCCTGCTTATGCTGGCGCCGCAGATTACAAAAAAGAGTCTTGTTTCCAAGGCGAACAGTATAAAGATCATAAACAGTTCTGCCGACGCGGGCAATTATCTCATGCCGCGTTTCGTCGGGGAACATGACGAGGTCGTGCTGATGCTGTGCCTGGATAACAAGCGCTCCGTCATCTGCTGCCGCGAGATGGGGAGGGGAGTCGTCAACAGCGTTGATACCAGTATAAGGCGGATAGTTGAGACCGCACTCAAAGTCAAGGCAAGCTCAGTTATAATCGCGCACAATCACCCCAACGGAATTGCCCTCCCGTCCAGAGAGGACAATAATTTCACCCGCTGCGTTTACCGTTCTCTTAACATGATCGGAATACATCTGGAGGACCATATCATCGTCGCCGGTGACGAATTTATTTCTCTTGCCGATTCCGGCGTGATGCATATGTACAAGTACTAGATTATGTAAATCAGTTTCTGTTTCTTTTTCGTAATAAAGTCCCATTTGCGGTTTCGACAAAATGCGGCAAGAAAATCTGCAAAGCCTTGGTTTGACACAAAAAAACAGCTGTTGAAAACACTGTTGAAAATGTTGATAACTATTTGCAGATTTTTTATTTGACTATGTTATGTAACTTTTTGACATCGCTGTAATCAGCAAACAAAAACCGTGGATTTCTCTTGAAAATACAGCACTTTACCGATGCCTTCGATTTCCCTGCAGCATCAGCTCCGGATGAACTTTTTTGCGTTAATTTACATTTTTATACAAACAGTTATATTGGATTAAAACTGTTGACTAAAGCTGCGGTTTGTGCTAAACTTCTGATGCTGTTGAATCCGTATTGTTTGTAATATGAATAAGCAGAGTTTGCTGGTATAGCTCAGTCGGTAGAGCAGCTGATTCGTAATCAGCAGGTCGTGTGTTCGAGTCACATTACCAGCTCCAGTCACCAGGCAGCGCCGAGAGGTCACTCGGCGCTGTTTTTTTGTCGTCCGCAGTTCTGCCGTCGCCGGCGCGTTGACGTGTTCTCAACAGGCGGGCGTTGAAAAGCACCGCAGATTTGACAGTTAAGCATAAGTGTAATATTATTAAAGTGTTCCGCCGAGTTCCGGATGCCGCCTGTGTGGGCTCAGCGGATGCGCGGACAGCTCAGGCGGCTGAATGGAGAAACTTATGAATAAAATATCTCGTATACTGCTTGCGGTATGTGTGGGAATACTCCTGCTTGGGATAATAAGCACCGGACAGATCCGAAAAAGGAAAGCCGCCGGAGCGACTCCCGCTCCGGTCGTTACCAGCAGCACGGATATAGCCGACGAATCAACCCCGGCCCCGGTACCGACCAAGGAATACAATACCGTGGACAGCGTCTCCGACAGTGTTATGAATCCTCTGAAGCGCGATGCGGAAAAGGCTATGGAATGTACCCGCGAGACCTATGCCAGTCTCGATAAAGGCACGGCTGTGAATGTCGTGCTCTCAAACTCCTCCGTGGCTCAGCTCGTCTATGCTCTCGGCGAGAACGGCTACTCCGCTATCGACTATTTCGGCAATGTCGATATGCAGAACCCTCAGAATCTGATAGACTTCGGCAACGCCGTAAACGCCGGTCAGGATGCCCAGGCTGCATATTACGTAGTGCACCCGGACGGCAGGATGCATGCCAACATCCTTTCGTATAAGGATGGCGAAGGCTCGGTTATCACCATCTCTGAAGAATGGGATAAGGACATGAAGCCCAGGATATATTCCACCGGCCGCTATTATCTCTCCGAGATACGCTATACCGACAAGGGCTGGCTCATATGTAACCGTGACATGAGCGGTCTCGGCAAGGACGATAAGATCAGCCGCTCCAATTCCTACACCTTCGTCCGCCTGCTTCCCTACGCGGAAGATAAACGTGCGCTTTCCGACCGCTTTCTCGGTCCTGCCGCTTACTCTGAGAATAATCTCTTTACCTGCACCTGGAACGCTGCCGATTACGGTCAGCTCGACTTTAACTGCATCTTCCCGATGCTTTACGGCGAATATTACGGCAGCGATCCGCTCATAAACAGCAACATGAGATCCATTGCCGGATATAAGAGTGTCAGCGGCACAGATATGCACATTGTCCCGTACGAGCAGTTTGAACGCGTCATAGGCCACTACTTCGATATAAGTGCCGAAACGCTCCGCCACAAGGCCGATAACAGCAGCAGCTACGGAGGCTATTTCATCCTCGGCGCACAGACAGGCTACTCCAGCACTTCAAAGAACGCCCCGGAACCGGAGATAGTTGACTACTGGTATAACGGTGACGGTTCGCTCACGATGAAGGTCGACGCGGTCTATCCGTGGTACGGCACTGACTGCGCTTTTACTCATGAGCTGACCATTATGGAGACAAAGGACGGCTTCAAGTATGTTTCAAATTATCTCTATGAATCTCCGGATAATATTTTCCCCGAGCTCTCGCTCAAAAAAGAGAGGGCTGTTCAGATCTCGCTTCTGGACTGAGTTGCTGCCGGCAGCGTTTGCTTCTGTGCTGCTCCTCTGCGGCTGTGCGGACAGCAGCGGCGCTCCCTCATCTGTGCGGCATGCCCTGCCCGACTCGCTGGAGCAGGAGGCTCTCAGCGCCGCCGCGCTCTACGGCGACCTGCTGGATCCCGACGGCCGGGGCGATATTGAGGCAATAGTGAGCCGTTTGTCCGAAAGAGGATACAGTGCCGTTGACTTTGGCGGCGCACTGGACTTTGCCAATGCGGACAGGATTCTTGATTTCTGCGCGGCCCGCTCGGCAGGGGAGTCCGACCCGGTCAGCTTCCTGCGCGTCTGCGATGACGGCGGGCTTATTGACACATGTTTTTACCTTGACGCCGGCCAGTGGCGCTGCCGCTCAGTAAGGGTCTCGGCCGGCAGCCGGGCGAAGATCGGGTATACGACCGATTACCCGCTGACCATGCTGAAGCTCACCGACAAGTCCTATCTTATCTATACCTGCGAAATCCCCGATAACACCGCTGCAAGCAAGCATGACGGCTATATAGAGCCTACGACTATGCTCCGCCTCGCTCCGCACGACGCGGAGTGTGACAGGTATACGCGCCTGTACATCACACCGGTCGGATATAATTTCAATAATCTCTTCACCTGTACATGGTCCGCGGACGATCCGTCTGAGCTTCACATCAATGACCTGTACCTTACCCTCTACGCCGCCGGCCACGGCAGCTATATTTCGTACTTCAACAATCCATACCCGCAGTCCGGTGAAGAGGGTACCTCGCTCGTGCCCGCCAAAGAGTTCGAGGATGCGGTAATGAAGTACACCGCGCTTGACCGTGATACCGTCCGCGCTCTGTCGCATTATGACGCAGCCGCGGACGCATACCCTGTGACTATCGAAGGCCCCCACGACGGATTATCCAGGATACCCGTTCCGGAGGTCGTCGCGTATCGTATCAATGCCGACGGCAGCATCACGCTGACCGTCGATGCGCTCTTCGTCGAATATGCGACCGACCGTGCTTTTACCCACGTTGTCACCGTAATGCCTGCCCCGGACGGAAGCTTCAAATATCTCTCGAACGAACTGCTTGTGACCGCTGCTGATGTACTGCCCGACTACGTCAGCCGTATTGCAAACTGAAGACATGTATTTCCAAAACACCCGACGGACCGGCACAGGATCCGCGGGTGTCTCTTATTCGGATATGTAAGGGCACGACGGCCGTTATTAACGGGCCCTCCGCTGCACTCCGGTATTCGTAGGTCCCTTGGCAGCGTGATTGCCCTGCGGCGCCGTATCTGATTTAAAAAAATTTTATTGCCCCTGAAAGAATTACGCTCTTTCGCGGCTATTATAAGTGAAAAGCTTTTCATGCAGGAACGTTGCCGGACGGACGCGCACGGAGCGTTACTGTCAAAAGGAGAGATTATATGTTGACAAGGGAGCATTTTGCCCTTCTCGCGGAAAAGTACATAGACACCGTCTTCCGGATAGCTTTCGGTTATCTGAAAAACAGAGACGACGCCGACGACGTGACTCAGGAGGTATTCATGAGGCTCTACAGCGCGAACGCCGAGTTTGAGTCAGAGGAGCATATAAGAAACTGGCTCATCCGCGTCACGATCAATCAGTGCAAACATCTGTTCCGGTCCCCATGGCGTAAAGTTGAGAATATTGACGACTACGCGGCTACCCTCAGTTTCGGCCAGACGGAGGACAGGGAGCTTTTCTGCACGGTGATGTCACTTGAACAGAAATACCGCACGGTTATGCTGCTTTATTATTACGAGGGCTATTCGACCGCGGAGATCGCGTCCCTCCTCGGAGTACCCGCAAATACCGTGAGCACACGGCTTTCCCGCGCTAGAGCAAAGCTCAAAAACGTTCTGACGGAGGTGGAATGATGTCTGACAGAGAACGCTTTGACCGCGCCTTTTCGCCTGTTCACGCCTCCCCGGAAACGCTGAAGGAGGTTTTGAAAATGACGGAAAGAACAAAGCGCGCGCATACCGTGCGCCGTTCGGCGCGCATGACGGTGATAATTGCGGCGATTTTCATTCTGCTGCTCAGCGGGAGCGCCTATGCCATAGGCCAGTATGTAAACAGCCCGGAGCAGGCATGGAAGGTGACGCAGCAGGAGATACAGAAGATGAAGGATATGGGCATTCTGTCTCAGGAGTTCACGCTCGGCGACGAACCGGCGAACATAGGCGAAAGCCCTGAGCGGAACGGCAGCGATTACTGGTTCGGCCGCATATTCAGGCATCGCTACTTTCTGTCCAGCCTGGGCGGTGAGGACGGCAAGTACTTCCTGAACCTCGACGTGGACACGGTCAGCGGTAAGATAACCAGGCTTTCGATGGAGGCAAAAGCCGGTGAAAACGACGTTCCTGTCGCGGGAGACGCCGCCGGTACGGATGGTGAAATCACTTATTGCCATGCGAACTATGACGATATTATCCCGGCTGATTTGACGGTCGGCCGTCTCTGCTCACTGATGGCGGAGTACTGGGGCTTTTCCGGCTACACGATAAGCGGCACAAAGGACGATTTCTACGGCTATGATACCGAGCCTCCGGCCGAGGATATGCTGGTATCCGAGCTTGGCGACAAAGCGTACCTGACCGTATTCTTTGAGGGCGACCAGAGCGGAGTGCCGATGTACGTGGAACTTGCAAGCTTCACGGACGGAGTTTATGTCACCATAGGCACCAACCATCTGGTCGGCTAGGAGACGTTTATATGAGGAATAAGAAACGTCGGCTATGCCTGCTGCTGTGCCTGCTTATGGCCGCCGGCCTCTGCTCCTGCGCCCGGGCGTCAGATAATGCTCCGGACAGCGCCGAGCAGGAGACTGGCGCTGTCGCCCCGTCCGGCGCGCTCAAGCTGTCAGACCCCGAACCGGTAACGGATACGGTACCCGGCTGGTATCCGACGCTGCTTCCGCAGCCCGACTGGCTGCTTGACGCCGGGGGCTGGTTGTGCCGTGGGGACACAATATGGCGCAAAGGCAAAAGCCCTGAGGGAAACCTGCTGCTTGCAGCCTATGATACCCTAAACGGTACATGGGAGCGTTATGATATATACCCCGGCGAGGGCAGAAATCTGCGTATAGACCGCTTCTCAATCTCCGGCGACTCATATTGGCTGCTCATGCAGGAGAGCTACAGCGACGAGGATATTGAGAATCTGAACATATATTGGAAACGCGGCTACTATCTTATGTATGGCCGCTTCTCTACCGGAGAGACGCGGTATTCCCCGATAGCTTTTGAGGGCGCGAGCAGCTCTGAGAGCAGCGAGATACGCTTCAACGGCCTTATCGCGCTTGACGACGGGCGCGCCCTGCTGTGCAGCGAAGGCCCGTGCCGGATCATAGACCCGGAGGCGAATATTATTGCCGAAGCGGATTTCCAGATATACGGCGGCGGTTCAGGCTTTGAGGTAAAAGGCCTGCTGTACATGTACACGCCGGACGGCTACGCGCCGCTCGACACCGTGGATCTGCGCTACGGCGAGCCTGTCGCCGCGGACGGAGATCTCTGCTGCATCGACAGCAGCGCCGGGCATTTCTTCCGCACTCATAACAGCATCCTCTACCGCTATGACCCGCGGACAGAGGAGAGCGAGGAAGTATTCAGCTGGATAGACGTCGCGCTCAGCTACGACAGCATGGGCGGCTTTACAGGCTTGGAAAACTCGGCAGGGGACTTTTTCTACCTGTACTCCGGGCGAAGCGGAGGCTGTATAGTCAAGGTTACTCGTGGGAATATACCCGCAAAGCGTACTCTGACGCTTGCCTGCTTTGGAAACGCCGGGAGTGATTACTATTCCTGGGCAAACACCGTGACTGACTACACCTGCAGCCGTGAGCTCATGGACGCGATAATACGCTTCAACAATACCGACCCTGAGTACAAAGTGGAGATAAGGCCCTTCGTGTTTAACGGTGACGCTGACCGTGACCGCCTGCTTATAGAGATCGCGACCGGCAGCGGCGTCGACCTGATCGACACAAGCCTGCTGCCGGAAAGCGCCATGAACTCCGGCGTGCTCGTTGATATGCTGCCGTACATGGACGCGGATCCGGAAATCAGCCGCTCGGATTTCATACAACCCTTGTTTAACGCCATGCTCAAAGACGGAAGTCTTTACGAGTACACCGAAAAATTTACCGTCGTGAGCATGATAACGCACCCGGATCTCTTCACCGGGCGCAATGACTGGACGACCGACAATATCATCCGGCTCCGCGCTCAGCACCCTGAATACGGCATTATAACGCACTCCCAGGCCTTCGAGACCATTGTCCAGGCCTCCACCGCCGAGTTTATAGACTGGGATGAGCATACCTGCTCCTATGACAGCAGCGCCTTTATCGGCTGGCTTGAATTTCTGAACTCACTGCCGGAGGAGAGTACGGGCGCTGTGCCTCTTGCAAGCATCCTGTATGACGCAGCCTGCAGCGCCGGGGGCGGCAGCCGTTTTATTCTGGAGGACGAATACGTCTATTCAGGCTTTCCGAACGCTGTCGGCAGCGGCAGTTATTTTCTGCGTCTTGACACGGATCCCACCGGCGGTGAAGAAAGCATAGGCAGAACCGGCGGTGATAACACCCGCATAGCCATGATGGCGTCAGGCTCGAATAAGTACGGTGCATGGCGCTTTGTGCGCACGCTTATGCTCGGCGAGGACGATCCCAATCTATTCAGCGGGATTCCCGTTTTCCGCGACAGTTTTGAAAGGGCACTGGCCAACGAGACCGGCGACGAGAAGATCCGCAAGCGCTTTTCCGCACTGGGCGAAACGGACTCCTTCAATGCCGAAGACGCGCAGAAGCTGCGCGACCTGGTCTACAGCACAACTAAACTTATCCGCCCGGACGAGACCATCCTGACCGTAATTCGTTCCGAGATCAACGCCTATCTCGGCGGCGGTAAAACCGCCGAGGATGCGGCAAAACAGATACAAAGCCGCGTCGGCCTGTACCTTGCGGAGCAGAGCTGAATAAATTTGCAAGCAAAAAATCAGACATACAACGGATAATAGTTTGTTGTATGTCTGATTATGCTTTTATGTTTATTATTTGTGTGAAATGTACAGAATACTGCAAAGAAATCCGGCACTATGCTCATGAGTATAGCGTTCGAACTCAGCGCGGTTTATATACAGCATACGCCCCCATGATGAGATACGCACCCAATCATCGTTCATACCGGTTGCCGTGACATAATGCGCCTTTGTCAATGCCGCACTCCGGAAACTTCCGTCCGCCGCCTGCTCGTACAGTGTGGCCCGAGAGTTTTTCCAGAAGCACGGAAAATTCGGTCCCACCGACATGATGACCGGCATATCCGCCTCCAGCATCTCCGACATTTTTTTCCACATGTCCCCGTTGTAAAAGCGCCATTGCGCGGAGTAGGGGAGGGAGTTCCTGCGGAAAAACAGCTCCATACCCGCCATAAGTCCCAGCCCGTTTATTCCGGCGTGAGGAATTATCGGCATGTAAGCCGTGCGCAGTCTGCGGCAGAAGGCTTCGTAATCAGCCTGTCGTATCGGTGAAAGGGCAGGGGAGTCCTTGCCATTCTCCACGCTGCTGCGGCTCAGGTACAGCAGCACATCCGCTGCCGCAACGATTCCGCACCCGCATTTCTGCATGCTGCGGCTGCCGTCTGACTGCTGCCTTCCGCCATAGCTCCGGGCGCCGCCGTAGTCCACCGAAATATAAGGATGTTTCAGTTCGAGCATAGTATCACCGCTATGGATTATAAACCTGAATCCACCTTTGAGCAACACAATTCGACGCTGTACGGCACAAAAAGCAGCCCGTCCGATTCCCGGACAGGCTGCTCTGAGCTTGCTTGAAAAATTAACCTGGCAATTGGGAAACTTTACCGGTTTATTTTCGTCTTATTTAGCCAGAACCTTTTTGAGGCGGGCGTATCTGGGCAGCGAATCAACGAGCGGCAGCTCGGGTTCGCCCTGTATAAGAGGCAGCACGTAGTCTATAAACTCGCGCTTGAGTCCGTTGCCCTCCTCGTTTATCCACTCCTGCGGCACCTTCTTCTCGTAGTTTGCAACGGAGGAGAGGGGGAGCAGGACCATCTTGCAGTGGTATGCGCCGTCAATGTACTCGCGCTCGAATGCGACCATCTTTCCGGTCACGCCGCTGACAGCCTGTACGACGGCCTCACGGCCCGCGCTGAAAGCTTCGCTGACGTCGGTAGCCGAAGCGAGGTGCGCGCCGCAGCGCTGCAGCAGGCTGAGCTCGATGCCTCTGACCTTGGCGCCGGTGTGCTGCTTGATTATCTCTGCAAGCGTGGATGCCAGACCGCCGAGCTGTACATGGCCAAAGCCGTCAGTCGAAGACGTCTTTGCCTCGGATACAAAGCTGCCGTCGGCGTAGTGAATGCCTTCTGAGACAGCTATGAACACCTTACCGCTCTCCTTGTAGATACGGTCAACGTCGGCGAGGAAGCTGTTCATATCGAAGTTACGCTCCGGCAGGTAAATGAGATCCGGTCCGGAGCCATACACGGTGGCGAGAGCGGCGCTTGCCGCGAGCCAGCCTGCGTGGCGTCCCATGATCTCGACCACGGTGATCATACCGTTGTCATAAACGCGGGCGTCCTTGTTTATCTCCATGCAGGAAGTCGCTATATATTTTGCGGCGCTGGCGAATCCCGGGCAGTGATCAGTGCCGAAGAGGTCATTGTCTATGGTCTTGGGCACGCCCATTACACGGCATTCATAGCCGACAGACTCCATGTAACGGCTGATCTTGTTGCAGGTGTCCATGGAATCGTTGCCGCCGTTATAGAAGAAATAACGTACGTTGTACTTCTTGAATATTTCAAGAATCCGCTTGTAATCGGTGTCGTCGGTCTCGGGATCGGCGATCTTGTAGCGGCAGGAGCCAAGCTCTGAGGACGGGGTATGGAGCAGGAGCTTCAGCTCCTCCGGATCCTCTTCATCCATGACGTAGAGCTGGTCTTCAAGAACGCCCTTTATTCCGTGTGCCGCGCCGTAGACCTTTGTGATCTCCGCTGCATCCAGTGCAGCTCTGATAACGCCGTAAGCGCTCGCATTGATGACCGCCGTCGGGCCCCCGGACTGACCGAAGATGCACGACCCGATTAACTTTTCTGACATACTGAGTTCCCCCTGTTTGAATAAAAATTGTTTCACTTTGTAAAAACTGCGTATTGATTATAAACTGGTTTGAGGATATAATAATAAAGTAGTTTTGTAAATGTGCTTTTTGTACAAAATTTAGCTTTATCACAAAGGAGAATAATTATGCCACTGGTTACTTCAACTGAAATGTTCAGGAAAGCCTACGAAGGCGGCTATGCAATTGGAGCTTTCAATGTAAATAATATGGAGATAGTACAGGGCATCACCGAGGCTGCGGCTGAACTGAACGCTCCTCTGATCCTCCAGGTTTCCAAGGGCGCGCGTGCATATGCCAATCATACTTACCTTATGAAGCTCGTCGAGGCGGCTATTATAGAGACCGGCCTGCCCATAGTGCTCCACCTTGACCACGGTGACAGCTACGAGGTCTGCAAATCCTGCATTGACGGCGGCTTCACCTCCGTTATGATAGATGCATCCTCCAAGCCTTTCGAGGAAAATATAGCCCTGACCAGAAGAGTTGTCGAGTATGCCCATGACCACGGCGTCGTTGTCGAGGCCGAGCTTGGAACTCTGGCCGGCATTGAGGATGAGGTCAAAGTCTCCCATGAGGACAGCTCCTATACCAGACCTGAAGACGTTCAGGAGTTTGTAGAGCGCACCGGATGTGACTCTCTGGCCATCGCCATCGGTACCTCTCACGGCGCATACAAATTCAAGCCCGGTACCAAGCCCCAGCTCAGATTTGACATCCTCGAAGATGTTGAAAAGCGTCTGCCCGGCTTCCCGATCGTTCTCCACGGCTCTTCCTCCGTTCCGCAGGAATTTGTCCGCATAATCAATGAGAACGGCGGCAATATGCCCGGCGCTGTCGGCGTGCCCGAGGAGCAGCTGCGTCAGGCTGCCGGCATGGCCGTCTGCAAAATCAATATCGACTCCGACCTTCGCCTTGCAATGACCGCGAGCATCCGCAAGTATTTCAACGAGCATCCCGATCATTTCGATCCCCGCCAGTACCTCGGACCGGGACGCGCCGCTATCAAGGAAATGGTCAAGCACAAAATTGTCGACGTTCTCGGATGCGACGGCAAGGCCTGATTAGTTTATACTGAGACAGACATTACGGGAGGTGGCAGGATGAGCCAGAAACATGTCCAAAGTAAGCATACCGCAAAAGCTCCTTCTAGGGCCCCGGGCACGCTCAGCACGACTGTGGTCATAAGACTTGCCATGGCCTCGGTAGTATATGCCGTTTCTCTTATCTTCAATATGCCGGAGTTTGTCAGCATAATCCTGCTGGTGCTCGCGGCGGCCGCTGCCGGGTATGATATTGTTCTTCATGCTGTCACGGCTGTTGAAAACGGCGATTATTTTGCCAATCCCGTCATTGTCGTCATCATATCTGTCATTGCGTTCTTTATCGGCTTTTCAATAGAAGGCGCGGCGGTCATTCTTCTTTATCAGATCGGCATGCTGCTGCTCAACTACGCCAGCGAGCATACGCGGAAAGCGGCGCTTGAATTGCTGCAGTACCAGGATGAAGAAGTCGTTTCAAAGATGAAGGCCTGCGTTGCGGACGAATCCGCCACGGCTCTGTGCATTCAGGAAGTGATGAAGACCAGCTCCGGCTCCGTTCTGAAGATCGCCGTCTTTCTCGCTCTGGCTTATGCGATTGCGCTCCCTATCTTTACGAACTTCAGCTATATCGTATCCATACACCGTGCTCTGATGATTATCCTCATCGCTACTCCGATGTCGATAATCGTGTCCATCCCGCTTGCCGGCGTCGTTGGCCTTTGCTACAGCGCGCAGCAGGGTGTTGTGTTCAACAAAGCCAAAAGCCTTGAATCCATGGCAGATGCAAATGTAGCCATCTTTGACAAAGCAGGCATTTTTGCCGACGAATGTCCCAGGATAGTCGCCATGTACTCCGATGTTCTGGATTCGTCCACTTTCATGAACTTCGTTGCGCATGCCGTTTACTATTCGGAACAGCCTGTGGCCAGAGCGATATCCGCTGTTTACGATCAGGAGTATAAGCTTGAAGTTATCAAGGATTTCCGCGAAATTCCCGGCTACGGCGTGGAGCTCTCGATCGACGGCATAGACGTTTTGTTTGCGGCAAAAGAATATCTCCTCAGCAGGGGAGTTGAGCTTCCCGAAGATAATTCCGCGCTTGGCCAGACATTCTATATGCTTGTCGCCGGCAAACCCATGGGAAAGGTTGTCATCTCCTCCGAGGTGAACGCTGAGACTGAGAACCTTGTGCCGGAGATGAAGTCGGTCGGAGTATCAAGATGTATCCTGCTCACCGAGGACGGTAAGGAAGCCGGACAGCAGTTTGCCGAGCTCATGAACTTCACTGAGATGTATGCCCAGTGCAACAACGAAAAAAAGCTTGCGCTGATCAGCGATATCGCAAAGAAGGCCAAGGGTTCCGTTATCTTCATCTACGCCGGCAATATAGACGAACACAGTGACGCTGCAATCGACATGCGTGTCGGCAAAAGAACAAAGCATGCCGATGCGGTCGTAGATCCGGAATATATAAGCAATATCCCGTTTGCGAAGCAGGTTTCTGTACGCATACGTGAAATAGCTGTTGAGAACGCGCTCTTTGCCTTTATCGTCAAGGCCCTGTTGATATTCCTCAGCATCATCGGCTACTGTAACCTCTGGTTTGCGATATTCATAGACTTTGTTGCTGCGGTAGCTACGATACTCAATACCATCCGTGTGACCAATGAGTCTTTGATAAGCTCGTTCAGGTACAAGACCGGACGCCGATAACTTTTCAGTCTTATTGTTATTGCGTAATTATACTATAATAATTATATTAGCACAAAAGCGCAGTGTAAATCAGCACTGCGCTTTTGTACGACGCAGCAGGAAAGGTGAGTATCTAAGACCGGGGCCACCTGGGCAGGCGCCTCAGCCCGGAGCATCATCCGTATTGTAAATGAGCGGCCATGGAGCTGAATGCTCAGACAAATAATATAATGTACTGGGACAGGTACAGCTATAGCCGCCGGATCGGTATCAAGCAAAACAAGTTCAGACACGCGCAGAGCGCAGACAGGAACAGCATCAGTATGCCGCAGTAAGGGTGTCCGAACGTAGCGTCGAATGTAAGCAGCAGTAAACGCAAAACCGCAGCGCAGCCAATACTGTACAGAATGCCGTCATGCAAAATACGCCGATATAAAATTATGTTGACATAATTAATCCGCCGTTTTATAATACATGCATATAGGAGAGGGCAGGCAGATGCCCTTTATCTTCTCCTCCGTCAAGTTCGCATAATATAAATTAAGCGAACTTCAAACCTCGTTTTAAAGGAGTCATATATGAATCTGGATCAAATCTGCGATATCCCGGATATACTCATGGAGTTCCTGGAGTATCACTCGACGGTGAGAGGGCATTCCGACAGGACCGTAGCCGGATACTATCTCGATTTAAAAATTCTTTTTCGATACCTGAAGCGCCGCAGACATCTTGTGCCGCGCGATCTTCCATTCAATGAAATTGATATAACCGACGTGGACCTCGACTTTATAAAATCCATTAAAATTGAGGAACTGTACAGATACCAGTCTTTTTCTCCGGCAATGGAAAACTCGCCGAATGCGCTGTCTGCTGCAAGCCGCTGCCGACGGAGTTCCTCGGTCAAATCTTTCTTCAGCTATCTTACATCTAAACGGCACCTGCTTGACTATAATATATGTCAGGAGCTTGATATGCCCAAGCGTCAGGCCTCGCTCCCGAAGTACCTGGAAGAATCCGAATGTGAGCGTTTGCTCGCCGCGTGTGACGGTCCGTTCGGATACCGCGACTACTGCATCCTGATGCTGTTCCTGTCATGCGGTCTGCGCGTCTCTGAACTTGTTTCGCTTAATACCACGGATGTGTATGAGGACCACGTGCGCGTACTCGGCAAAGGCAATAAGGAACGAATCGTGTTTTTTGCCGAAGGCTGCCGAGAAGCCATTGATGACTACCTTGCGGTGCGGAATGCGGAAAAGCTGGCGCCGGAGGACAGGAACGCCCTGTTTATCAGCCGCGATAACCGCAGGATAAGCGTTCGCGGAGTTCAGAAAATGGTCGATAAAAAACTAAAGCTCGCCGGACTGGACAGTACGCGCTACTCGCCGCACAAGCTAAGACATACTGCGGCGACTCTAATGCTTAAAAACGGCGTCGATACACGTGCACTTCAGGAGGTTCTGGGTCACAGCAACTTAAACACAACTCAAATATACACACATTTGGATAACAGCGCGCTGCACGAAGCAGCCATGGCCAATCCTATCGGCCGCAAAACTAAGAACGAAGTTGATGACAATCAGGTAACATAATTTTGCAAAATATCTTTATGCAGCAAATCGGCAGGTAAATGCTACGTACGTATACGTTCGTTTACCTGCCGCTTATATTCTGCATATATTTTACTGCAATTTTAAGTATGATATTTGCGATGAACGTTCGTTTACTTCTCTTCTGCTGGAATTGCTGAACCTATATCAAAAGCATGTTTATCAGTTAAGAACAAAGCCTCAATGTTATGTAAACCTAAGTAATCAATTATCGCAGCCTTATCCGGATGTGCATCAAGATTACCGGTAAAGGCCATGGTCTTATTCGATATTTTAAACGCTGCTCCTCCGATAAACCCGTAGTCAAAGCCTGGCAATTCAATATACCCGGGCCGAATCTTCAGCACATCCATACCCGCAGCGATCGCTGCCCGGTATATTCCCCCGTCCGAAGTGATTATGGCCGTGCTGTTAACCACACAGGAAGAGCATCTGGCATACCCTTGCCTGCTCTCGACTGCCTTCTTTTTATGAACATTTGTGAAATAATTCACTATTGGGGGATAACTGTTTACTTTGCTGTAAATGACATATTTCCCGGCCGCACATATGTTCAGCTGCGCATCATATGGGTAATTCGGTGCCTGTGCGATGTCGGCATACTCAGTCCTGAATCCCCTCTCCCGCAGCTTATGTGCAAAAGCACTGTTCTTCAGGTAAGGGGCCAGCAGCATCTTATCCCCTCCCAAATGCAGGACGGAGATGTCCGCATGTCCGGACAGACGCCTGTCGATCTGCGGATTATCGGGCATCGGGATTGCCTCAATCCCCAGTTTTTTCAAGGGCTCCCGCAGAATTTCCGCATACTTTTCGCCTATTATCACGCTTGCGGCCATGAGCGGCAGATTTGCATCTTCTACAAATTTCATCGTTCTCTCGGCAGCACCACCGCAATGGCTTCGCTTATGGTTTTAACCGGAATAAGCTGAAGCCCGTCGTATTTTCTGATATCGTCCCTTACATGGGCCGGTATAACACAGCGCTTGAAGCCAAGGCGGTATATCTCCGAAAGTCTTTGATTCAGCGCGCTGACGCTTCTGATCTCCCCGGACAGTCCGACCTCTCCTATTGCGGCCAGATCGGCGCCCAAAGGCCTGTCCAGATAGCTTGAAGCCAGGGCAAGAGTTGTCGCCAGATCGGCCGCAGGCTCGTCAAGGCTGAGTCCTCCTATTACATTTATATATGAGTCGCAGCTGCCGACGGACAGCCCCCCGCGCTTATCCAGCACGGCAAGCAGCATGGCGGCCCGGTTGTAGTCTATGCCGTTGCTGCGTCGCGCCGCGTTGTACTGCGATGGAGTCACCAGTGCCTGCACCTCGGCGAGAATAGGGCGTGTGCCTTCTATTACACAGGCCACGCAGGTGCCCGGAGAATTTTCGGGCCTGCCGCTGAGCAGCATCTCTGACGGGTTTTCTACGCATTTGAGTCCGTGATCCTCCATTTCAAATACGCCGATCTCGTTTGTGGAGCCGAAACGGTTCTTGGCCGCGCGCAGAATCCTGAAGCTCGTGCTGCGTTCGCCCTCAAAATACAGCACGCAGTCCACCATATGCTCCAGAACCTTCGGCCCTGCGATGCTGCCCTCCTTGTTTATGTGTCCGACAACAAAGACGCTCAGTCTCTTCTCCTTAGAAAGGCGCATTATACGCATCGTGCACTCGCGTACCTGGGTGATACTGCCCGGGGCAGACGTCACATCCCCGTCGGATATAGTCTGTATTGAATCTATGATGGCTATGTCGGGCTGCAGTTCGTCAACGGCGGCAATGATCGTGTCAAGATCAGTCTCTGCAAGCACATAGATATCTCCGCCATCGACGCCAAGCCTGGTCGCCCTGAGCTTCAGCTGCCTCTGGCTTTCCTCGCCCGTAACATAGAGTATGCGGCGCCCGTTCCCGGTTGAAGCGCACATCTGCAGCAGCAGTGTCGACTTGCCTATTCCCGGCGCGCCGCCTACGAGAACGAGAGACCCGACAACGGCTCCGCCGCCGAGCACCCGGTCAAACTCCGGTATTCCCGTGGAAAAGCGTATTTCCTCCGACGTATTCAGCTCCGATAATGGCTGCGCCTTCCCGACAGCGGCAGCGCGCGCTGCGCCGCTGCCTCTCCTGCCTGAGCCGGGATCCAACGCGACCTCCGTCAACGTGTTCCATGCGCCGCATGCCGGGCATTTGCCGGCCCAGTTCGGCGTCTCATTGCCGCACTCCGAGCAGCAATACACAGTTTTTCTTTTGTTTGCCATAGCTTTTCTCCTGTATTATGTGCTGAATGTACCGGCCCTGTATTGCAGATAACTGCCCATAAGTATGGCAGCCACCGCCGTCTGATACGCCGGTTCCTTCAGATGCTCCATGTCAGAAAAGTTCGACATAAAGCCGCATTCCACGAGCACCGCCGGGCAGCTCACATGCGACAGTATGTACAGGCCTTTCGAAGCCGGCTCGGCTACCCGCCGGTTTCCCGGGTCCAGACTGTTTATCATATTCTGGTGCATGATTTTGCCCAATATCTCGCTGTCCTGATTTGCCGCGTACATGACCTGCGGTCCGCTCGGCTGCCCGGTCGGGTAGCAGTTCTGATGTATGCTGACAAGGACAGGATTCCGCGCCGAATTAATAATCTCCGTTCTGCATACGAGATCTCTGTGCTCACTGTAGGTCTCTCCGTCAGATTTTGTACTGTCATCCTGTCTGGTCATGATATTGTCCTGACCGTAGAACTCGGCAATCGCTCTGAGCTTCAGCGCGATTGCGAGGTTGATGTCGCTCTCCTTGGAGCCGTCGGCCCCCTGCGCGCCGCCGTCGATGCCTCCGTGTCCGGGGTCTATCACCAGTGTCATGGCCGCGTCAGCCTGTGCCGCCGTATTTGTCATCCTTCCGTGCAGGGACAGCAGCACCACCACCGGTATGACCGTAAGCAGCAGGATTATCAACGGACCTCGCAGCGGCCTCTTGAGCTTATATGTGATAAACACTTGCCCCTCCCGTGCTGTTTTCATTATATATGCTTATCCGCGTCAAGTCAAACCAAAGGCTGCTGCCGCTTTTCAGAGCAGTATGCATATCAGTCCGCCGCTCCCTTCGTTTATAATACGCTGCAGCGTCTGCTGGAGTTTGTATTTTGCGTTCTCCGGCAGCGCCTCTATCTTGGATGTCAGTCCCTCCTCGGCTATGTCATACAGGGATTTCCCGAAAATGTTTGACTGCCATATACGGTTCACGTCGCCGTCAAAGCCCTGCAGGAGGAAGTTGATTATGTCCTCCGACGCCGTCTCGCCGCCGATTGCAGGCGTAACCTCGGTCTCGATGTTGGTCATCAGCATGTGTATTGCCGGGGCGTTTGCTTTCAGGCGTACGCTGTACTTGCCGCCCTGTCGGACTATCTGCGGTTCCTCAAGCTGCATCTGCGTGGAATCCGGCATAACGACCCCGTATCCCTTTGAACGCACATCGCTGAGCGCGTCTTTAAGCTTGTCGTAATCCGCTTTGACCGCACTCATTTCCGCAAGCGTGGTTATAAGGTCTCCGTCGTTGTTTATCTGTATTCCGGTCTGTTCGCTTATTGTCCTGTAATACAGGCTGCGCGGCAGGCATACCGTCACTGTCACCGTTCCAGTGGCAAGATCGTTCCTGTCTATACTGACTTCGCTGACGCTCTCGCACTGGCTCAGCCTCTCCACCGTGCCATAGCAGTCCTTGATCCGGCACATATTGCAGCCCGCGTCCATTATATCCTCGAACAGCCTGCTTCTGAGCTCGTTGTCCTCCGGCAGCGCCTCCAGCCACTCCGGCAGAAAGACTCCCATGGACTTGAGCGGAAACTCCTCCAGTACCGAGCGAATGATCCCCGCGATGTCCTCCTCGGTCATCGTCAGGCAATTCACTCGTATGCAGCGCACGTCATAGCGCTCCGAAATATCCGCCGCAATGGCTATTGCCGTGTCGGACTCAGGGGCTGCGCTGTTGAGCAGCACTACAAAGGGCTTTCCTATAGCCTTCAGTTCGTTTATCGCTCTTTCCTCCGGCGCTTCATAGCGTTCCCTCGGGATCTCGCACACGCTTCCGTCGGTAGTTATAACTATACCGACCGTTGAATGCTCAGTTATTACTTTATACGTTCCCTTTTCCGCCGCCTCGGATATGGTCACCTCATGGTCAAACCACGGCGTCGTGACGAGCCGCTCAGTACCGTCCTCGAACTGGCCCGAGGCTCCGTCCACCATATACCCGACACAGTCGACCAGGCGTACTGAAAGCTCCGCGTTGTCACCCAGAGTGACCGTTACCGCGTTCTCCGGCACGAATTTCGGCTCCGCGGTCATTATGGTTCTGCCTGAGCCGCTCTGCGGCAGTTCGTCCCTTGCGCGTTCCTTCATATAGGTGTTGTCGATCCTCGGTATTACAAGCGTCTCCATAAAGCGCTTGATGAACGTGGACTTGCCAGTTCTGACCGGTCCCACAACGCCCAGCATGAAAGCTCCGTCCGTGCGCACGGCAATATCGCGGTAAATATTTGTATCAGTCATAATAAAGCCTCCGCTCTCATGTTCTCGTTTGTTCGAGTTTATGAGCCGCGGAGGCGGTTTATGACAAGCGTGGCAGGCCGTGCCCGCTGTCAGCTGAATTGTATTATCTGTTTGTGTCTTGATGAAACAGAAAAATGTACGCCCGGGAAATTTTCCTCAAGTCTGGTGCACAGCGAATACATCACGGGGTTCTCCGTACAGAAGTGGTCCGCGTCAATAAGCGTGAGTCCGAGATCCGCCGCGTGGAGGAACTGATGATATTTTATGTCCGCCGTGACGTAAGTGTCGCAGCCAAGCGCAGCGGCCGCATCAATATTGTCTCCGCCGGAGCCGCCCATAACCGCGATCCGGTGTACGGGCCTGCCGGAGGCGTGGTAGCGCAGTCCATTCGCTTTCAGAACGTCACTGCATATCTTAAGAAACTCACCTGTCTCCACAGGCCCGGGAAGGGTGCCCACGCGTCCGCAGCCGTCCTTGTCAAGCGCGGCTTCCGGCTCTGCCCCGAGCATACGTATCAATACGTCGTTCACTCCGCCGCGGGCTATGTCCAGATTTGTGTGCATGGATATCACGGCTATGCCGTTTTCTGCCAGACGCAGGACCCTGTCATGCTCAGGGTCAGAATCCGTCAGCGACCTCAGCGGTGTGAAAAGCAGCGGATGGTGCGTGATTATAAGTTCCGCGCCAAGTTCTTCAGCTTCCGCCGCAACGTCGTCCGTCAGGTCAAGAGCCAGCAAAACGCGCCTGACCTCCGCCTTACCGCGCCCAAGCTGGAATCCTGAGTTGTCAAAATCCATCTGAAGCTCAATCGGGGCCGCCGCGCACAGAAAGGCGTAAATATCATTTGCCGTGGCCATATTTCCGCCTCATTTCCTCCAGCTGTGAGAGGATATCCCGGAAAAGGCTCAGCCATACCGGCTGGGTCTCTCCGCTGTCAATACCGCTCACAGCCTTTTCAAATCGGCCGCACAGCTTGTCGAGCTGGCGCAGATACAGCTGCCTGTCGTTCGTCAGCTCCCATTTGCCCGCAAAAAGCTCTGCGTCGCTGAGTCGGGTCTCCCCGCCGAACACCGCTACTATGATCTGATATATAGTCCCCGACTCCTCAGCCAAAAGCTCGGAGCGTATTTCAAATTCGTTGTTCGTCAGCCAGTACCGCACGACCTCCGGCTTGGTCATCGGCTGCAGAATGAGCTTGTATTTCCCGTCCATGCACCACTCTGCCTCGTCCAGGATCCTGCATATGGTGTCTCCGCCCATGCCGGCAATGACTATCGTGTCTATCTCGTCCGGTGGGCACAGCGCCAGTCCGTCGCACAGCAGAAACTTGATTTTATCCGACACACCGGCCTCTTCCGCGGAATCGACGGCAGTCTGCAGCGGTGCAGAATTAATATCCGAGGCGTAAATTTTTCCCGTATATCCTGCCGCAAGCATATGCACCGGCAAATATCCATGATCCGTTCCGACGTCTGCAAAGCCCTTGCCGTTTTCGATCTGTGACGCGATAGTCATTAAGCGTTTGTTCATTATAGACTCCCTTCCGCCGCTTGGGTGGACATGGCGTTCTTCCCGAAAGCGGCAAGCGGGAAGCGTTTATTTCTATGTCAATACGGTACAATCCGCCTTCTTCATATGCCGGATTAACTGCACTATGATTCCATCCATGTTTCATATACAAAAGTGGAATATAAAGCAGACAAAGATTTGCGGGACAGAATCGTGTCGGGCGGGCGGCATACGCAGAGCATAATGAGGATATACGGTCAAGGACGCCGCCGAAGCATGCCGCGATTATGACAGAAAAGATTGTCTTGCTTTTATTGCACTTTAGTATAATATACAGGGTTGTACCGAAATAAATTGCTCCCGGCAGAGCATGGACTCTCCCGGCATCCGATATTGGCGGGTAATACTGTATTGTTCTGTGTATACAAAAAGCCGGACTATGTCCGGCTTTTTGTATACACAGGTTCACTTGTTTTCGTCAGCGACCTCTATATACGACTTGAGATAAGACAGAAACTCATCGGGGTCAACACCGTGAGCTGCGCATGCTTCCTCGATGGTCTCGCCCGCAGCCATGGCACAACCCATGCAGTGCATACCGATCTCCTGAAAAACCGGCATGCATTCCGGGCAGCAATCCATAACCTCAGATATGAGCGTCTCTCTTGTGATTTCCATAATACAACCTCCATAAAAAGGAAAGGGGCAGCAATGTGTGTCCCTTTCCCTCTGATTAGGACTGGATCAGCCCTGCTCCCTCATCTTGGCAAAGCACTCGCTGCAATATACGGGACGATCAGACTTGGGCTCGAAAGGAACCTTTGCCTCGCCGCCGCAGGCAGCGCACGTAGCGGTGAAATACTCGCGGGGACCACGGGCAGCATTCTTGCGCGCATCACGGCATGCCTTGCAGCGCTGGGGCTCATTCTGGAAGCCGCGCTCTGCATAGAACTCCTGCTCACCGGCGGTGAATACGAATTCTTTACCACACTCTTTGCAAACTAAAGTTTTGTCTTCGTACATCTTGAATCCTCTCTTTGATAAATGTGCCTATCGGCTGTATTTGCGGTCAGCTTTTGCTGATATCGCCTAAGTTTGGGTTCCGCGCCAGCTTGCGCCTGATCCTCTGCACGGCATTGTCTACAGACTTTGTGCTCTTGCCGAGCCTGTCCGCGATCTCTCTGTAGGACAGGCCATCCAGATACAGGTCGAGCACGCTGACCTCGAATCTGGAAAGGCATTTGGAAAAGGCCGCATAAAGTTCTTCCTTGCTCTCTCTCTCCAGAACAAGTTCCTCCGGACTGCGCCGGAAGAATTCGGGAAAAGCCGATAAATGTGCACCGGGGTCTTCTGAGAGTTGCTCAAGTGACAGGCCGTCATTAAGCGGGAAATGCTTTAATCGGGATGCGGATTTTATTGCAGAAAGAAGACGCATCCTTATACACCGCTCCGCAAAGGTTCTGAAAGCCGTGCCGCTGTCCGGATTGTACTGTCTGATTGCGGAAAGCAGACCGAAAGTCCCCTCCTGTATCAGATCTTCACTGTCTCCCCCGGCCAGGAAAAGCGGCCTTGCGCAGACCCTCACCAGGCGCAGGTACCTTCCGGCAAGCGATTCCTCAGCTTCGCGGTCGCCCGTAAGAGCCAGACGCTGGAGCTCGGTATCGTTAAGTGACGCGTAATCAATCATCTTTTCACACATTTTTACACTTATTGTACTATATACACGATGTATTATACAACATTGCATCTTAAAGTCAATACTTTTTTAGTTATTTTTGATATTGAAATTCACATATCCAGCTGCTGCTGTCCAATATACTCGATCCCGAGGTGCTCATACGCCTTTCTGGTCACACAGCGGCCGCGCGGAGTCCGTGTAAGAAAGCCTCTCTGAAGCAGATACGGCTCATACACATCCTCGAGCGTAACTGACTCCTCGTTTATTGTAGCTGCAAGGGTTTCAAGGCCGACCGGACCCCCGTTGTAAAACTCTATGATGCTTCTGAGCATTCTGCGGTCAAGCGCATCCAGTCCGAGTTTGTCTACCTCCAGCTTTGACAGAGCCTCATCCGCCACCGCCCTGCTTATGACCCCGTCAGCCTTTACTTGAGCGTAATCACGTACGCGGCGCAGCAGACGGTTTGCTATTCTCGGCGTACCTCTGGACCTGGAAGCTATTTCATAGGCACCGTCCGGCTCTATGGGAACATTCAGTATGCCCGCCGAGCGCACTACGATGCGCTGCAGCTCCTGCGGCGTATACAGCTCCAGCCGGAGCGATACGCCGAAGCGGTCGCGCAGAGGCGCCGTGAGCTGACCGGAGCGGGTTGTCGCGCCGATTAGCGTGAAATGCGGCAGATCCAGGTGCAGCGAGTTTGCAGACGGTCCCTTGCCCAGAATGATATCTATAGCGTAGTCCTCCATAGCCGGATAGAGGATCTCCTCATAGGCGCGGTTGAGCCTGTGTATCTCGTCAACAAAGAGGATGTCTCCCTCGTTAAGGTTGGTCAGCATCGCGACCAGGTCGCCCGGCTTCTCTATCGCGGGTCCGGATGTAATGCGCATGTTGACGCCCATCTCATTAGCGATGACGGCCGCGAGCGTCGTCTTGCCGAGTCCCGGGGGGCCGTGCAGCAGCACGTGGTCAAGCGACTCGCCGCGCATTTTGGCTGCGTTAATGAATACCTGCAAATTCTCCTTGGCCTTTTCCTGTCCTATATATTCCGCTATAGTCCTCGGTCTGAGCGAGCCCTCAGAGCTGTCCTCCGGGAGGCTTGCCGCCGTTGTTATGATCTCGTCGTTTATTTCGTCAGAGAAATTTATGCTCATTGCGTCTCACCATTTTCAAACTACTTTACCATCTGCTTCAGCACAGCCTTGATTATCTGCTCCGCCGTCATCGACGCCGTGTCAAGCTTTTTGAGCGCCGGCGCGATCTCCGCGCTCGTATATCCCAGAACTCCGAGCCCGGCGACGGCGTCATTTACCGCCGATGCCTCACTCAGGGCGCTGACCGGAGCAGCAGTCTGAATGTCGCTGCCGCCCATATCCTTGCTTATTTTGTCCTTCAGTTCCAGAATGACCCTCTGCGCTATTTTCTTTCCGATCCCCGGCGCAACGGTAAGCGCCTTCTCATCACCGCTCATAACGGCCAGCGCCAGGCCTTCCGGACTGTTGTGCGAGAGTATCGACATCGCCGCCTTCGGACCTATGCCTGATACGGAGACGAGCATCTCATAGCACCTGCGTTCGCTCTTTGTCAGAAATCCGTATAGGTCGAAGTTATTCTCCCCTATCGACTCCGACACATACAGCTTCACCCGGTCGCCCTTGTGCAGCGCCGCCGCCGCGCTCATCGTGATGCTTAATGCATAGCCTACGCCGCCGCAGTCGATAACCGCAAGGCCCGGTTCCAGCTCCGCAAGTTTACCTTCTATATGGTAGAACATTCTTCCCGATCTCCTCTGTACAGAAGTGAGGTTTTGCTCCGCGCATGGCAGAGCGCCAGCGCCACGGCGTCCGCGGCGTCGTCCGGTTTGGGCGGAGCAGGCAGAGCGCAAATACGCTTGACCATGTCCATCACCTGGCTCTTTTCTGCCCGGCCGTAGCCCACAACAGCCTGCTTGACCTGCAGCGGGGTGTACTCGTAGACCCTCACTCCGGCCTTCCGGCATGCCAGCAGGATAACGCCCCTTCCGTGCGCGACCGATATGCCGGTCGTTGTATTTGTATTGAAAAACAGCTCCTCAATGGATACGGCGTCCGGTCCGAACATTTCCAGAAGGCCGCACATATCATCATATATCTGCTCCAGCCGGCTTGAGAGGCTTGTGTGAGCCGGCGTTGTAATAACTCCGCATTTTACGAGCCTGTGGCTGCGGCTGTCCGAATCCAGCACGCCGAAGCCTATTGTCGCTATGCCGGGGTCAATGCCCAATATCCGCATAATATCACGTCCTGTCTGGATTCTATCACAATTACAGGTATACCGCAACATAAAATACCGGTATGCCGGACGCGACAGGCGTCCGGCATACCGGTATTCTTCACGTAAGCCGCTTCATGCTCTCGGATGCGCCTTGTTGTACACATCCTTGAGCTGCTTCTTCACGAGTTGCGCGTACATATGCGTTGAGGATATATCGGCGTGGCCGAGCATCTCCTGAATGGCATGGATATCCGCGCCGTTTTCCAGCAGATGCGCCGCAAATGAATGGCGCAGGGTGTGCGGTGTTATGTCCTTCTCTATACCGGCCTTCTTCTGATAGTGCTTTACTATCTTCCAGAATCCCTGTCTGGACATACGCTCACCGCTGACGTTGACAAACAGCGACTGCTCGTCCGGCATCAGTATCATCTGCGGCCTGACCAGCGTGATATAGTCGCTCAGCGCCTTCACTGCCGCCGGGTACATCGGAATGAAGCGCTCCTTGTTGCGGCTGTGGCAGCGGATAACGCCCGCGCCCAGATTAACGTCTCCGATATTGAGGTCGATGAGCTCGGTTACCCTTATGCCGGTCGCGTACAGAAGCTCCAGCATGGCTTTGTCTCTGTAGCCCTTCGGGTCTATGCACTCGGGCTGTTCCAGCAAAAGCTCGACTTCCTTGCTTGTAAGTATCTGCGGCAGCTTCTGGGTGCTCTTATCGGGGATAAGTCCCTGAGCGGGATTTACCGTTATGATCTGCTTTATGAAAAGATGGGCATAGAGGCACTTTATTGACGCAATGGACCTGGACACCGTCGCTACCGATCTTCCCTCCGCCCTCAGCATCGCTATGTAGCCCTGAAGGTCGGCGCTCGTAGCGTCGGCAATTCCGTTTTCCGAATGGCTGTCAAGATATTCCCCTAACTGTCTTATGTCCCTTAGATAGGAGCTGAGGGTGTTTGGCGATGCCTTTTTTTCATTTGTCAGATGCTTTTCGAAAAGCTCAATGCATTCCTGATTGGTCATCAAACGCCCCCCCTTTCACTGTAAAGATATCTATTATGTGAAAATGTACCAGACCAGCAGCACAGCCGCCGCAGCGCCGGTAAACATTGTTATATACGAGTGCAGCCTTCGTTTTCCTGTGTATATACCCGCCGCGCTCATTGCATCCCTCGCCTCTGCCGCGCTTGTCATTCCGGCAGAGCAGAGGAAAAAATGCAGCGGCACGGTGAGCATAAGAAGCAGCGTCCTGCGTATCGTGCCGTCCAGCTGCATAGCGTATTCCGCCGCCGCGAGATGCGCCTCGTAAGCCGCAGCAGCACCGAACAGCAGCGAACCGAGCGGCAGACCCGGCAAAGCCTGCAGTGAGCCGCACATTGCCGCCTCCAGTACAAGCAGCATGGCTATCATAAGCCATGGCAGCTCGTCTCTGAGCTCCGCCGTCCTTAAAAGCGGTATCAGATACAGCAGCGTGAGAAGCGAACCGCACATAAATGTGAAGAGAAGCGTCATCGTGTATCTTTCGTGATGTCTTTTTTCATCCATCATTTCCCCATTTTGTAACTCAATAGAATAATTTCACGATTGACATAACTGACTTCGGTAACAATATATTACAAACTCACAAAATAATCAAGTACCTTTTCAAAAAAAATTAAAATTTTTTCCCGTTTATGTCAACTCTTGTTACATTTTTATTTCCATTCCGATAGAGAAATGCGCCATATTGCCTTTTATGCCCGGCGATTATGTCACCGTCTGCCGTTAAAAGTCTGTACACCCGGTTTTATATCAGTTTCGGCAGCCCTCCTGTCAAGTCTTAATCCTCCGGGTGGGAATACGCTTTTTTGCTTTCTTTTTCCGCGCGCCGCCAAAGATAACGGCCCCCGCAAGGCAGCCCGCGAAGCTGAAGCTGACGACACTGAGCACGGATGACGGATCCATATCCGCGCCGTTTATTACAAAGCCCACCGTGAGCAGTGCGACCACGAGTACGGCGGCGGTGAGTGCCGCGGTATAGAGCGCTCCTTCGCTGCGCCTGGCTGACGCCGCCGCACCCGCCGCGACTGCGGTCAGAAAGCTGAGCGCGGAGCTGATATAGCCCAGCGTCCCCTCCCCGCACATCAAACCGTTAACTGTAAAAGACGCTGCCGTCAGCAGAACCAGCGCGCATATAAACCACGCAAGCGCCGCACGCAGTATAAAGCTTCCGTCATAAAAGCCGCGCTTTTGTGACGACATATAAAACACCCCCTGATCAATAAGATTCTCTACATCTTATTAATCAGGGGGTGTAATGATTCAGGATGAAATTTATTTTTTCTTCTTGCCGCGGGCGGCGCGTGCCTCTGCCTCTGCGGCTTCCATCTTACCGGTGGTGGAAATGCCCCACTTCTTGATCTGGATACGGACTCTGTCCTCACCGGTCTCAAAAGTCACTGTGTCCTCAGTCACCTGAACGATCTTGCCGGTCATGCCGCCTATGGTGGTGATCTCGTCACCGAGGCTCAGGGAGCTGCGCATCTCCTCGGTCTTTTTCTTCTTCTTGTTTTCGGGACGGATAAAGAAGAAGTAAAAGACGGCGATCATAAGGCAGATCATAAGAAGAGAAGAACTTCCTGCTCCTGCAGAAGAACCGGACGAAAGGAATAGAATCATACTGGGTTTACCTCCGAAAATAATATGGCTACATTATATATGTTAGTTCGCTGAATTTCAAGATACTTAGATGCGTTTATCCAGAATTTCTGTGTATTTGTTTCTGAATCCTCCAAAGTTTCCGGTGTCAAGGCTGTCGCGGATGCGCTGCATCAGGCTGTTGTAGAAGTAAAGATTGTGCATGACCGCGAAGCGCATGGCCAGCATTTCCTCCGCCTTGAACAGATGACGTAAATACGCCCGGGAATAGCGGCGGCATACCTGGCAGCCGCACTCCGGATCTACCGGCAGGCTGTCGCGGGCATATTTCTCGTTTTTGATGTTGATAATGCCGCCCCATGTAAACAGATGTCCGTGGCGTCCGTTTCGCGCCGGCATGACACAGTCAAAGAAATCCACGCCTCTGTACACGCTCTCAATAATGTTCACCGGTGTCCCAACGCCCATAAGGTAGCGCGGCTTGTCCTTTGGCATGTGTTCCTCGACCGCCTCTATGGTGTCGTACATTTCCTGATGGGTCTCACCCACCGCAAGTCCGCCTATTGCGTATCCCGGCAGTTCAAGTTCCGCTATCTTCTTCATGTGCTCTATGCGGATATCCTTGAATACCGTGCCCTGATTGATGCCGAAGAGCATCTGCCCGGGGTTGACGGCGTCGTCCATGGAATTGTATTCCGCAAGCGCCGCCTTGCAGCGCTCCAGCCACCGGTACGTTCTGTCGCATGAGCGCTGTACATACTCGCGCGGCGACGGGATCTTTATGCATTCGTCGAAAGCCATCGCTATGTCCGAGCCGAGATTGGCCTGTATGCGCATGCTCTCCTCAGGTCCCATGAATATATGCCGGCCGTCGACATGAGAATTGAACTTGACGCCCTCTTCCGTTATCTTGCGCAGCTTTGCCAGCGAAAAGATCTGGAAGCCGCCGCTGTCGGTGAGGATAGGTCCTTCCCAGGTCATGAACTTATGCAGGCCGCCCATGTCCTTCACAAGACCGTCGCCCGGTCTGACATGCAGATGATAGGTGTTTGAAAGCTCTATCTGGCATCCGATGTTTTTGAGGTCCGCTGCCGACAGCGCGCCTTTTATCGCTCCCTGAGTTCCGACGTTCATGAACACCGGGGTCTGCACCGTGCCGTGAGGCGTTGTAAACTCACCGCGCCTCGCGCGGCCCTCCTGCTTTATAAGCCTGTACACTGCGGCACCTCCGTGTTAAATAATCAGCATCGCGTCGCCGAACGAGAAAAATCTGTAGCGCTCCCGTACGGCGACCCTGTATGCATTCATGATTTGTCCGCGTCCCGCGAGAGCCGAAACGAGCATGATAAGCGTGCTCTCCGGCAGATGGAAATTTGTCACCAGCCCGTCGACGCATTTAAAGCGGTAACCGGGATATATAAATATGTTCGTCCAACCGGAGCGCGCTTCGAGAATGCCTTCGTCCGTGGTGAAGCTTTCAAGCGTTCTGCATGAAGTTGTCCCGACGGCAATGACGCGGCCTCCGTTTTTCCGTGTCTCGTTTACCGTCTTTGCCGTCTCTTCCGGCACGATGCAGAATTCCGAGTGCATCTCGTGCTCCTCGATGTCATCCTCCTTTACCGGGCGGAATGTTCCGAGTCCCACGTGCAGCGTCAGATAGCATACCCTGACACCCTTTGCCGCAATTTCCCCGAGCAGCTCCTTTGTGAAATGCAGTCCGGCAGTCGGCGCTGCGGCGCTCCCCGGCTCTCTGGAATAAACCGTCTGATAGCGTTCGGAGTCCTGCAGCTCCTCCTTGATATACGGCGGCAGAGGCATCTTGCCCAGACGGTCCAGGACCTCCAGAAATATCCCTTCATAATCGAATTTCACTATACGGTTGCCGCCTTCGACGACGTCCTCGACCACTGCGGTCAGTTCGCCGTCGCCGAAGCTGATCGCGGTACCGGGCTTCGTCTTGCGCCCCGGACGGCTCAGGCACTCCCAGCGTCCCTCACCCAAATCGCGCAGCAGCACAAGCTCCACGCTCCCGCCTGTGCTGCGTGAGCCGATAAGCCTTGCCGGCAGGACACGCGAGTCGTTCAGTACGAGACAGTCTCCCTCCTTCAAATACTCCGGAAGGTCATAAAAATGACGGTGCTCTATGCTTCCGCTCATCTTGTCCAGATGCAGCAGTCTGGAGCCGTCGCGGCGCTCAAGCGGCGTCTGCGCTATCAGCTCCTCCGGCAGGTCAAAATAAAAATCAGATTTCTTCAATTCTTTCTCCCGCTATATTAAATAATTATACTTTAAATTTCAATTTATAAGAGTCAGCGCGCTCATTATAGCAGAGCGCCGCATCTTTTTCAACGAACTGTGTAATATTGATGCTTGTGTGTTAATAAATTGTGTGGTGAAATCTTCTGTTTGGAGGCTATTATGGTTAAAACACCTGTCTTTAAAGGTTCCTGCACTGCGATAGTAACACCCTTCAACGAGCATGGAGTCGACTACGAGCGTCTCAGGAAGAATATAGAGTTCCAGTACGAAAACGGTACCTCCGCTCTGGTCGTGTGCGGTACTACCGGAGAAAACGCGACGCATACCCCCAATGAGCACGACGAGCTTGTGCGTGTCGCGGTGCGTGAAAGCAAGGGCCGTATGAAGATAATTGCCGGCATCGGCAGCAACAATACCGAAAGTGCGCTGCGGGCCGCCGAAAATGCCAGATATTCCGGTGCCGACGCCGTACTCATGGTAACTCCGTATTACAACAAATCGACGCAGAAAGGTCTCATCGAGCACTTCAGCTATGTGGCCGACCGGGTCGATATCCCCATGATCGTCTACAATGTCCCTGGCCGTACAGGCATCGGCGTCACCGCCGAGACCTGCAGGGCGCTGTCACAGCATCCTAATATAAACGGCATAAAGGAGGCCTCCGGAGACATAGCTCTGGCGGCCAAAATCCGAAGCCTCTGCGGCAATGATCTATACATATGGAGCGGGAACGACGACTGTACCGTGCCGCTCATGTCCCTCGGCGCCCTTGGCGTTATCTCAGTCGCAAGCAACATCGTCCCCGGAACCGTCGCCAAACTCTGCACCCTCTGCCTCAACGGCAGCTTTGCCGAGGCGACCGAGCTTTACGCCAAATACGCCGGACTGTTTTCGACCCTGTTCGTTGAGACAAACCCCATCCCTGTGAAGGCGGCAATGAAGCTGATGGGCATGGACAGCGGCATACTTCGTCTGCCGCTGACTGACATAAGCCCAGAGAATCTTATAAGACTCACTGAAGAAATGCGCGGCGTCGGCATAAGCGTCTGAGCCTAGAGCACTGTGCGCGTAAGCTCGATCTCCGTGTCATCCGCGTATGAGGAAAGAGCGAGCACATAGCCGTCAAGGTCCGCGCAGAATACACGGCAGCCCGGATCCTCCTTAATGTGTGGCAGTCCGCCCGGCTCCTGTACCGTGAACGATCCCAGCGGGGTGTTCATCCCCGTACCGAGCAGCTTGATATAGCTCTCCTTGACCGCCCATGTGCGCGTAAAACACAGCGCCTTATCCGCCGCATCTTCGATCGCGGCGGATTCTTCTTCGGTAAAAAAGCGCCGGACAAGCTCCGGCCTGTATGCGCCGCATAGCTGTATGTCTATTCCTACAGGCGCGTCGCTCACGGCGCAAACGGCAAACGTACCGGAGTGAGAGAGGTTAAAATGCGGCCATCCTCCGTCCAGCGCAGGCTTTCCCCACTTTCCGGCTGTAATTTTCAGCGGAAGCCCGACTTCCGGAAATACGGTGCCTATCGCCCGTGCCAGCAGCAGCTCCGCGCCTATGCACAGCCTGCGCTTTTGTGCCGGCTGCAGTCTGCTGAGCTTTTTCATCCGGTAGTCCGACAGGCTGTACATGCCGGCGTCGTCGGAAATCCCGCTGACGTCGGCATAGAATATCTTAACCATCAGGCTCTCATGGCGTCTATGGTCCTGCCGATAAGCTCGCTGAGATCCATACCGAGCATTTCAGCGCCGCGGCGTATAACGTCGCGTGAGCAGCCGGCGGCAAACTTCTTATCTTTGAACTTTTTCATTACGGACTTCACTTCCATATCCGTCATGCCGGTTGGCCGCATCAGTGCTGCCGCTCCTATAAGTCCGGTGAGCTCGTCGGTCGCAAACAGTACCTTTTCCATGTACCTGACCGGCTCCACGTCTATGCATATGCCGTAACCGTGGCTTATGACAGCGTGTATCATCTCCTCGTCTATATCCAGTTCATGCAGGATCTCATTTGCCTTTACGCAGTGCTGCTCCGGATAAAGCTCGAAGTCAATGTCGTGCAGCATACCGACTGCCTTCCAGAACTCGGTATTCTCCGGGTCGTATTCCTTTGCAAACTCACCCATGACCTTTGACACGGTCTCCGCGTGCTGCAGATGGAACGGCTCCTTATTATAACGCGCAAGCAGCTCGCGCGCCTGGTCAACGTCGGGAATGTAGCTCATATGTATATCCTCCTCTTTACCGCCGGTGTTTATACAGCTCACACATGTCCGCGGCTTTTCCTGCGGGCTCCTGTAAACTGAGTGTTATTTATAATAATACCGCGTTTGGGTATATTCAAGCTAAAAATGTAAAAGGACCGCAAAATTGCGGTCCTTTTACATTTTATCCTGCCGTTTACGCTCCTGCGCCGGCGCTCTGCGCCGGGGATTCTGCCGGAGCTCCGCTCGCTGCGGTCCCACCGTTGTCCACGCCTGCGCTGGTCTCAGGTACTGCCGTGTTCACACCGCCGGCCTCGCCTGTAGGCGCGGTCGAGGGCGCTGCCGAAACGCCGGCAGAGGGCATGATGCTGGGCAGCACAGTGTGTGTCGGAGAGGTGTTTATTCCGCTGTTATCCACGGTTCCGCTGCCGCAGCCGCTGAGCATGGCCGCCATAAGCAGGACGGCGATCAGATATACAAAAGACCTTTTCATATCTATCCTCCTTAATTTATAACGCCCTTATTATCTGCGGCTTCTGAATTTTTATGTATGCCGGATTTCATAAATTTCGATTTTTATATACTTGTTTGCTATGCAAAAGCATAGCAAACAACAAGACGCGCCATTTTCCCGCCCCTTTGGGGCAAGCGAAAATGATGCGCAAAAACTTCATGCGCTCCGGCTTTTGCCCATGATCGTGGCGCGCAATCCTGCGCATGAAGTTTTACGCCGCGGTATACTTCGTTTCTCCTCCTGCCATTAGCGATTTCAGTAAATCAGCCTCGGGCCGTCGTGGAACGGCCCGAGGCTGATTTATATCAAAATCCGGATTTTTTAAATTTCGCCTCCGCTTATCCTTTTCGGAGGCTCAGTCAATAATAACCTTCATCGCATCAGCCAGTCTGGGGCGATCTGCCTCGGTAAGCGCCGTGGCGGGAATAAGATAGTCCATTAGTATATTTATATTTTCCTTGCTGGGTTCTATACCAATCCCGGCAAGCGTCAGCGGCATATGCATATGCCGCATAAGCGCACGCACCTCTGCCACATAAGCGTCCGGCATTCCATTGAACTTGAGCTGCATCAGCACTCCGACAGCAACGATCTCACCGTGCAGCATATCTGCTGCTTCCCTGGTGAAGCTGCGCCGGACGCAGTCGTACAGGCCGTGTGCAAGCGCAAGCTGATTAACGCCGCAGGAAAAACCGCTGACCACGGAGGTGTGCAGAAGGTTCGTAAGTATCAGATCGGTCATACGTCCCGACTCCGCTCCGTTGTCGTACACATTGCAGCCCTCGCCCATCAGGAAATCGTATATTGCCTTTGAATTGACCGTGCATATGTATTTTTCGATATCGCAGTCTCTGTAGCTGTTGATGCTGTTGTTGTGGATGACCTCGGGATATTTTGCGACCGAGTCCAGAATACCTGCGGCAAGGGTGCGTTTAGGCGCGGTTGCAATCACTGCGGTGTCCGCCACGACGACGTCAACTTCCTTGTTCATTGCGACGGAGCCGTCCGGGCTCCCGTCGTCGTTATACATTATGCAGACCGATGAGGAAGCTACGCAGGTGGCGACTGAAGTCGGCACACAGATCAGATCCATCTCCGCAAATGTGGCGGTGCACTTTGCGAGATCCAGACACTTTCCGCCGCCGATACCGACTATCACAGTGCAGTTTCTCTCCTCGGCCTCCTTTTTATACGCCTCGGCCCAGCCTCTGGAGCATGCACCCGTGTGAATTCTGACGACAGGTTCTATGCCCAGACCTGCAAACTCCCCCTCCACAATGCCGAGCACAAGCGGCGTTGTCGTCGGACCGCCGATTATAAGAGGACGCCCGCCGAGTCTTGCTATTTCCCTGCCGAGTACCTGAATACATCCGCTGCCGTAGAAAAACTTACCTGCTCCAACCCGCAGATTCACATAAGGCGCACGATCATTCATTTTAAGTTGCTCCTTCCGTTTCTCCCATATCTTCATGACGGTAACGTTAACCCAGACGCTTTATATACCGTGTCCGCATCTGTTCGCCGCCATTATAACACGTGAAAAAATTTTTTCAACACTTAATTTAATAAAATAAAAAATATTTTTTTCTTATTGACATTAGCTATTCTGCATGATAGTATTTATTCAGCCAGTGGATATCAGTCTGATATACCATGCAAATTGCACAAATTTGTGCTGTGGGTTTAGTTTATTAAAACGATTTTACACTCTGGAGGATGAAAAAAATGGAAGCTATGAAGCCCGAGCAGCTGCGTGAAGCGCTTCACGGAATCTGCATTATCAGTATTACCCCGTTCAAGGCCAACGGTGAGTTTGACTATGACGGCTATGCCAGAAATCTGAACTACCTTCTGGCTCACGGTCTGAATAAAACCAACTCCACTATAGTTGTCGGCGGAAGTACCGGCGAATGCGGGGCCATGTCTGTGGCCGAGCGTAAAGCCGTTTTTGATTGTGCCTTCGACGTGCTCGGTGACAGGCTCCCGATCATTGCCGGCTGCAACAGCACAAATGTATGGGAGTCCATTGAGCTTGCGCAGTACGCCGAGTCCAAAGGCGCTGCCGGCGCCATGGCGCTTTCCCCCTACTACTATCCCGCCAAGGACGAAGAGTGTATATACCAGTTCTACAAAACTCTTGCCACTCATACCGGTCTCGGCATACTCCTGTACAACAACTTTGAGGTAATGCAGATTGACTGCCCGATTTCGGTGCTCAGACGCCTGAAGGACGAGTTCCCCAACATTGTCGGCATGAAGGAATGTACTCCTGCCTTCTTCAAGATGACCCGCGTGGTTCAGGAGATCGGCGATAAGGTAAGTGTCGTTAACGGCCACGGTGAATTTCTTGAGCCCTACGCAGCTCTGGCCGGCACCGCGGGCTTTATTTCGAGCATGTCCAACTTTGCCCCCGACAAGGCAGTGGCCATCTGGGAAGCACGCAGCAGCGGCGACTACAAAAAGGCAAAAGAGATCCGGGACACGCTGGTTCCTTATATGGATCTGGCTGTCAGGTACTCCGGCATGGGCGGCGAATACAAGGTCATTTCCCTGCTAAAATACATAACCGATCTGGTCGGAAGCTGCGGCGGCTATCCCCGCACTCCATGCGTCCCTCTCAACGAGTCTGAAAAGGCAGAGGTACGCGAGGTCCTGAAAAAGCTTGACCTGTGATTACCGTCGGACAAACCGGCGTTAAAAACAAAGAATGAAAAGGAGAAAAAAAGTGAAAAAGCTACTGGCTGTCCTGATGGCAGTGTGCATGCTCGCTACGGTCCTTGCCGGCTGTGGCAGCAGCAGTACCGCCGCCCCGAGCAGCGAACCCGCTGCAAGCGCTGATGCCGCCGGCGATAAGAGCGATGAAGTCGTCACTCTTACCCTGGTGCGCACCGGCACCCCCGAAGTTCTGCACGAGATCTTCGATCCCCTGATTGCCGAGTTTGAAACGCAGCATCCGAACATTAAGATCGACATGCAGGATCTCGGTTGGGCAGACGCGGAGAAGACTCTGCAGACCATGTCCGCATCCAGGACTCTTCCCGACGTCATGTATCACCTGCCCGCAACTATTTTCAGCATGTATGAAAAGGGCCTCATCCTTGACCTGACCGACTATGTCGACGACGATCTCAAGGCTGACATGTACCCCGCGATGATGGAAGCCGGTCAGTATAACGGCAAGCAGCTTATGATTACCTGCGCCGCTTCCAGCCTTATTATGTGGTATAACGCTGACCTGTTCGAGCAGGCCGGTCTGGATCCCGACAATCCTCCCAAAACCTGGGATGAACTCCTTGACGCCTGCGAAGCTTTGAGCGCCATCGACGGCATTTCACCCATAGGTATGTACGCGGCTCCCGGCGGCGGTGAGACCAGCTTCTTCTTTGAGTCCCTGTTCACTACCCAGATTGGCGGCAGCGCGTGGGATGCAGATAATAACCGGTATCTCTACGACCAGGAAGATTACAAGGCTGATGCAGTCAAGACTCTGCAGCTCATTCAGGATCTGACCGCCTACGCGCAGGAGGGCTATGTGGAGAGCGGACGCTTTGCAACCCGTACCCTTATGCGTGACGGTAAAGTCGGCATAGTTCTCGACCTCCCGAACATGGCAAACCAGATACCCGACGGACTCGCTGACGGTACCTTCCGTGCCGCGGCTCTGCCCTGCGGCGACAGCGGTGTGAGCTCCACCGCCATAAACGCCGGCGGCTGGTTCATTCCCACCAACTGCGAGCACCCCGAAGAGGCCTGGACCTTCCTGCGCTTCATGATGGAGACGGAGAACCAGTTTGCACACGAGAAGTACGGCTCCGTCCCCATTCTCAAGTCCGAGGTTGATCTGTACACCTCCGACTACATGAAGCAGATCATAAAGGGTATGGAAATCAGCTATCCCGAAGGCATCTGCGTGGATACCAACGCACTGTGGACCGTTACCGGTGAACAGCTGCAGCTCCTCATGATGGGAGAGCAGACCGCGGAAGACACCTGGACCAACATTTCCACCGAGCACGGCGAGATCTACGAATAAGCTATTCTCTGTTAGGGCTCCCAGCTTTAAGGGCCGGGAGCCCTTTTGGACTATGCTCACTATCCCAATGTACAGAGGTGAAACCATGAAAGGCAACAAAGCTCCCAGGCGGCTGGGGCAAAAAGCCGAACCGTATCTTTATCTTTTACCCGCTACCCTGCTGTTCATTTTCATTCTGGCTGTTCCCTTCTATAACCTTGTCAAGTATTCCCTGGGCGACTCCAACATTATTCAGGGCTTCGTCAGCTGGAACGACTTCAAAAATTTTGCATACCTTGCCAAGCCCAAATTTCTCGGCAGCGTCAAAGTCACCGTACTTTATGTGATTTTCGGCGTGGCCGGTGTTGTCGTTTTTGGCACCATTATGGCGCTTGTGCTTGACAAGCCGCTCAGGGGCCTCGGGATCTTCCGGGCATTGGTCATTATCCCGTGGGTCGTTCCCCAGGCCTTTGCCGCGTCCATGTGGCGTTGGGTCGTTGATGCGCAGTTCGGATTCATAAATCAACTCCTTCAGGCCCTCGGTATTATAGATAAAAGCATTGCCTTTCTTTCCGAACCCACCTCAGCACTGGTCACGGTCATAATTGTTCGCATCTGGCAGGGCACGCCGTTTATGATCATCTCTCTGTTGGCTGCGCTGCAGACGGTCCCCGAGGATATATACGAAGCTGCCGCTCTGGACGGTGTCAATCCGATGCAGCGCTTCTTCTATATAACCTTACCGCATATCATGCCGGTCCTGCTTACAACCACGTTGATCATCACCGCATGGACCATGCAGATATTCGATGCGGTTTATATCATGACCGGAGGAGGTCCTGCCCGCGGTACACAGCTTGTCGCTCTGGAGGTCTACACAAAGGCCTTCCAGCAGGATGACCTTGGTACTGCCTGTGCAATATCGCTCTGCATTCTGGCCGTTATCATCGTCATCAGTATTTTTAAGGCCAAACTGGAAGGAGATAACAATAAATGAAGCTGACCATGACACAGCAGAAACGCCTGACTACTTCCGTCCGTTATTTTATTATCGCGATATGGGTTATTTTTACTCTCCTTCCCCTGTATACCGCCTTTGTCGCCTCGCTTACAGAATACCAGAATCTTGGCAAGAGCTTTCTCTATCCTGTCGACTGGGCCTTTCACAATTATGTTGATATATTCCGCCGCATAGATATGGCGAGCTATCTGAAGGCCACCTTTATCTATTCTGTATCGAGCGCGGCAATAAGCGTAATTATTGCGGTCTTTACCGGCTATGCCCTGTCTCGCTTCAGATTTAAAGGCAAGCCTCTCTATTCCGGTATTCTGCTTATGACGCAGGTGCTGCCCCAGGTTGTCGTTGTCGTCCCGGTATTTCTCATGATGCAGAAACTTGGCCTCTATGACACCTATGCCGGCGTTATCATTGTAATCGTGGCCACTTCCATGGCTTTCCCCGTCATGCTCATGCGCAGCTTTTACGACAGTGTATCCGTTGCGCTTGAGGAGGCCGCATATATAGACGGCTGCAGCCGTCTGCAGGCCCTCTTCCGGGTGATACTTCCCCTGGCCATGCCCGGTATCGGCACCGCCTTTGCCCTTGCTTTCTTCTCCGGCTGGAGCCAGTATCTCTATCCTCTTATTCTGACCAGAAGCGCTCAGATGACCCCTGTCACTGTCGGTGTGGCCCGCCTTATAGACAATCAGACTCCCTGGGAAATGGTTATGACAGGCACGCTTATTTCAATCATCCCTGCTGTTCTGATCTACCTGCTGGCACAGAAATCGCTCATCAAGGGCCTCAGCAACGGCGCCGTCAAGTAAAGCAGCGTATATGTGGAACGGTGCACAGGAAATTCGCGGCAAACTATCCTCCGGCCGGTTTGTGACCGGCTTTGCCGCAACTCTGTCTGACCCTACGGTCAGCGAAATGGCCGCATGTGCGGGATATGACTTTGTTTTCATAGACGCTGAACATCCTCCCATGGACCGGCAGACTATATATCATCATCTTATAGCCGCTCAGGGCGGCGGAGCAGCCGCGATGGTCAGAGTCTATGGGGACGACCCTCACTGGCTTAAAGCCATTCTGGACATGGGCCCCGATGGGGTTATTTTCCCCTTCGTCCATAACGCAGACATTGCTCGTCGCTGTGTCGCCGCCTGCGCTTACCCTGATGTTTACATCGGAGGAATGCGCGGGCAGGGGCCGCAGCGCGCCGTGCGATGGGGCTTCGGCGAGACTGAAAGCTATCTGCGGCAGCCGGATAAGTATCTCCTGAAAATCATGCAGATAGAATCATATGAAGGCTGGAAAAATATAGACGATATCCTCGCGATCCCCGGCGTGGATGGGATCTATATCGGCCCCGCCGACATCTCCCGAAGCCTTAATGCGAAGCATTCTCATGACGCTCCTCCTCTCGCTCTGGTCTGCGAGGACGTCTTCCGCAAGACCAGGGCTGCCGGAAAATGGATGGGGGCTCCCCTGCCCTCCGACTCCGCGCGTCTTTCGGAGCTGCTTGAAATGGGCGCGCAGTGGGGCGTCTGCGGTATCGACTCAGAAATACTGGCCGGCTCGATGAGGTCAAATCTTGCTCTGCTCGAAAGCTGCACACAGAAATGAAACCGCAGCTTCCGCAGGAGACGCTGCAATTCAGATACCGTGAAGATCTCAAGAGCGCTGCCGGCGTGTCTGTCTGCAGATTCGGTTCCTTTGCGGATTTTGTTTAACTCTTCCGAGTATTCGGCCATTGCACTTTTTGCATTTGTCGATTATAATAAATAATAATACTTATATGATGATTATACAGTCTTTATGACAGTTACCCGTTCTTCACAGTGAAACGGGTACCCGGAGGTAATTATGGGAACAGACGCTCCGCAGAATACATTCCTGCTGAATATTCAATCCATATATCCGTCTCTGACAAAAGCCGAGAAGAAAGTCGCAGACTATGTACTTCAGGATCATAAGTCGGTTCGCTTCATGTCTATAAACGATCTTGCCGATGCCTGCAACGTCAGCCTTACAAGCGTATTCAGATTTTGCAAAGCTCTGCACCTGAAGGGTTATCAGGATTTTCGCGTCCAGCTTACCCTGAGCAGCAACAGCGCCTCTGATTCCGATACGGCGCGGGAGGAGGCCGAGATGCTCCCCGGTCAGGTGACACGTGCAGATTCCTTCGGCGCGATGGTTCAAAAGGTGCTGCAGAGTCACATGAGCCCTCTGAAGGAGACGGCCGCCCTTGTTGACATGGAGGCTGTTGAAAAGGCATCGAAGATGGTGCTCGACTCTGACCAGGTGCGTTTCTTTGGTGTCGGCGGCTCTATGCTTACCGCCATGGAAGGAATGTACAAGTTCCTGCATATCATGCCGAACGTTTACTGCCTGTCTGACTCCCATATGCAGACCATGGCCGCCTCTACGCTGAATGAACACGATACTGCCATTTTCATTTCATACTCCGGCTCCAGTAAAGAACTGGTGGAGATGGCAAAAAGCGCGCATGAAAACCACTGCAAGACCATCGGGATCACTCAGTACTCGAACTCTCCAATGACTCAGTATATGGACGTTATCCTCCTGTGCGGCGGATATGAGTCCCCTCTTCAGGAGGGCGCCTTTCCATCCAAAACCGCGCATATGTTCATGCTCGACCTGCTGTTTACGGAAGTATACCGCTCCCGTTTTTTATATTCAAAGAGAATAAACGAGCAGGTAACTGAATCAATTACAAATAAGGTCTACTGACCTTCCGCGCTTTCCGGGGCGCGCCCGGACTTTGGTTTATAAAGCAGGTACGTCTGCGGCCATTAGCTGCCGCAGACGTACCTGCTTCTTCCTGTCATTTATCAATGCCTGACATGAGCACACATTCAGGCGCACATTTTCTGATGTTTCAAAAAATGTGCGTAAATAAATTGTCTGCGTGATAAGAGATCCGTGCTCCCAGCGTATAAATTATGTTTGATATACTCCCCTGCCTGTGATATCATTTGTAATATGATTAGTCTGAAGAAAAACGAAATATATTCCGTCACCATCGAAGACCTCAGCTCTGAGGCAAACGGCGTATGCCATATAAACGGCTGTGCAGTTTTTGTCCCCCGTGCTCTCCCCGGTGAAGAGTGGGAAATAAAAATCGTCAAGGCCGCCTCCGATCGCGCCTATGCACGGGCGGAGAGGCTCATCAAAGTTGCTCCCGGCCGCGTCGAACCCGCCTGTCCGTATTACGGCAAGTGCGGCGGCTGCGATACATGGCACATGAGCTACGAGGAGGAACTGCGCTTCAAGCTCGGCCGCGTCAATGACGCGCTGCGGCGTATAGGTAAGCAAAGCGTTCAGGCCGCGGAGATCATTGGCAGCGACAGAATCACCCACTACCGCAACAAGGCGATCTTCGCCGTCGCTGACGTAAACGGAAAGGCATGCTGCGGCTTTTTCCGCGAACGCAGCCACGAGCTCGTCCCGGTCGATGACTGTCTTATACAGGACTCGCTGGGCCGCCGCGCTGCCGGGGCCGTGACGTCGTTTATGAACCTGCACGGCATCAGGGCCTATGATGAGAAAAGCGGCAGCGGCGTCGTGCGCCATGTGTTCTTCCGCCGCGCCATGCAGAGCAGGGACGCTTTGCTGTGCATTGTTGCCCGCAAAGGCTTTGGAGACAAGACGTCCGCATTGGTGCAGGCTCTGCGCGAGGCCTGCCCGGAGCTCACCGGCATCGTACTGAACATCAACCGCAGTACCGGCAACACCGTACTGTCCGGCGACTTTTATACGCTCTGGGGCCGCGGGAGCATACACGACCGGCTTTGCGGTTTTGACTTTGATATAGCTCCTCAGGCTTTCTTTCAGGTCAATCCGCCGCAGGCCGAAAAGCTTTACGCAAAAGCGCTGGAGTATGCACAGCTCACAAATGACCTGCTCGCTTTGGACCTCTACTGCGGCGCCGGTACAATAAGTCTCTGTCTCGCCGGCAAGGCAGGGCGTGTCATCGGCGCGGAAATTGTACCCGAAGCGGTGGAAAACGCTAAGCAGAACGCCGCCGCAAATAAAGTGGTCAATGTTGACTTCATCCGGGCCGATGCTGGTCAGGCGGCCATGGCTCTTCACGAACGCGGTGAGCGTCCGGATGTTATCGTTGTCGATCCTCCCAGGAAAGGCCTGCAGCCCAATGCCGTTGAGGCCGTCGCGGCCATGGCGCCCGAACGCGTAGTCTACGTTTCCTGCGATCCCGCAACTCTTTCCCGCGATGTTCTCCGCTTCACCGCCTGTGGCTACCGCCTCACGGAAGCAACCGCGGTCGATATGTTCCCCCGCACTCGTCATGTTGAGACGGTATGCCTTTTGTCCAAACTTCAAGCGAAGCAACATTTCGAGATTGACTTGAACATGGACGAGCTGGATCTGACCAGCGCAGAGAAGAAAGCTACCTATCAGGAGATCAGGGATTATGTTCTGGAGCATACCGGCTTGAAGGTCAGCAATCTTTATATCGCACAGGTTAAGCAGAAGTGCGGTATCATCGAGCGAGAGAGTTACAATAAGCCGAAGTCTGAGGATGGAAGGCAGCCTCAATGCCCTCCTGAGAAGGAAAAGGCAATTAAAGAAGCATTGAAGCACTTTGGGATGATTTAAAGCGGGCGGATATGACGTATTTGATTTCTTTTTTTGATATTATTATTTTAATGTGAAAATTCGTACGTTCCCTGATTCAAGGTAAAGAAAAACATATCATAATAAGAGAGAGGAAAATGATTGTGATATCTTTGCTAAAGAGTATGAGAAGTATTATGCAGAATACGCCAAAAAACAGTTGTTACACATATTTTAGAATCGTTGGGGAATTTGATCCAGACGAGATCACGGACTTTCTGCAGTTGAAGCCTGAAAAGCAATGGAGAATCGGAGATTATAGAAGAGATGGAACGCAGTATGACTTTGCTTCATGGGAAATCGGAAAGTGTACAGAGTATGACGTGGATGTGGGAAACCAGATGCGTAAAACCATTGCCCCACTGATCGATAAAATTGACTTGCTGAAGCAAATTTATTCCGCTTATGACGTTTCTTTTTATCTCGAAATCGTACCCTACATTTATGTAGGTGACACAGATCCTTGTCTTTCCCCGCCTCTTGATATTATTGACTTTTGTCATGAGACTAGAACGGAAATCGACATAGATTATTATCTATTTTAAGTGAATGAAATTAAATTCATAAAAGAAAAGAATACATATATTTTTACACATATTTGACCAGTATGCATGGCTGTTGGTAGTAACAATTGCTCTGTCTTTCTTTGAAGCATTTATTCATACGGCAGGTATAGCGATTCACCGTATGAAAAAGCCGTATACGCCGGGATTGGTTACTGCGTGGCTGTTGGCTATTGCTGCTGTATTTGCAATCGTTCAGCTCAATGCCAATGGTCTGGTAAGCGCGGGAGGATACGTCGCGGGAAGCGTAATAATGCTTGTAAGTTATATATGTCTGGATCTTTTTATCATCCTCGGTTTTGGCGAAAAGCGGAAGGATATCTTCAATATGATCCGCAGTCAGTAAAAAAATAAGGAAACATAAGCAGGTCAGGCCTTTCCATGCCCGACTTGCTTACATTTATCCATATGCTCCGCTATTATCGGACAAATTCACACTTATGTCTGTAGGTACCGCCATTTTGGGTTTTGCAAAAAGAGCGCCATTGATCCAAGCGGGTCGATGGCGCTCTCAGCGCTCAAAAGCTATGTATATTATTATTTTCGCATAATGGTAGGGGGATTGTCAAAAGAGGCAGGCGTGGAGAGCATCACTGTTGTGGACACTTTTGATTTAGAAAAAACATTAAAGCTAGCAGCTAAGAGATAAGAGTGAGCAGACAGCCATTTTCTGACTCAGTTATTTTCCATGTTCCGGGGAGAATTTCCAGAAGGAATGACAACTTTCCCTCCTTGTCTCCAATAAATATAGCATGAGGAAACCTGTCAGGATGCATTTGCCAGTATGTAATCAGGCGCTGCATATCAAATTCCGGATGTACATAACTAATCCAGGGGGAGAAAGAACCGTTTCTTTTGCTGTCTACAAGATAAAGCTGACTGTCTGTAAATATATATATAACAGTTTCGCAATCATGCTCCCTTACAGCTGAGGTTTCTTCCATAAGTTTGTAATAATTTTGTGGCATTTGCGGGAGTTGTTACAAGCCCTTTTTGAGGGCCTCTGTCTATGGTGACCGAGAGCTGTGATGTGTCCTTATCCCACGTGCTGTATCGGTAGCGAAAATATGTCAGCACACCAAGCTGCAACAACAGAGCCGCAAGGAGCCCAAGGCCAACCAAGCGCGAGAAAAGGCTTTTTTCCTCCTGCAATTCTCTGAACAGACCAACCACATATATAGCTGAGGCAAGGCCCGAAACAGTCATTGCCGAGCCGATGCTCATCAAGCCGAGGTTAGAACAGAGATGTATACAAAAACTGTACATAATGCCTGGCAAGAATAACAGTACAAAGGGGCGCATATCTCTTTTTCTCATCAAAAAACAAGAGAAAAACCCCAATATGTTCAGAGGGAACATCAGAAAATTAACGGTTCTGTCGTTGAATATGTAGTATACAAAAAAGGCTGCAGTAATAACCATGGCAGGAATAATGTAAAAAAGCCGATGTTCAACCCGCTTTCTATCTATTGCCACTATTAGTGCCAGTAAGGGGATTACAAATGAGAAAATAATAACTTGCGTAGTTGTGTAGGAGTAGAAGTTTCCGTAAATTGATTCAATGTATTTATATACAATGGTACCGAAGCTTTGCGGTGTATGCTCCGGATCATTAAGCACTTGGGGGATGGCCGCAAAAAACTCATCAAGACCGCACCTTGAAAAAAGAAAGGCGAGGAATGCTAATGCCAGCACTGCGCATCCCGCTGTGAAGCGCAGCCAATAGCCAACAGCGAATGCGGGCATATCCAATTTTTGCCGGATAAACGGGACAAAGACAGCGACACTGTATACTATGTATACTAACACAAGATAAGGGCAGCATAGTACGGCCCCAGCAAAAAGCAGGCCGGAAACCGGGGCCGAGATATTTACTCGCTGTCCTGTCAACATTGTGACGCAGGCGGCAGATAGCATTAGTATAGCCAAAGTGTTGTAACTCAAAGCCATCATTTGCAAAGGTGCGTAAAGCATTAGCGCAAGCGAGCCTAAAACAGCACCCAGAGGTTGAAAATGGCGAAGTCGGATGTATATATATACTGCCCCTGTAAATTGAGCTGCAACAAACAAGAGACGGAGGAAGAGAAAAACGCCTTCGGTTGAACCACTAATCGCCATGAAAAGACTGAAAATTGGGAGAAGCAGAAAACTGAAAAGTTGACCGGGGTGCCATTCGTGGACAATCATCCCATCACCTTGCCATAGCCTGTAAAGTACGGTTGAGTAAAAGCTCTCATCTAAAGACACAATTCCATAAGACGCTTTCCAAAGCAAGAACACAAGCGCAGCAAGAAAAGAAAGTGACGTGATAATATCAAATCCATAAAACTTGTTTTTTAATTTGGCATCAGATAAATAGGTCATGTTTCCATCTCCTTGTTTACCATGTCGTAGAGCTTATGGCCTCTGTATTCTTTGTATATCATAGGGCATACCTCCTTAGTCATAGGGCATACCTCCTTAGTTTTCGGCTTCATCATAGCACCAAAGCAATGCTTAGGCAAGCAAAACTGCGTGCAGCAACTGGATGTACTTTATATTTGTGGCACTTCAAAATGAATGAGTTTAGCTGCTTTTAACTGGTAACGATTAGGTAGCAAGCATAACGTGAAAGCATCACATCGTCGATTGTTCGCTCTGCACCAGATCCGATATCAATCTTTAACATGATATGGGAGCTCCTCTTGGGCTGCCTCAACAGCTTCATCCCCCGAGGGGGCAACTATCCAGGCATACAATTTGCGTATGGCCGGAAATGTTCGAAATATTCCGGGTTTCATCGTATGATGTTCCGTCAATCTACTTGACTGTCAGCCGTCGGGCACTGTATAATGTCGTGGAAATTAACGCGTCCCTTACAGGGTGGCTATTCTGCTGCCTCAGTTTGCCCGGCGCCTGCCAATTTCAATATCCACACATGGTCATGCTATATTGGTCCAGAGCTGTAACGATATAGACATTGCCACATCATACAGGAGGAACATATGAATTTCATAAAAAATAATTGGCCTGGCTTTCTTCTCTGCCTTGTCATATCCGTCCCCTGCTGGTTTCTTGGGAAGCTCTGTCCCATCGTCGGCGGGCCTATCTTCGGCATTCTGGCCGGCATGATTATTACGCTTTTCATCAAGGACAAGTCCAAACTGCAGTGCGGCATCGGCTTCGTCTCCAAGAAGATTCTCCAGTACGCCGTCATACTCCTCGGCTTCGGCTTAAACCTCTCGGTCATACTGGAGACCGGAAAGCAATCCCTGCCCATTATACTTGTGACTATATCCGTCTCGCTGCTGATCGCGTGGCTGCTGCATAAGCTCATGCGCATACCCGGCGATACGGCTACGCTTATAGGCGTCGGCTCGTCCATATGCGGCGGCTCCGCCGTTGCTGCCGCTGCCTCCGTGATAGACGCTGACGACGAAAAAGTGGCTCAGTCCATTTCGGTCATATTCCTCTTCAATATGCTTGCCGCACTGGTGTTCCCGATGCTCGGTACGGCACTCGGCTTTTCACAGACCAGCGGCGAGGCTTTCGGTATCTTCGCCGGCACCGCAGTTAACGATACCTCGTCGGTCACTGCGACCGCCTCCACCTGGGACTCAATGTATAATCTAGGTTCTCAGACTCTCGACAAGGCCGTAACCGTAAAGCTGACGCGAACTTTGGCGATCATCCCGATTACACTGGTCCTGGCTTTTATCCGCGCCGGAAAGTCGAAAGGCGCCTCCGGCAAGGTTAATATCGGGAAGATATTCCCGATGTTCATCCTCTACTTTGTCATTGCCTCGCTCATAACCACCGTGGCCGTCGGCGCTGGCGTCTCTGCCTCGGTGTTTTCCCCGTTTAAAACTCTCAGCAAGTTTATGATCGTGCTTGCCATGACTGCGGTCGGTCTGAATACAGATATTGTCAAGCTCATCAAAACCGGCGGTAAGCCGATATTCCTCGGTCTCTGCTGCTGGGCCGGAATAACCGGCACAAGCCTGCTTATGCAGCATGTGATGGGGATCTGGTAAAAAGTATACCGGGCGCACTCCACTCGCTTTGATTTTCCATTGCCACTGTGCTGTCGGCGCCTCAGCAGTCTAACCGGCTGTGCCGGCAGTCATGACTCGCAGGCCCCGGATTCCCCCGCATGCAGGAAACGGCACAGCGGCATTCTCCGTACCGGCAAAGGGAACGGCACTGTGAGCCCTTATAGCAGGAGTTGAACTTATGAAAAAAACGTTCATCAGAATACTTGTCATTGTCCCGGTTGCCGCGGTGCAGGTGCTGTGGCTCATGCTGCTGATAAAATGGCTTACGCCATACTCGGTCATTATCAACTTCATCCTCTCCATCTGCGCTTTCCTCTTCGTGTTGTATATCATAACAAAGCGTGACGAAAGCACGTATAAAATACTTTGGCTGCTGGTGATCCTTTTATTTCCTCTGGCAGGCGCGGTGCTTTATCTGTTCTACGGCAACAAGCGCCCGGCAAGACTGCTGCGGAAAAGGCTGCAGCGCGCGGCACACTCCGATACCCCGGCAGAGTCTGACGTTGACTGCGAACTTGCCTCTCGTGATATTCGTATGGCGCAAACCTTCCGTTGGCTGGAAAACAAAACCAAACATCCTGTTTTCCGCAATGAAGATGTCAGATATTACAGTCTCGGTGACGAGATGTTTCCGGACATGCTGGAGGACTTGCGAAATGCCGAGAAATACATATATGTCGAGTACTTCATCATTTCACACGGTCTGTTCTGGGATTCCATACTGGAGATTCTTGAACAGAAAGCGCGTGAGGGAGTTGACGTGCGCGTAATGTACGACGACCTCGGCAGTATCTCCACATACACCATGGGCGACGTACGTGAGCTTCAGGAACACGGCATCAAATGCACGGTCTTTAACCCGCTTGTCTTTATCTCCGGGAGCCTTAACTACCGCGACCACCGCAAAATGATGATAATTGACGGCAAGGTGGCTTTTACCGGCGGAATAAACCTCTCCGACGAATACATAAACCGCAAGGAACGCTTCGGACACTGGAAAGACACAGGCTTCAGGATAAGCGGCAAGCCGGTGGAAAGCTTTACGGCGATGTTCAGGGCCTTCTGGAACGCCTTCTCCAAGCAGTCGGATATAGAAAACCCGTCTGAATATGAGAGCACAGAACCGGTTGCCTCCTCCGGCGGCGACGGATATGTCCTCAGCTACTGTGATTCCCCGCTGAACGCCGAGTCAACCAGCACTGAGCTGTATATAGACCTTCTGTCGCAGGCTACAGATTATGCGTGGTTCTATACTCCGTATCTCATGCCCGGAGACGACCTTATGAATGCCATGATAATGGCGGCTCAGCGCGGCGTCGACGTGCGGATAATGATGCCGGGCATACCTGATAAAAAGCTTATCTTCCGCATGTCGCACAGCTTTTATCAGACCCTGCTTTTGGGCGGAGTGAAAATATACGAATATGAGCCGGGTTTTCTGCACGCGAAAGCCTTTGTAACAGACGACAGAATTGCAACGGTTGGCTCGGTCAATCTCGACCACCGCAGCCTGTTTCTGCACTTTGAGAACAATTCTCTGTTTTACGGAGCCTCCCTTGTGTCGGATCTAAAGCAGGATTTTCTCAGCACGCAGGAAAAATGCCGTGAGATTAAGCCCTACGACAACGGCGCCTACGTTTTCCGCAGGGTGTTCGACGGTATTCTGAGGCTGTTCGCGCCGCTGTGCTGAGGACAGCGGCGGCATATGGTCACTTTTCTTTTTCCGCACCGATCCTGACGCTTCACGGGTGTGCTATCCGCCCGGGGGCATTACTGTGCACAGAGCTTTAACAGTTATTGAGTATACACAAGGGTATAATTTACTGTGCGGTCTAAAAAACACTTGAATTGTCCGAAAGTATATGATATACTCTTAAAGCTGATTATTACGAACAAATCGAAAGGGTTGAAATAAATGTCTGCAATTTCCATCGTCTTAACTGTTCTTCAGGTTCTCTCCGGTCTGGCTGTCACTGTTATCGTTCTGATGCAGAGCGGCAAGAGCGCCGGTCTTTCCGGTGCTATCTCCGGCGGCGCCGAGACCTTCCTTTCCAAGGGCAAGGCAAAATCTCTGGACGAGAAGCTGGCGAAGATGACCAAGTGGTTCGCGCTTGTTTTTGTTGTCTTTACTCTGATTCTCAACCTGATCTGAGAACGGGTCTGGCGCGGTTCATATGACTGCTAAAAACGGGAGAAACGAATGTGTTTCTCCCGTTTTTAGCTGTTTCTTCCGGCGTATCTGTCCCTTAATCCGATGAAGAAAACTGCGCACCGAGCTGCGGCTGCTATGCCCGCATGCACACTGCGCAGTTTTTTACGCTTATTCCCAGCTCTTCCAGATCTCGGGACAGTAACCGACAGTTGCCTGCTTCCCGTTTCTGACAATGGGTGTTTTAATCAGGTACGGAACTTCAAAAAGCTTATCCAGCTTTGCCTCCGTGCCGGCAAGATACTGGTACAGAGGATAATCCTGATCCTGTGTATCAACCATCGCGTCGAGACCGACGGCGTTCTTCACGGAGTTCAACTCTCCCCTGCTCATGCCGTATTTCAGGATATCGACAAACTGGTATTTGATACGCCGTTCCTTAAAATAGCGCTCGGCCTTCTTTGTGTCGAAGCACTTGGCCTTTCCAAATATCTGAATATTCACGTCCGGTCTCAGACCTCTGTAATGACCGGCAGTATCATCGGGCTGCGGCGTGTCGTCTTGTACAGATAGCCTGTGATATTGCTCTTGACCTTGCTCTTTATGGCGGGCCAATCGGTGATGCGCTGGTTCTCACACGCAGCAACGGATTCTAGCGTGACGCGCTTGAGCTCCTCCATCATGTTCTCGGCCTCCTTCACATAGATGAAACCGCGGGTGACGATCTTGGGCTCGGATACCAGCGTATGGCTCTCGCTTGAATACGGAAGCACAACGACGACCATACCGTCCTCGGCGAGTCTATGCCTGTCGCGCAGTACCACGCTGCCGACCTCGCCGACACCTGCGCCGTCAACCAGAATGGCGCCGGACGGGACGGTCTCTTCGCATTTGACGGCCTTTCTGGTTATCTCTATAACCTTACCGTTCTCGGCGATCACAACGTTCTTCGGGGCGACGCCCATGAGCTTGCCGAGCTCCGCGTGCTTGACGAGCATCCTGTGCTCACCGTGGACCGGGATAAAAAACTTGGGCTTCGTCAGGGCGAGCATCATCTTCTGCTCCTCCTGGCATGCATGGCCGGAGACATGCAGATCGGTATGCCGGTCATATATGACTTCGGCGCCCTTGTGGAAAAGCTCGTCAATAACGCGGCTTATAGTCGTCTCGTTTCCGGGGATGGCAGATGCGGAGATTATCACGCGGTCGCCCGCGTCAACGTTGATCTGCTTGTGCTCCGAAAAGGCCATACGGTAGAGGGCGGACATGGTCTCTCCCTGGCTGCCGGTGGAAATGATGACAGTCTGACTTCTCGGCAGCTTGTTTATCTTGTCGATATCGACCATCACGTTTTCGGGTATATCCATATAGCCCAGGACAGATGCAACATGCAGGACGTTCTCCATGCTGCGTCCGGTTATGCCGACCTTGCGCTTGTATTTTGCGGCGACGTTTATAATCTGCTGCAGCCTGTGCACATTCGACGCAAAGGTTGTGATTATAATGCGCTTGTCACAGCCCATGAAAAGCTTGTCGAAGCTCTCTCCGACCTTGCGCTCGGACGCTGAATGTCCGGGCTGCTCGACATTGGTCGAGTCGCTCAGCAGGGCGAGCACGCCCTCGTTACCCAGCTGTCCCAGACGCGGTATGTCAATCATGCTCCCCGATATGGGAGTAACGTCGATCTTAAAGTCGCCGGTGTGTACGACGGTACCGATAGGTGTGGTAATGGCCAGAGCCACGGCATCGGGAATGCTGTGGTTCACATGGATGAACTCGACCGTAAAGCAGCCGAGGCGGAAAACCGCACCGTCTTTTTTTGTGAATATCTGCGTATTGTACAGCAGATCGTGCTCCTCCAGCTTAAGCTCTACCAGAGCCGCAGTGAGCGGGGTGGTATATATCGGTATGTCAAGCTCACGGAGCAGGTAGGGCACTCCGCCGATATGGTCCTCGTGACCGTGGGTCAGGATAAGTCCGCGGATCTTTTCCGCGTTTGATCTGAGATAGCTTATATCCGGAAGGACTATGTCTATTCCGTACATATCCTCGTCAGGAAAGCCCATGCCGGCGTCGACAATAATAATGTCACCGCCGAATTCATAGGCAGTCATATTCTTTCCAATTTCGCCCAAACCGCCGAGCGGAATGATTTTCAGTTTAGATACCATATTTACTCCAATCAATCAAATATTTCAAATCTATGTAACAGCTCCCTTCAAGGAGTATAACCCTCAGACGCTTGAAATAATCACATTTCCGTGCGCCCTTCTATCGCACGGTTCAGTGTCGCGTCGTCCGCGAACTCCAGATTCGAGCCCACAGGTATACCGTAGGCCAGCCGTGTCACCTTCACGCTGAAGGGCTTCAGCAGACGGGAGATATACATTGCGGTCGCCTCTCCCTCCGTGTCCGGATTTGTCGCCATTATTACCTCTTCTATGTCGTTTTCAGCCACGCGCACAAGAAGCTCCTTGATCTTTATATCGTCAGGGCCAACATGACTCATCGGGGAGAGCACACCGTGCAGTACATGATATGTACCGTTATACTCCCTGCCCCGTTCTATGCTCAAAACGTCTCTCGGCTCGGAAACAACGCATATTGTAGATTTATCACGCGTGGTGCTGGCACATATCCGGCAAATGTCGCCCTCTGTCAGGTTCTGGCACACCTTGCAGCAGTGCACGCTTTTCTTCGCGTTTACTATCGCCGCGGCAAAGGACTCCGCCTCAGCGTCGGGCAGACTGAGAACATGAAACGCAAGGCGCTGGGCACTCTTACGGCCTATGCCCGGAAGGGCCGCGAATTTATCTACCAGCTCTTCAAGTGACGCGGGAAAAAAGGACATGGTTCGCTCCTTAGCTTATCTTACTGTTTCTGATATCCTCGATCGCCTTCGCGCGGTCGCTCCTGCCGAAAATGGCGCTGCCGGCAACAAGGACGTTTGCGCCGGCTTCAACGGCGAGCGCTGCAGTCCCGGCATCAATACCTCCGTCGACCTCAAGCTCACAGTCCGGGGCAAGCGTATCTATCAGCTCTCTCACCCGGCTGATCTTCGGCAGCTGCTCATGCATGAAATGCTGTCCGCCAAAGCCGGGTTCGACTGTCATTACGAGTATAATATCGACCAGAGGCAGAAACGGCAGAACCGCATCTGCCGGTGTAGCGGGTTTGATGACAACACCGGCCTTTTTCCCCATAGAACGTGTGATATCTATGGCTTTGAGAATATTGTCTCTGCTGTCCGCCTCGACATGGAAAGTGACCATATCGGCGCCGGCCTTGCAGAACTGCTCTGCATAGCGCACGGGTCTGTCTATCATGAGATGGGCATCAATGAACATGTCAGTGGCTTTCCGCAACGATTTAAGCACCGGAATACCTATGGATATGTTAGGCACGAATATACCGTCCATGACGTCAAAATGCAGGTAATCGGCGCCGGCAGCCTTTACTTCCGCGGTCTCCGCGCCGAGTCCGGCAAAATCTGCGGACAATATAGACGGAGCAATTTTTACCATTTTACTGTCTCCTCGCTTGCAGTTGGGAATGCTGTACATACATTATACATTATACTACAACAACACAGCGATTTGCAAGACCATCAATATACATGCACACATTGTTTTCACATTATAAAACCACGCAAGCGCCGGACTGTACGCCACCCGCGCAGCAGTGCGCTTAACTCTTGACGTAGCCGATAAATAGAGATAAAATAACTAATTGAAAACATTCAAACAAAATGTACGGAGGAGTTTAACTTGGCCAGAAACAACAGAAACAGAATAAAGCCCGGGACCATATACGGCTTTGCCATCGCATGGATATTCATGGCCGCTGCGCTCCCTCTGTACAGGATATGGGGCTTATTGCTCTCACTTGCCGTGTCGGGCCTTGTGGCATACCTTATCGGCCGCTCCTCGGCAAAGAAGGAGCTCAAGAAGGAGCATAAGCCGGAGGTCAAAAGCACGCCGGCGCCCGCCGAGAAAAAGAGCTACGGTCCGGAGATCGACCCTATCGTCGAGGAAGGCAACCGCGCGCTCAGCGAAATGGGCAGGCTATACATGTCCATCAAGGACACCGAGGTCAGAAAAAAGATCAATGAGCTCATGCGCATTACTGACAAGATCACGCAGGACGCCATCGCCGATCCCTCAGATATACCGCAGATCAAGAAGTTCATGAACTACTACCTCCCAACCACGATCAAGCTTCTCAACGCCTACGACCGTATGAGCTCACAGGGTATAGAGGGCGAAAATCTGGACAAGAGTATGAAAAATATAAATGAAATGCTTGACGCGGCAATAGTCGCGTTCAAGAAACGGCTTGATTCCCTGTTTGAGGACCAGGCGCTTGATATAGAGACCGACATAAAAGTCATGAATACCATGCTGGCCAGAGAGGGCCTTTCAGGTAATAAGGACTTTGAGATAACAACAGAAAGGACATAATGAAATGAGTGAAGAAAGCAGCTTCATCCCCTCCCTGACTCTCGAGCCCAATGCGGCGGAAACCGCTGCGGCAGTCGAGGCCGCGCCTGTTGAAGAAAAGAAGGCAGAACCGGCAGCTGTCGAAAAGCTTGACATAAGCAGTCTCTCCCCCGCAGAGCAGGCCGCTGTCCGCGATTTCTCGCAGAAGATAGACATAACCAATACCGAACAGGTAATGAACTACGGCAGCGCTGCACAGAAAAACATTTCCGAATTCTCCGACGCCGCGCTCAGCACTGTTAAAACCAAGGATCTCGGTGAATGCGGCGACATGCTCAGCTCACTGGTCATAGAGCTGAAAGGTCTGAACTTTGACGAGGAAGAGAAAAAGGGCTTCCTCGGCCTCTTCAAGAAGGCCTCCCAGTCCATTGCCGAGAAAAAGGCACAGTTTGACAAGGCCGAGGTCAATGTCGACAAAATAGTCGAGGAGCTTGAAAAGCATGAGATCACGCTGATGAAAGACATCAGCATGATGGATAAAATGTATGAAAAGAACCAGGAGTATATGAAGGAACTGACCATGTACATCCTGGCCGGAAAGCTGAAGATCGAAAACCTGCGCAATGTTGAGCTTCCGAAGTATGTGGCAAAGGCCCAGGAGACTGGGCTTCCCGAGGATGCTCAGGCCGCGAACGACTTTGCAAACCTTATCGGCCGCTTTGAGAAGAAGATCCACGATCTGGAGCTGACCCGTACAATCTCCGTGCAGATGGCGCCGCAGATACGCATGGTGCAGAACAACGACAGCCTGATGGCCGAGAAGATCCGCTCGTCCATCGTCAACACCATCCCCCTCTGGAAGAATCAGATGGTGCTGGCCCTGTCGCTTTACCACTCCGAGCAGGCCATGAAAGCCCAGCGCAACGTGACCGACGTTACCAACGAGCTGCTGACCAGAAATGCCGAGGCCCTGCACCAGGGCAGCGTCGGCATCGCACGCGAGTCCGAGCGCGCCATTGTTGACATGGAGACGCTCAAAAAGACCAACATGGAGCTTATTGCTACCCTCGACGAGGTGCGCCAGATTCAGGACGACGGGCGTGCCCGCCGCGCACAGGCCGAGGAAGAGCTTGCCCGCATCGAGGGTGAGCTGAAGGATAAGCTGCTGGAAATGAAGGGCTGATAAGTCCCGGGTCCCCACAAGGAGGCTAAGATGAAGTTTTTCAAACGCCCCGCCGTGGCGGTTATACTCACTGTGATTATCGTCATCTGCTCGTCCCTGATCTCCGTAAACGCCAAGCTCGGCAGCAGATGCGACCGGGTAATCGACGGCTTTTACGACGGCGTGCGTTATAACCGTGAAAATCACCCCGCCATTGCAGATCAGCTCCAGACACTGTGCTCCGTCGCGGACGAAATGACAGTGATCGCCGGCAACTACGGAATAGACACAGCGGAGTTGTCCGACACCTGCAACAATCTGCGTTTGGCGCTGCGATACAGCACGAAGGACATATCCTATATATATGCCGAATATATCAATTTTCTCTCCGCTCTGCGCACTGCTGAAAACGCGCTGCACTCAACCGGACTAAGTGAACGGCACATGAGCGCCATGGAGGGCTATTCGGATACTATCTCCGCCTGTGTTGAGCTGATAGACGGAGCCTGCTACAACGATACCGTCCGCGATTTCATGCGCAGTTATGATAAATTTCCGGTCAGAGGATGGGTGGAAATTTTGGGCATAACCTTCCCGGAATACTTTTCCTGAACACGTACATAAAAACAGCAACCGCTTTTATTACACAGAGGTAGAAAAATGTCAATAGAAAAAGGACGCGCATATTTTCGTGCTCTCGGGCTGGAGGACAGAGTTCAGGAATTCACCGTCTCCTCCGCAACTGTCGAGCTGGCCGCTCAGGCGCTCGGCGTCGAGGGCGCACGCATAGCTAAGACACTGTCGTTTAAGACCGCGGATGGCTGCATGCTTATCCTCGCAGCCGGCGACGCGAGGATCGACAATCACAAGTTCAAGGAGTACTTCCACTTCAAGGCCAAGATGCTCTCAGCCGACGAGGTGCTCGAGCTGGTCGGCCATCCGGTCGGCGGCGTCTGCCCATTCGGAATAAACGATGGAGTCCCGGTTTATCTCGACGACAGTATGAAGCGCTTTGAGACTGTATTTCCCGCTGTCGGCAGCGCCAACAGCGCAATAGAGCTTAATCTTGACGAGCTGTACAAGTATTCCAATGCCATAGCCTGGATCGACGTATGCAAGCTCCCGGAGGCATGAGTATCTGATTTTTCGCAGATTTTTTTTGACGCTGCAGATCTCTTTGTTAACCTGCGTATAGACAGGCGCAGATATGTATCAAAACGCGGAGAAAAAATCAGAAATAAAGACCAACAGAAAGACTAACAGAAGTACAATACATAAAACAGATTCAGCCTGTAAATCCGTACAGGCTGAATCTGTTTTTATACTGAGGCATAATCATGTCACGCGAGGCGGCATCCGCAGAGCATAACGGATATCGGGGATGCCAACGATGCATGCCGTGACTGTTACCGATCATATTGCCTTGTTTTTACTGCACTTTTGTATTGTATACCGTGAAATGACGGATTTCCATTGGCTCACTTGAGAATGACCTTGTTGAAGTTCTTCTTGCCGCGCTTGACAACAATGCCTTTCTTCAGCTCGTCGGCGCTGTAGTTACGTCCGATATCGGTTATCTTCTCGTCGTCGACGGTGACACCGCCCTGCTGGATGTTGCGGCGGGCATCGGACTTGGAGGCACAGAGTCCGGACCTGACGAGAATACTCATAATATTCATCGTACCATCATCCAGCTCGTCTCCGGTAAGCTCTGTAGTGGGCATATTGCTGCTGTCTCCGCCGCCGACAAACAACGCCTTTGCAGCGGTCTCGGCCTTTTTGGCCTCCTCCTCACCGTGGACAAGGCTTGTGAGCTCGTAGGCAAGGATCTCCTTGGCGCGGTTGAGCCGGCTGCCCTCCCACTTATCCATCTCGTCGATCTGATCAAGCGGGAGGAAAGTAAGCATGCGGATACACTTGAGTACGTCCGCATCACCGACATTGCGCCAGTACTGGTAAAACTCGTAGGGGCTGGTCTTGTTCGGGTCGAGCCAAACAGCTCCTGCCGCGGTCTTGCCCATCTTCTTACCCTCGGAGTTGAGCAGCAGGGTAATGGTCATGGCGTGCGCGTCCTTGCCGAGCTTACGGCGTATGAGCTCAGTGCCGCCCAGCATGTTGCTCCACTGGTCGTTTCCACCGAACTGCATGTTGCAGCCGTAATGCTGGAACATGTAGTAGAAGTCATAGCTCTGCATAATCATGTAGTTGAACTCGAGGAAGCTCAGGCCCTTTTCCATACGCTGCTTGTAGCATTCTGCACGGAGCATATTATTGACGGAAAAGCAGGCCCCGACCTCGCGCAGAAGTTCGATGTAATTGAGCGGTTCGAGCCATTCGGCGTTGTGCAGCATCAGCGCCTTGCCGTCCGAGAAGTCGATGAATCGCTCCATTTGGCGCTTGAAGCATTCGGCGTTGTATTTGATGTCCTCCCTGGTCAGCATTTTGCGCATGTCGGTACGTCCGGAAGGGTCGCCGATAAGAGTGGTGCCGTCGCCGATAAGGGCGATGGGCTTGTTGCCGGCCATCTGCAGGCGCTTCATCAGGCACAGAGCCATAAAATGACCGACATGCAGAGAATCCGCGGTGCAGTCAAAGCCGATATAGAAAGTGGCTTTGCCATTATTGACCATCTCTCTTATCTCTTTCTCGTCTGTCACCTGAGCGATAAGACCTCTGGCGACAAGTTCTTCATAGATTCCCATTTTCATTTCCCCCGTATTATATATTGTTTTTGATTATTTCCATGGCTTTCTCCGCTTCATATGCGATAAGCTCATCGCAGGAGATACCGGCGCGTTTCAGATCCCGGCAGCGCATACAGCCGTATCTGGCTTCAAAGTCCGCTGTCAGCTCCCTGCCCAGCGCCGCTACCCTATTCCTTGACTGCGCGTCTCCGGATTCGTTATACGGGAAGCACAGGCCAATCGCCATCATTGCGCCGGACACAGCCCCGCATATCTCACCGCAGCGCATACCGCAGCCGAAGCCGCCGCTTATCGCAAGCGCGGTCTTTTCATCCAGCCCGGTATATTCGCCGCAGGTACACAGCACGCTCTGGGCACAGTTAAAGCCTCTTTTATGAATCTCCAACGCTTTTTGTTTGTTTGTCACAAGCACATCTCCGTAATTCAAAAAGCCCTCTGTCCGGAAGGACAGAGGGCATAATCCTGCGGTACCACCTCTGCATCGTCCGCACCTCACGGTGGGGACCTCAGCAAGTGCAAAGCACTCACGCGCTGTACCGGGCGCGCCCGTCATAGCCTACTCACAGCAGCTTTCGGTATGCCGCTCGGGACCGTATTCAGTCTGTCCGCCTCTCCCCCTCACAGCAGCCGGGGTCTCTCTGCGCAGGCAAAAACAGCTTACTCCTGTCCGTCATTGCGTTGAACAGCTTGGATTATACTTTATAATCACGGCAATGTCAAGCCGGGCTGCGGGAAGCCTTATATTTTTCACAGGCACGCAGCTGCTCCTCTGCGCTGGCCAGAGTGGTTTCGGTAATATTGTCGCCGCCGTGCATTCTCGCCAGCTCCTGCTTGCGGCCCTCCCGGTCAAGCGGCAGAACATCCGTATAGGTTCTCCCGCCGCGCTCTTCCTTGCGTATCAGATAATGGTTGTCCGCCATCGCCGCGATCTGCGGCAGGTGCGTCACGCACATGACCTGCCTGCCCATAGACACGCAGAACAGCTTCTCGCCGACTCTCTGTGCCGCGATACCGGACACGCCGGTGTCTATCTCATCAAAGATCATGGTGCCTACCGGGTCGTTCTCGGCAAAGACATTCTTCATTGCGAGCATTATGCGGCTCAGCTCACCGCCGGAAGCGATACGGCTTATGCGCCCAAGCGCCTCCCCGGCATTTGCAGACATAATAAATCGTATATTGTCGCAGCCGTTTGCGTCGAAGCCCGGCTCATTTTCCTGCAGAGCAAAATCTACCGCGAACCTGACCGAAGACATATTCAACTCTCTGAGTTCACCGGTGATGCGCTTTTCAAGCTCCAGGGCCGCTTCATGCCTCTTCTCACTGAGCTGTGCGGCACGGATCCGGCACTGCTTTTCTGCCGCTGCAAGTTCTCTCCTGAGCTTTGCGGCGCGCTCATCGGCATACTGGATGTCGTCCAGCTTTTCCCGGCACTCGTCGAGATACGCGATCAGCGCCTCTTCGTCACGCGAGTACTTACGCTGAAGCTTATTTAGCAGCGCTATGCGTGTTTCAAGCTCGTCATACTCCTCTGGTGAGAAGTCCAGACTGTCCCGAAAGTCGCGCAGCGTTTCCGACGCATCGGAGAGCATGAACGCGGCGCCGGTAATATTCTCCGCCGCAGTCTCAAGCTCCGGAGCAAACGCCGAAGCCCTGCTCGTAAAATACGCCGCATTCTGCGCCATGGATACAGCGTTATCGTCCCCGCCGCTGAGGATTTCAACAGCCTGGTCGAGGGCATCGGTCAGCTTCTCGGAGTTTCTGAGCAGGTCACGTCTGGCGGTAATGGTGTCGTACTCCCCCGCTTTCAGACCGGCTCTTTCAAGCTCTTCTATCTGGTAACGCAGGCTGTCACTCAGCCGCTCCTTCTCTGTTTCGTCCATCTGCAGCTTGCCAAGCTCTCTGCTGACAGACCGGTACCTCGACCACGCCTCTCCGTACGCATCTATGGTCTCCGCTGGGACCCCGAAGCGGTCAAGGTATTCCCTGTGCCGGCGCTCGTCCATAAGCTGCCGTCCGTCGTTCTGTCCGTGTATATCCACGAGCCGTGACGCCAGTTCCTTAAGCTGTGCCGCAGTCACCGGCGTGCCGCATACACGGCAGCCGCTCTTGCCCTCGGCAGTAATGCGCCGCTGGATGATAAGCTCATCGTCGGCCTCTATATCGTTTTCCTGAAGCCAATCCTCGCAGCCGGCCACGTCAAAAGACGCGGTGACAAGGCCTTTCTCGGCCCCGCGCCGGACCAGCTCACGGCTGACACGCTCACCGAGTACAGCCCCGATCGAATCAATTACTATGGATTTACCGGCGCCGGTCTCACCTGTAAGGACATTCAGGCCTTTCCCAAAAGAGATATCGGCTCTTTCTATAACGGCTATGTTTTCTATGTGCAGCTCGTTGAGCATATTCCGGCCCCCTCCGCAGCATTGCAGCGATGTTCAGATAAGTTCCTCTATTTCATGATAAAAGCTCTGTGCCGCCACGTTGTCGCGCATCGCAATAAACGCGGTATCATCTCCGGCCAGAGTACCGACCAGGCCGTCGATCTCCATGCTGTCCAGAGCAGAGCAGGCTGCCGGAGCAAGTCCAGGAAGAGTCTTGATCACAAGCAGGTTCTGTGCAATATCGTAGGATAACACGCCCTCCTTGAATATTTTCCGCAGCCTGACATCAAGCGCCGAGTTATCCTGTTTCGTCGCGGCAACGTACCTGTAGCTGCCGTTCGGGCCCATTTCCTTGACAAGGCGCATATCCCTTATGTCCCTTGAAAGAGTCGCCTGCGTGCTCTTGACGCCGCGCTCGGCCAGTGCCTCCAGAAGCTGGTTCTGGGTCTCTATATCCCTTTCGTTGATTATCTCCATGATAACGCTCTGCCTGCCGAGTTTCATCATGTATCCTCCATTGCTTCAGCGTAGTTTTTCAAATGCGATCTCATAAAAGTTTCTGAGGCCCATGTCGGCCATCAGTGTGACGCTCTCCGAGCGTCGTACATGTACTATGTCTCTGTTTGCTATATCCAGCACGGAGTTGCCGTCAACGGAAAGGTAGGCCCTGCGCCCGTGCAGCTTTCTTATATACACGTCAACCTCACGGTCCGGGCCGAGCACAAAGCTGCGAGAGCTCATCATATGCGCGCATATTGGGCTGATAATAATGTTCTGCGCATCCGGCTCAACTATCGGTCCGCCGGCCGACATGGAGTATCCGGTAGAGCCTGTAGGCGTGGACAGAATAATCCCGTCTCCCGAAAAGGCCGTTATATTGTCCCCGTTGCACTGTGCAGTCACATTTATACACTCGCCGTAGCCGTGCACAACCACATCATTGAGCGCGCAATCGGTATATATGATGTCTCCGCCCCGGATAACGCTCACGTCGATCTTCATACGGCGGCTGAGCTTTCCCCCGCCCTGTGCAGCTTTGAGCACATAGTCCAGCTCATCCGGCTCCAGCAAAGCCATAAAGCCCATGGACCCCAGATTCACACCTATGATAGGTATACTGCGGCCCTTTATCTGCCGCGCGACGCTGAGAAGTGTTCCGTCACCGCCGATGACAACGATGAAGCCGCAACGATCCGCAACCTTCTGAAGCTCTGTCGTAATCAGACCTTTCGGAAGGACGTCATCGGCGTTCTCCGCAAATATCGGACAGATGCAGGTTTCAAAGCCGTTTTGTCCAAGAAGCTCCGCGGTTTTCTGCGCAAGAGCGCAGCCCGTGTCCCTGAAGGGATTGGTACATATCGCTGTAAAATTATTCTTCATTTACAATACCTCGTGTGAAGCGGCCACGACCGCCTCCACGTCAATGTCTGCAGGCTGTCCGTCACAGTTTCTCATATGGCAGATGTATTCGATGTTGCCCTCCGGCCCCTTTATCGGAGAAAAATCCAGGCCCAGAACGGAAAGGCCGAGCTCCGGGGCAAAATCAAGTATTCCGTGTATGACATGCTTATGCACGGCGCTGTCACGCACAACGCCTTTCTTGCCCACCTCTTCCCTGCCTGCCTCAAACTGCGGCTTGATAAGGCAGACTATATCGGCCTCCGGCTTCAGCAGCCGCTTTACCGCAGGAAGTACCAGCTTTATCGAGATAAACGAGACATCCATAACAGCCAGATCCATAAGCTCCGGTATCTGCTCACTCGTTACATAGCGCAGGTTTGTGCGTTCAAGGTTTACTACGCGCACGTCCGTGCGCAGCTTCCATGCAAGCTGGCCGTAGCCGACGTCCACCGCATAGACCTTTGCCGCCCCGTGCTGCAGCAGCACATCGGTAAAGCCGCCGGTCGATGCACCGCAGTCGATACAGGTCTTTCCTGCAGGGTCAATCGGAAAGACTTTCAGCGCCTTGTCAAGCTTGAATCCGCCGCGGCTTACAAAAGGCAGCGCGTCGCCGTGCAGCTCGACCTTTGCATCAGGCGCTACCTGCATTCCCGGCTTGTCAGCACGCTGACCGTTTACGAAGACCAGGCCGCTCATGATCGTCGTTTTTGCCCTTTCGCGGCTCTCCGTATATCCAAGATCGTAGACCAGCTGGTCCAGACGAAGCTTCTTCATACCCTCTTATGCTCTCTCCGTATCCGTTCTGCACATCTCCACACCGGCGGCGGCTATCGCCGCGGCGTCTATGCCCATGTCGTGCCGCAGCTCCTCCACTGTGCCGTGCGCAACTATACCGCTGCCGAGATTGAGCAGCTCCGCCGCCTTTATCTCCACACCGGCAACGGAGGCCGCAGCAAGTATGGCGCTGCCCACACAGCCCGCGCTGCACACCTCTTCCGGGACGAGCAGGCGTCCAGTCCTGAGCAGGGAGCTTATGCAGGTCTCAAAGCTGTTGGGCATTATCATGCCGAGCTTTATTATCTCCGCGCTGATTCCTTTCCCGGCAAGCTCATCTGCCGCGTTGAGCACCTCGTTTATCATCGTGCCGTAACAGGCAATGGTGACGTCCGTGCCCTCGCGTATGACCGCTTCGGCGCTCATGATCGAGTCGGTGTACCTTCCGGCGCCGCCTCTGGGATAGCGCACAGCGGTCGGGCCCGCCACCTCATGCAGGGCAAAGCCGAGCATATCATGCAGCTCCTGAAAGCTGGCCGGGCAAAGCACCGTCATTCCGGGCACGGCTGAAAGATAGCACACGTCGAACACTCCATGATGGGTCTCGCCGTCGCTGCCGACCAGGCCGGCTCTGTCTATGCAGAACACAGCGTGCAGCTTCTGCAGCGCCACGTCGTGTATGAGCATGTCGAAGCTTCTCTGCAGGAAGGTCGAATACACCGCAAACACGGGTATAAGCCCCTGCTTAGCCATTCCTCCCGCCATGGAGCAGGCGTGGCCCTCGGCAATGCCTATATCGAAGAAGCGGTTCGGGAATTTGGCCGCAAAGCATTCTGTGCCGGTACCGCCCGACATTGCCGCGGTTATGGTGACAATGCGTTCGTCGTTCTCCGCGAACTGGCAAAGATACTCGCCCGCCTTATCGGAAAAGCTGGTCGAACACGGCGCAAGTTCTCCGGTTTCAGGATCAAAGCATCCTACGCCGTGGTATTTGTCAGGATGGGCCTCCGCGTAGCTGCAGCCCTTTCCCTTCACGGTAAGTACGTGCAGCACGACCGCCTTTTTCATATCCTTGGCAAGTCTCAGCGCGTTCTCCAGCTTGTCAAGATTATGTCCGTCGACCGGCCCCAGATAGCAAAAGCCCATCTCGCTGAACATATTTCCCGGTAAAAGTCTGGATTTGAGCCATTCCTTGAAATTATGGATAAGCCTGTACAGCCCCGGAATTTTCTCCGCAAGGCCCCTCAGGCATTGTTTAAGGCTTATGTATGCGGGCTTTATGCGCATGTTCTGCAGTATCTGTGCCATACCGCCCACGTTCTCGCTGATGGACATGTTATTGTCGTTGATGATTATGACCATCGGCTCGCCGCTTCCCGCCGCGTCCGCAAGTCCCTCGTGGGACAGACCGCCGGTCAGCGCGCCGTCGCCTATGAGCGCGACCACGTCATAATCCGCACCCTGCAGCGTCCGCGCCCTCGCCATGCCCAACGCGACCGATATCGAGTTGGAAGCGTGGCCTGCGATAAACGCGTCGTCAACGCTCTCGCATGGCTTAGGGAAGCCCGAGAGCCCGCCGTGCAGGCGCAGAGTATCGAACCGGTCCCTGCGGCCGGTTATTATCTTATGTGTATAGCTCTGATGCCCGACATCGAACACCAGCCTGTCAACCGCGGTATCGTATACTCTGTGTATGGCCACGGTCAGCTCGACCGTGCCGAGGTTCGAGGCGAGGTGTCCGCCGGTGCGCGCTATATTTTCTATCTCGAATTGTCTGAGCTCATCGCACAGCTGCGGCAGCTGCTCTCTGTCGAGCCGCTTTATATCTGCCGATGAATTTACATTTTCCAGTATACTCAAGATCTTCCCCCATGAAATCGCGCAGACCGCTGCGTTTTATTTGTCTCTGGTAGAAAGAGCGTCCGCAAGCTCTCTAAGGAAGCCTGTGTCCTCAAAAGCCTCGGACAGTACATTTTTGGCAAACTCCGTGAGCTTGTTTACAGTCTTCTCGCAGCCATCCTTGCCCATGAGCACCATGTAGGTGTTCTTATTTTCCTGACTGTCTGAGCCTACAGGCTTGCCGAGCTCTTCTGTGGAGCTGAGTACGTCAAGCATGTCGTCCCGTATCTGAAATGCTATGCCGAGCGCGGAACCGAAATGCGCCGCGGCAGCAAGCATAAGCTCGCTCCCGCCGGCGGCGGCGACGCCCATCTGACATGCGGCTACAAGGAGCGCTCCAGTCTTGCGGCTGTTGATCTCCGTAAGCTCCTGCTCACTAAGTTTTCTGCCTTCCCAGGCCATATCGAGATACTGTCCGCCGCACATACCGTCAAGTCCGACCGAATCGGCCAGAATCCTTGCGCACTCGGCTCTGCGTTCCGCAGGCAGCTCACTGCGCAGTATGGTCCCGAAGGCCTCAGCCTGCAGCGCGTCACCGGCGAGGGTGGCCGTGCACTCGCCGTACACGACATGGTTCGTCGGTTTCCCGCGGCGCAGATCGTCGTTGTCCATGCAGGGCAGATCGTCGTGGATCAGGCTGTATGTGTGCAGCATTTCCACCGCGCAGGCCACGGGAAGCGCTTTTTCAACATCGCCGCCGGCGATACGGCAGAACTCCAGAACAAGCATGGGCCTGATCCTCTTACCGCCCGCAAGCAGGCTGTAGCGCATGGAAGCGGCAAGTCCGGAGCACAGCGCGCCGTCCGGCATTGCAAAGTATCTTTCCAGCGCTCCGTCTATTTTTACTTTGTATTCTTCAGCCGTCATATCACTGTCCGTCCTCAAAATCCATTTCTATCGGGGTCCTGTCCGGTCCCTTTTTGAGCTTGACTACCTTCTGTTCAGCATCGTCAAGCATTTTGCTGCAAGCGTTTATAAGCCCAGTACCCTCCTCATAGAGGCTGAGGGAATCACTCAGTGGCAGATCACCCTTTTCAAGGTGCTTCACGATCTCGTCAAGCCTGTCAAGCGACTGCTCGAAGCTCAGGCTCTGTTTCTTTCCGGCCATCTGCGCTGCTCCTTTACTTTGATTTTTCGGTCTTTTCAACAAGACACTCCGCACTTCCGTCCGAAAGCGCAAGACTTATCCTGTCCCCTGCCGATATATCGTCTATACTCTTTATGCAGTTTCCGTCACTGTCGGCGGCGATCGCATAGCCCCGCGTCAGTACGCGCAGCGGGCTCATCGCGTCAAGCGCCGCCGCAAGACTGACGAAACGCTGCCTTCCGGCGTGCAGGCTGCGCTCCGCCGCCGCTATCATCCGCTCGCGTATGCGGTCAAGCTCAAGGCGTCTGTTATCAAACTGCGCCGTCGGATTTGTAATGACCGGCCTTGACCTGTAGCTTTCCAGTCTGTCGCTGAGCTGCGAAAGCTTTTTTCGCATGGCTTGTCCGGCACGGATATTATAAGCGGATATCAGCTCGCTCAGCTCACGGCAGTCCGGAACGGCGATCTCCGCCGCGTTTGAAGGCGTGGAAGCACGCCTGTCGGCGACATAGTCTGAGATGGTGACGTCCGGTTCATGCCCGACGGCCGAGATCACCGGCAGCCGCGACTCATATATGGCGCGTGCAACACGTTCGTCGTTAAATGCCCAAAGGTCCTCTATCGAGCCGCCTCCCCTGCCGGTAATGATGAGATCGGCAACATCAAATTCGTTTGCGTACCTGATAGCTCCGACGATCTCCGGAGGCGCCTCAATGCCCTGTACACGCACCGGCAGCAGGATCACCTTTGCCATCGGCCAGCGGTGCCCCAATATGCGTATCATATCGTGCACGGCGGCGCCTGCAGAGGACGTGATTATCGCAATGCGCCCGGGAAATTCCGGCAGCGGTTTTTTATGTGCCGGATCAAACAGACCCTCTCCGGCAAGCTTAGCTTTCAGCTGCTCAAAGGCAACCTGCAGATCTCCGGTACCTTCCGGCATCAGCGCCGAGCAGTAGAGCTGGTACGCTCCGTCACGCGGATAGACCGCTACGCGGCCCCAGGCGGTGACTCCCATGCCGCTTTCCGGACGAAAGCGCAGCTTTGAAGCGCTGCTTTTGAACATCACGCAGCGCAGACTGCTCTCGCTGTCCTTAAGCGTGAAGTAATGGTGCCCCGATGGGTATATTTTATAGTTGGACAGCTCGCCGCGGACACAGACGTTTGCCAGCATAGGATCCGATTCCAGCAGGCCCTTTATGCGCGCGTTAAGCTCGCTGACTGTAATGGCCTGATTATCCATTGGTCTGCTTTTCTCCGTCAGCGGTCGTTTCCGCTTCAGGTGCGGCGTTCCCTGCTTCCGGCGCAGCTTCTTCAGCTTGCGCGGCTTCATCCGCCGGAATATTTATCTCTCCGCGCATGAATCCGCCGAGCACACCGTTGACGAAAGCGACGGTATCGGGTTCATCATAGCCCTTATCGAGCTCAACGGCCTCATTTATGGCCGCGGCGTTCGGGACATCGTCCATGTACATTATCTCGCATATGGCGCAGCGCAGCACCGCAAGCGCAGTCTTTGAAATGCGTTCGATCTTCCATCCCTTCGCATAGCGGCGGATATACTGGTCTATCTCCATGCGCCTGTCAAAAGTCAGCGTAGCGAGGCGGCGGATATACTCCATATGCTTTTCGTTGGGATATTCGCTGTAAAGCTCATCCTCTTCGCCGAGCGTCGCATAGTAATCCCGGTCGAAGAATTTATCCATCATTTCCTGCGGCAGCTCTTCCATGGCAGACGCAGCAAAGCCCAGCTGTATGGCTATTTCCCGGGCAGTATTTCTGGTCATGGCTGTTCCTCCAGCTTTTATTTATCGAAGGCTATACCGGAAACGTGCACATTGACTTCGGCCTGCTCAATCCCGGTGGTGGACTGCACCACGGTCATAACTTTATCCTGCACCTTCTTTGCAACGTTCACTATGTTGCAGCCGTACATCACGGTTATTATCACGTCGACGACTATCCTGTCATCAACGAACTGGACCTTAACGCCCTTCGACACCGTTTTGAGCCCGATGAGTTCCGCGAGTTCTGCCCCGGCGGTATTGGAAAGGCCGGCAACGCCGTCAACCTCGCTTATTGCAGAGCGGACCATGCTGCTGATAACTTCTTCGGAAATATTGATGCTGCCCTTCTCGTCCTGGCAGGTGATATAATTCTCGCCCATGGTAAACCTCCTAAATGAAATCATAGTATTTTACCACGTGGAACATAAAAAATAAAGGGCAATATTCAAAATTCCGGGATTATACGAAAAAATATGCAGGCACACGCTTGCGCATGCGCCTGCTTTTCCGCGCCCGTGCAGGCTTTTCAGACCTGCTCAGGCTTTGACCTCTATTATGCTCAGCTGCGTCGGCTCATAATCCGTTGAGCTGCATATGACATCGGTTATCCTGGCAACGGCTTCCTCGCTCAGCCCGTCAGCCGGAGCCGGTACCGCTACCGTCACGCAGTCATTTCCTATGTACACCACGCAGTCGGCAAAGTCCTTCGCGATAAGCAGATTCTCTATCTGTGACTCCTGCATGGAGCACTTGGCCATGGCTGATATCGCGTTCATGGCGCTGTCTATTGTCTCCTGTGATGCGGCTTCCGACGCCGCCGCCGTCTGCAGCAGCTCAAGCGCCTCGTCCCTCGACACCTGTCTGGTCAGCCTCGCCTCGGCAAAATACTCCGTGCCGGAGACAAGCAGGCTGTCGGCAAAGTTTGTGTCCGCCGCCAGCATTGCCTGATCCTCGGCATAGACCATCTCCGAGTCCGGCTTACCCCATCTGTTGTTATAGGTCCAGTTGAGCACCACGGCAGCGCATACGAACATCAGCACCGCCAGCATCGTCAGGTTTCTTTTCCTGTTCTTCATGGTTATCCCTTCTCCTCCTTATGCTCCGTCTGCCATTTTCAGTATTGTGATCTTATCCGCGCCGAACCCGGTATATGAGCCGACAGCACGGATAATATCCAGTCTTACGGACGCATCGTCTGCACCGGTACAGACAACGACAACACCGCTGTCCGATATCAGTACCTTCGCCTCTCCGACGCCGTCCGAACTTGAGAGTATGTGCGCCACCAGTTCGTCTCCGCTCAGCTCCGTACTCTTTCCCTCTCCCGGGCCGGGCAGCAGCATCAGCAGCACGCCGGCTATAAGGATAAGAATGGGGTACTTGAAGCGCTCAAGCGCCGCAGTCCTGTTTTTAAACTTATCCTTCACCGCACCACTGCTGCCTTTCCGTCGGTATACCCAGGTCATCCCGGATTATTCCGGCAAGCTCCGACGCCGCTTTTTCGTCCGCGCCAGCGATAATCTGCGCGGAATACGGCACCCACAGGCCCTCCAGGCTCCACTGCGCCTGTACCTTAACGTCTATGCCGTCCAGCCCCAGTTCACCCGCTTTGTCCATAATATATTCCTCGCACTGCCGTTCTATGACTATGCGGTTGAGTCTGTCTTCTATCTTTTCCGCGTTTGCGGTTATTCCCGCCTCAGCCTCCCTCAGCTTCGCCGTCTCCAGTGCATACACATCGAAGTCAAGCTCCCTGAGCGGACTCAACACCGCGAGTGTGAGCACCGCCGTACACAACAGCTGAGTCACTTTTTTCACGCCGCCATCCGGCGTAAGGCTCAGTGCCGCTCCGCAAAGCAGCGACACGGCGCAAAGCTGCCGTATGCTCTCCTGTATCATCCCGACACCGCCTTCATTCCGGCCATCAGCGAGATGAAAAGCATTATCCCGCAGCAGCCCAGCAGTCCGAGCATCATGCCCATGGCATTGCTCACGCCGGTAAACAGCGCCGACAGACGCGTACCCTCCATTGATTCGGTCACGGCGGCCGCCGCACGGAGTATCAGCATCTTCACCGACAGCACCGCAAACGGCCCGGCACAGAGTATACATACGCTTATGAGGCCGAACACACCCGCGCAGTTTTTAATGACCGAGGCCGCCGCCAGCACAGCCGCCGAGGCGTCCGAAATCATTCCGCCTACCACCGGCAGAGCATGGGAGATGAGCGTCCTCGCGGTTTTTACCGCGGCGGCGTCGGCGCTGGAGCTGATAACTCCCGTCATACCGATATAGGCGGTGAATGCGATCGTCATGCCGGTCATCATTATCGTTGAGAGCCACTTTGTGAATCTGGCCGCCGCATTCATCAGCGGGTTCGGAAACGCGCTGTTTGCGACAGACACCGCAAGGTAGGCATACACCGTCGGGATCACGAGCTTCTGTCCTATGCTCATAAGCACATCCAACGCGAAGCTGACCGCGGCGAACTTCACGCTTGCCGAAGTAATAGCACCTCCGGCGGCCGCGGCAGTAAAAACCACCGGCAGCGCCGCCTTCGAATAGTCGGAGAGGCGGTACATGGACTCCACGGTCTGCGCTATCAGCCCGTCCACGCCGCCGAGCGTGACGGCAGCAGCGGCGCAGCAGCCGCCTATTTCGATATAATCCGCTATGTTCCTGCTGCCGCACAGTGCCCCGCCCAGCGTACACAGCAGGGCGACCGCGATCAGGGACGCTCCGAAGCCTATACTGGAGCGCAGCTCATTTACGACGCTGCTCAGGAATTTCTGCCACAGACGCATCATCGCGCCGCCTGCGTCATAGCTTCCGTCCGCCGTCACCGCCCCGCTGATTTCACGTTCCTCATCGCTTAGCAGCTCATTCAGCGCATACAGGCCGGTCTCTTTTGCGGCCTCCTCGTTCAGTTCTTCAGCATAGGCTCTGCCTCCGAGAAGCGGCATGAGCATTAACACCAGCAGCAATGTTTTTAATGTTTTCATACCATTCCGCCTATCATTTCGAGCATACTCAGCAGCAGCGGCATTGCTACCGCCGCCGCGCACAGGGTCCCGGCTATCTCCACCGCGGCGGCAATCGCCGACTGAGACGCATCACGGCAAAGTTCCGAGGCAATCCGGGTCACCGCCGCAATGCCCACACATTTTATTACGGGCTGTATGAGCGTGCTGGATACGCCGAGTATATTACGTGCGCTGCGTACCATGTCGCCCAGGCTCGCGGCAAGGCCAAGGGTCCCCAGCAGCAAAACGGCGATTGCAGCCGAGCTCACGGAAAAAGCCATCTCAGGGTTTGAGCGCTTTATCAGAAGGCAGACCACCGCTGCGAGAAGCGCAAGCCCCGCGCATTTTACAATTACTTCCACCGTTACAGGTTAAAAAGCGTCTTTATCATATTGAACAGCTCGCTTATTTTCTGCACAACCATCATAAGCACCACTACCAGCGCGGTGATCGTCGTCATAAGAGCCTGCTCGTCCCGGCCCGAGCGCTGCAGGAGGATGTTCAGTACAGCAACCAGAATGCCAACAGCCGCAATCTTGAAAATCAGATCTATATCCATCGTTTACTCCTAAATGAGCAGAATAACGATCAGCGCCCCCGCGGACATGCACAGGCCCATGCCGAGTCTGAGTAACTGCGGCATGTCCCCGGACAGCTGCAGATAACGGCGTCTGAGCGCGTCAGCGCATGAGTCCAGCGTGGAAAGCTGGCTGCCGATATCGTACCTGCCCAGAACCGGGCCCAACTGTATGAGCCGGTTTCTGGTCTCCGCGTCCGAAGCGCAGAATACTCCGTCCACACTCTCCGCCCAAAGCTCTGCAAAATTCCGTTTGCCGAGCTCTTTCAGCTTCATCGCCAGGCACAGCAGAAAAGCCTCTCCGGCCCCGCCGACGCGTCCTGCCAGCTCCGCGGCAAGCTCCGGCAGCGGAGTGAGCCTTGTCTCCAGCTCTCCGCGCATAAGCTCGAGCATGGCGCAGGCCGAAGCCAGCTCCTCCTGCCGCTGCTTAATTCCGCGCGTATACAGCACCCCGCCCAGCAGCGAGGCAAGCGCTATCATGACGCATCCCAACAGCTTCATCTTCTGAGTTCCTCCAGGCGATAGCTTCTGCTTCCGTCACGCACGGTGATCGTAAGAAGCTTTTCGAATATCTCCGCGCTTATCAGCTCTCTGTAGAGCGGGCGGCGCAGCATATCCTCCAAGCTGCCGCCATGCGCCGTCGCGATCACCGCAACTCCGCAGCCTGCAATATCTTCGATCGCTTTTATATCCTCCGGCTGCGTGATCTCATCCATCGCCGCCACCTGCGGATTCATTCCGCGCAGAAGCATCATCAGCGCCTGCGCCTTTGGCACGTCCACCATAACGTCAGTGCAGGGGCCGAGGTCGAACTGATACGAGCTGCCGTTATACGCGGACAGCTCATTTCTCTCGTCCGCGACAGCCACACGTACCCTCTTTTCGGAAATACAACGGACGATCTCTCTGAGCGCCGTCGTTTTCCCAACGCCCGGCGCTGCGGCGATAAGCGTGCTTTTCACTCCGTCCGACATTATCTGCCGGACGGCAGTATTGCAGACGCCGCGGCACTGATGCGGTATGCGTATGGCGGCGGAGCTGTAGCTCCTGAAGCCCGTGAGTTCCCCGTCGCTGCATACGGCCTGACCGCAGACACCTATGCGCAGGCCGCGGTAACTGATATACCCCCGGCTCAGCGAGGCGGTGTAGCTGTGCAGCGACGCCCCAGTCGCCTTTTCCAGCACCTGCATGAGCTGTACCTGTGTGAAGCCTGTTTCCGACAGCCGCTTCTCCCTCCCGGCAATTAACACCGTCGGCGGCATCCCGACTCTCAGTCTGATTTCCTCCGCGTTGCAATTTGTTTCGCGCTCCAGCGCCTGTCCGATCTCTGCCGGCAGCAGCTCGCGGGCCTGACTCAAGGCATCCATACTCTCACTTCCTTGGGACAATCTATGTCCAGGCGCCGGCGATTATTCCCTGCATATGCAGGCAAAGAAAACGGGACCGCGCAGGCAAAGCTGCCTGCGCGGTCCCGTCAGAGGATGCCGGTATTTATTTCTTTCTTATTATCATTTCTATGAAATTAAGGTATTTACCCGCGCCGGCCTCCATGGATTTCCGGTCGCCTACGGCGTACTGGTTGTCCTGCATAAGCCAGTCCCGCCACACTTCTTCGTTGCTCTTCATTTCCTTCACAGAAATTATCTCAATCCCATCGGTACACTCTATTATACCGCGCCAGTAGTCGACGTCGTGCATGAAATCCAGCTGTTCCGGCGTCCACGACAGCAGAAGTTCTTCAGGCAGGGCGTCGTGGCAGTCCTTTTTCATGCCGGGGATGGCGATGTAGATGTATCCTCCGGGTTTAACAAACGGAAGCAGCTTATCTCCGAGATAATTCTTATCACGCCCAAAATAATTGTAGGAATCCACGCTGACGACAGCGTCAAAGAATTCCTTATCAAACGGGAGCGCGGTAGCGTCGGCCTTCACCGGAACAATGCGGTTGCCGAGCAGGCCCTGCGATACGAAGAACCTCCGGTTCTCCTCGGGGTCGCTCCACAGATCGGCCGCATACACCTTGAAGCCGTACTCCTTGGCCATGAATACCGATGTAAGTCCGTTGCCGCTGCCGAGGTCGCAGACAACCGAACCCGGCTTTATCATGTTATTCCTCAGCAGCTCTTCTTCGAGCTTTATTGGGTTCGGGCCCATGATCATCCTCATCAGCTCCGGGCTGGAATACTTCTCACTTCTCGGATACATGGGCCCATCTTTCCCGGCACCGCAAATCTCAGCCATACGGCGTATGAAGCCCTCCATATGCACGCCAAGCATCCTCTCCGCCTCTTTTTCCAGGCCGGACGCTTCGTACATGTCGATAAGAGCAAGCACCGGGCCGTAAAACTCCAGCGCAAGCTGCCGCGGATCGGCGCCGTGCCCTGCGCTGAATATCTCTCTGAACAGGTCCTCCGTGTATTTCAGCGGGCCGGTACCCAGATACTGCTGATACAGCGCGTTCATTTCCGGGTTTCTGAACTGTTCCAACGTTATCATCTTTCTGAAGCGTGAAGCGAAGGGATCCCCGGTCCAGTAAAGGAACTGGGCAAGAGTAAAGCCGGCCAGCTTTTCAAGACCCGTTTTTCTGTATGCCTCCGGCATATGCTCAAACAGGTCCGTCGGGACTTCAAAACGCTTTGCGTTCTCATAGTCCTGCTGCTCCATACGCCTGATAATGCTGTCAAATATCTCGCGCTTATTCTCGTAGTGCTTATACAGAGCCCCCTTGGTCATATCCAGCGCTTCAGCAATCATACTGACAGAGACGGCTTCATAGCCGTCTCTGGAAAACAGGTCCAGCGCAGCAAGCAGTATTCTCTCTTTCGTGTTCATCTTGTTTCCTCCGCTATAATTGAGTAACCGTTCGTTTACTCAATTATAGTAAACGAACGGTTACTTGTCAATATCTATTTTGGCCAAGGTGAGATTATGTGTTTTTTTAGCATATATGCCTCATCTGCGATCATGGCCATAGGCGTATCGGACAGCGAGTCAGAGTAAAACTTTTCGGTGTGCCCCTCAGGGTACCGCTCATAGAAGCGGCGTACTTTCTCCTCGTCATGGCAGTTCCTGCCGTCTATTTTTCCGCTGTGCTTGTCCATACGCGTTCCGATAAGGTTTACACCCAGGCTTTTGCATACCGGGGCAAGGAGAAATTCCGGAGATGCGGAGATTATAAGGTCATCCTCCCGTTTCTGCTCCAGATACCATTGACCTATACGCTGCCGGTTCTCCTTCCAGAAGTCATCTACCACCGCGTCCACGTCAGGCAGTTTGGCCAGAAACGCAAACAGCTTCTCCTTCAGCGCCTTTGTATCCGCGCGCCCCAAAAGATGTGCCGCCGCTGTACCGATCACCTTCGGTATGTTGCCGATTACTATACCCGGATATCTCCTGGCGCAGTATTTTACAAAGGTCACTGAGCTGTCCGGGTAAAAGATCGTTTTGTCAAAATCGTATGTATTCATTCCATTCACCTAACAAAGTAGACCCGCTTACCCTTGACCGGCTTCATCTCCGGCTGCTCGTCGGCATAGCCTAGGATGCAGTGGCCTATCCCTGTATAGTCGCCCTCTACTCCCCACTTTTTAAGCAGGGCTTTACCCTCTGCGCCGGCAAATACCTCCTCTGCTCTGTTGATCCAGCAGGAGCCGAGGCCTATCGCAGACGCAGCGTTCATAAGATTCCCCATAACAAGGCTGCCGTCCTTCACGGCGTTTGCATTGCCCGTCTCCGCCAGTACGACAAGCACCGTAGGCACGCCGTAGAACGGATCGCTGTTTGTGCCCATTACCGCGGCGTTCAGCTTTGACAGATGTGAAATATCATCCCTGTTCTGCAAAACGACAATAATTGCCGGCTGCCGGTTCATTGCACTCGGTGCGCACAGTCCGGCCTTGAGTACAAGCTCAAGCTCTCCGTCAGTGATTTGTTCGGGTTTGTATTTTCTTACACTTCTGCGCTCATATATGGCGCAAAGCCCATCCTTCATGCAGCTCTCCTCCGTTCTCCCGGCAGGGCATATAAAGTTTATTTAATACGTATCGCATTAAGCAGCACAGCCGTGTTCAGAGCAAAGCCGCATATGACCGTTCCCAGCACCGGCATTATACCGACGGCTCCCAGTACGGAGATGCCCACGCTCACGCATATGCCGACCGCCATATTCTCGAGCGCAATGCGATAGGTCATTCTCGACAGTCCGAATAACCTGGGCAGCTTCTTGATGTCCCTGTCCATCATAAGTACATCTGCAGAAATAAATGCGGCGTCCGAGCCCAGCGCACCAATGGCAATACCAACGTCTACGCGCTTCATAAGCGCGCCGTCGGTATTCCCGTCGCCTACGAAAGCAACCGTTGACCGGATCCCCTTGTTGGACATAAGGTAGGTGACGGCGGACAGCTTGTCCTCGGGCTTCTGCTCAGCCCGGAGCATATCGAAATTAAGCTTTGAAGCAAGCGGTCTGGCCACCGAGAGCACGTCACCGGTCAGAAGCACCATCTTCTTCACGCCCTGAACCCTCATGCTCTCCAATGCGTCAAAGGCGCCGCTTCGTACCCTGTCGGACACAAGAATATGTCCGCAGTATCTGCCGTCGACCGCGACATGAATTGCGGCCCCGCTGCGGCTCGGTATCTCGCACGTTATCCCGTGCTCTTCAAGAAGCGCAGTGTTTCCGACATATACGCGCGCATCGCCCACAAGGGCGCTCACGCCTCTGCCCGGCAGCTCCTCCGCCTGACTTATTCTTATATTCTGAGTATCTATCGCCCCTGCCGACTCGCGCAGCGCTCTGGCTATGGGATGACGCGAGAACATCTCCGCCGACGCGGCAGCGGTAAGCAGCTCGTGGTCGGTCATGTTCACCGGGAAAACGTCCGTTACTATATATCTTCCCTCGGTTATCGTACCCGTCTTGTCGAATATCACAGTCTCACTCTGGGCCATTGATTCAATACAGTCAGAGCCCTTGACGAACATTCCGCAGCCGGCCGCGGCCCCAATGGCCTTTATATACGCCAGCGAGACCGCCAGTGACGCATACGCCGGGCAGGCCATTATAAGCAGCACAGCCGACCTGCGTATATATTCGGTCCATCCGCCGTTGAACAGAGGCACGATGACGGCAAGCAGGAACGCGGCGGCAAGCATGACCGGTGTATATACCGACACAAACCGTTCTGTACGCTCCTCCTGATTTGACTTATAATCCGGCGCCTTATGAGACAGGCGCACTATCCGCGACGCGGTAGACTGCTCAAAGCCTTTTGTGACCTTGACGCGAATCTCGCTGGTGAGATTACGGCAGCCGGAGTAGACACGGTAGCCCTCAGTCACCGCCCAGGGTCTGGACTGACCGGATATAGAAGCCGTATCTACAGTAGTCATGCCCTCGACTATTATGCCGTCAAGCGGTATTCGCTCCCCTGCCGGCACAACAACTATGTCTCCTACATTGACGCAGTCAGGCGTTACGTTAAGAACGCCTTCCGCCGTCTCAACATTTGCGGTCTCCGGCTTGATTGAAGGAAGCTCCGAAACATCCCTGCCGCACAGGTTGGAAACTATGCCTTCTACCAGTCTGTTCACGCCGAAAAGTATCAGCAGAAGATCAGCCTCGGGGTAATAGCCCACGGAGAATGCGGCAATTGCGGCAATAAGCGTCACCGGTGCCTTATCGAAGTAATTTCTGGCGGCGATCCTCTCGACAGACTCCATAAACACATCGAAGCCGGCAATAACAAAAGGTATGAGAAATGCGACGCAGCGCATCCATCCATCCAGCGGCACGAACATGAACGCAGCAAGCAGCACCGCCGCAATCATCGCCGGTACTATGGCCGCGACCGCGGCTTCCCTTCCGGTCCGTCCCGCCATACGCCGCTCCATATAACTCAATCCGGCGCTACTCGTTTCCTTTCCCGTCCTGACTGCCTGTTCCTTCTTATTATTCAAATGTCTGTTCTGCTCTGAAAGGTGTCTCCCCATATCGTTCACCTGCTGAAGCGGAAATTACATATACATATCTACGCATATTTAGATATATGATACATCTTTATTTCTGTTTTGTCAACAAATTGCAACTTCTAAAACACCAAAACTCTCCGGTACGGCGGCATACTCCCGGAAGGCCGTGTCGACCGCGGCTCCGGATTGCTGCAGTCGTCAATATACCTCGCTTTGAAAACCGCGCCGGGAACCGGCAGAGAGACGGAATTACTCTGTATAATATTGCATATCGTAATGCAGAAATAAAATTGCGGAGCAGCAATTGCTGCCCCGCAATTCTTTTTAAGCTTTTCAAGCTTACTTCATGCCGTTCTCGTAAGCCTCGATCATCTTCTTGACCATCTGGCCGCCGACGGAACCTGCCTGACGGCTGGTGAGATCGCCGTTGTAACCGTTCTTCAGGTTGACGCCGACTTCAGCAGCGGCTTCCATCTTGAACTTATCCATTGCCTCGCGGGCAGCGGGGTTGACAAGATGATTACTGGTATTGGTAGACATAGTTTACATCTCCTTTTTATCATTTTGGGTTCGTTGCCCGTGCTTATCTTCTGCACTGGTATTTTGTATATTCACGAAAAGAGAATGTAAATTTTTCAAAAATCAAAACATCCCAACTGTGTCATACATAAAATAGCCTGCCCCCGGCTGGAGTCTATGCCTGTCCCGCACACATTCAGCAAGCCGGAAAAAGCTCGCTGTTGTAAGAACTGCAGCAGGAATCAGCTAAGCGGTATCCCGGCGATATCCTTCGAGTTATCCATTGACCTTGAAACGATGATTTCCGCTACCTCATCCGGATCTATTACACGGTCTAATACTGATCCGGAAAATGCAGCCGTCATAGAATCGTCCGTGTATCCGGAGGAGCCTCCGTTGACAATGTTGAAAAGCCGTGTACCGTCCTTCAGCACGAAGCCCCTGAACATTGGGATACCGAGGTCATCGCCGGCCATACTGACCCTGCCGGAGACGCTGTAGGCTATCTCGATCGAAAGCGGGGTTATCTTTGCAGACTCCATGGTGAAAGCAGTTCCTTCCACGCTTTTCCCGATCCGTATTTCCCTGACCGAGCTCTTCTCCGGAAGCTTAATGTCAAAATCCCACTCTCCGTTCAAAACGGGCGTTTTAGCGGCTTTTTCCGTATCGGCGCAAAGGTTGACAAAGCGGACATGTATTTCCCTGCCAAGCAATGTGTCGTCATGATTTGACGGGCTGAGAGTCATTACAAATTCAAGTCTTCCGCTCTCATCGGCAAATTGCGGCGTTCCGATAAAATTGCCGTTTCCGTCACGCTCCTGCTCATAGCTGAAGCTCCCGCTCATATTTAAAGCGCGTGACCCCGGGTCATTTCCCATATATACAATTATGTTTTCAAATCCCGGCTCCTCGCCTTCCTTAAGAGAAAAACCGTCTATCGCGAATGATACGAGCGCAGTATTTTCGTCGGCAACAAGTTCGAGAGGCTTCACGGTAACTCCATTGCTTGTAACTGCCATGCTGTCATTTTTTTCGTCTTCAGTAAAGACCTTAGCCATACCTTTATCTGCCATCGTTTGCTGCTGCTCTTCCGTGGCATCGAGCCTGTCACGCATTCCACGGCTCCATATATGCCCCATCGCATACGCCACGGCGCCGAGAGCAAGCAGTATGGAAACGATTACAGCCGCTATCAGCAGCGTTCTGAGTGAGTTTCGCATACTTCCGGTCCGACTATGATTTTTTACCTGCATAGCATCGAGAGCTCTGTCCATATACCTGTCGCCGACATAGTTCAGTCCGATAAAAAGCTTTTTGCCGCCATTCACAGCGCCACACCTTCTTCCCCGAGATATTTTCTTAAATTGCGTCTCATGCGGGCAAGCTTCTGGCTCAGCGCATTCGCGCTCATGCCGCAGCTCCGCGCTATGTCTGTCACGCTCTCACCCGCCCAGTACCGGCGCATGAAAACCGTGCAGTCCTTTTCCGTCAGACAGGCAAGCCATGCGTTTATAATGCCGCCCAACTCCTTCGCGTCCTCAATCTGCTCAATCCCTTTTGGGTCGGGTATACATTCGTCAAGCTCACTGAGCAGCACGTACATATTCCCTCCGCGCTTTTGGGCGCGGTCTCTGTTCCAGCGGTTAAACGAGAGATTCCGCGTAATCCTGGCAAGCCACAGGCGCAAACGTCCGGGACGTTCAGGGGGCATGGCGTTCCATGCGCGGGTATATGTATCGTTGACACATTCCTCCGCGTCCTCGCGCACACCCAGAATGTTCATTGAGACAGCGTGACAGTATATACCGTATTTGCTGTCTGTCTCCGCAATTGCCCGCTCGTCGCGCCGCCAATAGAGATCTATTATCTTTGTATCTTCCACGTTCTTCCTCCTCCGGCCGATCCTGCTTGAAGGGCCTTCACCTACAATGACAGCTTTTTTCTCGAAATCTGACGCGGTATGAAAAATTTTTGCGATTGCCCGCGGCCGACAGCCACTTCGCGTAAACCACATTGTCGTTCGTTTCCCGGCCGCGCCGGGCTTCCATACGCAACCCGGGCAACTCTCTCATATACAGTTGCTTTTTCGGCATGGCGCATTACATGTTTTTCGCTTTTTATAATAACATACCGGCATTTTGTTCGCACCCTTCGCTTCCGGTATTGCTTTTTTTAAAAAAGCGTGTATAATAGGTCTTAATGAGACGCACCGTCTCATTAAGACCTGCCGGAGGTGATATCATGCGTTCGAAGAATACCGGGCTGATGGAGCTCATCCGTGACTATGCGGAGAAATACTACCGCAGCAATCTTGTCCCTCCGTCCATAAGGACAATATCCGAGGCTCTCGGGATATCCAGGGCAACCGTTCAGCGTTACCTTGTCGATATGGATTCGCGCGGTCTCCTGTCCTACGACGGACGCATCAAGGCTTCCCCGCAGATATCCAAGTGCAGCACGCGCTATTTCTCCGCCCCCATCGTCGGCTCCATACGCTGCGGCAATCCCGAGAGCGAGGAGGCCGAGGTCGAGGAGTACGTAAACCTGCCGGAGTCCGTTTTCGGTCCGGGCAGCTGCTACCTGCTCCGCGCCAAGGGTGATTCCATGACCGACGCCGGCATAGACGAGGGCGATCTGCTGGTCATAAAAATACAGCACGACGCGAATATCGGGGATATAGTCGTCGCTCTGGATCAGGACAATCAGAACACGCTCAAGCGCTATGCCGGTTATGACGAAGCCCGCGGCTGCCATATTCTGGAGTACATGAACGAAAAGCTGTACCCCGGCAAGGTTGAACTGGTCCGAAGCCTCACGGTGCAGGGCGTCGCCAGACAGGTCATCAAGAAGCTCTGATCGGAGGTATGGTAATGGAGCGAAGCTATATTTCCATAGATTTAAAGTCGTTCTTCGCTTCAGTCGAATGCGTGGACCGGCAGCTCAACCCGCTTACGACCAATCTGGTCGTTGCTGACACTTCGCGTACAGAAAAGACGATCTGCCTTGCGGTCACTCCCTCGCTGAAGGCCTACGGCATATCCGGGCGTGCGCGGCTTTTTGAGGTGGTTCAGCGCGTGCGCGAGGTCAACGCCGCCCGTCGTATGTCGGCTCCCGGCAGGAGTTTTTCCGGTAAGTCATATATTGACCCCGAAGTTAAAAGCGACCCGGCGCTTGAACTTGACTATATAATTGCCCCTCCGCATATGTCCCGCTACATTGAAATGAGCACACGTATATATAATATCTATCTCAAATATATTGCCCCGGAGGATATACACATATATTCCATCGACGAAGTGTTCATGGACGTCACCGCATATCTCAAGACCTACGGCCTGACGCCCCGGGAGCTGGCAATGCGCATCATACTCGACGTTCTGCACAGCACCGGCATTACCGCGACGGCCGGTATCGGGAGCAATCTCTATCTCTGCAAGGTGGCCATGGACATTGTTGCCAAGCGCATCGAGCCGGATAGAAACGGCGTGCGCATAGCGGAGCTGGACGAAATGTCGTACCGTGAGCTGCTCTGGGATCACCGACCGCTCACGGATTTCTGGCGCATCGGCGCAGGCTATGCCAAAAAACTCGAAGCCCACGGTATGTACACCATGGGCGATATCGCCCTGCGTTCTGAATACGATGAGGAATCGTTCTACAAAATGTTCGGCGTGAATGCCGGTCTCCTGATCGACCACGCCTGGGGCTATGAACCATGTACCATCGCCGATATCAAGTCCTACCGTCCAGCCAGCAGCAGTATCGGCTCGGGTCAGGTCCTGCATGTACCCTATGACTTTGAAAAGGCCCGCATAATAGTGCGCGAGATGACGGAGCTTCTGGTGCAGGAGCTTGTGCGTAAGGGCCTCGTGACGGACCAGCTCGTGCTGACCGTAGGCTATGACATTGAAAATCTGAGACGGTCGGATATCCGGGACGGGTACACGGGCGAGGTCACCGTAGACCACTACGGTCGTAAGCTTCCCAAGCACGCGCACGGCACGGGTAATCTCGGCCGGCAGACCTCCTCACTTATGCTTATCATGGACAGCATGAACGCGCTGTACGAGCGTATAGTTGACCCGGCGCTTCTCATCCGGCGCATAAATATCACAGCCAACCATATCGTGCCCGAATCCGAAGCCCGTCAGGCCGACGACTTTTTCCAGCTTGATCTGTTCTCCGACTCCGGCGAGCGCCTCAGGGCCGCCGAAGCCGAGCGGCTCGCACTGGAACGGGAAAAGCGGCGCCAGAAAACAATCGTCGCTCTCAAAGACAAATACGGTAAGAACGCCGTACTGCGCGGCACCAATTTCATGGACGGAGCGACTACAATTGCGCGAAACAGCCAGATAGGAGGCCACAAGGCATGAGCGGCAAATACGATTCCATCCTGCACCACGGCCGCCGCTTCTCACCGAAGCATCCGCCTGTGCCGAATTACGAGAGAGCCGCGCAGTTTGCCCCGTTCTCTCCTCTTAACGGCTTTGAGGACGCGGTGGACGAGACCGCACGGCTTACCGACAGCCGGATCGAACTCGCCGACGGCCGCATTGACGAGCTGGACCGCCGGCTGCGTCTGCTTGCTGAGCATGTCACAGACACGCCTGAGATATCCGTCACATACTTTCGTCCGGACTGCAGGAAAGCCGGCGGCGCATATCTGACCGTGACCGGAAGTCTGAAAAAGATAGATATGTACGTCCGCACTCTCGTGTTCACCGACAGGACCTCCATTCCTATCGACAGCATTATCAGGCTCGACGGCCCGGTATTTGCACTATGGGGCCGCGCAGCGGGATATACCGGGTAAATAGCCTTACTCCGGCGGTAAATACTTATGAAATTTTCTTAACATCCCGAAAACATATTGACTGATATTATTACAAATGTATAATATCAGGCATATAAATTCCTTCAGCAAACAGTCCGCGCAGGCGCATATTTGCTCAGCAGCCCTGCCGCTGCAGTGCGTCCTGTAATACAAGTCAACGGAGATATGACATGGACAGAATAGAGAGCGGCCGCCTTTATATGGCGCCCATGACGCCTGATGAACTGTCTGCGCTTATTGAACAGTGCAGAGAAAACGACCCTGAGCTCTGTCAGGCGTACACTGAAATGCTCTGCGGCTGTATATCTGAGCCGGAGCAATACCTGTGGCACACCGCATGGTGCATACGCCGGCGTGAAAGCGGAGAGATGGTCGGCGATTTCTGCTTCAAGGGCCTGCCGGAAAACGGCTGTCCGGAAATCGGCTACGGTATAATCGGAGCGCATCAGGGAAAGGGCTACGCGACCGAGGCCATTGGCGCAGCATGCCGGTGGGCGCTTTCGCAGCCAGGCATAAAGGCCGTCGAAGCCGAGACCGCACCGGACAATACCGCCTCACAAAAGGTTCTTTCAAAGCTCGGCTTTGTCCCGACGGGCAGCGCCGGCGAGGAAGGCCCGCGATATATACTTTACAGCCCGGACTGAACCGTGTCCGCGGCAATGCTCAGGAGATTATGGAGGACTGCATATGGCAAGCACTTTGGAGTACGCCGAATTCGTATGCGAAAAGCTCCGCCCTTTCGGCAATGTACGCTGCCGCAAAATGTTCGGCGAGTATATGGTCTATCTCAACGACAAGCCCGTACTTTCCGTATGCGACAATGCCGTGTTTGTAAAGAAGCTCCCGGAGCTTGACGCCCTGATGCGCGGCTGCGAATGCGGCTGCCCATACGAAGGCGCGAAGGAGCATTATATGCCGGACATTGACGACGCTGCACTTCTGTCTGAACTCATACCAATGCTTGAAAAGCTCACGCCCCTGCCGAAGCCAAAAAAATCAAAAGGCAAGGCATGACAGAGGTATCTCTGCTTTCCGGCTCCTCCGGTACATTTCCGCTGATTACCTGAAAACCATGCGTTTTCGGATTAAACTTTTTGCCAATAAAGGAGAGGAAAAATTTGAAGAAAAGAATTGCATTTGCGCTGTCCCTGATCCTCGTTTTCGTTTCGGTTACGGCTATCAGCATCCCCGCGTCTGCCGACAACGCAGACGGGCTTTTTGTCGAGGGCACTGCCACGGGCAGGCTTGACGGCTCCGTATTTTCCGCCGGTGAGACCGCGGGCAGCGATGCCGAGATCTGCGGTATCCTGTTTGCCGCCGGCAGAGACGTCAACGCCGGCGGACGCAGCGAGTACGCCATGGCCGCCGGTTACGGCGTCCGTCTCAGCGGCAGCGTTGAAAACGACGCGTTTCTCGCCGGCAATACGCTCATCGCCACCGGCAGCATTGACCGCGACCTGTTCGCCGCCGGCAATAACGTAAGCGTCACCGGTACGGTAGGACGCAGTCTGTATGTCTACGCTCAAAATGCAACCATCACCGGCAATATCGGCGGAGACGTGTACATCAGCGCCGAAAATATCACCGTCAGCGACGGCGCAGAGATAGGCGGCAAACTCCATTACAACGAGGACGCCTCCGTCAGCGCCCCCAAGTCCGTCATTTCCAACGCTCAGGTCTACATGGCACCGGGCGTATCCGTTGATTCCGGGGCCGCGGCCGCCGGGAATTACGGAACTAAAATCACCGGCAAGCTCATCTCTTATATAGGTCTTGTAGCCCTCGCTTTTGTTCTGCTCTGGCTCACTCCTCTGTGGGAGACCGTCGACAAAAAATACTACGCCGCGCCCTTCGGCGTCTATGCCCGGGCCTTCGGCACAGGCTTTGCCGTTCTTGCGGCGCTGCCCGTCGCCGCAATTTTCCTCATGCTCACCCGCATCGGAGTACGTCTCGCCTTTGTGCTTTTGCTCGTCTATGCCGCCGCCATTACCGCCTCGCTCATATTTCTCGGCTTCTTCCTCGGTGCGCTGCTCTGGCGCAGAGCCTTCGGTAAGGCGCCCTGCTATTGGGCCGAGCTGCCCATAGGTCTGCTGCTCTGCTGCGCTGCCAAGCTCGTTCCCGGACTTTCCTTCGCGACAGGCTTTGTCTCCGTACCTCTCGGGCTCGGCGTTATCACTCTGCTGCTTGGCAAGGGCAAGTCCTCCCCTTCCGGCTCCACGGATGCCGCTCCTGCCCTGCCCGGTTCTGCCGCTGAATGACTATCGCTCATCAGGATACCTGTTATCCTGCCCCGGTATCATCCCGGAAAATTGAACCTGACCGTTTCTTAATACTTACACCGCTATCACTCAAGCACGGAGCCGGCTGCTCCGTGCTTGAGTGATTTTATTTTTCCGTCACACACGGCAGGTGTTTACCCGGACCCATGCGTCATTTCTGTATCTTAACCGTGAACGCCCCGGTTTTTACGCAAGCCAGTCCACCGGATATCAAAAAAACAGGCCGGAGAAACTGCAGATGAGTCTCTCCGGCCTGCCTTTTCATATTTTGTTACGGCTGTGTATCCGCCATCTGCAAAAGAAGTTCCACCCTGTCCGGTTCCCAGACACACTGTGTCGCGTCCAGCTCTTCCTGAGCGAAGTGCCGCAGGTCAAATTCGGCAGAAATGCCGCGGTCGGAAGTTGCGTCAAACCAGAGCCACTCCCCATCCAGACGGGCTATGTTCCACATGTGGTTTTCCCGGTAATAGCTCCCGGTCACATTGTAGCAGGGAATCCCGACCTTTTCAAACAGCAGCTTGAGCGCATTGGAATACCCGCCGCAGATCGCCGTATTGTCCCGCAGTGCGCCAACAGCCGTCCGCGAGTCATAGGGCATGTTTTCCAGGTCGGAGTAGTAGCGCCGGTCATACTTCACATTGCCGGTCAGATATGTGTAAAGCGCCTCGGCCTTTTCCCGCTCTGTCATGGATTCGTTCACTTCCTGTGCGATTACCTGCTCCGCCAGCCGGTCTGCCTGCTCCAGCAGGGAGAGACATTCCTCCATATCCAGCCCCATGGCCGGCGTATAAGTGATCTCCGTCGCATCACGGTTCAGGGCGCAGAGTATGTAGCCTCCGCCCGCCTGCTGAAGCACCCGGCTCATATCGTCCGGCAGCAGCCCGGGGTCCGTCAGGCGTATTGGAAGCGGCTCCGTGCCGATATGCTCCTCCGCTGCGCGGAGCAGCCCGCCCAGCGTAGAAACAGCCAGAGCATCCCCGTCGTCAGTCCAGCTGCCTGTCTTATACGGCATATAGTGTATCTGACAGGTCAGGCAGCCGTCTTCCATGGCGGCGGAAATATCATAGGCGTATTTCAGCTCAGGATAGGCTGCCATCAGACTGTAGTAGAGGTTTTTTACATCAATCTCCGGGTTTTCACTCAGCGTCACACCGGAGACATCCATGGGCGCGGGCTGACGCACTGCGCAGAGAGCATCATACAGCGCTTCCTGAATGTCTTCAGGTTTTGATATGCGTATCGGAGCAGCCTCCTCCGGCGGGTCGGACGCTTCCGTACCGGGCATAGTCTCCGGTTCAGCGGGGAATTCCTCCGGTTCCTGCGCTGCGGAAACTTCCGGGACGGGCGGTGTTTCTACCTGTTTCGGGGCTGAACAGCCGGTAAGTGACAGCAGGACCAGTGCCGGAAGCAGCAGCCCGGCCAATCTCATTTTGATTCTGTAAAGCATGGCATTTCCTCCTTATAGGCTGTGACAGGGGCTTTAAAGCGGCCACGGGCTGATAGCCCTGCATAAAACCCATGACAACATAGCAGCCGATAAGGATCAGCCGTTGTACCACGCCGTAAGCGGCGATAATCTCATCCGAATTGGGTAGGGACGAAGCGGCGATATTGGTGAGGGACGACGCCACCGACAGACAGATCTGAATGACCGCGGTGGGAATACCGATAAGGACGACTGTCTTTATAAGCTCCCAGCCGGGACGGAAGCCCTTCGCCCGGATCCTGATGACGGAGCGGCCACTGGCATAGAACCGGATCAGGATAAAAAATGTAACAAACTGGGATACGGTGGTAGCCAGAGAGGCGCCCTCCACACCCATGTTCAGCCCCCAGTCAAACATGAACACCGGGTCAAGAATAACATTCAGCGCAGCGCCGGTGATGACGGCGACAGAGGAAATCCGCACGGAGGACTCCGCTCTGGCCGCGCAGTTCATGCTCTGTGCCGGCAGATTGGCCAGCGCCGCCACAAACATCCAGAAGGCGTAATCCTTGGCCAGCGGGAGAGACGCCTCCGAAGCGCCGAAGGCACGCATCAGAGGCTCGATAAAGACGATGCCGCCTGCGCACAGCAGTACGCCCAATATCACGGAAAGTCCGACAACGGTGCTGACCGTGCGGCTGGCCGCCTCGTAGTCCTGCCTGCCGAGCTGGCGGCCGGCCAGAACGGCGGCGCCGGCGGCAAATATGTTTTCAATGGAGACCATAATCAGCAGCAGCGGGACCGTGACGCCTACCGCCGCCAGGGCGACGTCCGAGTCCAGCATCCCGATATATGCGGTATCCACGATGTTATAAACTGCCTTTGCCAGCAGGGCCAGCGTGGCCGGAACAGCCAGCCTGACAATGGCTTCAGATGGCCGCATCTCACCCAGAACTGACTGGGACCGTGCTTTTTCAGATGACGTGGCTCTCACCCTCCCTTGCAACCACTCCGTAGAGAAGAATATCCAGAGCCTTTTTGCGGCGCCGGTCACACATGCCGAAGTCCTGCGCGCTCATCCCCGCGATCTGATCCTTGGCGTTGATAAAATCCTGAAACTGCCGGAACGTGTCCACCACCTCTGCCATTGTGATACCGGGGCGGAGGGATAGGGATCGCAGCAATCTTTCCAGAATGCTGATATTCAAAGCGTCGAACTCCTGCTTTCTGGCCTGTATCTCTGCTGTGAGCTGAGCGGGCGGGGAGATAACCGCCTCGCGGAAGATGGGCTGGTATACCGGGTGTGTCCGGAAAAAATCCACACGGGCAGAGAAGTATCCCTCCAGCTGCGCCTCCGCAGCGCCCTGCGTAGGTACGTTGGCCTGAAGATATTCTGTCAGTTCCCGGAAGCACTCCTCCACACATGCCAGATACAGTTCGTCCTTGGTCTTGAAATAATGGTAAATAATCCCTTTGGAAATACCCTGCGCGCTGCAGATGGTATTGACCGAACTGCCTCCGTATCCCTGCTGTGCAAATTCCGCCAGCGCGCTGTCCATTATCCGGCGTCTGGTCTGCTGGTTTTTCTCAAGGCGTTTCATGCTCTCATCTCCAAAATATTGACCACATGGTCTATTTTTACGCAGTATAGCACAAATAGACCGGGTAGTCAATATTTTGCCTTATTACGGAATTCAGTATGTCTTTGCGTCAATATTATTCTGGTAAAAAGCGGCAGAACATGTAAAAAGCGCCGGCGTTCTTGAAATCGGGACGTACGTGTTATATAATATTGAAAAGCTTTTCCTGCCTGTGGGCGTGACGCTCTCCGGCAGAATACAGTCAGACCGTGCTTTTTTACAAACAGAGGTAAACAGAGAATGAAAACCAAGAAAATCAGCGCCCTTATACTGGCGCTCATACTTATTATCGCAGTGCTGCCTTTCGCCTACGCTGACGGCGAAGACGCTGACACGCCCCCTGAGCAGCCGCCCAGCACCAGCGTTGAGCCGACGGAGGAGCCAAGTACGCCTCCTTCAACCGTTCCGACCGAAGCTCCTTCGGTTGAACCTACCGCCGCACCGACTCCGACCGCAACCGCCGCGCCGACTCCGACCGCAACTGCCGCACCGGCCGGCCCGGTCATAACGAAGCAGCCGACCGGCGAGAGCGTCAAGTCAGGCGGATCCGCGATGTTCATTGCCAGGGCTACGGATTACTCATGGTGTGCCTGGCGTTTCTACGACCTGCAGGGCAACGAAGTAGTTTTCGATAATATATGGGGCTACTTCCCCAATCTTAAGGTAAGCGGCGGCAACAGCGAGGTATTCACGATAGGCGACATTCCTCTTGAAATGAACGGCTGGACCGTCTGCTGTCTCTTCAGCAACGAGGACGGGATATGGACCTACAGCGATGCGGTCAGAATATCCGTCACGGCCGCAGCCACTCCGTCGCCCAAGCACACTGTCAGGCCCTCGGCCAGCCCGTCACCCTCTCACGCGGCTTACACGCTGCCGCCTCAGTCGGCCGCGCCGAGTCTATCTCCCACACCGGCTCCCGCTGCTTCCCCCGTACCCGAAGAGTCCGGCAGCACCGTCGCTCTTATAATCGCGGCTATAGTATCGCTTATACTGATAATGTCCGGTGTAATCTTTGCGATTTTGTACTCAAACAGCCGTAAAAGACGGCACAAATCGCGGCACGGCAAAAAATAAATACTGATGCTGCATACACATTCCTGAATAACACATAAGAAAAGACCTGCGGTCCCCATGACCGCAGGTCTTTTTGCCGCGCTCTCCGTATCTCATGCTGCCCCGGCATTATGCATAACTCAGCGCTTCTTTCTGGCTTTGTTTATTTTGGATATGTTTTTAAACTTTTTCTCCTTTGCCGCGAGATAGCTTTCACTGCTGCCTTCATAGGTGTTTTCCGCGCACAGCTTCTTATATGAGTGCCAGCGCTCTTTCGAAAGCTCTCCGCTTTCCAGCGCCGCCTGTACCGCGCAGCCCGGTTCTCCCGTATGCGTACAGTCTCCGAAGCGGCAGGCAGCCGCCAGAGCCTCAATATCGGCAAAGGTCGTCTCTATACCGCTTTCCGAATCCCACATGCCGAGCTCACGCATTCCGGGGGTATCTATAAGCGTCGCTCCGTTCGGCAGTAACAGCAGTTCCCTGCGCGTTGTTGTGTGCCGCCCCCTGCCGTCGCTGCGCAGTCCGTTTGTACCCTGACGCTCTTCTCCGAGCAGTCTGTTTATCATCGTCGACTTGCCGACTCCGGACGAGCCCACAAAGGCGAAGGTTTTTCCTTCCGTGATATACGGAGTGATCTGACTGTATCCGTCGTCCTCCATTGAGGAGGTAACTATAATATCGACTCCTATCGCAGTGTTTTTGACCTCTGCAAGCTTTTCTTCGAGATCAGCGCACAGGTCGGCCTTAGTCAGCACAACGACCGGTACCGCTCCGCTGTCCCATGCAACGGAGAGATAGCGTTCAAGTCTCCGCAGATTAAAATCATTGTTAAGCCCCATGCACAGAAAGACCGTGTCGACATTGGCCGCGACCGCCTGTTCACTCTTTGCCGAACCCGCGGCCCTGCGTACAAAAAGGCTCCTTCGCGGCAGCAGGCGCTGTATAACCGCGGTATCTCCGCCGTTTAGCTCCGCCATCACGTAGTCGCCCACAGCCGGGTAATCCGACAAGGTCAACACCTCATGCTGAAAACGCCCGGACACGACCGCCGTCTGTTCGCCATATTCGCCAAGGACACGGTACAGTCCCCTTTCCTGCATTGCCACACGGCACAGAGAAAGCCCGGGGTATCCGGCCGCCAAATCATCATACCACATCTCTGCACTCCTGTTTCTTTTGATGTTATCTTTATATATCTGCGATTATAATGTAAACGAGCGTTTACTGTCAAGCGCTTTTCTTTCGTTTACTGATATCAGTGAAATAGCTCGGTCAATACAGGCCATGCCTCATTTTACACGCGCACTTTGTTATTCTCCGCAGGGAGCGTCAGTCGCAGTCCGGCAGCTGCCTGCCGAGCCCGCGCATCTATGTACCGCATCCTGTAGCAGGATGTGATGGACCTGCTAATAATCCATTACTCTCCGTCATATGATGTACCAAAAGGAGTGGTGCAAATTGACGGAGTTTAAAAAAATTATACATAAGCACAGTACCGTGCTCTCGGCTCTTGGTACGCTGCTGGCTGTTGTCCTGATATTCTGGGCCGTGAACAGTCCAGCGATCGTCGGTGTGTCGGCTTCAAGCCGGCAGCTGCCCATTTATTGCGTGCAGCGCGACGACAAGGTCGTATCCCTGTCCTTTGACGCCGCGTGGGGCAACGAGGACACTCAGATCCTGATAGACATACTCAACAAATACAACATCAACACGACCTTCTTCGTTGTCGGAGACTGGGTCGACAAATATCCGGAGTCCGTAAAGGCGCTGGCGGACAACGGCAACGAGGTAATGAACCATTCGTCCAATCATGCGCATTTTTCGCAGCTGAGCCACAGCGAGATAATTGCCGACATAAGCGCCTGCAACGATAAGATCGCCGCTGTGACCGGCGTCACCCCGACGCTGTTCCGCTGCCCCTACGGCGAATACGACGACCACGTTATAAACGCCGTCAACAGCATGGGCATGACCGCCGTTCAATGGGATGTGGACAGTCTTGACTGGAAAGGCATATCCGCCGCCGACATACAAAAGCGCGTACTGAGCAAGGTGCAGCCGGGGAGTATAATTCTTTTCCACAACGCGGCCGAAAACACGCCCGAGGCCCTCCCCGGGATCATAGAATCGCTGCTCGCGGACGGCTATACCATCGTGCCCATTTCACAGATCATCCTGGACGGCGAGTACTACATCGACAACACCGGCCGGCAATGTGTAAAATAAAGAAAAGGGAGTGTCTTCCGCACGGCAGACACTCCCTTTTTTTCAGCCCTTCGCCGTACCGGCCCTGTCCGTGTTGCCGCGTTGCCCGCGCGGCAAATGACCGTTTTATTTGCGGCAGGGCTTGTGCATATGCGCCGCTGTGTTGTATACTGAGAGCGGTTAGCGGCTGCTGCTTCGGCGGCTGCGCTGACGGCAGCAGCCGGGAGCTCTAATACTCCGTGAGGCTCAAACGTCTGCCGCAAAGCAGCAAATCTTCAGAAAAACAAATCAGAGCTGCCGCCGCGTGATTTGCCGCGGTCAGGCGCACAGGAGAAATTGATATGACAAAAGCAGGTATGGTAGTGGCCATAGAACTGGACGCCGTGATAAACCGCTACGGAAAAGCCGCGCATGAGGAAGTCTGCGCCGGAATAGGCATTATGGAATACCGCACCGGGTACGGCGTTCTTTACGTTGCGCACTCAGGACCCGGTGAGATTGCCGCCTCAGCCGCCGCCTCAATACTCATAGGTCATTACGGTGCGGAAATGATAATCAACTTCGGCGTTGTCGGCGGTCTGACTCCGGATATGTCGCTTGCGCATACCGTCGTCGTTGACCGTGTCGTGCACTATGATTTCGACGCCCACGAAATCGGCTGGGGCGAGACCGGAAAGTACCCGGATCTGCCGGACCGTTTCATCCCGGTCTCCCCGGAGCTTGCCGCCGAAGCGCTGAAAATCTTTCCGGAACTCAGGGCTGTGACCTGTGCCTCGGCCGATAAATTTGTCGGCAGTCCTGCGAACAAGCGCGAGCTGCACCGCCTGTACGGCGCTCAGATCTGCGATATGGAGACCGCCGGAATCGCCCTTACCGCAATGCGCGCAGGCGTCCCGTGCCTCGTGATAAAAACCGTCTCTGACAGCGTCGAGGGCGGCGCCGAAGAATTCGGCAGAGAGCTGGCGCGCTCGTCAGCCGTCTGCATTGATATTGCTGACAGGATAATAAACGGCATGCACAAATGATCTGCGCAACGCAAAACAGGACAGATAAAATATCTGTCCTGTCTCGTTTACGTATCAGGTATTTACTTTTTATACCGGCTCCGAATCGCGGCGCAGGGCCTCCGGCGGCGTATTTATGCCTTCACTTCAAATATCAGGGGTCTGCCGCCGCACAGCAGCTTCCCGCCGCTCACTTCCACGCTCCCGCCGCTTATGAGCTCCGTATACCTCCCGTCCGGGACATCAATGCCGACCTCCGCACCTTCTGAGCGCAGGCTGAACACGCCTGCAAAGCGGCGCTCCCGGCTCCCGCGCTGCAGCACGGCTATGTCATGCTCATCGTCACCGGCGGCTATGAAGTAGTCCTCCCCGCCAAAACTCTCATGCTTTATCTCCGACAGGCGTCGCATGAACCCGCTCAAGTCCCTGCCGGTGCTCCTGTCTATCGGCTCTTTCTCAAACAGACTGGGCCGGTGTTCATTTTGAAATTCCTGTCCGGCGTATATCATCGTCGTACCTTTCAGAAAGTACAGGAACGCGGTATAGTTTTTGAGGTCGCCCTCGTTTTTCACAAAGGCGCATATGCGCGGCTGATCGTGATTCTCCAGAGCACGTAGCTTATTGTAGTTCGCCGGGTATATCGCTTCCTGAAAATTCAGCATGTCCAGGTAGTGCGTAAGGGCGATTTCCCCGCGCAGGTACTTGTCAAAGGCCTCCCGTACATCATAGTCGTACTCGATATCAAAGGCAGCATATTCGTCGTAGTCCAGCGCGGAATAGATGCCCAGGCGCCTTGCGCGGCTGCCATAGCTCTGGTGAACGGTCTCGGCGAGCCAGATACATTCCGGATTCACCCTCCCTACCTCTTTGCGTGCCGCTTTCCAGAACTCAAGAGGTACGAACGAGGCCACGTCGCAGCGAAAGCCGTCCACAATCCCGGCCCACATCTTCAGCGTTTCTGTCTGATAGTCCCATAGTGCGCGGCTGCCGTAGTCGAGGTCTATTACATCCGACCAGTCGCCCATTTTATTGCCGGTCCTGCCGTCCTTATCACGGTAGAAGAACTCGGGATGTTCATTGAACAGCGTCGAATCGGGCGAGGTGTGGTTGTACACCACGTCTATCATGCACTTCATACCGCGCGCGTGTATTCCTTCCACAAGCGCCAGGAAATCCTCCATGGTCCCGTATTCGGGATTGACACTGCGGTAGTCCCGGTTTGCGTACGGACAGCCGAGACTCCCCTTCTTTCCCTCGATTCCGATCGGGTGTATCGGCATAAGCCACACGATATCCGTCCCGAGCGCCTTTATCCTGTCAAGGTCCGGTATGACCGCGCGGAAGCTCCCCTCCCGCGTGTGGTTTCTGACATATACCGAGTAGATCACCTGATTCTGCAGTCTCTTATCGGTGTCAACAGCCATGATAAAACCTCCGCCGGGAAATTATTTCACATATTCACTGACCCACCGGTCAAGAATACGCTTCGCCGCGGCATCGCCGCGCTGCTTCACCTCAATGACGGCACTGTCCTCGTCCTGCTCCAGCACGCAGCGCAGATTATCCGTCAGCATGATGTACTTGTCTCCGAGCCCGAAGCGGTGCTGCAGCTCTCTTGCGCTCTCGCTTCCCTTGAGCACGCCCACTATAGGCAGGTCGAGATTCAGGAAATCAGCGAGCGCATTGCGATACTGCGGTATCAGCATCTCAAATCCGCCGAACTCGTCTATAACCGCGAAATCATAGTACTCCGCTTCTTTAAGCATCTGTGCCGCCGGGCCTCGGAATACCTCGTTGTCCTTACCGGGCGGTACGGTGCCGTAATCGAGAAAACGCAGGCCGTCGTAGTACTGAAAATCCGCGGCAGCAGCCGCTGGATACAGCTCAAAGCCGCTCAGACTGCCGTCTGCGTTCAGGCTGCGCTCAGTTATATAGCCCCCGGCGTAGGCTATCGAGCCGCCAAGAGCCTCTCTTATCAGCGTGGTCTTACCGGTGCCGGAGGGTCCCGTCAGAAAAAGGTGTTTTTTCAATTTGCTCACCCCAGTAAATCATCTTTACGCTCAGATTATACCCATTGCGTAAGTCTTTGTAAATACGCACCGGCCCGTAATTTCACATTTGCCTGTTGTTTGCTTTTAATACATGCCCGGAACATTGCATCCCGTTATCCGTCATAAAAGCTGCCGGCGTCAATTGCGCCGGCTTCATTGAAGCATAAGGAGGAAAAAAATGAAAAAGATCACTGCTGCCCTGCTTGCAATCGCGGCCTTGTTTTCTCTCGCCGCCTGCTCTGCGCAGACTTCTGCCGCCCCTGTCACCGCCGCACCCACCGAGTCTCAGCCTGCCGCTCCCTCCGCCGAAGCCAGTGCCGCCGCTCAGGCTGCAAACGGCAGCTATGACGACGTCTGGTATGAGCTGAGTCAGGAGGGACATGTGCTCACTGTCCGTCTCCCGTCGAACCCCACAACGGGTTATGATTGGTCATTTGAGATATCCAACAGTGATATCATAGAGTTTCTCACCAACGAGTATGTTCAGGACAAGGCCGGAGAAGGCATGACCGGCGCCGGAGGCACATGGGTATCGAGCTTCGCCAACATGGGCAAGGCTTACGGCGACGTCACCATAAGCTTTAAATACGCCCGCAGCTGGGAGCACGGCGAACCGCAGGAGACCCGCACTATCGACCTCTTCGTCGACGAAAGCGGAGAAATCTCCGTAAAGTAAACAGAATAAGCTTTCATCCTGCCCAAATATCAGACTTGCTCTTGATGTTTGGGCGGGTTTGGTATATTCTATTATAAGCTGACTTAAATAATCAAAAAGAACGGACAACTCTTACATGACAGAATTTGAAAACAAAACCGTGCTCGTCACCGGCGCCGCCGGCTTCATCGGCAGCTTTCTGTGCCGGTCGCTTCTGAGCGGCGATAATATCCACGTCGTCGGTATAGACAGCATGAATGATTATTACGAGGTCTCTCTCAAAGAGTACCGTCTTTCCGGTCTGCACACCTTTGCGAAAGCGCGTGAAGGCGCCGGCTGCCGCTTTTCTTTCATACGCGGGAATATGGCTGACAAGCCCACTGTCGACACGCTCTTCGCCGAATACAGGCCGGACATTGTCGTCAACCTGGCGGCTCAGGCCGGCGTGCGCTATTCCATAGACCATCCGGACGTGTATATCGAGTCGAACCTTATAGGCTTTTACAACATACTCGAGGCCTGCCGTCACTCATATGACGGCGGTGCAACGGGCGTGGAGCATCTTGTATACGCTTCCAGCTCCTCCGTGTACGGCAGCAACAGGAAGGTGCCATACTCTACCGACGACAAGGTTGACAATCCGGTCAGTCTCTACGCCGCGACGAAGAAATCGGACGAGCTGCTTGCGCACGCCTACGCCAAGCTCTACAACATCCCGAGCACCGGTCTGCGTTTCTTTACCGTCTACGGACCCGCCGGCCGCCCTGATATGGCTTATTTCGGCTTTACCAACAAGCTGCGCGCCGGAGACACCATAGAGATCTTCAACTACGGCAACTGCAAACGCGACTTCACATATATCGACGATATAGTCGAAGGCATTCTCCGTGTCATGGCAAAGGCTCCCGCGCGTTCCGCCGGCGAGGATGGCCTGCCTGTCCCGCCGTATAAGCTATACAACATCGGCAACAGCCATCCGGAAAACCTGCTCGACTTCGTTCAGATCCTCTCGGAAGAACTTGTCGCCGCCGGTGTTTTGCCGGCTGACTATGATTTCGAATCGCACAAGGCGCTCGTCCCCATGCAGCCCGGCGACGTGCCCGTAACCTATGCGGACACCGACCCGCTCGAGCGCGATTTCGGTTTCAGGCCGCACACGCCTCTGCGCGAGGGTCTGCGACGGTTTGCCCTCTGGTATAAGGAATACTACAAAATATAGAGATATTAAGGAGACCGCTTATGAAGATTGCTGTAGCGGGCGTCGGATATGTTGGCCTGTCTCTGGCTGTTCTTCTCGCCCAGCATAACAAAGTGATGGCCGTAAGCACCACACCCGCCAAAGTCGGGATGATAAACAGCGGCAAGTCCCCTATACGTGATGCTGAAATAGAAGAGTACCTCGCCTCCCACAAGCTCGACCTCACCGCCACGCTAGATAAAGAGGCTGCGTACAGGGACGCCGATTTTGTTGTTATAGCCACCCCCACCAACTATGACCCTGATAAAAACTACTTTGATACCTCCTGCGTAGAGGATGTCGTACATATCGTCACGGACGTCAATCCGGATGCAATCATGGTCATCAAATCCACCGTTCCTGTCGGCTATACCGAACGCGTGCGCGAGAAATTCGGCAGCGATAACATTATCTTCTCTCCGGAGTTTCTGCGTGAGGGCAAAGCTCTCTACGACAATCTCTATCCCTCCCGCATCATAGTCGGAGCGCCCATGGACGACCCTCGCCTGCAGAACGCCGCGCACCGCTTTGCCGCGCTTCTGGAGCAGGGCGCCTTAAAGGAAAATATCCCCGTGCTTTTTACCAATCCCACCGAGGCCGAAGCCGTGAAGCTTTTCGCAAACACATATCTTGCCCTGCGTGTCAGCTTTTTCAATGAGCTTGATACATACGCGGAAGCCCGCGGTCTGAACACGAAGCAGATAATCGAAGGCGTCTGCCTCGATCCCCGCATCGGTTCCCACTACAACAACCCCTCCTTCGGATACGGGGGCTATTGCCTGCCAAAGGACACCAAGCAGCTGCGCGCCAATTACAAGGATGTGCCCGAAAACCTGATCTCCGCCATTGTTGAAAGCAACCGCACCCGCAAGGACGTTATCTCCGACAGCGTCCTCCGCAAGGCCGGTTTCTTTGACGGCAAAAAGGACTGCATTATCGGCGTGTACCGCCTGACTATGAAGTCCGGGTCGGATAACTTCCGTGCCTCCAGTATTCAGGGGGTCATGAAGCGCATAAAGGCCAAGGGCGTTGAAGTGGTAGTATACGAGCCTGCCCTCCGGGACGACAATTTTTTCAACAGCCGCCGCATTGATGACCTGAATGAGTTCAAGTCCATGTGCGACGTAATCATCGCCAACCGCTTCTGCGATGAGCTGCGCGATGTCGCGGACAAGGTTTATACCCGCGACCTGTTTTCCAGAGACTGACGGATAGCGGACTGAACCGCCGCGCAGGCCGCTGATTATAAGACAATATTTCAGACGCCCGAAGAAGGTCAAGCTTCTTCGGGCGTCTTTTTGCGCAAATGCCGCACCGGTTTATATGTGTATCATGTTCACAGACTGTCAAACAAGCGTTGCTGAGCGCCGTATTACGGATACCTCCTGATAATCCCGGCAGCTTATTTTTTGCGCTTACTCGGTTTTACTGTTTTTTCGGGCCTGAAGTCTCTGATGGTCAGATTCAGCGTAAGCCCCAGATATATTACCGTACTCGACATATACAGCCACATCATAAGCAGTATGATTGATGCGAGCGAGCCGTAGACAAGCGAGTACTTGACCGAGGCGCTTATGAATACCGAAAACGCGACGCTGACTCCGACCATCGCGAGCGTGGCGAGGATCGCGCCGGGGAAAGTGTGGTAATCATCCGTCTTTCTCTTTGGATACTCATATATTCCCCATACGAGCACAAACATTATCCCGCCAAGTATCGTAAAGCGCATATGATTCCAGGAGTTGCTTATATCTATAAAAGGCAGAAACTCGTTCAGCCTGTTCATCGCGCTGCGCCCGGTGAGCATGACCAGCACTCCGAAATAGATTGCCACGATCAGCAGCAGGGAGATGAGAATGCTTATCGCAAAACCCAATACGCCCTGAAAGCGCATGCCTCCCTGCGCGTCGCCTATCGTTATCTGCAGCGAACGCACCGCCGCCGAAGCCGAGGTTATAAGAACCGTAAGCCCGGCGACCATCATGGCCGTGCTGTTGTTAAGAGCAACGTAGGCAAGAAATTCCCGGACAAAGTTGATGGTCTCCTCCGCCATCAGATTTTCCGCGAAGTCCACTATGCGCATTGCCTTGTCATAGCTGTTTCCCATCAGTGTGTACAGAACGATGACCACCGGAAAAAAGGTCATTGTAAGGTAATATGAAAGAGCAGCAGCAGCGCGCGTCAGTCTGTTGCCGTTGAATATGCTTACAAATGTGCGCACAAAGCGCACGGCATTGTTTAACATCCCGTCACTCCATCATTGATACTTATAGCTCTCTTACGGCGCTGCGGGCGCGTATGGCTGCGCATGGAAGCCGATTACGCGCATTACGACCGACGCCCCGTAGCTTCTTATAGTTTTTATCAGTTTATGGCTTTTAATAAGTTTTCAGCATGATTCGTCATCATAGGCGCAAATTCTTCCGCTTTGCCGCAACAAATACGGACAGCATAAAATACCTGCCGCAGAATTTTGCAGCAGGTATTCAGTATAGCTTATTTTGAGATACTTGTAAATGAATTAATCCCTTATTTTGTATTGAATATCTTGAATATACTGTCAAACGGGTCTTCTTCGGGATTTGCCTGAGTGCTCCTGGTCTCCTCTGCGGCGGGCGCGGGGTTTATCGGAGCCTGAGCGGAAGCCGCTTTCTCGGCCGCGCCGCTGAAGAGGCCCTGCGACTTCTGCGCGGCAGCGGGACGTATGGGAGTGAATCCGCCCGCAGGCTTGCTGTCGCTGCTTTCCCTGAGGACGTTACCGTCGTCAAAGCCGGTGGCGATAACGGTAACTCTGATTTCGTCGTCCATATTCTCGTCGAAAGTCGCACCGAAGATGATATTCGCGTCGGGGTGCGCCGCTTCCTGAACGAGGTTTGCGGCAGTCTCGACGTCCTCGAGATCCATATCCTCGGAGCCGGTGATGTTTATCAGCACGCCGTGTGCGCCGTTGATGGAGGTCTCCATAAGCGGACTTGCAACGGCCATGCGCGCGGCCTCCTCAGCCTTGCCCTTGCCTGCGGCATGTCCGACGCCCATATGGGCAAATCCGGCGTTCTTCATGATGCAGGTGACATCAGCAAAGTCGAGATTGATAAATCCGGTGTTCTTGATCAGATTGGAGATGCTGGTGACAGCCTGCAGCAGCACGTCGTCTGCGATTTCAAAGGCGTTTGCAAGAGTGACCTTCTGGTCAGTGGCGAATTTCAACCTGTCGTTGGGTATAATAAGCAGAGAGTCGACGCAGCCAAGCAGCTCCTTGATACCGGCGTTGGCCTGATCCATGCGGCGCTTGCCCTCAAACTTGAAGGGCTTGGTCACAACGCCGACAGTCAGCAGCCCGGCGTCACGCGCGATTTCGGCGACAATGGGCGCCGCTCCGGTACCGGTGCCGCCGCCCATGCCGGCGGTAATAAAGGCCATGTCGGCATCCTCTATAACTTTGGCGATATTGTTGCGGCTCTCCTCTGCGGAGCGCTTGCCGACCTCCGGATCAGAACCGGCGCCCTGACCTCTGGTCATCTTCTCGCCTATCTGCAGCTTCTGGTCCGCGTTGGAAACGGCCAGAGCCTGCTTATCCGTATTGATCGCGATGAACTCAACTCCCTGGGTCCCCGCCTTTACCATTCTGTTAACAACGTTATTGCCAGCGCCGCCAACGCCAATAACCTTTATATTGACCACATTTTCGGGTCCTTCGGCTTTGAAATCCATACACGTGCCTCCCAATATATTTACGTCACATAAAATGCAAAGTATTTCCTTGATTCTTCATGCCGTATTTTATTACATTTTTCTGCAACAGTCAATAGGTTTTTTCATTTTCTAGAAAACTTTTGTAAATCTTTTGTAACTCATCATCTTACTGGGGACTGAAATGAGCCGTCGTACCGTCGCTGACGTCGATCACACCCACATCTCCGTCGAGCAATTGGGACATTGCGGAGACAAGCATACCGAATTTATGCTCAACGTTTCTGCCGTCTCCCAGCTCGACGGTATACTTGTCCGCGTAGGTAAAGCTCACATTTCTGCTGTCGCTGAAGTCAACGCGACCGACCTGACTGTACAGTCCCCGCTCCTCCAGCTGATACAGCACCTGCGCCAGGAAATCCACGATCTCCGTGTTTCCGTCGGCAGTCTGCATCGTCTCTCCGATCAGAAGCGTTCCCGGCGAAATACCCTCGACCGGAATCATCCCTGACAGCTCCTCCTTGGTCGCCTTGCCGAGTATTTTACAGCTGTGGTCAATGGTCCACTCCTCATCGCCGAGCACGATATAGGCCAGCGCCTGACTCTCCGTCACGGTTATTATAACCTTATTCGGCAGTTTACGTTCAACCGAAACCTCCTCAACATACGGAAGTTTTGCAAAAACGCGGCTCAGGGCGGCGAACCTGTCAAAGAAGAACAGGTTGTCGCCCTCTTCAATGTCGATGGCGCGTATGATCTCCTCATCCGTATAGTGTATATTACCTCTGACCTCTATGTCCGAGACGCGGAAAAAAACGCTCATTACAAATATAACGGCCACAATAACCAGGAAAAAAATCATCGGGCCGCTGAAGCTGCTGAGATAGCGCGCGATGCTTATACGCTCCTCTCCGCCGGCCTTATTCCTTTTCGTCCGTGTATATGATGCCATCTGAAATCCTTTCCCGCACGGTCCGGCCTGCGCCGTTCCTGCTGTCAGTGTTCTAGGTATATGTCCGCTCCCAGCGCACGCAGCCGGCTGTCAAAATGTTCATAGCCACGCGTCACGTGCCCGTCGTCGCATATGACGGTTTCGCCCTCGGCGCCGAGTCCCGCGACGATCATCGCGGCGCCTCCGCGCAGATCCGTCGCCGTCAGGGAGGCACCGCGCAGCCGGTCCACTCCCCATATTTCCGCGGTCTTGCCCGAAGTGCTGATGTCCGCACCGAGCCTCCGCAGCTCCGGTACCTGCCGGTAGCGGTTTTCAAATATGTTCTCCGTTATCACCGTTCTGCCGCGCGCCTTCAGCAGCGCCGCCATCAGCACCGGCTGCGCATCGGTGGGGAAGCCCGGATACGGCCGCGTGCATATATCTCCGACTGCCGTCAGCTGTCCCCCGGAACGTACTCTCACGCTGCGTTTGGTGCACATTATATCACAGCCTGCGCGTTTTAGGACGTGGAGAACTGTAGAAAAATGCTCCGGGTCCACTCCTCTGAGCTCCACATCTCCGCCTGCGGCAGCCGCTGCGCACGCAAAGGTCGAAGCCACTATTCTGTCGGGTATGATTCTGTAGCTCAGCTCAGGCTCACACGCGTGTCCCTGTATGACTATGGTGTCCGTACCATCGCCGTATATTCTGCAGCCCATGCGCCGCAGATATTCTCCGAGCGCCGCGATTTCCGGCTCCCGCGCCGCGCCGTGTATGACTGTTTCACCCTCCGCCGCCGTCGCCGCAAGCATAATGTTTTCCGTTGCCCCGACGCTCGGAAAGGGCAGATGCAGCTGCGTACCCTGCAGGCGTACCGCGCGGCAGCTTATCTCGCCGCCGTTTTCTTCTATCTCGGCTCCCATCTGTCTCAGCGCCGCCAGATGTATGTCTATTGGCCGCCTGCCGAGCTGGCATCCGCCCGGAAGGCTCAGTCTGGCCTCGCCGCAGCGTGCCAGGAGCGCTCCCATAAATATGACCGACGAACGCATCTCCAGCATAAGCGAATGCGGAATCGCGTTCTCGGCAAGCGGTCCGGAGTCTATGTAAACGTCGTTGCCTATCTGCTCCGCCGTACAGCCCAGGTGTCTGAGTATGCGCAGCGAGGCGTCGACATCGCGCAGCTGCGGCACGTTCATGAGCTCCGATCTGGCCGGGCTTATCACAGCTGCGGCTATGATGGGGAGAGAGGCATTTTTGGAGCCCTGCACGAAGCAGGCGCCCTCAAGTCTGTTTCCGCCCCGTATATGCCATATGTCCATAAAATCCTCCATGCGGCAGCGCCGCAACGATCAATGACAGATTTCCGAAGCACGGAGGATTCGCCGGGTCAGGCGCTCGCCCGGCAGTGCAGCGTTAAAATAAAAGCCTCCCGTGCATTCAGATCAGTCTATCTTATGCCGGGAGGTTTCTGGCGGTTAATATGTTATTTTTCCTGTATCAGATCGAGAATCGCGCTGCAGATCCTCTCTGTGGCGTCCGTGACGGCAAGTGAGGACATCGCCCGCGACATGGCGTCGAGCCTATCCTGATCGGCGAGCAGCGCCTTTACCTCATTCAGCAGCGACCGCGCGTCGAACTCTCCCTCGAGCATCACCTCGGCTCCGCCCGCTTTTTCAAGTACGCGCGCGTTTTTCTCCTGGTGGTTGTTGGTCACGTTCGGCGAAGGCACCATGATAACGGGCTTTCCCATGTAGCTCAGCTCGGATATTGTGGACGCGCCTGCCCTGCACATCACGAGGTCTGCCGCCGCCATGACCCGCGGCATGTCGTAGATGTATTTGCGCACCTCGGCGCCCCTCTGCTCAAAACCCGGCGCCTTCTCGCCGAGTTCAGCCACAAGCCCGTTATAGTACATACTGCCGGCAGCGTGTATGAGTCTGAATCCCTGCTGCCCGTCGAGCATGGGTATGAGCTCCGTCATGATTCTGTTCATATGCCCCGCACCGAGTGAACCCCATACGGAGACTACAAGCTTCACGTCCTCCGGGATACCAAGCTCCGCCCTGGCCGACTCCCTTGTATATACGTCGAACTCGCCCCTGACCGGCGTGCCGGTGACCTCTACGCGCTCAGGGTGCGGATAGCTGGCACGGCTGTCCCCGAAACCGACCAGCATACGGTCGACACGCGTGGCCAGCATACGCGTCGTAAGGCCGGGTACCGCGTTGCTCTCATGCACTACCGTCGGAATATGCAGCTCCGATGCCGCCGTAATCACAGGGTAGCAGACGTATCCTCCCGTGCCGATAACCGCGTCCGGCTTGAAGCCTTTTATGATCTTCCGTGCCTCCTTGTGGGACAGCGCGACGTTTTTCAGCGTATCAAGATTATGTGTAAGTCCGTTCAGGCTGCGCTCACGGCTTATATTTGTGATTTTGAGACCCTTAATCTGATAACCCTCTCTCGGGACGAGCTCCATCTCCATCTTGCCCTCGGCGCCGATAAAGAGCATTTCCGAATCCGGCATAAGTTCGCGCAGCCGGCCGGCAACCGCAAGCGCGGGATTTATGTGTCCGGCGGTTCCGCCGCAGGTAAAGATGAATTTCATAATATGGTTCCTTTCTTCTGTCTCTAATTTTCAAGAACACTGCGTGAGGCGCTCAGTATGATTCCAAGTTCCCCCAGCTGTATGAGCAGCGCCGTGCCGCCATAGCTGAACAGCGGCAGGGATATGCCGGTGCACGGCACAAGATTCGTCACCACCGCGACGTTCAGGAAGACCTGTATCGCAAGCAGCGTCGTTATCCCCGCGCATACCAGAAAGCTGAAGCGATCCCGGCAGTGCAGGGCTATCCAGTAGCCGCGCAGTATGAGCATTGCAAAAAGCACCAGAATCAGCGCAGCCCCTATAAAGCCCAGCTCCTCGCAGATAACCGAAAAAATAAAATCGTTGTGTTCCTCGGGGAGGTACAGAAATTTCTGTCTGCTTCCGCCGAGACCCAGACCGCTTAGTCCGCCGGAGCCTATCGTGTACAGAGACTGCACGATCTGGTACCCCTCGTCCGAGGCGCTGGAAAACGGGTCACGCCAGGTGTTTATGCGCGACGAAGCGTATGGGAAAAAAGTCAGCAGCACCGCAAGTCCGCCGGCCGCAACCGCAAAGGCCCCGACGAACCACCCCAGACGCACTCCTCCGAGAAACAGCATCACCGCCCCCGTGGCAAGTATTATCACGGACGCGGAAAAATGAGGCTCAAGTACCAGCAGACCAACGATAACCGCGAGTATACCGACAAACGGCAGCAGTCCGTAACGGAATGTGCGCATTCTGCCGCGGAAGCGGCAGATCATCACCGAAAACGACAGTATCACCGCGAGCTTTGCCAGCTCAGACGGCTGAAGCGTCAGTCCTCCCACGCCGAGCCAGCGCCGCGAGCCGTTGGCCTTCACGCCTATGACCGGCACCAGCATAAGCAGCACAAGCGTCAGTATAAGAAAATGGAAGGCATAGCGCCTGTAAAAGCCCATGGGCAGTCTCGACGCGAGCAGCATACAGCCAATGCCCAGCAGGGCAAATACAAGCTGCCGCACGAAATAATAGGCCGCGTTCCCGCCGGTCACATTCCCGGGGTCATAATAGGCTCTGGCGTAGCTCGACGAGAGCACCATCACCACGCCGATCATGAGCAGCAGCATTGAAAGCGTAAAAAAGGGTTCGTCAAAACCCGGACGCCTCCCCTTTTTTTCAGGAGCAGAAAAGCCGGCGAGGCGGGTCCCATCATAACGCATGATCCCACCTCCCCGACTCTATCAGTCACATTTCATCAGGCGAAACGCTGGTACACCCCAATAAATGATATGATCGCCATAGCCAGAGATATTCCTGTAAAGAGAACAAAAAGTTCTTTTTCGCTCCACTTTTTTCCTGTCCAGCCGCCCATCTCGAGATGGTGGTGAAAAGGAGCCATTTTGAACACGCGCTTTCCGTGCGTAAGCTTGAAGTAGGTGACCTGAATGATATCGGACAGCGTCTCAATAATGAAGACCAGTCCGAGCGATATCAGAACCAGCGGCATATCGTAAGCAAAAGCCAGCGCCGCTATCGCGCCGCCGAGAAAAAGCGAGCCCGTGTCGCCCATGAAGCACTTTGCCGGGTTGAAATTGTATACAAGAAAGCCCATCAGTCCGCCGAGCAGACCGGAGGCAAATATCCCCAGCTCAAGGAACTTTTCGCCCCAGGCCATGGAGATCGTGACAAAGAACAGGCATACCGGTATGGACGTCCCGGAAGCGAGACCGTCAACACCGTCGGTTATATTGACCGCGTTCACCGTACCGACGATGACGAAAGCCGCGAACACGAAATAAAGCCACTCAGGCATGGCAATTATCCTATGGGAAAACGGTATATACAGATTCGGTCTGACATAGCCTATCTGGCGCATAAGCAGCACGAACACCAGAGCCGCCGCAAGCTGGAGCAGGAACTTCATTCTGGCCGTAAGCCCGAGGTTCTGCTTTTTCTTCAGCTTTTCCCAGTCGTCCAGAAAGCCTATCGCGCCGAATACGAGCGCGAACAGCAGCACAAAAATGTGTACGAACTGTCCGTGGAGCATACCGTCAAATCCAACCGTCAGGCACACGAAGGTAACTGCCAGAATAAATATTACGCCGCCCATGGTAGGCGTACCGCTCTTGCTCTTGTGCCACTCTACCTGGCTCTTTATCTCCTGTCCGGCTTTCTGGGCACGCAGCCACGGAATATAGTATTTACCGAAGGCTGTCGCGAACAGGAACGCCAGCACGAAGGATGTGATCAGCTTTATCGTCATTGCTACTCTCCAGTATTGTCAGGGCGGTTCACTTCCCTGTTTTTCTCTTTTCCAGAAACTGCGCCACTATCTCCCGTTCGTCCATGTGATGCTTCTCATGGCCGATTATCTGGTAGTCCTCATGGCCTTTCCCGGCAAGCAATATTACATCACCCGGGCGTGCATTGTCAATAGCCCAGCCTATAGCCTCTGTCCTGTCACATATGACCTTGCACGGAGTACGCCTGTTTTTGAGTCCCGCGGTGATCTCGTTGATTATCGCCATAGGCTCCTCGGTGCGCGGATTGTCGCTCGTAACGACAACAAGGTCCGCATTGTCCGCAGCTATCTCACCCATTATCGGACGCTTGCCCCGGTCCCTGTCGCCGCCGCAGCCAAACAGCGCGATAAGCCTGCCGCGGGTCACCGGGCGCAGGGTCCTGAGCACCTTTTCAAGAGCGTCCGGCTTGTGTGAATAGTCTATGATTATCGAGTAGTCCCCGTCGGTAGGTACCGGCTCCATGCGTCCCTTGACGCCTCCGGCGCTCGCCATCGCGTCGGCGCAGTCGGCAAGGCTCATGCCAAGGCTCAGTCCCGCGGCCATTACGCCCAGCGCGTTATACACCGAAAACATGCCGGGTATCGCGAGCTTTGTCAGCGCAAGCTCCCCGTCCTTCACAGCCGCGAACCTGACGCCGGAGGCCGACAGTCTCACGTCCTTGGCTGTAAGGTCTGCGTCGTTGCGGTCTACGCCGTATGTCATTATCGGGCACTTTGCGCCCACCTTCATGAAGGCGGCGCGCTCGTCGTCGATATTGACGCAGCCTGCGCGGCACTGTGAAAATATCTTTCTCTTGGCCGCGGCGTATTCGTCCATCGTTCCGTGGAGATCCAGGTGGTCCTGCGAGAGATTTGTATACACCGCGACGTCAAACTCAATGCCCGCCACGCGTTCGAGTGTCAGCGAGTGGGACGAGACCTCCATCACGACATGCGTACACCCGGCGTCCGCCATCCGGCGGAAGAGCTTCTGGAGCTCATAGCTCTCAGGGGTCGTGCGCTCGGAGTGCAGAAGCTCGTCGCCGATCATGTTGCCGTTGGTACCTATAAGTCCGACCTTGGCGTTGAACTTTGTCTCCAGCATGTGCTTCATGATATATGTAGAACTGGTCTTGCCGCTTGTGCCGGTAAAACCGATTATCTTCATCTCAGACGCCGGATTGCCGAAAAACTCGCGGCTTGCTATCGCGAGACCGTAGCGGCAGTCGGCCACCTGTATATACGGCGTGCCGTCCCCGGGGATATCCTGACACAGCACGGCCGCCGCGCCATTCTCCATCGCCTTTGGGATAAAACGGTGTCCGTCGGACTCAAAGCCCTTTACAGCCACGAAGAGCTCGCCCGCCCGGGTCTGGCGCGAGTCGTAGCTCACGCCGCTTATCTCCGTCTCCATATCCGCATTGCTGCTGATGATGTCAAGATTCTTTACAAGCTCTCCAAGCTTCATTATCCGTCCCTCCTGAGTTTCTGTAAATCTAGTATCTTCCCAGTATTGAGTCGTCCTGATCTATGAGCGACACTTCGATTATACACCCGTGGTCAACCCCGGTGCCCGCCGGCAGGCTCTGACCGCTGACGGTCTGCGCGGCGCTGTCGGTCACGTTGCTGCGCGTGGATATGTATATGCCGTAGTATGACAGCGTATCCCTCGCCTGATTATAGGTCATCCCGGTCAGATCCGGTACGGTTTCCGTGTCCTGTGAAATTTCCGCGTCGAGATAGAGTATTACCTGACTGCCCGCCGCAATCGACGATCCGGCGGCCGGCAGCTGCTGCGTCACCGTGATTCCGCCGCCTATCGTGCGGTATCGCAGCCCCGCATCCCCGAGCATCTCTGCCGCCTCCCCGAGACTCTTCCCGACGGTCATCGGCATGACTGCTTCGCCGTTCTCCTCGCCGCTCTCGGCTTTCACGCCCATGTATGGCAGTATATCGGCCATCATCCTCCCGACGACCGGAGCGGCCATCTGACCGCCGCTTATGTATATCCCCGACTTGTTCGACGGAGTATCAAGAAACACCAGCAGCGCTATCCGTGGCTCATCCGCCGGGGCAAAGCCTATGAATGATACTATGTATTCCTTCTGACCGGTCTGCGCTTCAAGACTGACCTTCTCGCTTGTACCGGTCTTGCCGCCTATCCTGTAGCCGGCGACCGCGGCGTTTCGTCCTGTTCCCTCCTTTGAGTCTCCGACGACCTGTTCGAGTATGCCGCGCAGCTTTTCGCTCGTGCTCGCGCTTATCGCCTGCCGTACAACATGCGGTTCGCGCTCGTAGGCCACGCTCCCGTCCGGATTGAGCATGCGCTGCACGACATAGGGCTCCATAAGGTATCCGCCGTTTACGCAGGCGCTGACCGCGCACACGAGCTGCAGCGGCGTTATCGTGAAGGTCTGCCCGAACGAAGCCGCCGCAAGCTGCGACAGATTTTTCTCCGAGCAGAAGGTATTCTTACTCCACCAGATGCTCCCGCTCTCGCCCGAGAGATCTATCCCCGTCGTCGCGGTCAGATTCTCATCCGGGTCCGCGGACTGCTTAAGGAAGCCAAAGGCCTCGCAGTAGTCGTAGAAGCGCTCTGCGCCGACCCTCTGGCCTATATTTACAAATGCCACGTTGCACGAATGCTGCGCCGCCTGTGTCAGGGTCTGCGACCCGTGCCCCGTGGTCTTCCAGCAGCGTATCGGGTTCGTCCGTCCGAGGACGCTTACATTTCCGCCGCAGTAAAACATATCGTCCAGACTCACCGCGCCCTCTTCGAGCGCCATGGCCAGAGTTATTATTTTGAAGGTCGAGCCCGGCTCATAGGTATCGGACAGGGCCTTGTTCCGCCATTGCTTCGCCTGCGCCTCGGCCAGAAGCTGTGCCGCCTCTTCTCTGGACCCGGCCTCGGCTATGCGTTCCCTGTCCCTGTCGCTGACGGACAGAAAATTGTTCAGATCGTAGTTGCCCAGCGAGGCCATGGCCAGAACCTTGCCCGTGTTCACATCCATGGCTATTGCTCCGGCGCCGTTTTGAATATCGTAATCCTCCACAGCCTGACGCAGGTGCTTTTCCACATAGTACTGTATCGTGGAGTCCAGCGTCGTGACTATATCGAATCCGTCCTCACCCGGGCAGTATTCCTCGAACTGTGTGAACAGCATCTCGGTGCCGTAGGCGTTTGTGGCTCTCACCGTTCTCCCGGCCGTGCCTGAGAGCGCCGAATCATATCTGGCCTCTATCCCCTCAAGCCCGTAGTTGTCCGTTCCGACAAAGCCGATCACATGACAGGCCAGTGTTGAGTTTGGATAATAGCGTTTCGTGTCTGTCTCCAGCCGGACGCCTCTGAGGCCGTTCTCGCTCTTGAAGCGGCGCACCTCGTCGGCCTTTTCCCGCTCTATCTTCCTCGCCACAGTCACGTACCAGCTTCCGGTCCTGCCGGACTTTTCATACACCTCGTCATATTCGAGCCCCAGTATTTCAGACAGACCCCGGGCTATGAGCTCCCGGTCCTCGCCGTATGACTCTATCTCTGCGGGACTGAGGTACACGTTGTCCACCGAAGCGCTGACCGCCAGGACGTTCATGTTCGTGTCGTATATCACGCCGCGCTCCGCCGAACTGGGCGTTGAGCGCAGCTGCTGCTCTATTGCCAGCCGCTCATAAAATTGATGGTCCTTTATCTGCAGCTTGTAGAGTCTGGCCAGCAGTACCGCAAACGACGCGATCCCGAAAACGGACGCGAGCACGATCGCCCGGCGCAGCATCTGCCGCCCCGGTCCCGTTCTGACTGGCGCCCCGGATTTTTCTTTACTCATCATACACTCCCGCTCAATGATACGCTTATTTCAGTTGCTATATCATATTCAGCGGCATGTATCCTTATCCCGGCAGCTCTGTATAAATTATCTGTTCCGGCCCCGGCGGCTGCATACCGAGCACCTGTCTGGCATAGGCGTCCAGCTCCTCCAGACTCATGCTGCTCTCATATCTGGCCGTAAGCACGCGGCCTTCATTCTCAGCCTTCTCTATCGCATCCTCCAGCGCCGCGATACGTTCCTCCGTCTGCGCCAGACGCACGCGCCAGAACAGGCACAGCACCAGCAGAAGCAGCGAAAACACGATGCATACAGCCTTAAACAAAAGCTGACTGAGCCCTCTCATATCTTTTTTATACGCGCTCGGCGACGCGCAGCTTTGCGCTGCGTGAGCGCGGATTGGCTTCAAGCTCTTCCGCTCCCGGCAGGATCGGCTTTCTTGTGACGCTCCTGAACGTCCGGACAAAGCCGCAGGTGCATACAGGCGCCTCTCTCGGGCACGTACAGCCGTTCTCACGCGCCGCAATGCCCGACTTGACTATCCGGTCCTCAAGGGAGTGAAAGCTTATCACGCACAGCCTGCCCCCTCTGTTGAGCTTGTCCGGCGCCGTCTCCATCATTCTTGCTATAGCGCCCAGTTCATCGTTGACGGCAATGCGTATTGCCTGGAACGTGCGCTTTGCGGGATGCTGCTTTTCCCTGAGTGCCGCCGCCGGCATCGCGCTCCTTATTATATCCACCAGCTCCAGCGTCGACTCTATGGGCTTTTTGCTTCGCCGCGCCAGTATCGCGCCGGTAATGCGCCGGGCATAGCGCTCCTCGCCGTAGTCCCAGAGTATGCGGTTGAGCCTGTTCTCATCCCATGTGTTTACCACGTCATACGCGCACAGTCTCTCGCCCGTATCCATACGCATGTCGAGCGGCGCGTCGGCCATATACGAGAAGCCGCGCTCCGCCTCGTCGAGCTGCGGCGATGAAACGCCGAGATCGAAAAGCATACCGTCCGCGCCCTCTATCCCCAGTGAATCCAGGATAGCCGCGGCATCCGAAAAATTACCGTGCACAAGCGTGACTTTTTCCCCAAAGGGCGCAAGACGCCTTCCGGCTCTCTCTATGGCGCTCTCGTCCCTGTCGATGCAGACGAGACGCCCTGTTGTGAGCCGGGAGGCGATCTGACAGGAATGTCCGCCCAGACCGAGGGTACCGTCGAGATACACCCCGTCGGGCTTTATATTCAGATTTTCAATGCATTCGTTGAGAAGCACAGAGAAATGCTTCGGTTCCTGTAGCGTGGATTCCTGTGTCAAAATTCAAGTTCCTCCATCACCGCGGCGATATTTTCCGGCGTGGTTTCCTGCTCAAATACGCTCTGCCATGCGTCGCTGTCCCAGAGCTCAGCGTGGTTGTTGCATCCGACCACGGTGACATTCTTGGTAAAGCCCGCATAGTCGCGCAGGCTCTGCGGTATGAGAACACGGCCCTGACTGTCGAGCTCACAGCGCGCCGCGCGGGCAAAGAGAGGCCGCATCCTGCGCTGCTTCACATAGGGCATTGAGTTGACCTTTTCAGACAGCGCGTCCCAGCTCTCGCTGCTGTATGCACATAAACAGCGGTCCATGGAAATTGTAATGAAAAACACCGCGCCGAGCTCCTCACGAAGCTTGGCGGGCATAAACAGCCTTCCCTTGCTGTCAAGAGAATGCTGGTACTCGCCTGTCATTTGAATCTGCCTCCCCGCACATGGTTTTTTACACCATTTTACCCCACTTTTAACCACTTCGTTTACTATTATAGGGGGCCGCAAGCAAAAAAGCAAGTGAAAATTTTTGTTAAATTATGACATTTTGCCGCATTTCCGGACAGAAAAAATGACCACCCAAAGTCTTGTGTCTTGGGTGGTCAATTACTTATGTATCTTGTGTTTGTGACCTCAGTTTAAGTCATCCTCCCGCTGTACGGTCCTGATGTTCGGGCTTCGCTGAGGCTGCTCCTGCTGCGCGGTCTGCTGTGGATTTCCACCGCCGAGTGACCTGAAGGAGTTGTGCGCGGTCTGTATGGTCAACAGCGCGGCGTTCATGCTCTCCTCGGTCTGGCGCATGATGTTGTCCACATACTCGCTGGCGACGCGGCGAAGCTCACGTGACTTTGTCTCCGCAGACGATATCATCTCTGCGCTCTTGGCGCGCGCTACGCGGATGACCTCCTGTTCCTCTATCATCGTGCGAGCCTGCTCCTCCGCGTTCTTACGCAGCGCCTCCGCCTCACGCTTTGCGTTGCCTATGAACTCGTCCCTCGCGGAGACAAGACGCTGGGCCTCGGCTATGGACGCCGGGAGACTGGCCTTTATCTCGCTTATGATCTCGATGGCCTTTTCGCGTTCAATAATGCACTTGTCGTTGCCGAGCGGGACACCCCACGCCTCATTGACCATACCGTAAAGGATATCCAGCAGTTCTATGACATCGTTGTTGGCCATCGGACAACTACCTCCATTGCTTGGCTTTTTCTTCTATAAACGGGATCAGCTCATCCGGCACAAGCCCTTTAAGGTTTGCCCCGTAATGTGCGAGTTCGCGAACCACCGACGAGCTGAGGAAGGTGTACTTCTCGCTGGCAGGCAGAAACATCGTGTCGATGTCGGGGTTGAGACGTTTGTTGATGAGATTCATCTGAAACTCATATTCAAAATCCGAAGCCGCGCGCAGCCCCTTGACAATCACCGGTTTATCATACCGCTTGGCGTACTCCACCAACAGTCCGGAAAAGGTGTCGACCGTAACGTTCGGGATATCTGCAACCGCCTTGCATGCCATGTCGAGCTTTTCCTCTATGGTAAACATAGGAGAGATTTTCGTTGAATTGAACATAATGCAGACTACGACGTTGTCAAAAATACTTGCCGCCCTGCGTATGATACTCAGATGCCCAACGGTGATCGGATCAAAGCTGCCCGGACAGATTGCAGTACTCATCAGACCGTCTCCTTGACGTATACGGTGAGTTTTACTCTCCCGTAATTATAATCCCTGCGTTTAAGATATGGAGCCTTCATATCGGGCATATATCTTTCACGCCTTGATTCGCACAATATTATACCACCATCCGACAATATGTCAACCGAATTGATAGTTTCCAGTACAGGTTCGTAAAGATTTGCGTCGTAAGGAGGGTCGACAAATATCAGATCGAACCTTCCGCAGCTTCTGAGGTAGCTCAGAGCGTCCTGCTGGAGCACGGGCGCGGAGAAACCGCAGGCCTTCAGATTATCCTTCACGATCCTGACCGCCTCGCGGCTGTCGTCTATGAAAACCGCCTCCGCCGCGCCGCGGCTGAGGCATTCAATGCCGAGCTGGCCCGTGCCCGCGAAGAGGTCAAGCACACGCCTTCCCTCTATGTCAAACTGGATTATATTGAACACCGACTCCTTGACGTTGTCCGTCGTAGGCCGTATGTCGGAGTTTTCCGGCGTTTTCAGCCGTCTGCCTCTGGCAGTGCCTGTGATGACTCTCACTGTCCGTCCCCGCTTTCTTCGCTGTGAAAATGCGCGTATATTGCCGCCGCCGTGTTTTTCGGTACCACAAGCGCAAGCTGTTCCCGGCTCGCCCCGCGTATCGCTTTGACGGACTTAAAGTACTTTATCAGGTCCGTGCGCCGTTTTTCGCCCACGCCCGGTATCCTGTCAAGCTCCGAGGCGTATGCCTCGTTCCGGAGCGAGCGCTGATACTCTATCGCAAAACGGTGTGTCTCCTCCTGTATTGAGCCGACAAGCGCAAACACGGCCTGATTGGATTTTATGCCTATCTCGTGCCCCGACGAGTTGACCAGCGCGCGCGTACGGTGCCTGTCGTCCTTGACCATACCGAATACCGGTACTTCCAGCCCGAGGTCCGCCAGCGCTTTTTCCGCCGTTGCCGCATGGGCATCGCCGCCGTCTATCAGCAGAAGGTCGGGCAGCGACGAGAACTTCTCATCGCCCTCCCTGTAGCGGCTGAAGCGACGGTATACCGCCTGATACATGCTTGCATAGTCGTCCGTCCCGTCCAGATCTTTTATCCTGAAGCGTCGGTAATCGCGCTTGAGCGGCCTGCCGTCCACGTGCACTGTCATTGCCGCGACTATGCCGGTCGGGCCGAGGTTTGAGATGTCGAAGGCTTCTATTCTCCCGGGGAAATCGCGCAGTTCCAGGGCCTTCTGCAGCCACTCCAGCGTCTTGGAACGGCGCTGGGCTGCGGTCGTGCGCCGCTGTATCTCCTCGCGGGCATTGAGCGCCGCGCTCTCTATGAGCCGCATGCGCTCTCCGCGCCGCGGCGTCTCAATATATATCCTCCGCCCGGACGCCTCGCTGAGCAGTCTCTCCATATCCTCCCTGTCGTCTATCTCACAGGGCAGGAGTATCGACTTTGGCCAGCCGCCGCGGTGGGCCGTATAGTACTGCCTGACCAGATCGGACATGGCCTCGCTGTCGTCCTCGAGCGGCTCGTCCATCATCTCGACGTCCTTGCCGACAAGACTGCCGTCGACAAAATGCAGTACCGCGAAGCAGCTCTTCGCCCCACGGCAGAAGCCTATCGCGTCTGTATCGGCAAAGGCCGTGGCGATTACCCGCTGCCTGTTCGTCAGCGCTTCTATCGCGCGCAGCCTGTCGCGAAGCTCGGCGGCACGTTCAAAGCGCAGTTCGCCCGCCGCCTGCTCCATCTGGCTTTTGAGCTCCAGGGTCAGCTCTTTGCTCTTTCCTTCGAGTATCAGCGCCGCCTGCATCATACGCTTGCGGTAGTCCTCCGCACTGCTGTCGCGCAGGCACCAGCCCGCGCAGGAGCCCATGTGGTAGTTCAGGCAGGGCCGCTCTTTCCCGATATCCCTCGGAAACCTCCGGGCGCAGTCCGGCAGCAGCAGGGCCTTGCTGACCGTGCTGATTATGTCATAGGTCTGTCCCCTGCCGCCGAATGGCCCGAAGTACCTCGCCCCATCCTTGCCAAGTCGGTTCGCAAGCGTCATTTTAGGGTACTCCTCTCGCATATCGAGCCGAATGAACGGGTAACCCTTATCGTCCTTGAGAAGGATATTGTAGTGCGGCTTATGCTGCTTTATCAGCGAATTTTCCAGAACCAGCGCCTCGAACTCACTGCCCGCGACGATAACATTGAAGTCGCGCACCTTTTCGACCATGGCCGCGACCTTTGGCAGATGCTCGCCGTGGAAATAGCTGCTGACACGGTTTTTCAGCTTCTTCGCCTTCCCGACGTATATGACCTCCCCGTGCTCGTCGAGCATGATATACACACCCGGCAGCAGCGGCAGATTATTCGCTTTTTCACGCAAAGTATCGAGCATCGGAAAATATCACCGCCCTACAAGCTCCACCGGTATGTGTACCGCCGCGCTCAGGTCTCTGCCGCGGTTTTCTGCCCGCCCCTGACACACCAGAGCGTGACAGACAGGATAACGGTTATGCCGCCGATGAGCGCAAATATGCCCGGCTTCTCGCCGTCGAATATCAGCACCCATACAGGGTTCAGCAGAGGCTCCACTGCCCCCAGCAGACAGCACGCCAGCGGCGGGCAGTACTTTGTGGATTTCACATATAGAATATACGCTATTCCAAGCTGGAATACGCCCAGTATTATTATCGACAGCGTCGCCGTCGCCGTAAACTCCGGCCGCGTAACGAGGATGGCCGGAAGGCCGAAAATGAAAGTCAGGAACTGGCCGATCATTATCGCCGAAAAACGCGCTTCGCCTTCCAGATCTCCTACCGCCATGTACATACCTGCCATAAACATACCCGCCGCAATCGCAACAAAGTTTCCGAATATGTAGCCCGGCTTAAGCTGATCGAAGAAGAACAGCGCTATGCCCAGCATCGTGAAGATGACCACGGTCAGATCCTCCCTGCGTATGCGGGTCTTATATATAAGCGCCGTAAACACGACAATGAACACCGGAGCCGTGAACTGCAGCACAATCGCGTTGGCGGCGGTTGTCAGCTTGTTTGCACAGGTGAAACAGGTGTATACGCAAGCAGTCAGCAGCCCGGATAAAAAAGTCTTTTTGTTCAGTACGAGGCCGATGCGCCTGCACACCATATACACGGCAAAGGTCAGTCCCGCAATAAGACTGCGCATACCGGCCACGGCAAAGCCGTTCCATGGAACAAGCTTCATGAATATTCCCGCAATGCTCCAGAGCGTCGCCGCAGCAAGCATTTCGATCATTGCAACGCTTTCTTTTTTCATGACATTCTCCGTTTGATATATATTACTGAAGCTGATAAGAGTCGTCACGGCTCACACTGGAGCTGACGCGCCTACGGCTATAAAGCTCAGGGCATTTTATGAGGTCCTGTTACAGCTCAAAAAAGAGGCGTGTGTAAGCTGTACACACGCCTCTGTCCCTATTGTAGATTACTCCGAGAAGTCGGAATCAATCAACTCCGACAGAGTAGCGATTGCCTCGTTCTCGTCAGCGCCGTCGGCAATAATAGTAATCGTGCTGCCCTTGACTATACCCAGGGAAAGGACACCCAGAAGGCTCTTTGCATTGACACGTCTGTCTTCCTTCTCTACCCAGATGCTGCTCTTGAACTCATTGGCTTTCTGAATGAAGAAAGTCGCGGGCCGGGCATGAAGACCTACCTGATTGTTAATGACTACTTCTTTTGTTATCATACTTGCCACTCCTTAAATCAAAACAAGATTGTGTTCTTAGTTTATCAAATTACTCGCCAATCGTCAACCGCTTTCGTCTGTTTCGTTGTTTTTTACATTTATCATGAGCAGCTCTGACCTATTTTATTTCAGTTCGACAACAGTTACTCCGTCCTCGCCCTCGCCGTAACGGCCAAGGCGGAAGGATTTGACGCACTTATTCTTTTTCAGCATCTGCTGTATCGCCGCGCGGAGCGCGCCGGTGCCCTTGCCGTGTATGATTCTAACCGTTTTGAGCTTTGACATGACGGCGCTGTCTATATAACGCTCCGCCGCGAGTATGCCCTCTACCGTCTCCATACCGCGCAGATCGATTTCAGTCTCCACGCTCATGCTGCGCAGCTGCGCACTGCTCCTCGCCGCGGCATTTTTCACCTCGGGCGCCTTTTCGCCCTCGAGCAGGAACACATCGTTCTCTTTGGCGCTCACATTCATTATACCCGCACGCAGATTCAATACACCGTCCGGCGACTTGGAAATGACTGTTGCCTTGACGCCCATGGACTTAATCTGTACGACGTCGCCGGGCCTGACCGGACGTGAAGAAACCATGTCCCCGGTTTTCTCTCCCATGTCCTTCTGCAGCGCCTGCTCGGACATATTGAGCTGCCGGCGCAGCTGCGCCCTGGCCTCGTTCGTACGCTGGGCGTCCTCGTCCCTGTCGGCCATTTTGCGCATCTCGTCGAGCTCTCGGAACACGGACTCCGCCGTCGCGCGTGCCTCGGCGATTATCTGCTCCGCCTCTCGTCTGGACTTTATGTCCGCCTTGTCGAGACGCACTTCCAGCTCGGCCTTCAGGAATGCCGCCTTCTTTGCGTTCTCCTGCGCCTCGCGCAGCTTTTTCGCCGCCTCGTTTCTGTCCTTTTCGAGCAGAAGGCGCGTCTGCTCCAGCTTCTCTATCGTCGCCTCAAAGCTCGCGCTCTCGGTGCTGACGCGGTTCTTTGCGTCCTCTATTATGCCCTCGTCGAGGCCGAGACGCTTCGATATCGCAAAGGCGTTCGACTTGCCGGGTATGCCGACCAGCAAATGGTAGGTCGGCCGAAGGGAGTCCACGTCGAACTCGCATGAGGCGTTCTGCACTCCCGGCTCGTTCGTAGCGTAGACCTTCAGCTCCGCATAGTGCGTCGTTGCCGCTACCGCCGCGCCGCACTTTCTGACATGCTCGATTATGGCTATCGCCAGCGCCGCTCCCTCGGTCGGGTCCGTGCCTGCGCCGAGCTCATCGAAGAGCACCAGCGAGCGGTCGTCACATTCAGATATTATGTTAACTATATTGCTCATGTGCGCCGAGAAAGTCGACAGGCTCTGCTCTATGCTCTGCTCGTCGCCTATGTCAGCCAGTATATGCGTGAACACGGGCATCCTGCTGCCGTCGTCAGCCGGAATGTGCAGTCCGCACTGGTTCATCGCCGCGAGCAGACCTATCGTCTTTATCGACACCGTCTTTCCGCCGGTGTTTGGCCCGGTGATGACCAGCGTGTCGAAGCTGTCGCCGAGCTCAACGTCGATAGGCACTGCCTTGCTCTGGTCGAGCAGCGGATGCCGCGCGTGGCGCAGCACTATTCCCTTGCCGTCCATCGCTGCCTGCTGGCAGTTGAGCTTATAAGAGAGTTTGGCCTTGGCAAATATAAGATCCAGACGTACCAGCACCTCAAAGTCGGCGTTTATATCGTCGCGGTGTTCGGCGCAGTCGGCCGAGAGCTCGGCGAGTATACGCTCTATCTCCGTCTTTTCCCTGGCCGCGAGCTCCCGCAGCTCGTTGTTCGCCTTGACGGCCCCCATAGGCTCGATAAACAGCGTCGCGCCGGATGAGGATATATCATGCACAAGTCCCGCGACCGAGCCTTTAAACTCCGCCTTGACCGGCACCACATAGCGGTCCGAGCGCATTGTGATTATCGGCTCCTGCAGAGCCTTTGCATAGCTTGGGGAGGATATTATCTTCTGCAGCGCCTCTCTGGCCCGTGAAGCCGCCGCACGCATCTGGCGGCGTATGGTCGCGAGCTCCGGCGAAGCGGCGTCGGCTATCTCATCTTCTCCGACGATGGAGCCTGTGATCTTCTCCTCCAGAAACTTGTTGGCATGCAGGGCGCAGAACAGGTAGTCGATCTCCGTCTTTCCGACAGAGTCATCGGCTATGTAGCCTCTGACCAGTCTCGCGCACTGCAGTACCGCCGCAATATCGAGCAGCTCGCGCGTATTCAGCGCGCCGCCGAGATCGGCTCTTGCAAGCGAAGGGCGCACATCCTTCACGCCGTAAAACGACGG
>JAQXKZ010000011.1 GCA_029010715.1 Clostridiales bacterium
CTTCGACTTTGCTTTGGAATTTGATAAAAGCGATTATGACTTTCATAATGCAGGCGGCAGAGGCCGTAGTGACCGTTGCTACTGGGTTTACGCGGGGAATGTAGAGCTTGTAAAAAATGAAGGAGGAGCAGAAGTATGTGCATAATAGCAGCAAAACCGGCGGGGGTTAAGATGCCAGCAAGAAACGTGATCGAGAATATGTGGATGCACAACAATGACGGGGCCGGTATCATGTATACCAACAAAGGCAGTGTTCGCATCGAAAAAGGCTTTATGACCTATGATGCGTTCGCAAAGCATCTGGACGAGCTCTCAAAGAAAATTGATCTGGATAAGATATCCGTCGTGATGCATTTCAGAATCACGACTCACGGCGGCACAAAGCCTGAGAATTGCCACCCGTTCCCGGTGACGGATTCTATAGGGATGCTGAAGAAACTCACGTGCGATACCAGACTCGGAGTTGCGCATAACGGTATCATAGACATAGCACCGCGCAAGGATATCTCGGACACGATGGAGTACATAGCTTCTCAGCTTGCTCCGCTGTATAAGGGTGTTCCGAAATTCTACGAGAACAAGCATCTGATGCAGATGGTGAGCAACGCCATAGACAGCAAGATGGCATTTCTTCTCCCCAGCGGTAAAATTTATACCATCGGCGATTTTGTGGAGAAGGACGGCATCATGTATTCAAATCACTCGTTCGAGTATACGACGTCCTTCCGCGACTACAAGAGCTACGCATGGGACAATGAATGTTGGCTGGCTCTTGAAAGCGGGATGCGTGATTACAGCTACAAGAACCTTATGTGGCTGGATGATACCGCAGGCGAGTTCGTCATGGATAAAAAGGGCGAGCTCTGGACTGGCGACTTCGCCGTAGACAGTAGCGGCTTCGTCTATGAGTTCGACAGCGCAGAAGATGCGATGACGCTGTGCCCGGGGTGGCGTGCCTACAATGCCGAAGGCATGGCGCTAACATACGACGAGAAATCGCAGCTCACTACGCAGGAATTGGTGCTGTCAGAGAGTTAAAATGCATTTTTACTCACGAAATTACTCACGAATTTCAGAAGTGTAGTGTTTTCAGTGGGTATAGGCTCGAAACTGTTGGGTTCAAGTCCCGCCTCGCGCACCATGTCGGAGCAAGCTCTATGTCGCTTGCTCCGGCTTATTTTATAAGTCAGAGCGCGCTCATGCCGCTGCTCCTCCTTTCCAAATCGAACCCGCTGCGCTGGGCTTCGATTTGGTTATTTCTTTCTTTGGACATATCAGTTCTGTATCGCCACTCGCACCAGAAAAACGGCGACCCCATTGGGGTTGCCGTTTTTTGCCCGGGCTAACTCGGCTTGAAGCCGGATAGTGAAGCCCCCGGGGAAGCGAAGGCTTTCCCGGGGGAAAGGAAGAATAAGCGGAAAAAACGTGGGTGCACCGGTATCGGGACTGAAGAGTCCCGATTTTTTTGCAAGGCTATTGACAATTGTGTATCTACTGTATATAATCAATATATACAGTAGATACACAGAGAGGTGAGTAAATGAATGTATTCATCGACAATAAGAGCGGGCTGCCGATATACGACCAGATATATTCGCAGATCAAAGCCCAGATCATAAGCGGGGCGCTGCGCGCGGACGAGGCGCTGCCGTCGATACGAGGACTGGCAAAGGATCTGAGGATAAGCGTAATAACTACGAAGCGCGCGTATGATGAGCTGGAGAAAGAGGGCTTTATATATACGGTTGCGGCGAAAGGCTGCTTTGTGGCACCGAAAAATGTGGAGCTGCTGAGGGAAGAAAACCTGAAAAAAATAGAGGAGCACATAGAGCATATCGTACAGCTGGCGCGCCTGTGCGGTCTGAGCTGTGACGAGGTTGCTCAGATGCTCAGATATGAAATGGAGGAGCAGACATGAATGCTATTGAAATAAAGGGACTCTGCAAGAACTACGGTGATTTTTCACTGGACCGTCTGAACCTGACGCTGCCGGGCGGCTGCGTCATGGGGCTGGTAGGCGAAAACGGGGCCGGCAAGACGACGACTATAAAGTTGATCCTCGGCCTGATACATAAGGACGCCGGAACGGTGAAGATACTGGGACGGGATAATTCCGTGGAGCTGGAGCTTACGAAAGAGGACATAGGCGTCGTGCTGGACGAGATCGGCATGACGGGCTGTCTCACGGCAGGGCAGATCGACCGGATAATGGCGCTCACATATAAAAGATGGAACAGTGAGCAGTTTTTTTCTTATCTGGACAAGCTCTCTGTGCCGGAGAATAAACAGTTCAGGGAGATGTCCCGCGGCACGAAAATGAAACTCGGCATAGCCGTGGCGCTGTCGCACGGGGCAAAGCTGCTGATACTCGACGAGGCGACCGGTGGCCTTGACCCGGTCGTACGCGACGAGGTCATAAGCCTGTTCAGCGATTTCACCCGCGCCGAGGACCATGCGATACTGATGTCCTCGCATATTGTCAGCGATCTTGAGAAGCTCTGCGACTATATCGCGTTTCTGCATAAAGGCCGGCTTCTGCTGTGTGAGGAGAAAGACCGCCTGTACGAGGAGTACGGCATCATCCGCTGCCCGGTTGACACGCTGGAGAGCCTCGACCCGGCCGCGGTAGTCGGTAAGAAGCTCGGTCCCTACGGGGCCGAGGCGATCGTCAGGCGCGGCGAAGTGCCGTCGGGCATCCAGATAAGCCCTATAGATATTGAGGAACTGTTTATTTTCATGGTAAAGGAGGCGGGCTGAATGAAGGCGCTGCTGCTCAAGGATTTTTACATGATGAGCAAATACTGCAGGGGATATCTGCTGTTTGTCATAGTTTTCCTGCTGTCCGGATTCATGGCGGGGAACGCGTTTTTCTATACATATCCCTGCTTTCTGATAAGTCTGATGCCGGTCAGCCTGTATTCATACGACGAAAGGGAGGGATTCTGCGCCTACTGCATGACGCTCCCGTTTTCAAGAAAGCAGTATATCAGCGCAAAGTATCTGCTGAGCATAATCTGCATCGTGTCGGTACTCGCGCTGGATGTGATTCTGTATCTGTTCAAACTGCGTATGAGTGCCGTGCCGTTTATGCCGGAGCATTTGCAGCTGCTGACAGTGATGACTGCCGTGAGCTTTATTATACCCGCGATATCCATGCCGCTCATTTTCAAGCTCGGCCCGGAGAAGGGACGCATAGCATATCTGGTTATGATCGGTATCGCCTGCGCCGTGTCGACAATAGCCGCCGGCGACAGCTATACGGGCAGCATCCCGCATATAGGCATGACTGCGTCCATAGTCGCTTCTGTTCTGCTCTATGCTGTTTCCTGGCTGCTCTCGGTAAAAATATACGAGAAGAAGGAACTGTGAGCGGGACGCGGTTTTTAACGGATACGCCGGACGGGTCATGACCTCTGATGTGACGGACATAGCCCGCCGGGGATTGAAAACTGTAAGCTGGATACGTACAAAAAAGCGGCAGCTCCTTTTATAAGGAGCTGCCGCCGCATACTGTCAGGGAAGCGGCGCCAGACAGCGTGACAGGCGAGCCGCGGGTGAGCTGGAGCTGAGCGGGTAGCGCCTCAAATTGGACGAAGCTGCGCAGTAAGGCTTGTAATGTCAGGGCTTTCGGGCGAAGCAGCATTATGAATACCTTCAGAATGTCCGCCGGCCGCCTGTTCTGCTTCCCGGTATGCGTGTCAGGCTGTTTGGAAGCTGTCCGCTCCCGGTAACGAGTTGATGAGCTTTTTGGGACGGGCGCAGGGGTAATCAGCAGTTACCCCTGCCGTCGATCCATTTCCAGTTCAGGACTTCGGGCAGATCAATGCCGTTGTCCTTTATATACTGGCGGTGCTCGACGAGCTTGTCATTCATCTTCCGGACGAGGTAGGCGCCCCGGTTGCCGAGCTGCGGCAGCCGCAGCACAACGTCACGGACCAGATTAAAGCGGTCGATGTTGTTGAGGACACGCATGTCGAACGGAGTGGTGATGGTACCCTCCTCCTTGTAGCCGCGGACGTGGAGGTCCCTGTTGTGGCGGCGGTAGGTGAGCTCGTGCACCAGCGTCGGATAGCCGTGATACGCGAAGATGATAGGCTTGTCCCTTGTGAAGATCAGGTCGTATTCGGCATCGCTAAGACCGTGGGGGTGCTCCGAAGCGGGCTGCAGCTTCATCAGGTCGACGACGTTGACGACGCGGATCTTCAGCTCGGGCAGCTCACGGCGCAGTATTGTGACGGCGGCCAGAGTTTCAAGTGTCGGCGTATCGCCGCAGCAGGCCATAACGACGTCAGGCTCCTGTCCCTGATCGTTGGAGGCCCAGTCCCAGATTCCTATGCCCTGAGTGCAGTGCCTGACGGCCTGGTCCATGGTGAGCCACTGAGGCCTGGGGTGCTTGCTCGCGACGATGACGTTGACATAGTTCCGGCTTCTGATGCAGTGGTCGAAGCAGGAGAGCAGGCAGTTGGCGTCGGGCGGCAGATAGATACGCACGACGTCGGCTTTCTTGTTGGCGACGTGATCGAGGAAGCCGGGGTCCTGATGCGTAAAGCCGTTGTGGTCCTGCTGCCAGACGTTGGATGTGAGAATGTAGTTGAGAGAGGCGATATCCTGCCTCCAGGGCAGTTCCCGGCAGGTTTTGAGCCACTTGGCATGCTGGGCGAACATGGAATCGACAATGCGGATGAAGGCCTCATAGCTGTCGAAGAAGCCGTGACGGCCGGTTAGCAGATAGCCTTCGAGGAAGCCCTCGCAGAAATGCTCGGAGAGCATGGAGTCCATGACGCGTCCGTCGGGGTCAAGATGTTCGTCGATGCCGTCGAGCTCCGGATCGAGAAAGCGGCGTCCGGTCACTTCGAACACGGCCTGCAGACGGTTGGAGGCGGTCTCGTCGGGTGCGAAGATGCGGAAGTTGCGGCTGTCGAGATTGAGCTTCATAACGTCGCGCACGAAGCTTCCGAGCACGTACATGTCCTGGGCCTCGACGGCGCCCGGAGCCTTGACCCTGACGGCATAGTCGCGGAAGTCCGGGGTACGCAGATCGCGCAGCAGCAGTCCCCCGTTCGCGTGCGGGTTGGCGCCCATGCGGAGGCTGCCCTTCGGGGGAAAGCTCCTGAGCAGCTCGACGGGACGGCCGTTTTCATCGAAGAGTTCCTCAGGCCTGTAGGAGCGCAGCCACTCTTCAAGCTCAGGCAGATGCCTGTCGAGCTCAGGACCCATGGAGATGGGGACCTGATGCGCGCGCCAGCTGCCTTCAAGGACGTTGCCGTCAACGAACCTGGGTCCGGTCCAGCCCTTCGGACTGCGCAGCACGATCATCGGCCACCGGGGCCGGAACGCCTTGCCGCTTGCGCGTGCCCTGCTCTGAATGGCCCTGATGCGCATGATGGCCCAGTCAAGAGCTGCCGCCATCTTCTGATGCATCTCCCCGTAGTCGCTGCCCTCAACGAAGCAGGGCTCCCAGCCGCAGCCGGTAAAGAAGCTCTCGACTTCCTTGTGGCTCATGCGGGAGAAGATGGTTGGGTTGGCGATCTTGAAGCCGTTCAGATGCAGTATGGGCAGCACCGCGCCGTCCGTGACAGGGTTCATAAACTTGTTGCCGTGCCAGGACGCGGCGAGCGGACCGGTTTCGGCCTCGCCGTCACCGACGACGCAGGCGGCGATCAGCCCCGGGTTATCGGCGACTGCGCCGAAAGCGTGAGCGAGCGAGTAACCGAGCTCACCGCCCTCATGGATGGAACCCGGAGTCTCCGGGGCAACATGGCTGGGCACGCCGCCGGGGAAGGAGAAGCGCTTGAAGAGCTTCTGCATGCCCTCCGCATCCTGAGTTATATTGGGGTATACTTCAGTGTAGCTGCCGTCGAGCCAGTCCTGCGCGACCATGGCGTTGCCGCCGTGACCGGGGCCGGAGAGATAGATCATATCGAGGTTGTCGCGCTTGATGACGCGGTCAAGATGGGTATAGATAAAGTTCTGGCCGGGGCAGGTCCCCCAGTGTCCCACTATGGTCTTTTTGATGTCCTCTCTTACCAGCGGCCGTTTGAGCAGCGGATTATCCAGCAGGTAGAGCTGGCAGGCAGTAAGATAGTTGCTGGCGCGCCACCAGGCGTTTATCTGCTGCAGTTCGGCAGCGGACAGGGGCCCGGCTTCGGGGAGCCTTTTGTCAGTCACGGAAGATACCTCCTTGAATTCGGATCAAATGTCCTGAAAAACCTTTTCGCTTATTATTCTTTACGTCCATGGAAAATGCGCACGATTATCGTCTTTCTGCAGCCTGAGGCTCCGGCTGTGTCCTGCGGCGAAAATGGGAAACGGACTTCTTTACGGCCGGAGCACTCAATAAAACGGGGGAGCCGTCTCAGCCGCAGCCGGACTGGAGCATGCGCGGCGCCGCAGGGCTCTGCGGTAATGAACGCGTATGTAAAGAGCATTCCCGGTTTGAGGAAAAATATTTTTAACGCTGCCGTGAGTTTTAAGGACCGGGCGCGGCGGAATATCTGCCGCTTGCTTATGCCGCGGAGATAGGCTATAATATAAAAAACGTAAACAGGCTGTCCCGGAGGCTGTGTACGCAGACTCATGTACTTCCGGTTCGGATCGCTGTTCGGCAGAACCGGCAGGGTCCGTAAAAAGACACAGACTGACCGAGGAGGAAAACAATGTATATCGACTGGATGTATATCGTACTTGTACTGCCCGCGGTTATCTTCACCATGTGGGCGAACGCAAATGTAAAATCTACCTTTGGCAGATATTCAAAGCAGCTCAACTCCCGCGGTATCACCGGCGCGCAGGCGGCCCGCCGCGTTCTTGATGCCAACGGCCTGCAGAGTGTGGCCATACAGCAGATTGACGGGGAGCTGACGGACCACTATGACCCGGGGGCAAACATAATCCGCCTTTCCGCTGAGGTCTATAACAGCAGCTCCACTGCTGCGGTAGGAGTTGCCTGCCACGAGGCCGGCCACGCCGTGCAGTATGCGCAGGACTATGCGCCCGTGAAGTTCAGGGCCGCGATAGTCCCGATCACGAACATCGGCGCGAAGCTCTCCTGGCCGCTGATTTTCGCCGGCCTGCTGCTGTGCTCGTTTGCACCGAGACTCATAGTGCTGGCATATATAGGCGTAGGCTGCTATGTGCTGTGCGCCGTTTTCCAGATCGTCACGCTGCCGGCCGAGTTCAACGCCAGCCGCAGGGCCATGGATACTATTGAGTCCATGGGCATACTCAGCGGCGACGAGCTGACCGGGGCCGGCAGGGTGCTGCGCGCGGCGGCGCTGACCTATGTCGCGGCGCTCGCGGTCACACTGATGCAGATACTTCGGCTCCTGCTCATTGTAGGCAACAGAGACAGAAACAACTGACCCGGCGCAAAAAGCATAATAAATAAAACAGGCTCCGGCGAATTTAATTCGCCGGAGCCTGTTATTCTGTTCTTTATTTGCTCAGCAGGACCTCGTCAGAATCGAGCGTGGTATTCGCGACCTGCGCGAACATGTCGATAAGCTCGTGCTTTGTCAGGTGCTTCTTTTCCTCGCCGCTTATGTCGAGGATGATCTTACCCTGATTCATCATTATCAGGCGGTTGCCGTGTTCGATGGCGTCCTTCATGTTATGGGTTATCATCATCGTGGTGAGCTTGTCATCGGAAACTATCTTGTCGGACAGCTCCAGTACCTTTGCGGCGGTAGCGGGATCAAGCGCGGCTGTGTGCTCGTCGAGCAGCAGGAGCTTGGGCTTTTTCAGGGAGGCCATCAGCAGGGTCAGCGCCTGACGCTGTCCGCCGGAGAGGAGACCGACCTTTGCGGTCATCCTGTCCTCAAGCCCCAGACCGAGGGTACGGAGCTTTTCCCGGTATTCCTCGCGCTCTGCCTGAGTGACGGCCCAGCGCAGACCGCGGCGTTCACCGCGGCGGACGGCCAGAGCCAGATTCTCTTCGAGCTGCATGTTCGGCGCGGTGCCCATCATGGGATCCTGAAACACTCTGCCGATGAACTCGGCGCGTTTATGCTCCGGCTTTGCGGTTATATCCTCGCCGTCGAGGATGACGCGGCCGCTGTCCACGGGCCAGACGCCTGCGACGGCGTTGAGCATAGTGGACTTGCCTGCGCCGTTGCCGCCTATAACGGTCACAAAATCGCCCGGGTTCAGGTGGAGCGACAGACCTGCAAGGGCCTGTTTTTCGTTTATGGTGCCCTTGTTGAAGGTCTTGAAAATACTCTCAAGCTTAAGCATGACGGCTGTCCTCCTTTACCCGCAGACGTTTGAAAGAGGTCTTGCGCTGCTCACGCAGATAGGGCACTGCGAGGAACAGAGCCACGATTACCGCGGTAATGAGCTTGAGGTCGTTGGAGTTGAGCTTCAGCCAAAGCACCAGCACGACGACAAGATAGTACACTATGCCGCCTATGACCACGAAGGACATGCTGCCGAAGAAGTTGAGATGCCTGCCGAGGATGGCCTTGCCGAGCACCTCACCGATGATGACGGCGGCGAGGCCGATAACGATCGCGCCGCGGCCCATGTTGATATCGGCGAAGCCCTGATACTGGCTCATGAGCCCGCCGGAGAGGGCGACGACGCCGTTGGAGAGGGAGAGACCGAGAACCTTCATCGCGCCGACGTCGATGCCGAGCGCGCTGCTCATGGCGGGGTTCGCGCCGGTGGCACGCAGGGCGGAGCCCTGCTCTGTGCCGAAATACCAGTAGAATATGATGACCAGCGCCAGCGTGATTATCAGGCTCGTAAGAATGGCTGAGGGTATGAAGCGTGAGGAGAGAAGCAGATTGAACTTATCCACGCTCAGTGCTTTGTTCGCAGCCATTCCCATTATGCGCAGGTTTATCGAGTATAGCGAGAATTGCGTGAGTATGCCGGCGAGTATGACGGGGATGCCGAGCTTGACATGCAGAAGGCCGGTGCAGAGCCCCGCCAGTATACCTGCGATCACTGCAATGACCAGCGCCAGCCAGGCGGGCCAGCCTGCGATAATCAGCATAACCGTCACGGCGGCGCCGAGGGTGAACGAGCCGTCCACGGTGAGGTCGGCGACGTCCAGCAGCCGGAAGGTAATCAGGACTCCGAGGGCCATCAGACCCCATATGAGACCCTGGGCAATACCGCCGGGAACATTTTTAATCAGCTTCAGCAGGCTCAGTGACGCAAAGTAGGCGCTTACAGCCATTGTAACACTTCCTTAATCAGTCTGTTATTTTGCGATCGCTACGTAATCGCCGGGAACGGTAACGTTAAGCGCGGAGCAGATGTCTGCGTTGTACTCCTTGGTGAAGGCGGGAGCGAAACGGACCTCCATGGAGGATATGTCGGCACCGTTGACGAGAACATCGTATGCCATCTCGCCGGTGGCACGGCCGAGGTCGTAGTAGGAGATGGACAGGGTAGCCACGCCGCAGCCGGCGGCGATGCCCTCTTCGCCGCAGACGATGGGTATGCCGGCGCTCAGAGCGACATTGTTGATGGCTTCGGTGCAGGAAGCGGCGGTGTTATCGGTGGGGATGTAGATCACGTCGGCGCCGGAGCAGGCGTTTGCGGTGACCGCGGAGACGTCGTTGGAGTCGGCAAAGGTGAAGCGCTCGACAGTGTAGCCCATGTCGGTGAGCAGCTTCTCAATGCTGTCGGCCTGGAACAGGGAGTTGGGCTCTCCGGAGCAGTAGAGCAGACCGACAGTCTTGGCGTCGGGGAAGAGTTCCTTTATCATCTCAGCCTGACCGTCCAGAGGAGCGAGGTCAGAGGTGCCGGAGATGTTGGTGCCGGATACGCCGGTCCAGCCTTCGATGCCAAGGGCCACGCCGTAGTCGGTGACGGAGGTGCCGAGGATGGGGATGCTGTTGGTGGCGGAAGCTGCGGCCTGCAGGGAAGCGGTGGCGTTGGCCATGATGAGGTCGACCTCATCGCTGACGAACTGGTTGCAGATCAGAGAGCAGGTGGCGGGGTCGCCGGAAGCGTTCTGCTCCTCGAAAACAACATTTTCGCCAAGCTTCTCGGTCAGGACATCCTTGAAGCCCTGAGTGGCGGCGTCAAGCGCGGGGTGCTGAACGAGCTGGCAGATACCGACGACATAGGTCTGGTCGGCAGCGGGGGCTTCGGCCGCTTCAGCGGATGCTTCGGGTGCGGCGGGTGCGGAGCTTTCGCCGCAGGCGCACAGTGCGAACACCATAGCCAGTACGCAGATAAGGGAAATCAGTTTTTTCATTTTGGCATTTCTCCTTTTAGTTACAAGGGAAACGAAGTTGTCGGAAAATAAAAGCTGCACAGACAGAAGTCTGTGCAGCTTTTAATGTCTTAAACAATCATGATGAATGTTTCATTTGCAGCACAAACTTCTATTACTCATACCAAAAAAGTAATAGTAAAAGCCGAATGCAACTGCAAAGACGAATTTCATCATAATCCAGTCTCCCTATTTGATGCTGTGACTTTAGCACTTTTAATGAGTAAAGTCAATAGATTTTTGACTGTGTTTTCATCTTTTGTCTGTTTGCACTATGCTTTGCCCCATATGGGACGGTTAGTTTGTCGAATTTGAAAGGAAGGGTTATAAAATCCGCCTGCTCAGGAAACAATTAGATGTGAAATTACCGCGATGATGCCGGCGGCCGAACGGGTATATAGCAGCCGGCGGACCGGAACGCAGGTCGGAAAGGCGAGAGAATGGATAAAAAGCGGAGGACAGTCAGAATAATCTGGGCCGCGCTCGGTGGAGCGGCCGTATTGATAGTCGCGGCTGTATGCGTATACATGCTGTGGGAAAAGCCGCCGGAGGTGGCGGCGGAGCCCGGAACGCTCGGTGAAACGTTAAAGGATGCGCCGGTGCAGACGAAAAAACCGGGAGCAAAAAACCAGGAGCCCATGGATAAGGGCACAGCCTTTGACACCCAGCGTCAGGACGGGGTATATACAGTGCTTCTGGTCGGCAACGACGACGGTACCGGCAATACCGACACGATAATGGTGGCAAAACTGGATGTGGTGCGTCACACACTCAACGTCGTGAGCATACCGCGGGACACGCTCATAAATGTGGACACGCCGGTCAGAAAGATCAACAGCGTCTACTGGGGCGCGCGCAACAACGGTTATGACGGCAGCGAGGCGCTGCGCCGCCATATAAAGAAGCTGATCGGCTTTGACGTAGACTGCTACGCGGTGCTCGATCTGGACGCCTTCGTTCAGGCCGTGGACGAGCTCGGCGGGATATGGTTCGATGTGCCGGAACGCCTGTACTACGACGGCGGTCCGGTAATAGACCTCGAGCCGGGCTACCAGCTGCTTGACGGAGAGCAGGCCATGGGTCTGTGCCGCTTCCGCTACGGTTATGTCAATGGCGACCTTGACCGTATAAACGTGCAGCACGACTTCCTTAAGGCCGCGGCCGATCAGTTCCTGCGTCTTGGCAATATCCCTAACGCGTCTAAGGTCATTAATATTCTGGCCGGCAGCATGGACACGAACATGACCGCGGCCAATATGGCGTATTTTGCCCGTCAGCTGCTGATGTGCGGCAGCGAGGATATAAACTTCTACACCGCGCCGAACACTCCGGCCATGGTGCAGGATCTTAGCTACACCTTCATAGACCTGTACGACTGGCTGAATATAATCAACGAATGTATAAACCCGTATTCGACGCCCGTGACGGAGGGCATGCTCGACCTCGTGTATCTTCATAACGGCAACGTATGCTGCACGGCGGTTCTCAACGGCGTCGGTTATTTTGATCTGGGCCGGGGACGGAGCGACGCGGGCGAAGAGGAGGAAGCCGGGACCTGGGAGGAGGAATACACGGAGGAAGCGCAGGAAGAACCGGAGAGCGAACCGGAGAGCGAGCCGGAGCAGCCTGAGTGGCCGGAACTGTCGCTGCCGCCGCTGCCGTCGGCTACGCCGTCGAACGACGACTGGTTCACGGAAACCTGAAGCGCTGCGCCGCAGGGCTCAGTCCTTTTCCGAGGCGTTCCTGAAAGCAAAGAAAATATTTGCCAGGGACAGCGCGGATACCGTACCGACCAGAGCGATCTCATAGCTGAATGGCAGCGATTTGCGCAGCAGAACGATAACGGCCAGCAGGATGATATCGACAATCACGCGCAGAATATTGGAACTGAGAAGGGCGGCGGAGCTGCCTTTCTTCAGCGCTTTTTTCGTAATTGAGAAGTTGACGACGGCTCCGATGCAGCCCCATACAAGGCCGGCGAGAGCACCGATAAGATATTTCATATATTCCCCTCCGGACGTTCCTAAAAGTGTTTTTACAAAATTTTAGCACAAAAGCCGTCTCTTGCCAACTGTGCGCACATATTTTGCCATGCAGCTTTTGCCGGGTTTATATCCGCGTGCGGCGCAGATAATAGCTCTGTCGGAAAAACACCGCGAACGCCGGCAAATCTGTATTTCGAAAGGAAAGATATCCATGAGTCCCAAAGAACTGCTCTATATTGAGGACGCACTCGGCCACACCCAGTTTCTTATGACCCAGTGCCGCAATGCCGCAACCCAGCTTACGGACCCCATGCTGCGCCAGCAGGCCCAGCAGCTCGTAAACGGCAACCAGAAGCTTTTCACAAAGTTTTACGAGCTGGTATAAGGAGGTAAAAAAATGAACGACAGAGATATAATGGAAGGCATCCTTCTGACCACCAAGGGCGTATGCGATCTGTATATGCACGGCTCGATCGAGTCCGCCACGCCGAACGTCCACCAGGTATTTAACACCGCGCTCAATGATGCGCTCAGCATGCAGAACTGCATCTATAACCAGATGGCCCAGCAGGGCTGGTATCCCAGCGAGCAGGCCCAGCCCCAGCAGATAAAGCAGATAAAGCAGAAATACGCTTCCGTGAGCTGAATGAATTGAACAGGCGCAGCAGATGAAAAATCTGCTGCGCCTGTTTTCAGTCTGTCAAAGAACCGATGATGAATAGTGTGACAAATGAGCCGCGGGGGAGCCTGAGTGGACCGGGGAACCGCCTGAAACCGGATAAACCGCCGCAGAAACCGAAACCCGGTATCCGCTGTTGACCGGTCAGAGACCGGCGTTCAGAACCGTCGGAACAGCTCCCGGGCGCCAATGCCGGAGCCTGCGGACTTTAAAATCCCGGTTGTTCAAAAACCAAACGCGGCCTTCCATTCCGCCTCCCTGAAGCCAACCAGCACAAAGCCGTCGTCAATCAGCAGAGGGCGCTTTACCAGCATCCCGTCAGAGGCCAGCAAAGCAAGCTGCTCATCTTCAGGCATGGCAGGCAGCTTGTCCTTTAATTGCAGTTTCTTATACAGCAGCCCGCTTGTGTTGAAAAACCTTTTCAGCGGCAGTCCGCTCCGCTTGTGCCACGCGCGCAGCTCTTCCGCGCCGGGGTTGTTTTCCGCGATGTGCCGTTCCTCAAAAACGATGCCGTTTGTCTCCAGCCATTTTTTCGCCTTCTGGCAGGTGCTGCATTTGGGATAACAGATAAACTGCATTGTGCTCCTCCGTTCT
>JAQXKZ010000012.1 GCA_029010715.1 Clostridiales bacterium
CTCACGGAAAGCGTCAAAGGCTTTGCACGGCGCGGCAGGCCCCGCATTGCATCTCGGGTTTTCGGCACAAAGCGCCCCGCCGTGTGAAACGGCGGGGCGTTTATGTATAAGTTTATACTTTCTCTTTTTCCTCTTCGACCACAACTCTGGCTCCGCGGACGGATAGCCTGCCCGCGCAGTACAGGCCGACCGCCTGACTGAGCAGCTTCCATTCTCCCTCCTCGAGAACTCTGCGTCTGAGCGTATCCGGCGTATCGTCCGGCATGACTTCAACAGCGCGCTGCAGTATAATGCTTCCGACGCGTCCGTCGGCGTCGGCAAAATATGCCGTCGCACCCGTGACCTTCACGCCGCGCTCCAGCACAGCCCTCTGTATATCGCCGTCCGTATCCTCAAAGGCCGGGTACAGCGCCGGAAATGTCCCGATCATACGGTTTTTGAACTGGTACGGTATCACGCCCAGAGGCAGTCCATAGCCTGCAAGGATCACCAGCTCGATATCCATGTCTCTCAGCTTGTTGGCGACCGCCATGCTGTGGCTCGTCATATTCGGGAAGAGCTCCGGGTCGACCACATACGCCGGCACGCCCGCATTCAGCGCGCGCTTCATGGCGTAGGCATCCTTTTCGGACGAAATGACCGCAACCAGCTCAAAATCCGGTATTTCCTTGAAGTACATGGAGTCCAGTATCGCCTGGAGCTTTGCCCCGTCGCCGGACACCAGTGCCGCCGCTCTGACCATATTACCCACTCACCTTGATCTCTAAAAAAGAAGCTTTTCCCTTTTCTCCTTCCGGCTCTTGCCTAAGCGGTAAAACCAAGTTATAATAGCTTGACTGCCGTTTTGCTCAGCTATATCCGGATTTATCAATTATACTGTATCCGGACCCGGCGGTCAAGCATCTGGAGGGACAGTTATGACAGAAATTTATGTAATTCGGCATGCCCAGGCCGAAGGCAACCTGTACCATATGATGCAGGGCACCTGGGACGGTGACGTCACCGCGCTCGGCCTGCGTCAGATCGACGCATTGGCGGAGCGCTTCCGGCACATTCCGATAGACGCGCTGTATTCCAGCGACCTCTACCGCACGCGGCTGACCGCCTCGGCGATCACACGCTGGCACGATGTCCCGATCCAGCTTGACAAACGCCTGCGTGAGATGCATGTCGGTCCCTGGGAGACCCAGTTCTTCGCCAATGTCGGACAGGATTACCCGGAGGAGTTCCGGGCCTTCATAAGCGATCCGGAGCATTTTCATCTGGACGGCGCCGAATCATACATCGACGTCAGGGAACGCACCGCCGAGGCGCTGCGCGAGATCGCCCTCCTGAACCCCGGGCGCACCGTCGCCGTCGTCACCCACGGTCTCGCCATCCGCTGCATGCTGTCAGGCGTATGCGGTATACCCCTGGACGACACTGCGGCTCTGCCCATCTTCACCAACACAGGCGTCGCAAAGCTTCAGTACGAAAACGGAGTTTTTACCCCCGTATATATAAACGACCATTCGCACCTGAGCCCCGAGCTCATGCCGCGCGCGGACAGGCCCCTTGCATTGCGGCACGAGTATATTGATCCCGCCATGCACAGGGATTATTACATCGCCTGCTACACTGACGCGTGGCTCGCCGCGCACGGCAGCCTGGACGGTTTCAGCCCTGAGCCGTATTATACCGCCGCCAAAGCCCACTATGAAGCGGACAGCGAGTCCGTCGCCGTGATATACAGCGGCAGCGAGCCCATCGGCCTTGTCGATATGGATACCCTGCGCGGCGCACATGCCGGTTACGGCTGGATAAGCCTGCTCTACCTGAACAGTGATTTCCGCAGTAAGGGCTATGGGATCCAGCTTCTCGGACGCGCCATAGGCAAGTACGGCAGGCTGGGACGCAATGCCCTTCGGCTGCTTGTGTCCGAGGACAACGGGGCCGCCATAGGCTTCTATAAAAAGTACGGCTTCCGCCGGCTGTCAGCCCAGCCCGGTACCAACGCGGAGCTGCTGCTCATGGAGCGCAGACTCGGAGGCGTGAACCATGGGAATGTATGACTCACCGGCCCGCATCCTCAGACCGGACATACCGTCCGGGCGGCGCATAATAGTTACCTCCGACATCCACGCTAATCTTCAGTATTTCAATGGGCTTCTTTCCCGCGCGGGCTTCTCCGATGCCGACGAGCTTATCATAGACGGAGATTTCCTTGAAAAAGGTACTGAAAGTCTGGCCACCCTGCGCTATATAATGGACCTCAGCCGCCGCGGCAACGTGCACGCCGTTATGGGCAACTGCGACGACTGGAGCGCCATATTCAGCGAGACCGGCAAGTGGGCCGACAATCTCCCCAAATATATTAAATGGCGGCGGAGCGGCCTGCTATGGGACATGATCTGCGGCCTCGGCGACGATCCTATGACGATCCGGGATTTTCAGACCTATAAATATAAGCTCGGCGAGGCTTACAGCGACGAGTTTGCCTTCCTCTCCGCGCTTCCTCAGGCGATCGAGACAGACAGGTTCATCTTCGCCCACGCCGCAGTTTTCCCCGACAAGCCGCTGGCTGCGCATACGGCCGGTGAGCTTATGCGCTGCGACCGCTTTATGGACCTCGGCTTCAGCTTTGACAAATGGGTCGTTGTCGGCCACTATCCTGTCATGCTTTACGGCAGCGACAGGGTCTGCGCCAATCCCATAATCGAGCGCAGCCGCCGCATAGTCAGCATAGACGGCGCCTGTGTCCTGAAGGACGACGGCCAGCTCAACGGGCTCATCATCCCGGATATAAACAGCGATGACTTTTCCCATACCTGGTATGACCCCTTCCCGGTCCGTACCGTCCTCTCCGATCAGGCGGAGAGCGAGCGCTCCTATTACATTCGCTGGGGCGACAGCCGCGTACAGGTCCTTCAGCGCGGCGGGGAATTTTCTCACTGCCGCCACGTCCGCACCGGCTATGAGATGGATATACTCACCAGGTATCTCTTTACCGGCGAGGAGTTCACCGACTGCAATGACTGCACCGATTACGTTCTGCCGCTGCATGCCGGCGACCGGGTCAGCGTGGTAGAGGAGACCTCCTGCGGATACTTTGTAAAGCACAGGGGTTATTCCGGCTGGTATTTCGGCGAGCTGGGCTGAGCTTCGCCCGGCCGCAGCTGCACGACAAGGCCTACAGACAGATATGAAAACCGAACTTGAACTTTATTTAATACTGCTTGGCGTCATGAGTCTCATTCTGTTCATACTCATGGGCAGCGATAAACGCCGCGCCCGCCGGCACATGCGGCGCATCAGCGAAAAAACGCTTTTTCTCTTTGCCCTGCTCGGCGGCGCCGCAGGCGGCTTGTGCGGCATGTATGTGTTCCGCCATAAAACAAAGCACTGGTACTTTCGCTGGGGCTTCACGCTTCTGGCTCTCGCTCAGTGCTTCGTCATATATTTTCTTCTGAGGTGAACCTGTCATGGAATCAATGAGACCTGAAGAGAACCTGCGGTCCGGGACCGCGGAGTGCTCCGGCGCGGGGACCCTGACCGTCGGCACTCCCGACGGCGGACTTCGTGTTTCCGACGCCGTCTCCGCCGGGACAAGCATAACTGAGACTCCGGATAAAAACGTACATATTCCCGAAAGGGAATCCGGCGACGAGCACGAATACCTTGAATGCGAAAAGCGCTGGGTCTTTATGGTCCTGATGATGGTCGGCGGCTTCTTCGGCGGCTTTACCTTCTCGATAAGAGGCGGCGTTTTCTGCAACGCGCAGACGGCGAATATCGTCCTTCTCGGTCTTGCACTGGGGCACGGTGAGTTTCTCCACGCGGCCTACTATCTCATCCCGATCGGCGCGTACCTCCTCGGCACCTATGTCTCCGAATATATCGCTCTGCCCATCAAGAGGCTGCACCTGATACGCTGGGATACCCTATTCATCATTATCGAGATGATCTTTGTCGTCATCCTCGCCCTCATACCCGAAACCGCCCCGTATCAAATCAGTCAGGTGCTCGTTAACTTCATCTGCTCCATGCAGTATAATACCTTCCGCCAGGCGCAGAGTATCCCCATGGCCACCGTTTTCTGCACGAACCATGTCCGTCAGATCGGCATCGCCCTGTGCAAGTCGCTTCGCCATGAGGACAACCGGCAGTACCTGTCCCGGATGTTCGTGCATATAGGTATGCTGCTTGCCTTCCTCGCCGGCGTTATCCTGTCCGTGCTGCTGACGCGTGTATTTCTCGGGAAAGCCATGTTCTTCACGCTCATACCTCTCAGCGTCATACTCGCATTTCTCCTGCACGCAGATCTGAAAACGGAAAAGGATATCCTTGACCGCACGCCGCACGGACACTGAAGCGGCATATAAAAAAATGAGACCTTTACGGTCTCATTTTTTATATGCCGTCGTCGGTGACGGAATCGCTGCGGAAAAGCAGTGAAATGCACCACAGCGCCGACAGGCCGACCAGCGTATAGATTACGCGGCTTACCGTCGCCGTCTGTCCACCGAACAGCCAGGCCACTATATCAAAGCGGAACAGACCGACGCTGCCCCAGTTGATGCCGCCGATTATCGCCAGCACCAGAGCTATACGATCCATTATCATGCAAATGCTCCTCTCAATTGTTTTTTCCTCTGTATTCTTTCCCTCCGGAGCTGAAATATACATTTTTTATCGCCGACAAAACTGGTGCCGCTTCGACATCCTTCGCTCTTTACAATTCGGCGCAAATGTATTATGCTTTAAGCACAGCTTATCCAATTGGCCTTTCGTTATGAAAGGCCGCGGCTCATATCTTTTATCCCACAACCCTGTTTGCGGACTGAATTTGTTTCGGTCCGCACTTTTTTTACAGTTTTTCTTTATCAAATTTTATGATGTTCACAATAGATTTTTGCATCGAAAAAGGTTAAAATATATAAAAAGCATACTGGAGTTCCACATATGAAGATACTCATTATAAACGGCTCCCCAAGGGGCAGATACAGCGTCACCCTTCAGAGCTGTCTGTACCTTGAAAAGAATTTCCCGGAGCATGAATTTGAATTTCTTAATGTCGGCTCCGGTATTCATATTTTTGAACGTGATATGAGCGGCGCCGTCGAGGCGATTGTCTCCGCCGAGCTGCTCGTCTTTGCCTACCCCGTTTACTGCTCTCTCGTCCCTTCGCAGCTGCACCGTTTTATTGAGCTTCTCAAAGCCGCCAATGCCGATCTCAGAGGCATATGCGCCACACAGCTTAGTACTTCCGCGCATTTCTTCGATATAACCGCGCACCGCTTCATTGAGGATAACTGCCGCGATATGGGCATGCGTGTTATCCGCGGTCTCTCTGCCGGCACGGAGGATATGCTCAGTGAGCAGGGACGTGCGGAGCTGGAGGCCTTTCTTCGTTACGCCGTGTTCTGCGCCGCCATGCCTGACGCCGAAGCTCCTGTCCCCTACACTCCGCCTCCGCCAGTGCCCTATGTCCGCCGTTATGAGCCTGTGAAAAAGCGTGATGGTTTCGACACTGTCATTGTCGGCGACCTGCGTGAGGATGACGAGAGCCTGCGCGCCATGATAAAGGATTTTGACGCGGTCTATCCGTACAGGACCCGCTTCGTAAACATAGCCGACTTTTCGTTCCGCGGCGGCTGTCTCGGCTGCATGAGCTGCACTGCCGGCGGACGCTGTGTTCATGACGACGGCTTTGACCGCTTTCTGCAGGACAATATTTTCAACGCCGACGCCATAGTCTACGCTTTCACTCTCCGGGACCACAGCATGGGCTCACTCTTCAAGCTGTTTGACGACCGTCAGTTTTTCTGCGGCTGCCGTGCGCCTGTCAGGGGCAAGCCCGTCGCCTATATTGTAAACGGTGATATTTCTGCCGAAGAAAACCTGCGCACCGTGCTCGGGGCGCGCAGTCAGACAGGCCGCAATTTTCTTGCCGGCTATGCCTGCAGTGCAGCCGGGATATCCGCAGTTTCCGCATCGCTTGCCTATGCGCTGGAAAACGCCTGCCTGCCGCCGAAGAACTTCTACGCCGCCGCCGGTATGAAGCTGCTGCGTGACCTTGTTTGGAGCCGGCGCGGTATATTGTACGCCGATCACGATTACTTCCGCTCTAACGGCCTGTATGACTTTCCGCAGCGCCATCTGCCGCGCTCGGTGCTGATGGGTCTGCTGGCCCTGCTCATGCGCAGTCCGCGTCTTCGTCCGCGTCTCGCCGCGCGCATAAACCGCTCCCGCCTCTCCCCGTATAAAAAACTTCTCAAATAGTCTCCCGGAGGCTTTTCCATGTCCGTTTTTGCCCTCAAAATCATAGCCGTCGTATCAATGCTGATTGACCATACCGGCTTTTTCCTGCGCTGCAAATTTCTGCTCGATGCGCAGCTGTATACCGTCATGCGTATGCTCGGACGCATCGCCTTCCCGATATTCTGTTTTCTTCTGGCAAACGGCTTTGACAAAACCTCCGACCGCAGCCGCTACCTGTCGCGTTTGGTCATGTTCGCGGTGATCTCGCGTATTCCCTTCAGTCTTACCTTTTCCACCGCCAACTACAGTCTTTCCGCCGCAGACGGCTTCTATTTTGTCTATCCGTGGTACTGGTGCCTGCTGCTGGCCGTGTTCGTGTGTTTTGTTTGGTACAGGACCGTCCGTCCCGGTCTGTCGTTTATCTGGGCCGGCGCTGCTGTCCTGCTTGCCCTGCTGAATCTTAGCGCCGGCGGCGTCCGCCTTATCGGTCGGGACTGCGACGTGTTCTATACTCTCGCCATATCCCTCGCCGCCATGTCCTGTCTGGACCGTATTCTGCCGGGCAGCGCCGGTAGAAAAAAACTTATTATGCAGCTCCCGGCGCTGGCACTATGCGCCGCGCTGATCCTGCCGCATTCCGATTACGGCTGGCTCGGACTGCTCCTGATCCTGATGCTGCATATGCTGCGCTCCCACCGCCCGCTTCAGGCCGCGGCGATCGTCGTCTGGGCCTTTGCCGAATACATACTCCGTATGCAAAGCCTGCAGTATTTTATCCCCGCCGCGCTCGCTGCGCTCCCCATTCTTTTATATAACGGCCGTCCCGGCAGACGTGTACAGCTTGCATTTTACCTGTTCTATCCTTTGCATCTGGCTATTCTGGGTCTTTTGACCCTGCTCATATGACACAGACACAAAAATCAGAAAGGACGGTATACACTATGGACCAGTATAAACTGCGTCGATGTATCGCAGAGAACCCCGACAGCAAGCTCAGAGACATCGTGACCGAACTTCTTTATGACGACATCATCAGTCTGCGCATCACTCCCGGCGCCAAGCTAAATGTTAACCAGCTTGCCGCCAGCCTCGGTATCTCCCGCACCCCCGTGGCGGAAGCCATCTCCAAGCTGACCGAGCGTGGTTTTATCATCAACCGCCCCGGCCAGTCCGGCAGCTTTGTTCTTGACCTCAGCCTCTCCGATATGATAAGCCTCTACCGTGTCCGTTCCGCCATTGAGAGCGAAGCCGCGGCGCTCTGTGCCCATGCCGCCGACGACGACATCGTGCGTGAGCTCTCCATCCTTGCCGAGGCCTTCAAGGACAGCGTCATCCGCCGTGACACTCAGGGTATGAAGGAGACGGACATGCCCTTCCACAAGCTTATTATCAAGTCCTGCGGCAACCCCTATATCGTGCAGAGCTACGAAGTCATCGTCCCGAAGCTCACGATGTATCAGTCATCCATGCTTGAGTTCGTCGGCAACGCCGACAACATGGAAAACCCGTGGATACCGAGCGTGACCTTCAACCACACTGCCGTAGCCTCCGCGGTGCGTATGCGTATGCCGGAGCTTGCGCGTCAGGCCATGGTCGACCATGTCACCACCAGCCTGAACTTTACTACCATCTCAGGTCAGAACACCAATCCCTTTGAAAGCATACGCCCCTGATTATGAAGCGTGAGCCTGATTACTTATAAAAAATACCAGAGCCGAAGCTCTGGTATTTTTTATGTCTGCTTTGACCTGCGTACGGTCGATCGGTTAAAGGCATTAATCGCTCAGGCCGTGCGCCGTCTCATGCAGGATTCCGGTATCGGATAAACCGATTACTTGCTGCGGCCGAACTGGCAGTCGTTGTTGCCGGAGTCGGTGATCCACATCTCGAGCATGTTGATGGGGTCGTTGAAGTCGGCGAGCCAGCCTTCACGCGCGAAGTCGAAGTTGCCGGCCTTGCGCTCCTGCAGGAACACGTTCCAGTCCTGAGACTGAATGGTCATCTGGATACCGATAACGGCGAGGTCCTGCTGCATAGCCTCAGCGACGGCAACGTGGCCGGTGCCGTTGTTGGTCAGGTACTCGACGCTGATCGGGGTCTCGGCGGAAAGCTTGCCGTCGTCGCCGAACTTGTAGCCGGCGGCCTTCAGCAGAGTGCGTGCCTCATCGAGAGTGCCTTCGTAGTCGTTGTTGATGCCATAGGGATCAAAGTAGCCCTGCTCGGTGACTTCAGTCTTGAACACGCCGCCATTGCCGTCAGCCATGCCGTAGGGGATGAAGGCGTTTGCAGCGATCTGGCCGGTCTGGCCAACGTTCTCGCAGATGTAGTCACGGTCGATCAGGAGGTTGAAAGCCTTGCGCATGCAGGCAGCCTGCTCGGGGGTCTTGCCGTCGAACAGCGGGCTGTTGCAGTTGAAGGCAGCGTAGTAGGTGCCGAGGTTGTCAACGATGTAGAACTCGGGGTCGTTCAGCAGGGCCTGGATCTCATCGTTGGGGACGGTGTCTATCATGTCGACGTCGCCGGCCTTGTATGCGGAGTAGATAGCGGTGTCATCAGCGGAGAGCATTAACTCAAGCTTTTCGACGGACACGCTGTCAGCGCCGTACCAGTACGGGTTCTTCTCATAAGTCATGGAGACATCGTGATCCCATGCAGTGCAGACGAAGGGGCCGTTGCCGACGAAGCCGGCATCTTGGCACCATGCGCCGGGAGAGGTCTCCCAACCGTCGGCAGCCTCAACGGCCTCCTGCTTGACGGGGAAGAAAGTGGGGAAGGCCATGAGGTCTTCGATGTAGGCGCAGGGAGCGGTCAGAGTAAAGGTGAGGGTCTTGTCATCGGTAGCGGTGACGGCGAGGTCATCGGGGTAGCCCTCGAAGCCGGCGAACATGTAGCCGTAGTCAGCAGCGGTGGCGGTACTGGCTGCGCGCTTCCAGGAGTACTCGAAGTCCTTGGCAGTCAGATCGGAACCGTCGCTCCACTTCAGGCCGTCTTTGAGAGTGACAGTGAAGTTGAGGCCGTCCTCGGTGATTTCATAACCGGTAGCGCAAGCGGGCTCGGTCTTGCCCTCGGCGTTGTAGGTATACAGGCCGGAGAAGGAAGCAGCTGCAAGGCAGGCGCCGTCGACGGAGCTGTTGAGTGCGGGGTCAAGGAAGTCAGGCTCGGAGGCGAGGTTGAGACGGAAGGTATCGGAACCGTTGTTCATCTTGACATTCTGGAAGAACTTGGTGCCGAAGAGGTTGGCGTACATACCCTCAACGTAATCCTTGAGCATGTAGATATCGTTGTAGTAGTAGATGGGAACGACGCAGTAGTTGGACATGAGTATATCCTCAGCCTCGTGCATCATCTCGGTACGCTTTGCGAAATCGGTCTCGGCCTTGATCGCGGTGATAAGGTCGTTGTACTGGGACCAGTCATTGACAGGGTCGATGAAAGCGTCGCTTACAAGGCTTGCAGCGTCAGGAGTCTCTTCGGTTGCTGCAGGCGCTTCGGTAGCAGCCGGGGTGCTGCCGCTGTTGCCGCAGGCGCACAGAGAGAAAACCATAGCCAGCGCAAGGAGCAGTGCTAAACTTTTTTTCATTGTTTTTCCTCCTAATTTATTTTAAACCTCCTGATTCGGCACATCTCCGTTCATCCGCATCCAATGCCCCATCACACTTTATAAATATAAAGTGTGAGCAGCAGGGCCCTGCTGCGGCATAAACTCGGACGCACTAAGCCAAAAGAGATTTTTCATGATGGGTGAGTCCGTGATAAATATAAAACTATCAGCTTGTTTTGGTTAGATTACCATATATCTTTATCTATTTCAAGCGTCAAAATGCAGTAAACTTCAGTCTTTCCGCCGCATTTATTTGTTCCAACAGGCGACATGATGGCCGTGTCCGCGGTCGGTCAGCTGCGGGCACTGCTCGGCGCACTGTTCGGTGGCATAGCGGCAGCGGGTACGGAATGGGCAGCCGGTCGGCATTTTCAGCGGGCTGGGCACGTCGCCGGTCAGGACGATACGCTGACGCTCGCGGGCTTTCCTCGGGTCGGGTACGGGTACCGCGGACAGCAGCGACTGCGTGTAGGGATGCATCGGATTTTCATTGAGCTCGTCCGCATCGGCGATCTCGACCAGACGTCCCAGATACATGACCGCGATACGCTTGGAAATATGATGTACGACCAGCAGATCGTGCGCGATGAACAGGTATGCGACGCCGAGCTTTTCCTGCAGTTCCTCAAACATATTGATGACCTGCGCCTGAATGGAGACGTCCAGCGCGGATACCGGCTCGTCGCATACGATAAACTTCGGGTCGACCGCCAGCGCTCTCGCGATACCGATGCGCTGACGCTGTCCGCCGGAGAATTCATGCGCATAGCGCGTGGCGTGCTCGGAGTTGAGCCCGACAAGCTCCATAAGCTCAAGTATCTTTTCGCGGCGCTCTTTTTTATTGGAGTACAGATGATGCACATCCAGAGGCTCGCCTATGATGTCCTCGATGGTCATGCGCGGGTCGAGGGAGGAATACGGGTCCTGGAACACCATCTGCATCTTTTTGCGGTACGGGAGCATGTTCACATGAACCTTTTTGCCCTGTACGGGCTTGCCGTGCGCGTCGAGGATAAGCTTGCCGTCTCCGTCGTATTCCTCGCCGCTGTCGAAAAGCACGTCGCCGTCAAAGGTGATGCGGCCCGCGGTGGGCGTGTAGAGCTGCAGCAGGGTACGGCCGACCGTGGTCTTGCCGCAGCCGGACTCTCCGACGAGACCCAGAGTCTCGCCCTCGCCGATGGAGAAGGAGACGTCGTCCACCGCTTTAAGCGGCATGACCTTTCCGAAGCCGGCACTCACGGGGAAATATTGTTTGAGATGCTCTACCTTCAGCAGTTCCTTGCTCATCCCTGTGCACCTTCTTTCTCTTCAAGCGCCTTTTTGACGTTCATCCAGCAGGAGGCGCAGTGGTTCTCATTTATGACCAGCTCCTCGGGCTGCTGCTCGAGGCATATCTTCATCGCCTCATCGCAGCGCGCGCTGAACGCGCAGCCCTTGGGCAGATTGATTATATTGATCGGAGTACCGGCGATGGGTATGAGCTTCTCCTTCATGTTGTTCACGTTCGGGATGGAACGCAGCAGGCCCTTCGTGTACTCGTGGCTGGGGTTATAAAATATCTCGTCGGCGGTACCGCGTTCGCAGATGTGTCCGCCGTACATGACTATGATATTGTCGCACATATCGGCGATCACGCCGAGGTCATGCGTGACGAGTATGACAGCCATGCCCATCTTCTTCTGCAGGTCGGCCATCAGCTCGAGTATCTGCGCCTGAATGGTCACGTCCAGAGCGGTCGTCGGCTCGTCGGCGATAAGGATATCCGGCTCGCAGGCAAGGGCCATGGCGATCATGACACGCTGGCGCATACCGCCGGACAGCTCAAACGGATACTGCCGGACGCGCTTTTGGGGCTCGTTTATTCCGACCAGCTCCAGCATCTCTATCGCGCGCGCCTTTGCCGCCGCGCCCTTTTTGTCGGTATGCAGCTCTATGGCTTCGCGCAGCTGGCTGCCTATGGTAAATACCGGGTTAAGACTCGTCATCGGGTCCTGAAACACGATGGAGCAGCATTTGCCGCGGAACGCGCTCATCTGTTTTGCGCTCCATTTGGTGATGTCCTCACCCTTATACAGTATTTGCCCCTCGACTATCCTGCCGGTGTCGGCAAGTATCTGCATGATTGAGTAGGCGGTGACGCTCTTGCCCGAGCCGGACTCGCCGACTATGCCGAGCACCTCGCCGGGATCCAGATTGAAGGACACGCCGTTGACGGCGTGAACCTCGCCGGAGTCGGTAAAGAAGGATGTGCGCAGGTTGCGCACGCTCAGTAAATGTTCACTCATTTCACTCACCTCTTCAGCTTCGGGTCAAAGGCATCGCGCAGGCCGTCGCCGAGCAGGTTAAGGCTCAGTACTATAAGACAGATCATGACGGCGGGGAATACCAGCTTGTACGGGTAGCTCTGCAGGCCGACGCGCGCGGCGTTGGCGAGTGAGCCGAGGGAGGGCATAGGGGCGCGTACGCCAAGGCCGATAAAGCTGAGGTAGCTCTCCGTAAATATGGCGGAGGGCACCTGCAGGGCCGTGGAGATGATTATAACGGACAGGCAATTGGGCAGAATGTGCTTGCGGATGATGCGCGAGGGCTTTGCGCCTATGGAGCGCGCGGCAAGTATGTACTCGTTCTCCTTGATGGAGAGTATCTGACCGCGGATGAGTCTCGCCATGCTGACCCAGTACAGCAGGCCAAACACGATGAATATGGAGATCATGTTCGTGCCTATAGAGGCCAGCAATCCGCCTGTCAGTTTCAGCCGCTGGTCAAGCACGACCGACAGCAATATAACTATCAGCATATCCGGCAGGGAGTATATGATATCGACGATACGCATCATAATCAGGTCCGTGCGCCCGCCGATGTATCCGGAAATACTTCCGTAGAGCATACCGATTATGAGAACTATGATGCTGGCAAACACACCGACGATCAGGGAGACGCGCGTACCGTAGACCACGCGTATGAAGTAGTCACGGCACTGCTCGTCCGTACCGAAGATATGCGGGAAGCGGTAATTTCCGTCCTCGATGTACTTTTGTTCGGCCTGACTGTACTCAAACGGGGCAAGGTTCTTTGCTCCTTTGTCGCGTTTGCCGTTTACCGACAGCATCTCCTCATAGCCGTAGGGTACAACGAGAGGAGCAATTATGATGGTGAGGACGATGCAGACAAGCACGATTATACTTGCGACGGCAAGAGGGTTCTTCATGAGCTTTTTCATGCCGTCCCTGAAGAACGATGTGCTGGCGCTCATGACGTCCTGCTGGCGCTTCTCCTCTTCGCTTGCCTTCTCAAACTTTTTCAGGTCTATCTGTGCGCTCAGGATCTGCTTTTTGGGCATCACGTCGGGCTTATATTCTGTATTCATTTACGCCGCCCTCCTCAGTCCAGTTTGATGCGCGGGTCGACGACCTTGTAAAGCAGGTCGCAGATCAGGTTTGCAATGACCATCAGGGTGGCGAGGAAAATCGTCGTCGCCATGATGAGCGTGTAGTCACGGTTGGTGATGGCAGCGACGAATTTGCTGCCTATACCGCCGACGGTAAATATGGTCTCCACGACCATGGAGCCGGTGATTATATACGCGATCTGCGGACCGGCATAAGTGATGACGGGGATCAGGGAGTTGCGCAGCGCGTGCTTGAAGATGACCTTCCAGCGGACGACGCCCTTGGCCTTGGCCGTGCGTATGTAGTCCTGGCTGAGTGCGTCCAGCATGCTCGTCTTGGCAAGTCGCGTCGTATAGGCCATCGGGTAAGCTGCCAGCGCTATGACAGGCAGCGTGTAGTTGACCTCCGTGGCACTCCATACGGGAACCCAGCCCAGCTTTATCGCAAACACCAGCAGCAGCAGCGTCGCAAGCACGAAGCTCGGCACCGCGGTGAACAAAGTGGAGAAAAACACAATGACGCGGTCAGGCCACTTATTGCGCATCAGCGCGGCGAGACTTCCGAAGACAGTGCCGCATATCAGGGCGATAGTGATTGCCGTGAGACCCAGTCTGGCAGATATCGGGAAGGAATCCTTTATAATAGCGGTGATATCGCGGCCGTTTTTAAGCGACACGCCGAGATCGCCGTGGAGAAGATTGCCAATATAGAGGAAGAACTGCTCCACCAGGGGCTTATCCAGATTATACCTCGCCTCCAGTGCGGCTATAGTAGCCGGATCGAGGGCCTTTTCCCGGTTGAACGGGCCGCCCGGCACCATATGCATCACGAAAAAGGTAATGGCGCTGATAATAAAAACAGTCAGGATCGCAAGCCATATACGCTTGAGAACATACGCCAGAGTTTTTGAATTCATCTTGTCAACCTCGGCTCCTTTGCTCCCGCCCCTTTGCAGCTGGAAATCCGCCCATATTCTGCCGGGCGGACACGCGGGTACTTTTATCCAGACTCATGCACAGTTCTGCATTGTCTAGTTTGTCTATTATAAACTATAATTCATTTTATTTCAATTCAATTTTTACTTTCTACAACAATTATAATTTTTGTACTCAGATTACATGCAAATTTCATGCATATTTATTCAGTGCAGCTCCTGTATATGTTCCGGGTTTCCCCCATATTGCCTCTCAGTTTTCCCTAAAGCTGTGCATTATGCCTCCCCTGTCTTACATATCTTAAAATTCCGTTAATATACCGCGAATAATATTCACCGGATAATATCCGGCACCGCGCGGCGCTGTCCAATGCGCGTATCCGTACCCGGGCGCACGCCGTCCGGCCCGGGAAAGCAAAAAATAAAAACCGTATTACGCACAGTAATACAGTGAGTAATACGGTTTCTTTGAGTGTCTTAAGCAAACTAATTGAGTTCCTTTTTCTTGTGTTCGAGCTTTTCCTCAAACCTGTCGATCATACCCGCATCAATGTCGCCGCGCCTGAGCAGTGCGTCGAAAAGCATCTCCGCCCTGTCGGAATCTCCGCCGGACAGAATGTTTTCCGCGTAAAAGTCCACGCCTGAAATGTTCGGCTCATAAAGCCTGCCGTAGGACTTTCCGCTTCTGGCAAAACCGCCTTCGACGATCGCGCCCTTTTCAAGAAGCCGGTTCAGAAGAATGTGTATGGAGTTGTCCTTCCATTTTTTGTTCACGGACATCTCCAGTATTTCTCCTCTGGTAAGCGGCCGCTTGGCATCCCAGATGACGTTCATGATCTCGAGCTCACTTTTGGTAAGTTCCATTTCGCACATCCTTTTCTCTTACTAAGAAACCATGACACAAACCTGATATTGTGACTCTCCCCAAAGTCTGGTTTATTGTAAGACGAGGAAATTATATTGTCAAGTAAATTGTTGTAAATTATTTTATTTGCATTTGTTAATTTTTTCTGTCTCGTTCTCGTTAATTACCCTTACCCCGTGAGCCATGAGCATTTCCGCTGCAGTTCCGTATCCCGGTACCAGCCTGCCTGAAAAGCTGCCGTCGTATACTGTCCCGTTTCCGCATGAGGGGCTTCTGCTTTTCATCAGCGCCGTTTCGCAGCCGTACATCTGTGCAAGTCTCAGCGCTATCCGCGCGCCCTTTTCAAACTGCCCGGTGACATCCGCCCCGAGCTTGCTGACAACACGTTCACCCTGCCTTTCGCTGGGTGCGCGCGGTGTTGGGAGCCCTCCCGCGGTCTCCGGGCAGACCGGTATCAGCAGGAACTTTTCCCTCAGCGCCCCGAGCGTTTCCTCCGGCAGGGCGTTGCTGCCGCCGGAGTATTTGCATTTTACTCCCATCAGGCAGGCGCTTATAAGCAGCTTTTCCATAAACTACCTCCGCATGCTTATCCCCAGCAGGGCTCCGCAAATGCCGCCGACGATGTGCGTGAGCTGGGATACGTTGTCCTTCAGCATAACACCGTTGACTATCTCCCCGCCGACATACAGTACCAGCACAAGGATGAGCGTGATTGGAATACAGCCGTTTTTCATCCCCGCGAGCGATGACATCACTATCATCATGAACACTATTCCCGACGCGCCGAGCAGGGCCGTTCCCGGGAAAAACAGCCAGTGTATCATGCCCGAGACGAGCGCCGTCAGGAATATCGCCCAGAAAAGCGGACGGCTGCCGTATTTTTCCTCCAGCGGAGGGCCTACCACGAGTATCATCATCATGTTTCCGATGTAGTGCGAATAGCTTCCGTGGCCGAGCACATGCAGAACAAAACGCGGGTAGGTGCCGAGGTCCGCAAATGACGAGCGGTATACGCTGAACAGCGCGTGCGTGCTATGTCCGTCCGTCAGCCTGTCCAGCCACAGCACGCCCAGTGACAGCAGCGCAAAGGTGAGCACCACCGGTGAATTGTACTGCAGCTTTATCAGCCGCTTGCTCATGCTTTTTCCTCCAGAGCCGCAATTGCCGCGTCGTAGCTGGCCCTGGTGCGCTCATCGAAGCAGACCATGCGCACGCGCTCTATCTCCGGGTGCGCTTTCAGAAAATCCGCTATTGTTGCCACCGCAACAGACGCCGCCCTGTCCAGAGGGAAACGGTAAACACCGGTGCTTATTGACGGGAAATCCACGGTCCTGCAGCCGTTTTCCGCCGCGAGCTCCAGACACGAGCGGTAGCAGGAGGCCAGCAGTTCCGGCTCTTTTTTGCCGCCGCCGTGCCATACGGGGCCGGGCGTGTGTATGACGTATTTTGCAGGGAGCCTGTAGCCCCCGGTTATCTTGGCTTTGCCGGTCTCGCAGCCGTGCAGCGTGCGGCATTCTTCCAGCAGCTCCGGCCCTGCCGCACGGTGTATCGCTCCGTCAACGCCTCCGCCGCCGAGCAGCGAGCAGTTGGCGGCGTTTACTATTGCGTCCACCCTCTGCTTTGTTATGTCCCCGAGAACAGTCTGTAATCTTTCCATACCGATCCTCCCTGCGGTTCAGGCCGCAAATCTTATAGAAGTCATTTAACCTTATAAAAAATCCCCCGTGTGCGGGGGATTTTTTTGCGTAATGTGCCGCTCCTGTCAAGCGGGCCGATGCATTATTCTATCTCTGTATTTATTTTGCCGTCCGCAGCGGATATGCTTATCTTCCTTATCTCTCTGCCGCGGTTGTCGACGATCCTCTGCGCAATAACATCCTCGATATCCTTCTGGATAACGCGGCGCAGGTTGCGCGCGCCGTAGGTGACCGAATATGCCTTCTTCACCAGATAGTCTATCAGGCTGCCGTCCCAGACAAGCTCCTGGTTTTTCTCGCTGAGCACTGTCCTGAGCTCGTCGAGCATAAGCTCCGCTATCGCGCGGAAGTTCTCCTCCGTGAGCTGGTTGAAGCAAATGATCTCGTCGACGCGGTTGATGAACTCCGGACGCAGGAAATCGTTGAGCGCCTTCATCGTGCGTTCACGGCTCATGTCGCTGACCGTGCCGCCGAAGCCGACGCTGCCGGACTTGTTGCTGCTGCCGGCATTGGTAGTCATGACGATGATCGTATTCTCGAAATTCACGGTTCTGCCCTGCGCGTCTGTAATCCTGCCGTCGTCGAGGATCTGCAGCAGTATGTTCATGACGTCCGGGTGCGCCTTCTCTATCTCGTCGAAGAGCACCACGCTGTAGGGCTTGCGCCTGATCTTCTCGGTGAGCTGGCCTGCCTCATCGTAGCCGACGTAGCCGGGAGGCGAGCCGATGATGCGTGACACGGAGAATTTTTCCATGAACTCGGACATATCGAGCCTTATCAGCGACTCCGGCGAATCGAACATATCCGCGGCGAGCCGTTTGACCAGTTCGGTCTTGCCGACGCCGGTCCCCCCGACGAAGATGAAGCTCACGGGCTTGCGCTTGACCTGCAGTCCGACGCGGCTGCGCTTTATGGCCGCGCATACCGTGTCGATGGCCTCATCCTGACCTATGATATGTTCTTTGAGGCGTTCGTCGAGCTTTGCGAGCCTCTCCAACTCGTCTTCCTTTATTGTGGAAGCGGGCACTTTCGTCCAGAGCTCGATTATCCTGGCGAGGTTATCCGTCGTCAATTCCGGGCGCGGATTTCTGTCGAGCCCGTCGAGCTCTGCCTGAAGCTGCATTTCCCTGCTCCTGAGCTCTGCCGTTCTGGCATAGCGCTTGTCGAGCTGCTCATCGCTCAGCTCGCGGCTGTCGGACATCAGAGCGTCACGCTCAAAGCGTATATTCTCAATATCGCGCTCGACCTCCATGCGGCGGTTGATATCCCTGTTTTTGAGATTCACGTCGGAGCAGGCCTCGTCGATGAGATCTATCGCCTTATCCGGCAGGAAGCGGTCGGTTATATACCGCTCGCTCATAAGCACCGCCTGACGGCACATCTCGTCGGGTATCGTTACTCCGTGGTAATCCTCATAGTAGTGCGCAATGCCGCGGATTATCTTCACGCTGTCCTCGATCGACGGTTCGCTTACCGTGACCGGCTGGAAGCGGCGTTCAAGCGCGGAGTCCTTTTCTATGTGCTTTCTGTACTCGGTGAAGGTCGTAGCGCCGATAACCTGAATCTCGCCCCTGGACAGCGCGGGCTTCAGGATATTGGCGGCGTTCATGCTGCCCTCGGCGTCGCCTGCGCCGACTATATTGTGCACCTCGTCAATGACGAGAATGACGTTGCCGTGCTTCCTGATCTCCTCGATCAGGCCCTTCATGCGGCTCTCAAACTGGCCGCGAAACTGCGTGCCGGCGACAAGCGCGGTCAGGTCAAGCAGAAAGACCTCCTTATCCTGCAGCTTTGCCGGTACATTGCCCATCGCAATGCGCTGGGCCAGACCCTCGGCGATAGCGGTCTTGCCGACGCCGGGCTCGCCTATGAGACAGGGATTGTTCTTCTGCCTGCGGTTGAGTATCTGTATGACGCGCTCAAGCTCCTCTTCCCTGCCGATCATCGTGTCGAGCTTGCCCTCGCGGGCGCGCGCCGTCAGATCAATGCAGTAATTATCGAGGAATTTTCTCTTGGCGTTTTTGCCGCTGTCCCTGCCCTCGCTTTTGCGGGGCTCATTGCTGCCGCCGGAACTCTGGGACGGGCCCTCACCAGACATGTTCCCCGCGCCGAACAGGCGGTTAAGAAAGGGAAAAGTCGCGGTCTTACCGTCGTCGTCCCCGCTCTCTCCGTCATCGTCGACCGGAGTGATGTCTTCTCCGCCGGTCAGTGCGCTCATCATGTCGCCGGTAAGGCTGTCAAGCTCATCGTCGGTAATGCCCATCTTGTTTATCATGTCGTCCACGGGCTTGATATGAAGCTCGCGTGCGCACTTAAGGCACAGGCCCTCGTTTTTGGCCTGGCCGTTTTCTATCTTTGTAATGAATACCACGGCAACGTTCTTGCCGCAGCGTGAACACATTGTAGGCTGCATTTATTGCCTCCGTAGGTATAGTCTGTTTTCGGTATTCCCGTCTTTACAGCAGTCCGCCTGTCAGAAAATCAAATATCAGGAAGAATCTGCCGAGCGTAGTGTGCGCCATTGTCCCCTTGCCTATAGCCAAGCCTGCAAAGCTGAGCAGCCAGCTCAGCAGCACGCAGTACAGAAAGCCCTTGACGAAGCCCATGATAGCGCCGCCCACCTCGTCGACGCCCTCCATATTCGGCAGCCGGAACGACAGGTTTCCTATGTTTCCCAGAGCGACGAGGAGTATCAGTATCAGCAGAAAAGCCACGACCATCACCCCAACGTGGGTCGCCGTGTCGCACAAGACGGACACCACGGCTTTGGTCATCGTGATGTCGTCAGTCTCTGCCAGCTTTACCGCCTCATCTGCGAGCTCCTCCGCGCGCTTTTCATAGAGTCCCATCGACGTGAAGCACTCGTATGCGTAATCATAGCGCAGCGAGGAATCCTGCGCGAGTATATCCTCCAGCGAATAGTCGCTGCTCCCGTAGCCCATATCGGCCAGTATCGCGTCTCTGTTTTTTGAGGAATCGACATAGCCTTCCACGAAGGGCTCCACCGCCGGAACAACCTCATGCGAATACGCCGAGGCCAGCAGGCTGCTCCCGAACAGGGAGATTATGATCGCCAGTATCCCGGCAATTCCGCCCACGAGCCCGCGCTTGTATCCGTTCCAGGTACACAGGGCTATTATCACTATTAAAACGATGTCAATGATAGCTTTCATATGTATCCGCCATCCTTTGCTTGCGTATCGGCAGCTCAGCGTCGCCGCCTCTTGTTGTCAACACCAAAGGTTCATAACTGTTATAACACAAGTTTATGAACAAATATATCATTAATAACTGGAAACATTACCATTAACCGTCTCCGGCGGCCCGGGGTTTTCCGCCGCGGTCAAAAGACAATTCGGCCGCATTTCCCGTCGGGGCGCGGCACCGCGGAGAACACCTCAGTGCCTCATCATCATTTCCCCGGCCGGACCGTCGTACCATACGCGGTTGAGGTACAGCCCCTGCGGCGGCATGGTAGGCCCGGTGAGCCGGCGGTCTCCCTTTTCGAGCAGAGCCGGTATGTTCTCCGGCATCAGCTTGCCGTAGGAGGCATATATCATCGTGCCGACAATGGCCCGGCACATATTGTACAGGAAGCCGTCGGCGCAGACGGAGACTGTGATGACGTCCCCTTCCTTTTCCGCGCGGCACCAGTAGACCGTGCGCACGGTCGTTTTGGTCTCCGTGCCCACGCTGCGTACCGCCCTGAAATCGTGCGTACCCTCGAAGGCGGCCGCGGCGCGCTTCATCATGTCCATATCCAGCCTCTGCGGGTAGAAGCAGACCCTGTCCTTCAGAAACGGATCCCTGATGTTGCTGTTGTGTATTTTATATATATATTCTTTTTTTATACATGATCCGATGGCGTTGAAGCCCTCGTCCGTCTCGACCGCGTCCAGCACGGCGATATCGTCCGGAAGTCTGGAATTGATCGCCAGCGGCATGCGGTCCATCGGTATGGCGGTGTCGGCGTGGAAGTTCACGCAGTAGCGCAGCGCGTGCACCCCGGCGTCGGTGCGGCCGCAGCCGACGGCCTTTGTTCTCCGGCCAAAGACCTTTCCGAGGGCCTCCTCAAGCGTCTGCGCCACGGTTATGTCGTTTTTCTGTACCTGCCAGCCGTGGTAGCGGCTGCCGTCATATCTCAGACACAGGGCAATATTTTTCATATTCCGAATTTCTTCATCACGATCATGGCCGCAAGGAAAGCTGCTCCGATAATCAGGGCGGCGTAATCTATGCCCGCCATTCTCAGACGCTTCATCCTCGTGCGTCCCTCGCCGCCGTGGTAACAGCGGCTCTCCATAGCGACCGCAAGCTCGTCTGCCCTTCTGAAGGCGGATACAAACAGCGGTACCAGTATCGGCAGCAGGGCCTTTGCGCGGCTTATCAGACTGCCTGTCTCAAAATCCGCGCCTCTTGCCTTCTGGGCGGACATGATCTTGTCGGTCTCCTCAATGAGCGTGGGGATGAATCTCAGCGCCATACTCATCATTATCGTCATCTCATGCACCGGGACCTTTATTTTTTTCAGCGGCCCGAAGAGTATATCCAGTCCGTCGGTCAGGGCTATCGGGCTGGTCGTATAGGTCAGAAGAAAGGTACCGGTTATCAGCAGGATTATGCGCAGTATCATCTGTACCGCTCTGGCAATGCCCTGCCAGGTGATTATCCAGCCCGGGATTACAGGCGTGCCGTCGGTGTAGAAGATATTCAGCAGTGCCGTCAGCACGATTATGAACAGCATCGGCTTCAGGCCCTTGAAGATATTGCCCGGCTTTATATGCGACAGCGCCATACACGCCGCCGTCGCCGCTGTCACTGCCGCGTAGGAAACCCAGCCGGACGCCTGAAACAGCGCGATTATATACACGACCACAAGTATCAGCTTTGTGCGCGGGTCAAGCCTGTGCACCACGGTATCTCCGGGGAAGAACTGGCCCAGGGTTATATCCTTCAGCATTTCTGTCCCTCCCTCAGCGAAACTATGGCCGAGAGCAGCTGCTCATGGCTGTATATCGACTCCGGCAGCTTCACCCCGCGCTTTCTCAGCGCCATGGCGAGCTCCGTCGCCTTGGGCACGTCCAGACCTATGCTTATAAGCTCCTCCGGGTGTGAGAACACCTCGGATGGCGTGCCGTCCATGACTATGCCGCCGCGGTCGAAAACGAGTATGCGTTCGGCTATCTTGGCCACGTCGTCCATGCTGTGGCTGACTATGATGACCGTCGCGCCGGTTTTTTCGCGGTAAGCGCAGATGTTGTCGAGTACCTGCCGGCAGCCGGCGGGATCAAGACCCGCCGTCGGTTCGTCGAGCACCAGAACGCCAGGACGCATGGCTATAACGCCGGCAATGGCTATGCGGCGCTTCTGTCCGCCGGAGAGCTCCAGCGGCGACCTCTCAAACAGCTCCTCGTCCAATCCGACGAAGTTCGCCGCCTCGCGCACGCGGCTGTCGATCTCCTCCGGGCTCAGCTTCATGTTTGCCGGTCCGAAGGCGATGTCCTTGTATACCGTCTCCTCAAAGAGCTGATACTCCGGGTACTGGAACACGAGTCCCACCTGGCCCTTGACGTCGCGGCGGGAGATCTTGTTCTCGTTTATATCCTTTCCCGCGCAGAGTACTTTGCCCGAGCTCGGCGCGAGCAGCGCGTTCAGGTGCTGTATGAAGGTGGACTTTCCCGATCCCGTATGGCCTATAATTCCGACGAGCTGCCCATGCGGTATGGTAAGGTTTATTCCGTCTATGGCCACCTTTTCAAACGGAGTGCCGGCGCTGTATACATGGCGCAGCTGCTCCACTTTTATCTCTGACATGCTGAATGTCTCCGTTTCGTTATAGCCTTAAGCCCTGCGCGATCTCCTCCGCGCAGCCTTCCACGTCAAGCTCTTCCCCGGGAAGCGTCATGCCGGCCTTTCTGAGATCGTAGAGGAGCCGCGTTGTCTCCGGGACCGTCAGTCCCTCGCTCTCCATCAGCTCGACGTCGGCAAATACCTCCGCCGGCTTCCCGTCGGCGATAATTTTCCCTGCGGACATGACAATAAGCCTGTCTGCCCGGACGCACTCATCCATATGGTGCGTTATGAGCACAACCGTCATTTTCTTATCGCGGCAGAGCTTCGTGACCGTCGAGATGACCTCGTGCCGGCCCTGCGGGTCGAGCATTGCGGTCGGCTCGTCGAGCACGATTATCCCCGGCTCCATGGCGATCACTCCCGCTATCGCGACGCGCTGTTTCTGTCCGCCGGACAGCAGGTGCGGAGCGTGCATACGCATTTCGTACATGCCGACCTGCTTCAGGGCCTCATCCACGCGGCGCCGTATTTCCGCCGGCTCGACTCCGAGGTTCTCCGGCGCAAAGGCCACGTCGTCCTCTACCACGTTCGCAACTATCTGGTTGTCCGGATTCTGAAAGACCATGCCGACCGTGCGCCGCACGTCGATGACGCGCTCCTCATCGGCTGTGTCTATCCCCGCGACCAGTACACGGCCCTTATCGGGTACGAGTATCGCGTTCGTGAGCTTTGCCAGCGTAGACTTGCCCGAACCGTTATGGCCGAGCACCGCGACAAAGCTGCCCTTCTTTATTTCCAGATCTATCCCGCAAAGTGTTTCCGTGTCGTAACCGGGATAGGTGTAATGGACGTCTTCAAATCTGATTACAGCATCCGCCGCCTGGCTCGCGCCGTCCGCGGCGGGGCTTTCCTTTTCAAGGCAAACGCCGTCTCTCATCCGTTTCGTCGCTCCTTCTGTTAAGACCTGAGCCGTGCCGCCTCAGCCTTCCCAGCGGCACGATGCGCCGCAGGGCAGATACAGCCCGCTGTCGGTCACCGGCAGGCCGAGCTCCTGACTCTCGGAGCTGCCGCCGAACTTCTTTGTAAATATACTCTCCGTCACGTAGCTCAGTACGGACGCGGAAAGGCCCGTCGTATAGGAATTTATCAGCACGAACAGCGGCTCGTCCGACAGCACCCCGGCGCAGAGCGATACAAAGGGCCAGAGGTTCTGCTCCAGCTTCCATACCTCTCCGCCCGGTCCCCGCCCGTAGGAGGGCGGGTCCATGATGATCGCGTCATAGCGGTGTCCGCGGCGTATCTCGCGCTCGACGAACTTCGCGCAGTCGTCAACTATCCAGCGTATCGGAGCCCGGCTCAGGCCCGAGGCCGCGGCGTTCTCCTTGCCCCAGGCGACCATGCCTTTTGCCGCGTCGACATGGCAAACGCTCGCCCCGGCCCTGGCGCAGGCGACAGTTGCCGCGCCCGTGTAGCCGAAGAGGTTGAGCACGCTAATCGGCCTTCCGGCGCCGCGTATTTTCCTCATCGCCCAGTCCCAGTTTGCCGCCTGTTCGGGGAACAGACCGGTGTGCTTGAAATTCATGGGCTTTACGTTGAAAGTCAGCTCGCCGTAGCGTATCTTCCAGTTCTCGGGCAGGCTGCCCTTGTCCCAACTGCCGCCTCCGGTCTCGCTGCGCCTGTAGCGCGCGTCGCGGTCGTTCCAGTGTGCATTGCGTCTGGGCGTGTCCCATATTGCCTGCGGGTCCGGGCGCACAAGGTAGTAGCGCCCCCAGCGTTCGAGCTTTTCACCTTTTGAGCAGTCGATAAGCTCAAAGTCCTGCCATTTATCAGAAATCCACATATCAGTCTCCAGCTCACCCCTCGACGTCATAACGCGCATGGACAGCTATCCTATATTAAGACAGTGTATTTTATCATTAAACCCCAGTGAGGTCAAGCCGTAGACTTAAGGTCTTTTAAGCTGTTTAAAACAAGTATCCCGGAGCGCCGTTCACGGCTTCTCCGGGATGCTTTCCGGCTGTTTACGCTGCCACGCTGCTGTTATCCTTATACCCTGATCCGTATAAAATCAGACTAGGACGGCTTTTAACGGACTCGGTACGGTATGCGGCTTATGTACCTGCACAGCCGCCTGCGTTAAAAAGTCTCCTTAACCGATAGACAGCCGCCCCGGATCTGCGGAGTATTATCCGTCCTTACACCGGAGTCCGGCGCAGATCCCGCGCTTTAAAACCGGTTATGGCATTTAAGCGGCTTATGAATCGCGCAGGCTTTCGGAGGTGCGGTGGATGCGCTCCATGCGCTGGTCGAGCGCGGCGCTTATCTGTGCGCACTCATGCAGCTCGTTGTGGATATGCTCTTCCATCTGTATATCCTTTTTGTAGCGTATCCTGTGCTCCAGACTCGCCCACCAGTCCATTGATATCGTGCGGAACTGCACCTCGACCTTCATCATCTTTTTCTGGTCGTGCAGGAAGATCGGCGTCTCTATTATCAGGTGCAGGCTCCTGTAACCGTTGTCCTTGGGCTCGGCTATGTAGTCTTTTTTCCTTATGAGCGTGATGTCGTCCTGTTTCAGAAAGGCCTCTGACAGCATATAGATGTCAGACGGGAAAGCGCATATCACCCGGACACCTGCGACGTCGTTCAGGTTTTCCTCTATGCCCTGCACGGTCAGCGGCAGATTCCGGCGCGACAGTTTGTCCATGATGCTCTCCATAGATTTCAGCCGCGTTCTTATTGATTCTATCGGATTACGGTCATACTGAAGCGAAAGCTCCTCATTCAGCACCTGGAACTTTGTGGACACCTCCATCATCGCACAGCGGTAATAGGCCATAAGCTCCTTGTACGGCGCGGCGTAACGCCGCAGCCATTCCTGTGTCTCCTGCTGAGTCAGCCTGTTCACGAGCAGGCTCTCCAGATTGTTTTTTATCTCCCGGTCTGCGATTGGAACACATCCCCCTGCTGTTTTATCGTAGTGCCGGCGCGGCCGGTACTCAACATGATAATAACAGATACGCCGCCCGAAAGCAAATAAATCGAAATAATAAAGAAAACAGATACTTTTGCAGCAACGGCGCGCGATACGTCCACCCGCTTCTGCCGTATTACACGCTGCCTCCTTAACACTCCGTATTCGTGTTGCTTTTTCAAGCCGGTGATGCTACAATAGTTTTCATTTACCACGCGGCGGACATGTCCGCCGTGGCGGGCACACTTTTATCTTGAAAGGGCAATCAAAATGAAAAAGAAACTCAGCCGCAGTGAGTACGTGTACATAGCGAGTATGCTGTTCGGCATGTTCTTCGGTGCGGGCAACCTCATTTTCCCCGTGTATATGGGCCAGATGGCCGGCCGCAGCATGTGGCCCGCGCTCATTGGCTTCATCATTACCGGCGTCGGCCTGCCGCTTCTCGGCGTCGCCGCGCTAGGTATTAGCCGCAGCAGCGGCCTCTTTGAGCTGAGCGGCCGGGTCAGCCGTCCGTATGCATGCTTTTTCACCTGCGCGCTCTATCTTACGATAGGGCCCTTCTTCGCGATCCCCCGCTGTGCGACAACCTCCTTCACGGTCGGTCTTGAGCAGGTCATCCCCCAGAGCTCGGATAAACTCTCTATGTACCTGCTGCTGTTCTCGCTGGTCTTTTTTGCCGCGGCGCTGCTGTTTTCGCTCCACCCAGGCAGGATAATGACCTGGGTCGGCAAGATACTCAACCCCGCTTTTCTGGTCTTTCTCGGCATTCTTGTCGTTGTCACGCTTTCCGGCCCCGGCGCCTCCGTCTCCGAGGTAGAGCCGGCCGGCAATTATATCGACAAGCCCTTCTTCGAGGGTTTCCTTCAGGGCTACAATACCATGGACGCTCTGGCGAGTCTCGCCTTCGGCATTGTTGTCGTCAACGTCATCCGCGGCCTCGGGGTCGAGGAGGGTGAGGCTGTCGCCTCCAACACCGTCCGCGCCGGCATATTCAGCTGCCTGCTGATGGCTGTGATTTATTTCTTCGTCACGCTTCTCGGTACGCACAGCCGCGGCGTCATGGACACCGCCGGCAACGGCGGCGTTGCCCTCGCGCAGATAGCGCGGCACTATCTCGGCGCCCCCGGCCTGCTTATTCTCGCCGCAACCGTGACCTTAGCCTGTCTCAAAACCTCCGTCGGTCTGATTACGAGCTGCGCCGAAACCTTCTCCGGTATGTTCCCGAAGGGCCCCGGCTACCGTGCCTGGGCGATCATATTCAGCGCGGTGTCCTTCCTGTTTGCGAACTTTGGCCTGAACAGCATCATCACCTACTCCATTCCCGTGCTGATGTTCCTCTACCCGCTCGCGATCACGCTCATTCTCCTCGCCCTCTGCGGCAGATTCTTCGGCCACGACAAGACCGTCTACCGCTGGGTCATCGGCTGCACGCTCGTCGCGGCGGTCTACGATCTCTTCGCAAGCCTTCCCTCCGGGCTGATCGACGCCCTGCACATTGAGGGCGCGCTCAACTTTGTGAACGGCTGTCTCCCCCTCGCCGGACTCGGCCTCGCCTGGGTCTGCCCTGCGGCGCTCGGTCTTGTCATCGGACTCACTGTACACTTCGCCCGCGGAGGCAAGGCCGCATAAGGCCTTCGAAGCGAATAAAAAAATCCCGGACCTGTCCGGGATTT
>JAQXKZ010000013.1 GCA_029010715.1 Clostridiales bacterium
AATACACCCTGGTATGCTGTAAAAAAATTTGGTAGATCATCTCATACTGGCAATAATGTTCGTCAAGAAAAAATCTATAAGATGGTTTCTCAACTGAAGTGGCAGATATTGAAGGAAATTCGAAAATCATTTTCCGTTCATTTTTGGGAAGACAGAATGTTCACGCCTACGTTTGAAACATATTCAACCAATATCCGTCCCAGTAATGAGCGCCGCAATTTAGAATTTTGGGATAGTATATCGTTTGACAGAGTTGCCGACTATGCACCAACATATAACGCCTGTGTATGCTGGGACTATAAGCATGGGAAAAATGAGGGAATCCGTTTGGCTGCATTCTGTGGTGGGAATTATTCTAAAAATGATCATTTGCCGGAGATAGCTCACCATGATATCTCGGATATATATGGAGCTTACTTAACTGCTTCTACGTTGAAATATATTGCAAAACGAGATATTGCGATTTGCAACAAAAAGATTAGCAAGGTGATCAGAAAAGCAAAAACATCGTCAGTTCTAAAAGTCATAGTTGCAGTTGAACGAAAGCTATATTATTGTTATCGCTTTATTTCAGAATTTTCAGGTAAATCTATAGATCACGATGATGTCAAAGCCTTTAGACATCAGTTTTATAAAAAAGGTTCTGTATCGTCAAGAAGTCTTGAAGGTTTATCTAAAGGAATCAAGGAAACAAAAACACAAATTGATAATATACTAAAGCTGCTAAATGATGCGGCTGAATACAGAAGCAGTGAATCAAATATAAAGCTACAGTGGATCATGATGATCGTAACCGTTCTGTCTTTGTTCGTTGCATTGTACAGTATTAAAAATGGTGATGTTGTAAATGAGATCAAAAATTTAATTGAGTGGGTAAAAACACTGACCTCGTAATGAAATCTACTGTTCAATAATATGTTGATGCTTACAGTTGCCCGTGGGAGAAATTCTGCGGGCAATTTTTTTGTATATTTTCTGTGAACTCTATTGATTTTGATTGCCTATGTGCTGCTGTGTAGAGATATTGAACTTGCCTGTGACGAAAAGGTTATCAAGAAACTCGACAACGAACAGAGAGCCGACTATGCACAGGCTCTTGTGGTCTGCAGCGTCAACCGTCGCATGATTGTGGCCTGCCCACTCGCCTTTGGTGAAGTTGGTGTTAAAGATCGTGTGAAGTCTGTGATGAATTACAAGAAACCTGCGTTTTGGATTATCGTTCTGGCTGTAATTGCTTGTGTGGTCGTTGCGGTTTGTTTCCTGACAAATCCGGCAGGCACAGCGCTTACCAAATGGACGATTGATGAAGTTGACATGAGCGCTGCATTGAGCGATGTTCGATCAATGACTGTCCGATATAACAGCGATTCTGTTTTCTGCAGCGATGGAGACAGCAACCGTTTTATTGCAACGATGGACAAAATCAGGGTGGGCCACAATTTAATCTCTCAAAGCAGGGATAGCAATCGGGATCACAGCTTTACCATTACTATAAATGATAACTTACACCTGCATTTTTCTTTTGATTTCTCTGAGATATGGGTTGACAATGGTGTGAAACCTTCTTTCAGCTATCCTATCACTAATCCGGAAACCGCGAGAGAGCTAATGCTTGATTTTAGTTTTACTAACAGGGGCACAACAGAACAGTGGTTTGACTATCTCGACAACCCAGAGGAAATGCAGTGGGACGGACGAATGGAAGCCAATATTCCGGAGTTTCCGGATGCAACCTTCCGTTGGTATCCGGAAAGGATGGAGGTCGTAACCGAGGACGGAATCACCCCGCTATATACCGGCATGCCGATCTGGAACGCCTATTTCTGCGACCTCACCGGCGACGGGTTGCCTGAGTTGTGTTCTACAATCAGTTTGGGATCTGGCATGATTGATAACCGTGTCATCATCTATGACTATGCAAACGGAGCAAGCTATGAGCTGTCTGATCGAGGAAATTTCGATTTTACCCTCAGATTTAATGAAGCTGATGGATACCTCTATGTAGATAAAAGGAAATATAATACTGACGAACCGCTTGAATCGGGGCGCTTGGTGTTCAAAGATGGCTGTCTCCAAGTTGAAGGTTTTTCTTCCATTGCAGACGAACCTGCCAAGTATTATCTGACCATCGGTGCAGAAGGTGTTAAGAGCATCGAGCTTTCAATGCCTAACTCAAGCGGTGGATGTGAAAACGCTGATGGTTCTCTGTTCAAGAAAGGCGCACGCATATGGCTTGAAAACCTCGATGGATACGCTGATCTGCGTGGATTAACGATAACTGCCCTTGGCGAAAACGGGGAAATCATTTGGACAGCATCTATTCCCATCACGGAAGGAAATAAAGGCTTTACCCATCTGGTAAATGATGATTGGGAGATCACAAATATCGAATAATTAGTTCCCAGCAAATAAACCGCTGCAATTCTCATTCCAAAGTGGGATGGATGTTGCAGCGGTTTTCTGCTTTTATGCTTCAAATGCCACCATCGTTTCCTTGGGCAGCTTATCATTCTCACAGTTCAAAAGATACGCTATCGCCTTGTTCGCAAAGCGGTTTGTTTTCATGGTATCACAATCGGCAAGCCGGATGAGCGTCCCTGTGCCGTTCTCAAAATCAACTGAAAACTCGCCCCATTCGCCGTCGCAGCCTGCCTGATATTCGTAGATTGCGGCGGCGATTTTCTTTTTGTGACGAGTCTTGGATTTCTGTTTCAGCCGGACGGCATGGATAGCCCCCTCGGCAACCAGAAGCTCTGTCAGCTTATCCACCGCTTTCCGGTAAGCCCGCTCTGCACCGCTGGCTGTGCTGCCCTCAAACATAACCGCCAGTTCTTCAAAGGTGGAGCGGCCTTTCCATGAGCCGACACGCCCACAGGTCATGCAGATCGCAAGATGCTTTTCAAGCAAGGTCTGTTCCCGGTAATTCAGCTTCTCAAATGTCCGCTGCACCTTTTCTGCCTGTATGCCGTTCCATAGGATGTCGGTATAGTTCCAGCTATCGTCAAGGGCAACATCTTCGCCTGTTTCCTCGCCGTCCTCGTCTGTACATAGAACGGCTGCAATTTTTTTCATATAAAACAGCAGCTCCCGTAATTCCGATAGTCAACCGATACATAAACCGCGCGGCGGAAAAGCGGAGCTTATTCGTTTCCCGCAAACGCCGCTTTGTATTTCGGGAGAACCGTCTTCAGGAACAGCACTCCGTTGATCACCAGCAGCAGCCCGAAAAAAGCCCTAGCCGGCCACTCGGGAAACAAAAGCGCAATCCCGTTCATGTCTCCGCCGCCGAAAAATCCGCACAGCACGCTCAGATACAGCGGGTCAAGCAGCAGCATTACAATCGTGATATAGTACATACAGGCTTTGAAAACCTTGGACCTGACCCTGCAGATCCGGGGTGCCGTCAGCGTCAGCACATATGCCGCTGCCAATGTTGCCGCGGCACCGGCCGCGCAGAAAATACACAGCTGGGTGTCACTCATTCGTTCGGAATATATCTCTATCTGAACGCCTATCCCCATGAAGTTGATCTGCCGGAACGCGCCGGCGGAAAGCGCGTAAATCAGATGTGCTCCCTCGTGTATAATATAATAAGTAAGCACTGCCGAAAGCAGCCCCGTATATTGCCGCATGCGTTTGTTCATAAATCCTCCCGTTCTCCTTTTATACTTACCGTTTTTCCCTGTCAACCGACGGTACTGTTTCCCTCATCCGCGCAAGCCTTTGTCTTTTCCCGGGGCATGACGCCTCCGCCGCAGGATTCTGCCATAGCCTTCGCCATGGACATTTCCATGCTGCCGTCTTTCAGTTTATCTGTTATCACAATACCGATGCATACCTGACTCAGTGAATGGCTGACGGCTTCCTTTGAAAAGCTGTCGGGATCTGTAATCGCGAAAGCGGCAACCCCATTGGCGAATATAATCATCTGATTGAGAAGGTCCTCCGCGTCCGCCTTCGACAAGCCGAAAGTGTCCACGACTTCCTGCACAAGCGGAGTGAGGATACCAGCGAAATCCTGTTTAAAACGTACATACGGGTTATGTGTTTCCCGCCGTGACAGAAACAGCAGTTGATACAGATTCGGTTCCTCCGCCGCGAAACTGACCCAACGCAGTCCGAACTCTTTGAATGACGGCGCATAGTCAAAAATACCTTCCATATACTCCTGGTATTTTTTCTTCGCCAGTTTCCGCACCTCTTCCTTCAGCTCCTCCATGCCGTTCCACACCGTAAAAATGGGCGACGGCGATGTGTTGAGGCGTTTTCCCACTTCCCGGGCAGCCACCATGTCAATGCCTTTCTCGCGTGTCAGCTCAAACGCGGCATTCACGATCTCCTCTTTCGTATACTTCGGTTTCGGCGGCATAGTGTCATCTCCATCTCTAACGTCAGTTACAAAACACCAGTTTTGTAACGTCTGTTTTGATTATATCTCTCTGTGTTTTATTTGTCAAGCTGCTTATAGCCCTCCCGCGTGAGCCGCCCGGCGCGGCCCGGCTGCGCATACCTTCTGTCCGTCATGCGCAGCTCCTGTCATCCCGGCACAATTCTCCGTCCCTGCGCGGCGCTTACATTATAATTCTACCCGTGCCGCAGGTACGCAGTAAAAACCCCGGAAGCCAGAGCTTCCGGGGTTTTTTGCTCTATTTGATTGCGCACTCCGGCTGTTATCTCCCGCCGGACTGCGTAAGCCGCATGAATCATGCGCTTCCGTTCTTCGTGCAGACCTGTTTCTTTCCCGTGCTCAGGCCAGATCTCCGGCGGCCTTGATCTTTACGCGGCAGGTATTTCCGGGATAATACTGCAGGGGGACGTCCTCGGCGTCGATGATCTCAACCGTCTCACGTATAGCGCCCGCGGCCACGGCCAGCTCTATGGCTTCCGCGCGGGCCTTCTCCAGCGCCTTCTCGCGCGGCGTTTCGTTATAGTCGATCAGCTGCTCATAGGTACCGCTGACCTTGGAAATAGCGGAGCCGATGGCATTGGCCACGCCGCCGTTGGCATGCTTGACCACCTGCCGTGCGCCGGCCAGTTTCTCCGGCAGGATAATGGAGCCGCCGCCTACCAGTATCACGTCCACATCGTCGGAGGATACCTTCATGGCGTCTATGGCGTCTTCACACAGTGTGCGGATTGCATCCAGAGCCTTGCGTGCAAAGTCCTCGTCCAGGCCCATGACCAGAGAGCGGTCGCCAAGATCCGCCATCCCGAGGCGGACGGCGATATCCGTGGCGGTGCAGGTGTCGCCGCCGAAGCACAGGGCCTTTTCCGTGATCTGATAGCCTACCGAATCCGGACCCACGGTCACAGTTCCGTCGGCCTTCTGACGGACGATGGAGCCGCCGCCCAGACCGATCGAGATAACATCGGGCATACGGAAGTTGGTGCGCACGCCGCCGATGGTCACGGCCACGCCGGACTCTCTCGGGAAGCCGTTCTGTATCACGCCCAGGTCCGTAGTGGTGCCGCCCACGTCGATGACCACGGCGTTTTTCATCTGGCTCAGGTAGCTGGCGCCGCGGATGGAGTTTGTGGGGCCGCAGGCGATAGTCAGAATGGGGTAACGGCGGGCATAGTCCATAGTCATGAGGGTGCCGTCATTCTGGGACAGGTATACCTGGGCGTTGGTGACGCCCTCGTCCGCCAGAGATTTCGCAAAGCCCTCGGTAAAGGACTGCGCGACCTGATAGAGAGCGGCGTTCAGGATCGTTGCGTTTTCGCGCTCGATGAGGCCCATGGAGCCTATCTCGCTGGATACCGATACGTGGACGTCCTCGCCCATGATCTCCCTGCAAAGTCTGGCGGCTTCCATCTCGTGATCGTTTCTGACCGTGGAGAACACGCAGGAGATAGCCACGGAACGGACGCCCGCTTCCTTCAGCTCCCGGAAAAATGCCCCGGCAGCCTCCGTGTCAAACGGAGCCAGCTCCTTGCCGTCGAACTCGAAGCCTCCGCCAACTATAGCGGTCTTTACGGCAACGCCTTTCAGATCCTCAGCCCAGTCCACCATAGGCGGGATACCTGCGCTGGCCGGCGCACCGATTCTCAGGATACCGATGGGAGCCAGTTTTTTGCGCTCCACGATGGCGTTGGTGCACTGCGTAGTGCCCAGCATAGCCTGGCCGATCTCAGCCCGGTCCACGCCGGACTGGTCGAGAACCGCGCGGACGGCATGAAGGATGCCGTCATAGATATCGGGTGTCGTATGCTGCTTGACCGATGCCACAACATTCAGGTTTTCATCGATCAGGACGGCGTCGGTATTGGTACCGCCCACGTCAATTCCAAGCTTATACATCTCAGCAGCCTCCTTTGCATCGCTCTTCCAGAGGAATATAATCGGTGTCTACGCCGAAATAGCGCGGTCCTACCAGCTCAAGGCCTTCTTTGCTCCGCCACAGGGGGAAGCACTTGAGGCCCACGACCAGAACGCGCTTGCCGTATTTCAGTGCGTCCGTGGGGACGGGCGTAAAGGTCTCGGTGTCTACCAGACATATCAGGTCCGGCGTGGTAGCCAGGATCTTTCCGTCCACTACAGCCGTCAGATTCTCGTTCTGGAATTCCACATAGGCTGAATGTCCCTTGTCCTCTCCGATACCGTCGAGCACCACCTTGCCGAAATTGAAACCGCCGCGAACCTCGCGCAGAACGTCGCTGATCTTACCTTTGAACAGTTTGAAACCCTCGGTAATGGAGAGGAACTCCTCCTCCGGCGTCCGGTCCGTGACTTCCTTGACTTTACGAATAGCGGAACCAAGCCGCTCGCTTCGGGTAACGATCCCCTTAACGCCGTACTCCTTCATGAAGCGGCCTTCCATGGCGTAAAGAGACACGGAAACAGAGCCGCCGCAGGACATGGTGACTGAACGGGCAAGCTCCTCTGTCCACTTGTTGGTAACGGTGCGGAAAATAACGGAGTTGCCCTTTTCGTCCACCAGAGCCATGGGGGTTGCGGACGCGCCGCCGATGGTAAAGGTAACCATCTGCAGCTCCGGGAAGGCGCGGCCCATGCCGTCGCAGTCTACCAGCGGCAGTCCGAGGCGGGCAGCCGCCGCGATGGGAAGCATGGAATTGACGCCGCCGGCCTCGATAGGCATAAAGGCATATATGGGCTTACCATAGAAAGTGGAAACAATATCATACAAAGTCTTATATTCTCTGCCGCCGATGGCCTTTTCACACAGGACCGTCGGCGCACCCATCATTGCGATTGGAACGACCAGGGCATCGTCAGGAACCTCGGACGGATCCAGCAGAGTCACCGGGCCGCATTCCTGGATTGCTCCAATGGCCACCAGTTTTCCCACATAGGGGTCTCCGCCGCCGCCTGCGCCCAGCAGTGCCGCGCCCAGAGCAATATCTTCAATTTCCGGAATACCGATCTTTCGCAAAAAAAACACTCCTTTAAGGTTTTATAATATATATTAAGAGAAATGGGAAATGGCCGCGTACCTGCGGGGCTTTATGAAAGCCCCGCAGGATATGCAGCCTTTTACGCTTTTTTGGTCATGACCTTGGCCAAGATCACATAGAGGACCAGAGAAACCACAATACCGTTGACAGGCCCCACGAAGAAAGGTGCGTTCAGGAACGGCATGGCACTGACAAGGCCGGGGAAGCTGGCGAAGGTGCCGCCTGTGATGCAGGCCACCAGAGCACCCACGAAGTAGGCGATCAGGCCCGCCGCGGAAGCGGTACCGCCGATCGAGAAGTTCTCTCTCTTTCCTCCGCAGACGATCCAGTAGTGTGCGATCACGACGCCGGCCAGAGAAGGAATGAGGCCGGACATCAGGGACAGGAAGCCCTGGAACGCATTGAGCAGACCGAAAGCCGCCAGCAGCGTGCCGATTGCGCCGGCAATGCCGGTGGTGATGGTGAACTTGCTCTCGTCAAAGCCCAGCAAATTACTCAGAGCAAGGCCGCCGGAGTAGGCGTTGGTGACGTTGGTCGTCCAGGTGGCGAGGACCAGGGCGATCAGGCCGATAGCGGGTACGCCGAGGTTTGCCAGAATCGCAGAGATATCATACTCTCCGGTAACAATGCTCATAATCGCACCGGTGAGCAGCATGAACAGGCCCGCGGGAATAACGCCGACGATGGAGGACTTGACCACGTCTGCGCGGCACTTGGCGAAGCGGCAATAGTCGGCGGAAATTACGCCGCCCAGAGCGAAGGACGCCACGGTCATGGAAATACCGAAGACCAGACCGGCGGATTGTGCAGGAGCGTAATTGGCAATGACCGCGCCGCCGTCATTGCTCACAATACCGGCAATGATGCCGTAGAGGCAGACGATTACCAGCAGAGGAACCGCGATGTAGTTCAGCCATTTGAGGCCCTTGAATCCGGCGCATGCCGTGACCAGCATTATTACGCCCCAGATAATGGTGCAGATGACCACGAAGGTGTTGCTCGGGGCACCCTTTCCCATCATATTGGAGATCATGGATGCGAAAGCGCTGCCGCAGGTGGCGGACTGTATACCGAACCAGCCGACACAGGCAATCGCCAGAATCGTGCTGATGATATAACGCGCGCCCTTCTTGCCAAGGGCTCCCTCGGCCAGTACCGATACGGGCAGACCCGTGTCACAGGCCTGCATCCCGATGAAGATCATGTACGCACAGATCAGGCTGTAGCCGATCAGTATTGAAAAAATGATTTGAGAAATGGACAGGCCGCCGGAGGTAAGAACACCGCCGATCATAAGGCAAGGCACGCATATCATACCGCCCGCCCAGACCATTGCGATGGAGGTCCAGCTCTGCCGCTGTTCGGCTTTGATCTCGAAACCGGAATTCATGTTTTCCATAAAGGACATCTCTCTTTCTTTCAGGATGCTGCACATTATAGACGCTTTAGGCAAAGAAAGTAAATGGTCCTCCGGATGAAATTATCCACGGTTTTTTTGTCCGTTCAGACAAAGTCCGTATCTGCTCTATTGCGGCGCCAGCAGGCGGTCCAGAGCCGCTGCCCGGTAGAGGGCGTATTTTTCCGGCTCCTTGTCCACGGGGTAGCCCAGACATGCGGCCACGCGGCCCAGACGGTATTTGACTGTATTCTTGTGCAGACACATACGCTCCGCGCAGCGGGTCACGCTGCTTTCCGCATCCAGCAGGTATATCTCCAGGGTCCTCTGAAGCTCCTGCCACTCTCCGTGCTCGCTCATCACGCGAAAAGGATGCATGGCCTTTGCCAGGGTGTCCTCACCTTCATCCAAAACTACGCGGCACTGATGGGCGAAGTCCACTTCCTCTATGGTAAACCATTGTCTTTCCGGCCAAATCCGCTGCGCGTCCTCCAGACAGTCGTGATTGAGCAGAAACGCCCGGCGGACTTCCGCCGTGTCGCGCAGGCTGCCGCACTGGGTCAGAACAGCGTCGATGCCCGCCGCCCCCAGCTGTTCCATAAGCACGCTTCCCAGAAGAAACACATTCTCCTCATGGTTCTTCCACGCCATGAAAGCCACAGCGTAGCCCTCATACCGGTCCGCGATCACTGCCTTGCACCGGTGACGCAGCAGCTCCCGCATGAGGTGCAGAGCCTCTTCTCCCCTGCCGTTCCATTCTTTTTTGGGCCGCAGGACCCACATCGCGTGCATCGAGGCCACGTCGATGTGGAACAAAGCACCCAGGCGCCGCATTTTCAGCGGCTCGTCACGGAGGATCGCCCGTACCAGCTCTGATGCATGCACCTCCGCGTGATTCTGACTCCAAAGGCTGACCACGAGACGTATTAACTCCACCACCTGCGCAACGAGCTCATGGCTCAGTGGGTTACCGTCCTTCACGAGCAGCAGCTCCATGCCCCTGCTGCTTTCAGGCTCAAGAGGGCAGCGCCACAGCGTCCTGTTATTCGGCAGCTGCAGGGGCTTCATTTTCTGCGCGGCTGGCAGGTCCTCATGGAGCAGCTCCAGAGACATTGGCCAGTTGGCCTGGCCCAAAGCCCTGTTTTGCCCGTCCACCAGTATAAGGGATGTACGGATCATATCCCTGGTCATGCGCAGCGCCGCGTCCACGGTCCGCTGATGCTCCGGCAGGCGGCACATACGGTCCAGCACATCCGTAACAAGGGTGTTCTCTACGGTCTGGTCCCTGATGATCGCCTCCATGACCTCGTAAATCACTTCGCTGTACCGAAGATCCATCCGGTTTTCCGGCATCACTATCAAGGTAAAATCCAGCTGATCCGCCAGGTCAATAAGGCGCTGATCCACCCGGGGCATCAGGATCCCCACATAGTACAGTATAAGCCCTGCCTCGCCCACCATGGCAAGTCGGCGGATGTTTGCACACTGCTGCTCCACATTGTCTGCTATCCCGGCGAAAGCGGTTATAACGATCTCGCTTCCACAGAATTCATTCTTCCGAAACAGCTCATCCTGCAGGGAATTTGGATTGGAAAATTCCAAAACCGACACGGAGGACAGAACCTTCTGCAGGCAGTTCTTCCCCGCGACTACCCTGGCTTCGCTCAGACATGGCAGCTTCAAAATATCCTCAATTGTAACGCTCACAGCAATACCTCCAAACCCGTGCCATTTCAACTCACTGTATTTAAGCCCGGGGAAACCAATCTGCCCAATATCGTTCCATAACCGGATCTGCAATACATACGTCCACGCCAAACCGTAAACTCATTTCGGTATTCAAGCCCCGTTTGACCCGTAAAACACGGCAAATGAAACCGTGTCACTTCAAAGCCCGGGAAACAACGTGAAAATTGAAAACCCCGGAAAACCTTGATTTTCCGGGGTTTGTACGCATTTTGAGCTCTCGGGTCCGGCAGATTATCTCTTGCTGAACTGAGGAGCACGTCTCGCCGCTTTGAGACCGTACTTTTTACGCTCTTTCATTCTCGGGTCACGGGTCAGGAGACCGGCGGCCTTCAGGGGAGCGCGGTAGCTGTCGTCAACCAGAAGCAGGGCGCGGGCGATGCCGTGACGGACTGCGCCGGCCTGACCGGAAACGCCGCCGCCGGCAACGGTAGCCTCGATATCGACCTTACCGACAGTGCCGGTGGTGACCAGGGGCTGACGTACGATAAGCTTCAGGGTCTCGAGACCGAAGTAATCGTCGATGCTGCGGCCGTTGATGGTGATGGTGCCGCTGCCGTTGGGGATGAGGTGAACGCGGGCAACAGAGGACTTTCTGCGGCCGGTGCCGTACATATAGGGCTTCTTGCACTTATAGGTTGCCATATTCTTTTACCTCCTCTTAGCGATCCCAGACTTCGGGCTTCTGGGCTGCGTGGGTGTGCTCGCTGCCTGCGAAGATTCTCAGGCGCTTAAGCTGCCACTGTGCGATGGTGTTCTTCTGGAGCATGCCGCGGACCGCCAGGCGCATTGCGAGCTCGGGCTTCTTTGCCATCAGGGTCTTGTACTGGGTCTCCTTCAGGCCGCCGGGATAACCGGAGTGAGTGCGGTAATACTTCTGCTCCAGCTTCTTGCCGGTGAGGACAGCGTCCTTGGCATTGATTATGATAACGTAATCGCCGCAGTCAACGTGGGGGGTATAATCGGTTTTGAGCTTGCCGCGAAGGATATCTGCAGCAAGGGCAGCGGTCTTGCCCATGGGCTTGCCGGCTGCATCAAGGACGTACCATTTACGGGTAACCGTCTCCTTGGTAAGCATTGTTGTGGACATATTCTTGCCTCCATATGAAAATAATTGTTTTGACATTTCAGACGCGCGCAGGTAGAATTACTCCAAACGCGCCTTATCTTTATATCACACGAAAACGGGCGTGTCAACAGCTATTTTGATTTTGATTTTCAATGCTCTTAAAATCTCATGAATACGCCCGAAATCTCGTTTATTCTGAATTTGATTTTTTAAATTTTCCGGAGAAAAAGCATGGACAGAGCACTCGACAGTTTTACCGGCACCGTGCGCCGCGCGGTAGACGATTACGGCATGATACAGGAGGGCGACTGCGTTGCGGTCGGCGTCTCCGGCGGCAAAGACAGCATGATCCTGCTTCTCGCGCTCGACCGGCTCAGACACTACTACCCGAAGCACTTCGAGCTTGAAGCGGTCACTGTGGAGCTTGGCTTTGAGGGTATGGACTTCACGCCCGTCAGAGAGCTGTGCGCGGAGCTTTCCATCCCCTATACCTGTCGGAAAACGGACATAAAGGAGATCGTTTTCGACCTGCGCAGGGAGGACAACCCCTGCTCGCTGTGCGCCAAGATGCGCCGCGGCGCACTCAGCAATCTGCTGCGTGAGCGCGGGCTGAACAAGCTCGCCCTCGGCCACCACTTTGACGATGCGGTCGAGACCTGTATGATGAGCCTGCTGTTCGAGGGTCGCATCGGCTGCTTTCAGCCGGTTACCTATCTGGACCGCTCCGGCGTGACGCAAATAAGGCCGCTTATTTATGCCGGCGAGCAGAAGATCGCTAATCTGGCGAAAGAGCTCAACGTACCCATCATCGAAAACCCCTGCCCGCAGGACAGGAGCAGCAAGCGCTATGAGATAAAGCATCTGCTGAAAAACATGTGCGCCGAATATCCCGACATGAAATCGAAGATATTCGGCGCTATGCAGCGTCTGCCCCTGCCGGGCTGGGAGAAAAGCGCCGGCCGGACCGCTCAGGGAGAAAGGCGCTCAGACCTGCGGCGCGAAGGCTCTCCTTCCGGAGGCCCCGCCCCCACCGGCACCTTCTGAGCCGGGATATGTTTTTCACGCCTGCACGCCGCCGCGAAAAAAAGACTAAACCTTTATGATTTTTGCAGCACTATCCTGTCGTTCTCCGCTTTTGCTGTGACCCGGTCGCCGGGACGAAGGCTGCCGTCGAGAAGCATATCCGCCGCGGCGTCCTCTATGCTTTGCTGCACGGTGCGCCGGAGCGGCCGCGCTCCGAAGCGGTCGTCATATCCCTTGTGCGCGAGCCACTGCACCGTCTCCTCCGGCACGTCCAGCGCAAGTCCAAGCGCCTGAAAGCGCTCCGTCACCGGGCGCAGCACGGTCCGGGTTATGGCGAGCATGTCCTTCCCGCTGAGCCGGCGGAAGATTATCGTCTCGTCGACACGGTTGAGAAATTCCGGTCTGAAGGTCGAGCGCAGCTCCTCCGTCACACTGCGGCGCATGGCCTCGTCATCCTTCCGCTCGCCCGCGGCAAAGCCCAGTGGCGGGCGGTTTTCCGTTATCGCCTTTGCGCCGATGTTTGAGGTCATGACTATGACCGTATTCGAGAAGTCGACACGCCTGCCCGCCGAATCCGTGAGGTGGCCGTCGTCCATGATCTGCAGCAGTATGCTCCATACGTCCTCGTGCGCCTTCTCTATCTCGTCGAACAGCACGACCGACCACGGCTTGCGCCGAACCTTTTCGGTCAGCTGTCCTCCGTCCTCATAGCCCACATATCCGGGCGGCGAGCCTATCAAACGGCTGACGGAATGCTTCTCCATATACTCCGACATGTCGAGGCGTATCATTGCCCTCTCGTCGCCGTATACCGTTGCGGCGAGAGCCCGGCACAGCTCCGTCTTACCCACGCCGGTCGGTCCGAGAAACAGGAACGACCCGACCGGTCTCGCCGGATCCTTCAGCCCGACGCGTCCGCGCCGTATCGCGCGCGCGACGGCGGATACCGCCTCGTCCTGCCCTATTATGCGCTCCCTGAGCTGCCGTTCGAGGGAAATAAGCCGTACGCTCTCCCCTTCGTCGAGTCCCGTCACGGGTATGTCGGTCCACATGGACACGACGCGGGCGATATCCTGCGCGCCGACCGTCAGCCTTTCCCCCTCCACATGCACTGCCGCGGCCGCCTCGTCGAGCAGGTCTATGGCCTTATCCGGCAGGAAGCGGTCGTTTATATACCGCACCGAGAGCTCATACGCCGCCGTCAGGGCCGCGTCATCGAGCCGAACCCCGTGGTGCTTTTCCAGAGCCGGGCATACGCTGCGGAGCATCTCCATGGTCTGTTCCCGGTCGGGCTCGCGCACCTTTACCGGCTGAAAGCGCCTTTCCAGCGCGGCGTCCTTTTCTATATGCCGCCGGTATTCCTCCGGCGTCGTCGCGCCGATTATCTGTATCTCGCCGCGGCCCAGTGCGGGCTTGAGGATGTTCGCCGCGTCTATCGCGCCCTCGGCGCTGCCGGCGCCGATTATCGTGTGAAGCTCGTCGATGAACAGTATCACGTCCCCGGCGCGGCGCACGTCGCGCAGCACGGATTTGACGCGCTCCTCGAAGTCTCCGCGGTATTTCGTCCCGGCAAGCATGGCGGGAATGTCCAGGGAAACTATGCGTTTGTTTTTAAGCTCCGCCGGAGCCTGTCCCTGAACGACGCACAGGGCAAGGCCCTCCGCGACGGCGGTCTTGCCGACGCCCGGCTCCCCTACGAGCACGGGGTTATTCTTGCTGCGGCGCGAGAGTATCTGTATGGCGCGCCGTATCTCCTCGCTTCGGCCTACAACGGGGTCGATCGCCCCGGCTGCGGCCATGTCGGTGAGGTCCCGGCTGTACTGGTCGAGCACGCGTGTGTCCGTGCGCCGCACCGTGCTGCGCACGGCCCCTGTCTGCGGCTTGCCGCGGAAATCCGGGTTTCCGAACACAGCCATGATGTCGGTGTAGATGTCGTTTATCCCGGCCCCTGCCTCGCGCAGCACCGCGGCCCCGCCGCAGCCGCTCTGGCGGAGTATGCCGATAAGCAGGTGCTCGGTACCTATATAGCTCTGCTGGAGGGTCCGGGCCTCGGCGGCGGCCTTCTCCACGGCAAGCCTTGCGTGCTCCGTCAGGCCCTGCGACGGCCGGCCCGGGCTGCCGAGACCGTAGGTACGTACAATGATGTCCCGCAGCTTTTCTGCGTCCAGCCCGCGCTGACGCAGTATATGGGCTCCCAGTCCCTGCTGCTCGGCCATAATGCCGAGCAGCAGATGCTCCGTGCCGACATAGCCGTGGCCCAGATCTCCGGCGGCGATCCTCGCATTCTCGATTGCGAGCTCGGCCCGCTGAGTGAATTTCTCATTGCTCTTCATAAACACATACCCCCCAGGTGCGGCTTACACGCTGCGCATACAGTGATTAATTATCCCCCGCTTCGGCCGCTGAACCGGGCGAAAGCGGGGAAAGGCATGAAAATTATTCCCAGTTTCTCATAGATTTATATTCGTTCATAAATTTTACGATTGATTTTTAGATAAGATGTGATACAATGTGCCATGAAGAGACCGTATAAGGTCAAATAACATACGGAGGTAACACTATGGCTTTTGTTATTACCGATGAATGCCTGTCCTGCGGTTCCTGCGCAGCACAGTGCCCTGCTGAAGCAATTGATATGGGCGAGCTCCACTACGAGATCGACGCCGAGAAGTGTCTGGAGTGCGGCTCCTGCGCGGCTCAGTGCCCCGCCGAAGCAATTGTCCAGAAGTAAGCAGAACTTATAAGAAAAGGGGCGGTCCTGAAACCGCCCCTTTTCTTTGTGCTCCGTCGAAAAAAGTCATGAAAGGATTTATACAATGCCTGAATTTGAGAATCTGTGGTCCGGCGGCCCGCTGTTTGTCCAGGCGGAGCATTTCCGGCTGAGCACAGACTGCGTGCTTCTGGCGGATTTCGTCAACACCCCGGGGACCGCGCGCGGGATCGACCTCGGCTGCGCGTCCGGCGCGGCGGCGCTGCTGCTGCTCTGGCGCTCGCCCGGGCTGCACATGACGGGACTTGAGATCGTCCCGGCCGCGGCTGAGCTTGCCCGGGAAAACATGGAGGCGAACTCCCTGTCGGAGCGCAGCAGCATCCTCTGCGGCGATATACGCAGGCACAGGGAGCTTTTCCGCTCCGGAAGCTTCGACCTTGTCGTCGCAAACCCGCCGTACTTCCCGGTGGGAAGCGGACGTACGTCCGCGGACGCCGCCAGAGCGGCGGCCCGCGGTGAGCTGCAGTGCAGCATGGAGGACATCTGCGCCGCTGCCGCTTTCCTCTGCCGTACCGGCGGCAGCGTGAACTTCGTGCACAAACCGGAGCGCCTCTCCGAGCTGTTCTGCCGCATGAGCGCCTGCGGCATTGAGCCCAAGCGTCTGCGCATGGTCGTCCACCGCGCGGACAGCGCGCCCTCTCTGGTCCTTGTCGAAGGCCGCCGCGGCGGCAGGCCGGGGCTGAGGATAGAGCCGGCGCTGGTCCTGAGGAACCCGGACGGCAGTGAGACGGACGAGGTGCTGAAGATATATCACAGAAGCTGAACCGTGATTCTCAGATATTGAAAAGGTCAGAGGCCTGTCATTTCATACCCTGGTCGTGACGCGCGCTCCGCGCGCCGGCCCGAAACCGGTTAATGTCCTTAACCGGTTTTCGGTATGAGACGGACCCCTGACCTTTTAATGACTGCCGTCAGGACCTCATATGAGCTCCCTGAGCTTTTCTATACATTCCGGGCACACGTTTCTGCCCCGGAATTCCACTGTGTTTCTGACGCTGCCGCAGAAAACGCAGGCCGCCTGATATTTGCGAAGAATAATACCGTCACCATCGACATATATCTCAATCGGGTCCTTCACTTCAATACCCAGACAACGCCTGAGCTCAACAGGCAGGACAATACGTCCAAGCTCGTCTACTTTGCGGACGATGCCGGTGGATTTCATTGTATATCACTCCTTTTTCCATAGTCTCCGGGGCATTACTCGGTCCCGGTATACTCTGAGTATAACATGAGCGGGGCCCCATTGATGGATTTTCTATGAATTATGGACGGCGGCTGAACCGGAATGTTCTCCGCTGTTTATACCGTCTGTTGCCAGGGGCTTTGAAGCGGCATGAGCGTGTCTCTGCAATTCAAAACCCTGCGCCATTTCGGCGTCGGAAGCCGACAACAGGCCTTACGGCTCAGCAAGGCTTGTTATTGCGTCTGACCGGTTTTCGGTATTACGTTACGGGAGGCTGAATCTCTGTATGCTTGGCTATATTATTGTCGGGATGTATGTTCTCTCCGCGCTCTGCTCAATTCTGACCGGCAGCACCTCCGGGGCAGGCAGCGCCGTCATGGACGGCGCGCTCGCCGCCGTCAGCTTCGGCGTCTCCATCGCCGGCGCCATATGCCTCTGGAGCGCCGTAACGGAACTGCTGGAGCGCTGCGGCGCCGCCGCGGCGCTGTCGCGTCTCCTGCATCCGCTGCTGCGCCGCCTGTTCCCGCGCAGCTCTGGAGACAGAGAAGCGATGTCCGCTCTTTCCGAGAACGTCAGCGCCAATTTGCTGGGTCTCGGAAACGCCGCGACGCCGGCAGGCATCAGGGCTGCGAAGGCTATGGTCAGGCTCGGCGGCGACAGGGCCGTCAGGGATGAGCTGTGCACCCTCGTCGTGCTCAACACCGCCTCCATCCAGCTCGTTCCGACGACGATAGCCTCGGTGCGCGCCGCGGCCGGGGCCTCGTCCGCCTTCGACATCATGCCGGCGGTGTGGATAAGCTCGGCCCTGTCTGTCACGGCGGGCCTTGCAGCCGCGGCGCTTTTGAAACGCTTGTGGCGGTGAGCGCCCTCGCCGATCTCACCGCGCCGCTTATAATAGGCGCGGCCTGTATAGCCGGGCTGTGCGCGGACGTGGATATATTTGCCGCGATGACCGCAGGCGCGAAGAAGGGTCTGCGGGTCGTGCTTGACATTCTGCCGGCGCTCCTGGTGCTGTTTCCGGCAATATACATGCTGCGCGCATCCGGGCTGCCGGATGTGCTTTGCGGGCTGCTGCGTCCGCTGCTGAGCGCCCTCGGTATACCGGAGGAAACCGTCCTTTTGATACTGCTGCGGCCTGTGTCGGGCAGCGCGGCGCTCTCTGCCGCGGCTGACATAATCGCCCGCTGCGGGCCGGACTCTCTTGCCGGACGCACCGCGGCGGTAATGAGCGGCTCGAGCGAGACTACCTTCTATGTCATTGCCGTCTACTTTACGGCCGCCGGCGTCAGGGACAGCCGCTGGGCCGTGCCGGCCGCGCTCTTTGCGGATCTTGTGTGCTTTCTGGCCTCGGCCTGGGTATGCCGCCTGTTCTGGGGCTGAAGCCATGATACTTGCGGTAAACGCCCGGGGCATGGTATGATATATACATAAGACAGGAAAACGGACGTACGGAGGATAAGCTATGAAAAAAACGGGCTTTCTGCCTGTAGCGGCGGATATAGGTATGTGCATCGCCGGCAGCGCGCTCGTGGCGGTCTCGCTGTCGGTCTTTACGGTTCCGGCGGAAATAGCCCCAGGCGGCGTGTCCGGCCTTGCTACGGCGCTGGCCTATATAAGCCCGGTGAAGGTCAGCGCGTGGAACGTGATACTCAATGTGCCGCTTATGCTGGCCGCGTGGCACACGCTCGGCAAAAGACCTCTGCTTATGACGCTGCTGAGCACACTGCTGCTGTCGGTGTTCATTGAGCTCAGCGACAGTCTGCTTCCCGGCTACGGCGGAGAGCGGCTGCTCGCCTCTGTGTTCGGCGGCGCGCTGACGGGCTTGGGCGTAGGGCTGCTGTTTCTCCGCAATATCAGCACCGGGGGCACGGACCTCGCGGCGCTGCTTCTGAAAAAGGTTTTCCCGAACGTGCCGAACGGTACGCTGCTGCTCGTCATCGACGGGGCCGTTGTGGTGGTCGCGGTCTGCATCTTCCGCGATATAGACGTGGCGCTCTATTCCGCTATAGCCATTCTTGTCTCGTCTAAGATAATTGACGCGCTGGCGCAGGGCGTCGATTACGCCAAGGTCATATACATTGTTACCGACAGGGGCGAGGAGCTCTCGCGCGTTCTGAACGCGGGCACCGACAGGGGCAACACGCTCATACCGGCGCTGGGCGGCTACACCATGGGAGACAAGCATGTGGTCATCACGGTCACAAAGCGCAGCATGCTCGCGCAGACCCTGCGTCTCATTAAGCAGACGGACCCGGCAGCCTTTACCTTTGTCACCGACTCCACCGAAGTCCACGGCGAGGGCTTCAAAACCGACTGATATAAACCCGGTTATTCGCTTTGAACGCTTCCGGGCGCTTCACGCCCCGAAGCCGCGCGGAGGTGCGCCGTCACGCCTCATGCGCCGCACAGCGTGCCTGCTGCGCTGTAATAAGCCTTAAAAGCCCTTATAAGGCTCAGGTATAAAACTTCATGCGCAGGATTGCGCACCGCGATCATGGGCAAAAGCCGGAGCGCATGAAGTTTTTTTCGCTTGCCCCAAAGGGGCGGGATAATGGCGCATCTTGTTGTTTGCTATGCTTTTGCATGGCAAACAAAGCAGCAATGCACCGGTACTGACCGGTGCATTGCTGCTTTATTTGTTACTTTTCCGCCTGATCTTCTTCCCAGGTGCGTTCGCTGATTATATAACGCGGGCGCTGCTTTGTCTCCATATATATCTTGCCGATATACTCGCCTATGATGCCGAGGCATATAAGCTGCACGCCGCCGACGAAGCATACGATGCAGGTCATGCTGGCCCAGCCGGCAATGGCTCTGCCGCAGAGCGCGGTGACGATCGCCCAGACGCAGCCGATAAAGCTCACCAGGGCGACAAAGACGCCGAAGCCCATGATGAGCTGCAGCGGCTTGACAGAGAGGCTCGTAATGCCGTCGACCGCAAGGGCGATCATCTTTTTGAGCGGATAGTGGCTCTCCCCGGCGATACGCTCTGCGCGGGAGTAGCTGACGCTGGTGCTCTTGAAGCCCACAAGCGGGATAAGGCCCCGCAGGAAGAGGTTGACCTCCCTGAAGTTTGCAAACTCCTTGAGGACGCGGGCGCTGATAAGCCGGTAGTCTGCATGGTTGTATACTACATCGGCGCCCATCGCGGCGAGGAACTTGTAGAAGCTCTGCGCCGTGAAGCGTTTGAAGAAGGTGTCGGTCTCGCGGCTGGAGCGCACGCCGTATACGACCTCGCAGCCGTCGTGATAAGCGTCGACCATCGCGTCCATCGCGTTGATGTCGTCCTGACCGTCGCAGTCTATGGATATGGTGATGTCGCACTTGTCCTTGGCCTCCATGAGTCCGGCAAGCACGGCGTTCTGGTGGCCGCGGTTGCGGCTCTGGCTGATGCCGATATAGTGCTCGTCAGCTTTGGCAAGCTCCTCTATAATGCTCCATGTTCTGTCCCTGCTGCCGTCATTGACGAAGAGCACGCGGCTGTCGGCGCTGATTTTGCCGGCGGCGGAGAGCGAATTAAGCTTTTCGAGAAACATCGGCGCGGTGATTGGGAGCACCTCCTGCTCGTTGTAGCAGGGTATTACGATGTAAAGTCTGGGTGTCATACAGACCTCCTTGGTGTTTTGCCGCCGCCGCACAGCGCGAACGCGGCAAGAATTATCAATACCGGGATTATTGAATAGTGGTACCGGCTGGACACCTCGACGAGCATATGCGCGAGGGTCAGGCCGAGCATATACAGTGCCGGAAGCAGGCATGAACTGAGCGAAGAGCCCCGGCGGAGAACCGTCGCTCCGCGCATGGCCAGCAGCATTACGCCGTAGTAAAAAATGTTGCACAGGACCATGCAGAGCTTCACGAACAGCTCCGGCCTCGTAAATCGGTAGGTATAGCCGCCGAGCTCATCGTTGCCCATGAAGGCGAAGAGCTTGTTTGCGAAAAGACGCCCGAAATCAATGCCGGAGGACAGGCGTTCCCTGAGATGTGGCAGCATATCCTGCTGTGCCTGGCTCGCCGTTGTGCCGGGTCGGCCGAGATATGAAAACAGCAGGTCCATGTCGTCTGCGCTCCACTGGCCCTGAGTCTCCTCGTTGAAGCCCACATATATATTATAGACCGGAAATGACGCCGGCTCCATACCAAGCACATTTTCCACATGCCTGTCCCAGAATATACCCGTTACCTTATATATGCTCAGCAGCGCGACCGCGATCACGAGCCATAGCTTCCACTGCGCCCCTGAGCTCAGATCCCCTCCGCGCAGTAAGAGCAGCCAGAGCACGAGCGCTATGATGAGTATCGCGGAGATCGGGCGGACGATGTTGACCGCGCGCAGCAGCAGTCCGAGCGCGAGGCCCGCGGGCAGGGCGGGCAGCAGCCCGGCGCAGAGCTCCACGCGGCGCTGCTCAATAATGACGACCATATAGAACAGCAGCAGTATCAGACAGGTGTAGAGCGGCTCGGAGAAAACCAGTGGGTTCAGCATCAGCTTCGACGGGCAGAGCGCCCAGAGCAGAAAGGCCATCGCCGCCGTCCTCATATTGCTCAGGCGCAGGCAGATGCCGAAGATAAGCAGCCCGCTCAGGCAGGTCAGCGCGACGTTTATAAGCGCGGCGACCATGACATGCTCGCCGAATATTCTGATAAAAAGGCTCAGAAAAGTGGAGCAGCCGAGTATATGCGGGTACATCGCGATGTACCACGGGGCCTGGATCTCGCCGCCGGTCGCAAGCGCGCAGGCGCACTGCCAGTAGGTCTCGTAATCGCTGAAAGGCTCTATCCGCACGGTCAGCACCCATATAAGATTTATCACCGCGCAGAACACGCTCAGCAGCATGGCGGCCTTCTTGACGCTCCATGCGGCAAACAGTCCGTCTCCCGCGCGCCGGCAGAGAAAATACAGACCCAGCGCCCAAAATGCGCCTGACAGCAGCGCCAGCAGGTAAGAGTGTGCCTCCATTCCCCTCATAACGGTCAGCGCAAGTGCCGCGGCCATTATGAGCAGCAGAATGCCCAGCATTATTTTTCTGAATATATCCGAGGCTCTTTCCATCTTTAAGTATAACCGCCTGTCTATTCTGCAGCATCAGTGCAGTGGATGTTATATTATATTCCTGATAAGGGATGCCGTCAAGGAAATCGAGGGCGGCGCAGGAAAAGAGCCGGCGCTTTTGGGCGCCGGCCCCCGGAATTGCGCTTATTCTGTCTTAATGTCCCCTGCGTCCTTTCTGCGGAACAGATAGCCTAAGAACATGATTACGGCGAAAACGATGAGGTACCAGAAGTTCTCCATCCTGTGGCCGACCAGGCAGGCATAGACCATGAACAGAGAACCGGCGACAGCCAGGGAGGGGATGATATAGCGGCGCAGGGTGCTCTCTCCCTTGGCCTTGCGCATCCACTGGATGAAAATCGGCAGATACATGGCATATATCGTGATGATCGGCAGCTCGGAGGAATCGAACATGAACGGGACGCTTTCAAATGCCGTGCCCTTGAAGGCGATTGTTCCGCTCCAGGTACCGGCCAGATTCGAGAGGTAGAAGTACACGCCCCATATTGCGCAGAACAGCAGGCCGATAATGGCGGAGTTGGTGGGCATGTTGGAGACCCTGTCTACCTGACCGAAGAGTCCGGGCTTGGGTCCCTCGCCGCGTGCGGCGAGAGAGTACATGCCGCGGCAGCAGCCGAGCATCAGGCCGTTCATGGTCCCCATGCAGGAAATGGCGATAAAGAGGTTGAGTATATTGCCGAGCACGCCGCCGAAGATGTTGGTGAACGCAGTGGTCGCGCCGTCGTTCATCAGCACGTCGACGGTCGCACCGCCGGCAACGCCGACATAATAAGCTATGTAGGTGACGATTATAACGAGTCCGCCGATGACGAGCGCGCGGGGCAGATTGCGCTTGGAATCCTTGAGCTCGGCGTTGATGGAGGTGGCTATGATCCATCCCTCATAAGCAAAGGACGTCGCGCAGACGGCAGACAGCAGGGGCGCGCCGATTCTGCCGCCGGCGGAGGCGGTGGCAAAGTTGCTGGCGAGCATGTGCGTCGGGCTCACAAGTCCGGCGATAATGCCGACCACGGCCATCAGAAACAGCGGGATCAGCTTGATGACAGTGGTGGTCGTCTGGAATTCGCCAGCGAGCTTCGGCGAGAGTGAGTTGACCACGTAGGCGCAGACAAGGAAGAACAGCATCAGGGCCAGGCATTCGGGCCCTATGACGCAGCCGCCCTCGGAAGCCGGGATCACAAGCGGGAAATCCGGCCAGCAGGAGGTTATGAACACGAGCGTGTATCGGGCGGAGAGCCAGGCGAGCACGGAGGTCAGCGTGGGGGAATATACCGTGGTCATGAACCAGCCGATATAGTAACCGTACTTCCGGCTGACGGTGGCCTCGGCATAGTCGATGATGCCGTTGACCTTTTCATACTTCTGCGCCATGGCCGAGAAGGCCAGTATGCAGATGAGCATGATAACGCCGCCTATGATCCAGGCAAGTATACCGAGGGGCATATTGCCTTCGGTCTTCTGCAGCACGGTCTGGGCCTTGAAGAACACGCCGGAGCCGATAACTATGCCGACGACCATGCATATTGCCGTGAACAGACCGTACTTTTTTTCAAGTTTGTTTTCCATTTCTTCCTCTCCTGTATTTTTATTTATATAGACACAGTAATTTATATAGACACAGTAAAATCAGTATACAAGAGTACGCGCGCCTGCCGGTACGTCTTTCCGCCGCTTTTGTCCTTCCGGTCCGATAGCCGGATTCATATCCGCGTCTCAAAAGTCAGGACTCACCCGAAGCTCCGTTGCTGTCAGCTCCGAAAGCATGTGTGTCCTTGTACACTGATGATATTGTTAAATATACTGCAGTGTACACTACAGCGTCAACCGCGCAAAATAAATACCTGTAATAAGGAATCGGCATGTATCACCCGTGGAGGAAGATACCGAGCTGTTCGACGGATTTGAAATACCATCGGCAGTTGTCGCGCATAAAGCGCTCAATGGGTTCTATATCGTTTGCCCAGCCGGCCGCGGCAAAATCAACGCCGCAGGAGCGCGCCATATCATAGCCGGGCTTCAGGTCGTCTATCATAAGCAGCTCGCCGCTCTCAAGTCCGAAGCGGCGCATGATATCCCGCAGCGGGAACGGAGCGGGCTTGCGCTGCCCGGCGGGATAATCCCAGCCGTAGACGGCGTCCGGCTCCGGCAGGGAGTTTGCCGCATAGTCGCGCCGTATGTTTTGCTCCAGCGAGTGCGAGACCACGCAGATCAGTCCGCCCTCCGCTCTCTGGCGCTCCATTATCTCTTTTATGCCCGGGTATGCCAAAGGCACATGGGCCTGCACATATGCGCGCCAGTAGTTCAGCTCATCCGTAAGCGCTGCGTCGTCCATGCCGTATTCGCTCCGGCACATTTCTATAAAGCCGGGCTCGAAGTTCTTCAGAAAATAGTTTTCCAGGCTGCAGGTCTTTCCCGGGCAGCGTGAGTCCAGATAATCCTGGAAGCAGGGATGATGTATGGTCGCGGTGCTGTTGACCACGGTGTCGTCGTGGTCAAACACCAGGCATTTATATTTCATAGACATAACCTTCGGATGCAATCAACAGTATTTATGATAATTTTAACATATCAGCCCACTATATTGAATTGTGTAAAAAGCCGAAAAGCCGTACCCGTAGGTGCGGCTTTTTGACATACTACTATAAAATGTAGTGGTTTTTTGCTGCGGCTCAGTAAAAAGTTGCGACGGCCTGTTCCGGCGCCCCGCATACCTCATGCGAAATGTAGCTCAGCACCGGGCCCTTGCGCCCATAGGCCTTGTTGAATTTGAAGTTCAGCTTTGCGGTGAGCACCATCCAGGAATCGTCCTGAACCGTATCGGCCCTGTCCCAGAGACAGACCAGCGCGGCGAACTGTATGTCCTGCACGCAGCAGGTCATAACGTGGCGGCCGACGATGAAGGTGCCCGCGGGCATCTTCCTGCGTTTGAGCGCCCGGCACTTGAAGCGCACGGTCTTGCCCTCGTAGTTTGCCGGCGTCTCGCCCAGATCGCGGTACCACTCGGCAAAATCCCCGTCGCCGATCTCAATGACCGGGGCGTTGATATCAAAGGGCAGGGGGTCCTGTATATCATCGTAAACGACAGTCCCGTCAGCTGACTCATAGGCGATGTCTGCGCGGCGGGAGGCGGCGCGGACGACCTTGTGAAACTCCATCTTGTCCATCTCCGGCTTAAAGCGGTTGAACACGACGAGCTCGCAGCTCTTCAGCTTGTCGTAGACGAGCTGGCGCATGTTGGCGTTATAGGAGAGGAAGGTCTCCGCGTCGGCAAACATGAACTCCTGATATACCATCCAGCCCTCGGGCATGGCGTTATACAGCGCGTCGAGCAGCCACATGCCGTTGTACTCGATAACGACCCGCTCTGCCTTTGTTTCCCCGGCCCACCTGCCGAGATTTTCTGCCGTCAGCTCCTCCTGCCTTTCGAGCACACGTATCGTGACGGTGTCGGTCGCGAACTGGTCGGGAGCATATTCCTCCTCTCCCTCCTCGCAGACAAGCAGCAGCGTTTTCTCCTTATTGCAGAAGCGCTTGTCCTCCAGCGTCTCCTGTATGAACCTGGTCTTGCCGCTCTCCAGGAAGCCCGTGAAGAGGTATACCGGCATCTCTTTAACTTTCTTATTCAAGTTCAAACAGCTCCTTCAGCGCCTTTTCGTTGAGCTTCGAGCCTATCACGCAGAAACGACCGGTGACGGCGGCGCTGCCGCGGCGCACGTCATACTCGCCCGGAGTGTAGTCGAAGTAGAGCCAATCGCCGTCGCTGGCGTCGACTATGCCCTTGGCGCGCAGTATCGTGCCGTAAACGGCGTTCTCGTCGAGAGCCTCGAGTATCCGGCGCAGTCCGGTCTCCGTGAACTTGTGCGGAGTCTCGGTGCCCCAGCTGGTGAATATCTCGTCGGCGTGGTGGTGATGGTGGTGCTCGTGGTCATGGTCGTGGCAGCCGCAGGCGCACTCGCCGTCTTCGTCGTGATGGCGGTGCTCATGCTCGTGGCAGCCGCAGGCGTGCTCGCCGTCATCGTCGTGATGGTGGTGCTCATGATGCTCGTGTTCTAGTTCCTCCATCTGCGCCTTCAGACCGTTTTTGTCCATGGCCTCGAGTATCTGCGCGCCGCTGATCCTGTCAAGCTGAGTTGTGATGAGTCCGGCGTTGGGATTGAGCCCGCGCAGCATTCCGGCAGCAGCCTGTACCCTGGCCTCCGGTACGGTATCGGTACGGCTCATGACGATGAGGTCGGCGTTCTCCACCTGATCGTTGAAGAACTCGCCGAAATTGCGCATATACATGCGGCACTTGCCGGCGTCGACGACGGTTACCTTCGCGCCTATGTGCGCGCCCTCAACGCATTCAACGGCCCTGGTCACGTCGGACAGCTTGCCTACGCCCGAAGGCTCGATGAGTATGCAGTCCGGCGCATAGTCGTCCATAACTTTTTTGAGCGCCTTGGTGAAGTCGCCCACCAGCGTGCAGCAGATACAGCCGGAGTTCATCTCGGTGATCTCCACTCCGGCGTCCTTCAGGAAGCCTCCGTCAATGGCGATCTCGCCGAACTCGTTTTCGATAAGGACGAGCTTCCTGTCCCTGTAGCCTTCATTAATAAGCTTACGGATCAGCGTGGTCTTTCCGGCGCCGAGAAAGCCGGAGAAAATGTCTATTCTTGTCATGGTTAATACCTCCATGTGATATACTTTTATTTGGCTTCCGGCCAATTAAATTATTGTATCACAATTGAAAATAACATACAAGAGTCAGGGCGGTATGATGTGGGCTTCCTGCCTTCGTATTCTCCAAAACGGTAAATCTGGAAATACTTTAAGCTTTTTTGGTCAAATTTATTTCGGCTATCGGTTTACATTTTGATTTATTGATGATAAAATATATTCTGTCCGTATGAGTGTGAATAAGAAAAGGTACAAATTTAAAAATGGAGATGAAAATAATGGAGAGACACTTCAAGACTATGGACGGCAACAATGCAGCCGCCCATGTATCCTACGCGTTTACTGAAGTCGCAGCTATCTACCCCATTACGCCGTCCAGTCCTATGGCAGACTTTGTCGATCAGTGGAGTGCGGCAGGCCGTAAGAACATATTCGGTTCTACGGTAAAGGTGCAGGAAATGCAGGCAGAGTCCGGCGCCGCCGGCGCTGTCCACGGTTCTCTGAATGCAGGCGCCCTCACCACCACCTATACTGCGTCCCAGGGCCTTCTGCTGATGATACCCAACATGTACAAGATCGCAGGCGAACTGCTGCCCGGCGTTTTCCACGTCAGCGCACGTACCGTCGCAAGCCACACCCTGAACATCTTCGGCGATCACAGTGACGTCATGGCCTGCCGTCAGACCGGCTTTGCGATGCTGTGTGAGTCCAACGTTCAGGAAGTCATGGACCTGTCCCCTGTCGCCCATCTGGCCGCCATCAAGGGCAGAGTTCCTTTTGTCAACTTCTTCGACGGCTTCCGCACCTCTCATGAGCTGCAGAAGATCCAGGTATGGGACTATGAGGATCTCAAGGACATGGTCGACATGGACGCTGTCAACGCCTTCAGAGCCAGAGCCCTCAATTCCGAGCATCCCACCATGCGCGGTTCCCATGAGAACGGCGATATCTTCTTCCAGAACCGTGAGGCTTCCAACAAGTACTACCAGGAGATCCCCGGTATCGTTGAAGAGTACATGGGCAAGATCAACGCCAAGCTCGGTACCGACTACCAGCTCTTTAACTACTACGGCGCTCCCGATGCAGACCGCGTCATCGTCGCCATGGGCTCCATCTGCGACGTTGCAGAGGAAGTCATCGACTACCTGACCGCTCAGGGCGAGAAGGTCGGCCTTGTCAAGGTCCGTCTGTTCCGTCCCTTCTGCCCGGACAAGCTGCTTGCCGCCATCCCCGCAACCGCAAAGAAGATCGCGGTCCTCGACCGCACCAAGGAGCCCGGCGCGCAGGGCGAGCCTCTCTACCTCGACGTCGTCACCGCTCTGAACAACGCCGGCAGGAACGATGTCACCGTCATCGGCGGCCGTTACGGTCTCGGCTCCAAGGATACTCCTCCCTCCTCCGTGTTCGCTGTTTACAACGAGCTCAGGAAGGCGGAGATGAAGCGTCAGTTCACCATCGGTATTGTCGATGATGTCACCGGTATGTCCCTCAAGGAAGAGCCCGCGCCCAACACCGCGGCAGAGGGCACCATCGAGTGCAAGTTCTGGGGTCTCGGCGGCGACGGTACTGTCGGCGCGAACAAGAACTCCATCAAGATCATCGGCGACCATACCAACAAGTTCGTTCAGGCATACTTCCAGTACGACTCCAAGAAGACCGGCGGCGTCACCATCAGCCACCTGCGCTTCGGCGACAAGCCTATCAAGAGCCCGTACTACATCAACAAGGCCGACTTTGTCGCCTGCCATGTTCCTTCCTACATCACCAAGGGCTTCCCGATCGTCAGAGACGTGAGACCCGGCGGCGTGTTCCTGGTCAACTGCCAGTGGAGCTTTGAGGAGCTCGAGCATCACCTCGACGCCGCCTCCAAGAGATACATAGCGAAGAACAACATCCAGCTTTACATGATCGACGCCATCGACCTCGCAAAGAAGATAGGCATGGGCAAGCGCACCAACACCATTCTGCAGTCCGCTTTCTTCTCTCTGGCAAAGGTCATGCCCGAGGCAGAAGCTATCGGCTACATGAAGGATGCCGCCCTGCACTCCTACCTCAAGAAGGGCCAGGACATCGTCGACATGAACTACGCCGCTATCGACGCCGGCGCTACCGCATACAAGAAGGTCGAGGTTCCCGCATGCTGGGCGGAGGCCGTTGACGAGAAGAAGGACGACAAGACCACCGGCCGCGCCAAAACCGTCAGGATGGTCGAGAATATACTCAATCCCATCGACAAGATGGACGGCGACTCCCTGCCCGTATCCACCTTCACCGATCACGCGGACGGCACTTTCGAGCTCGGCGCCGCAGCGTATGAGAAGCGCGGCATAGCCGTTACCGTCCCCAAGTGGGATGCCGAGAAGTGCGTACAGTGCAACCAGTGCGCATTCGTCTGCCCGCACGCCACCATCCGTCCCTTCGCGCTGACCGCTGAAGAGGCCGCTGCCGCTCCCGCCCAGACCAAGATCGCCGAGATCAAGGCCGGCAAGGGCAAGGGCGAGTACAAGTTCACCATGGCCGTCTCCCCGCTCGACTGCATGGGCTGCGGCGTCTGCATCAGCCAGTGCGCCGTCCACGCTATAGAGATGGTTCCCATGGAGAGCCAGATCGACCAGCAGGAAGTCTTCAACTACATGGTCAGCAATGTCTCCGAGAAGAAGGACATGTTCGTTGCCGACAATGTGAAGTTCAGCCAGTTCTCTCAGCCGTACCTCGAGTTCAGCGGCTCCTGCGCCGGCTGCGCCGAGACCAGCTACGCAAGACTGGTTACTCAGCTCTTCGGCGACCACATGATAATCTCCAACGCCACCGGCTGCTCGTCCATCTGGGGCGGCCCGGCTGCCACTTCCCCGTACACCGTCAACAAGGAAGGCAAGGGTCCCGCCTGGGCCAACTCCCTGTTCGAGGATAACGCAGAGCACGGTCTCGGCATGTACCTCGGCCAGAAGAAGATCCGTGACGATCTGAAGAAGAGCGTCGAGTACGTTGCCGGGAACGCCTGCAATGAGGATCTGAAGAAGGCCGCTCAGGATTATCTCGCCACCTACGACGACGGCAACACCAACCAGGAGCCCTCCAAGCGCCTGATCTCCCTGATCGAGGCTAACTGCCCCTGCTGCGATGCCGCCAAAGAGATCCTCGAGAAGAAGGATTTCCTCAACAAGAAGTCCGTCTGGATATTCGGCGGCGACGGCTGGGCCTTCGATATAGGCTTCGGCGGTGTCGACCATGTTCTCGCTTCCGGCGAGGATGTCAACATCTTCGTATTCAACACCGAGGTCTACTCCAACACCGGCGGACAGGCCTCCAAGGCTTCCAACATCGGCCAGGTCGCTCAGTTCGCGGCTGCCGGTAAGGAGATCAAGTCCAAGTCTCTCGCCGAGATCGCCATGACCTACGGTTACGTCTATGTTGCCCAGATCGCAATGGGCGCAAACAAGGTCCAGACTCTGAAGGCGATCGCCGAGGCCGAGGCTCACCAGGGCCCGTCCCTCATCATCGCCTACTCCCCCTGCGAGATGCACAGCATCAAGGGCGGCATGGAGAACTGCCAGAAAGAGATGGAGAAGGCTGTCAAGTGCGGTTACTGGAACCTGTTCAGGTACAATCCTGACGCAGAGAAGCCCTTCACTCTCGACAGCAAGGAGCCTGCCGGCGGTTACCAGGAGTTCCTGATGAACGAGGCACGCTACAGCCGTCTGACCCGCGAGTTCCCCGAGAGAGCCGACAGGCTCTTCAAGGCCTCCGAGGAGAACGCAAAGGCACGCTACGAGCACCTGATGAAGCTCAAGTCCCTCTACGAATAATCCTCAAAACAGCATATACTCTCACAGCACCCGGATTTATCCGGGTGCTGTTCCTTTATACCCTATCCCGGAAGCTCTCAAGCTGCACTTCAGTACAAGCAGCATTATTTGCCCGGGCGCGTTTTTACCCGGATTTTACAAAAGCAGTCTTTTTCATTTTACACACGCTGCGTATCATTACAGGCGTAGCAAGGAAAACTACAATATATAAAGCTTGTGTTCTGATGTGAAAGAACAAAAAGGAGATTTGTAAAATGAAAAAGACCATATGCATCGCGCTTGTCGCCGTTATGACTCTGGCCCTGCTTGCAGGCTGCGGCTCCTCCGGGCCTGCTGAGACTGCCGCTCCTGCCGCCGCTCTGAGCGGCACCGTGGCGACCGACGGCTCCACCTCGATGGCGAAGGTCATAGGTGCGCTCGGCGAATCCTTCATGGAGCTCAACAAAGACGTCACCTTTACCTACAACCCGACCGGCTCCGGTTCCGGTATCGCCGCCGTGTCCGAGGGTCGCTGCGATATCGGCCTCTCCTCCAGAGCTCTGAAGGATGAAGAGAAGGCCTCCGGCCTCAGAGAGACCGTTCTCGCCCTCGACGGCATCGCCGTCATCGTCAACCCCGAGAACAGCGTGTCTGACCTCGATCTTGAGACCATCGCCAAAATCTATACCGGCGAGATCACCAACTGGAGCGAAGTCGGCGGCAACGACGCCGCTATCGTCCTGATCGGCCGCGAGGCGGGCAGCGGCACACGCGACGGCTTTGAAAGCATCACCGGCACCAAGGACTCCTGCAAGTACCGTCAGGAGCTGACCTCCACTGGCGACGTCATCACCACGGTGTCCCAGAACCCTGATGCCATCGGCTACGCGTCCCTGGCCTCCGTAAAGGACAGCGTAAAGGCCCTCTCCGTAAACGGCGTCGCCCCCTCTGAAGACAGCGTCAAAGACGGCAGCTACCTCATCCAGCGTCCCTTCGTCCTCGTGACCAGGGAAGGCAGTGATCTGAGCGCGGCAGCCCAGGCATTTTTCGACTACGCCACATCTGTGGATGCCGCCGGCATCATCTCCGCCGCGGGCGCGGTCGCGGTTGCGAAGTAAAATCAAGGCGTCAAGGCGGCTGCCCAAAGCCGCCTTGGCTTATTAAAGAGTTTCACTCCCCGGAGCTTTTTAATAAGTCAAGGCAATGAGTAGGTGTTGTTTGCGATGAAAAAGAACGGCAGATTCCTTGAAAATTTTATACACGGAGTATTTCTGATTCTGGGCCTCATTACGGTCGGCTGCGTGCTGCTGATAACGGTATATCTGTTTATATCCGGCATCCCGGCCATAAGGGAGATCGGACTCATTCCATTCCTGTCCGGCACCAGATGGGCCTCCACCGCGGCCGAGCCGCAGTACGGCATACTGCCCTTTATCCTCACGAGCGTCTACGGCACCGCCGGGGCAATACTGCTCGGCGTGCCGGCAGGCTTCATGACGGCGGTGTACCTCTCCAAGGCCGCCCCGCCGAAGCTCAGAAGCGTGATGGAGTCATGCGTCAGCCTGCTGGCCGGCATCCCGTCCGTCGTCTACGGCCTTGTCGGTATGCTGATTCTCGTTCCCGGTATAAGAAAGCTTTTTAACGTCCCCGACGGCTCCAGCCTGTTTGCGGCTATCATAGTGCTCGCAATAATGATACTGCCGTCTATCATCAAGGTGTCGGTAACGGCGCTGGACGCGGTCCCGAAGGAATATGAGGACGCGTCGCTTGCCCTCGGCGCGACGCCGGTCGAGACCTGGTTCAGGGTATCCGTCCCGGCGGCAAAGAGCGGGATTGCCGCGGCAGTCGTGCTCGGCGTGGGACGCGCCATCGGCGAAGCGATGGCAGTCATGATGGTCTCCGGCAACGTGCCGAACATGCCGGGACTGTTTCAAAGCGTCCGTTTCCTCACGACCGCGGTCGCAAGTGAGATGAGCTATTCAAGCGGCCTGCAGCGTCAGGCGCTGTTCTCCATAGCGCTGGTGCTGTTTCTGTTCATCATGCTCATCAACGCCTCGCTTAACTTTTTCCTCAAGCGGGATAAGGAGGTCTGAAAATGCTCCGTCACAGGATCTCAGGTAAGCGTAAGTTCTATATAAGTCTGATGCGCGTGCTGATGTCGGCCGCGGCAGTGCTGACTGCGGCGCTCGTGCTGTTCATGATTGCCTACGTGTTCATCAGGGGGCTGCCGAATGTGACCTGGAAGCTGCTGTCGACAAAGCCCAGCTACCTGACAGGCTCTGTCGGTATTCTTCCGGATATACTCAACACGCTTTATATAGTCATCGCGTCCCTGCTTATCGTGCTGCCGCTCGGCGTGGGCGCCGCGATATACCTGACCGAGTACGCATCGAACAGGAAGCTCGTCGCAGTCATAGAGTACGCGTCCGAGACGCTCTCGGGCATCCCGTCTATCATCTACGGCCTTGTCGGTATGCTGTTTTTCTGTCAGGTTCTCGGGATGAAGACGTCATTGCTCGCCGGAGCGCTGACTCTGGTCATCATGAACCTGCCTACCGTAATGCGCACGACGCAGGAGAGCTTAAAGACCGTACCCCAGAGCTACCGCGAGGGCGCCTTCGGGCTTGGTGCGGGCAAATGGCGCGTAATACGCACCGTGGTCCTGCCCGGCTGCGTCGACGGCGTGATAACCGGCTGCATACTCTCGGTCGGGCGCATACTAGGCGAATCTGCCGCCCTGCTGTTCACGGCCGGCTTCGCCCATGCTCTCAACGGTTTTTTCGAGGGGCTCGGCAGCGCCGGTGCGACGCTGACAGTCGCGCTGTACGTATACGCCAAGGAGGAGGGGGAATTTGAGGTTGCCTTCGCGATCGCCGCCATACTCATGATTTTGACGCTGCTCATCAATTTCGCGGCGATGTTTGTCGAACGATATTTCAAAAGGAAGAAGAACACATGACTGAAGAACTTAAAAATACCGCGCAGGTCTCCGGAGCGGAAGATATTATCACCGTCAGCGGCCTCTGCCTCTGGTACGGGGCGCATCAGGCGCTGAAGGACATTAACATAAGTATACCGGAGAAGAGCATCACCGCGCTCATCGGCCCGTCGGGCTGCGGCAAGTCGACCTTCATAAAGACGCTCAACCGCATGAACGATCTTGTCCCCGGCGTTAAGATCACCGGTAGCGTAAAGTACAGGGGCGAGGATATCTACGATCCCTCAGCGGACGTCAATGAGCTGCGCCGCCATGTAGGCATGGTGTTTCAGAAGCCGAATCCCTTTCCCATGAGCATATACGACAACATCGCCTACGGCCCGCGCACACACGGCGTCAGGAACCGCGCGAAGCTTGACGATATTGTGGAGCGGTCCCTGCGCCGCGCGGCGATTTGGGACGAGGTCAAAGACCGCCTGAAAAAGAATGCGCTCGGGCTCTCCGGCGGCCAGCAGCAGAGACTCTGCATCGCCCGCGCCCTCGCCGTCGAGCCGGACGTTCTGCTGATGGATGAGCCGACCAGCGCCCTCGACCCGATCTCCACCTCCAAAATCGAGGAGCTTGCGATGCAGCTCAAGGATAAATACACCATAGTCATAGTCACGCACAATATGCAGCAGGCTGTCCGCATTTCGGACAACACGGCCTTCTTCCTGCTGGGCGATCTGATAGAGTACGGCGACACGGAGAGGATGTTCTCCCAGCCTGCGGATAAGAGGACCGAAGACTATATAACGGGGAGGTTCGGATAATGAGAAGCCGTTTTGACGAGCAGCTCTCGCAGCTCAACCGCGAGATGATAGAGATGGGGGCGCTGTGCGAGGAGGTCATCGCGCTTGCGTCCAAGGCGCTGACCGGAGCGGACCTGAAGCTTGCGGCAAAGGTCAGGCCCCTGTCGGCCGAAATAAACCGCAAGGAGCGCAGCATAGAGTCGCTCTGCCTGCGTCTGCTTTTGCAGCAGCAGCCGGTCGCCCGGGACCTGCGTCAGATATCCGCGGCGCTTAAGATGATAACCGATATGGAGCGCATTGGGGATCAGGCGGACGACATCTCGGAGATCGTCGGCTTTCTCGGCGGACGATCTGCAGAAAATGACGATCTGCTGCGAGAGATGGCCAAAGCCACGATACGCATGGTCACCGGAAGCGTTGACGCATACGTAAAACGTGATACAATAGTAGCGGAAAAGGTTATCGCCGAGGACGACATCGTCGACGGGTACTTTGAGCAGGTAAAGGGCAAGCTGATCGAAAAGATCGCGGCCAATCCGGATGACGGCGAGTACGCCCTTGATCTGCTGATGATCGCCAAATATTTTGAACGTATAGGCGACCACGCGGTGAACATCGCCGGCTGGGTGATATTCTCCGTGACGGGAGAGCACAGGGGAGAGTGAATATCTCCTGAAAGCCGGAGCCTTTCCCCGGCGTGAAAGAATCAGCCGTGCACCGCGCACGGCGCTCCCTGCTCTCCGTCTCCCGGCCGAAAACTCTGTAAGACAGATGGAGGCTTACTATGATATGGTGCGTTGAGGACGATTCCAGCATACGCGATATAGAGGTCTACGCGCTGCAGTCCACCGGCTTGGAAGCCATGGGTTTCGGTGACGGCGCGTCCTTCTGGGAGGCCGTGCAGAAAGACCGCCCGGAGCTCGTCGTGCTCGACGTTATGCTGCCCGGTATTGACGGCATAGAGCTGCTGCGCCGTATGAAAGCAAGCCCGGAGCTGCGCGATATCCCCATCGTGATGGCAACCGCCCGCGGGGCGGAGTATGACAGAATACAGGGACTCGACCTCGGCGCGGATTATTATCTGGCCAAGCCCTTCGGCGTGATGGAGCTTGTGTCCTGCGTGAAAGCCGTGCTCCGCCGCTGCGCGCCGAAACCGGCGCAGCGTCAGCTGCAGGCCGGAGGACTCGTCCTCGATCCCGACGCGCATACCGTCACGGCCGACGGAGAGCGCATCACACTTACCTATAAAGAATATGAGCTGCTTAAGCTGTTCCTCTCGAATCCCGGTACGGCCTTCACGAGAGACCAGCTCTTCAATACGATCTGGGGCATGGACTACTGCGGCGAGTCACGCACGGTGGACATGCATATCCGTACCCTGCGTCAGAAGCTGGGCCGCTACGGCAGCTTGATAGAGACGGTGCGCGGCGTCGGCTACCGTCTGGAGGCAAAGGCATGACAAACAAGATATTCAAATCCATTATACTTGTCGCCGCGGTCGTATTGCTGGCGGGCCTAATCGTCACGATGGGCTTCCTGTATGATTACTTCGGCGGCGTGCAGAAGAGCCTGATGAACGACGAGCTGAACCTTGCCGCGCAGGCCGTCGGGACCGGCGGCACTTCCTATCTTGAAAAAGTCAGATCCGGCCATTACCGGCTCACCTGGGTAGATACGGACGGCACCGTCATATACGACTCCCTGACCGACGCCTCCGCCATGGAGAACCATCTGGAGCGTGAGGAGATACAGGGCGCGCTGAAAACCGGACACGGCGAAAGTACGCGCTATTCCTCCACCCTGCTGGAGAAAACCGTGTACTCCGCCGTAAGGCTTGACAACGGTACCGTCCTGCGTATCTCTGTCAGCCGCCAGACCGCGATGGTTCTGGCTCTGGGCATGATACAGCCGATGCTCGTGGTGTTCGTCGCGGCGCTCATACTCTCGGGCATACTGGCCAAAAAGGTTTCATCGCGCATAGTCGGCCCGCTCAACAGTCTCGATCTGGAGCATCCGCTGGACAACGACGTGTACGAGGAGCTCTCTCCCCTGCTCAACCGCATCAGTCAGCAGCACCGCGAGATAAACGCCCGGCTGCATGAGCTGCGTCAGAGGACCGACGAATTTACGCAGATCACCGGGAACATGAAGGAGGGTCTTGTGCTGCTCGACGAGCGCGGCACGGTGCTGAGCATCAACGCGGCGGCAAAGAAGATCTTCTCCGCCGACGACAGCTGCGTCGGCATGGACTTTCTGACCATAGACCGCAGTTACGACATGAGCCTTGCCATACACAGCGCAATGACTGACGGCCACAGCGAGGTGCGCAGCGAGCGCGGCGGGCGTGAGTATCAGCTGGACTTCAGCCGTATAGAATCCGAGGGCAGGAGCGTCGGCACGGTCATCCTTGCCTTTGACATCACCGAGCAGGAGTACGCCGAGCGCAACCGCCGGGAGTTCACCGCGAATGTTTCCCACGAGCTCAAGACTCCGCTGCAGGGCATCATCGGCAGTGCCGAGCTAATTGAGAGCGGTATGGTGAAGAACGAGGACCTGCCCCGCTTTGTCGGGCATATCCACGCCGAGGCCTCCAGACTTGTCACCCTCATAGGCGACATTATTCGCCTGTCCCAGCTCGACGAGGGCGAGGAGATGCCGCGCGAGAGCGTCGACCTTATGTCGGCGGCCAGTGAAACGGTGGCAAACCTGCGCGACGCTGCCGAGGCGAAGCAGATCAGTCTGACTCTTGACGGAGAAAAAACGGAGATCACCGGCGTTAAGCGCCTGATATACGAGGTCATATACAATCTCTGCGACAACGCGATAAAATACACCATGCCCGGAGGCAGCGTCAAAGTGAGCGTCGCCTCGGACGCCGGCAGCGCCTGCGTCACCGTTTCCGACACCGGTATAGGCATTGCGCCCGAGGATCAGCAGCGCGTGTTCGAGCGCTTTTACCGTGTGGACAAAAGCCACTCCAAGGCATCCGGCGGCACGGGGCTCGGACTGTCGATAGTCAAGCACGCCGTTCAGTACCATAACGGAAAGATAGACCTGCAGAGCGAGCCCGGCAAGGGCACGACCATAAAGGTCAGTTTTCCCGAATAAGCAGCAGGGCTGCCGGAAATCCCGGCAGCCTTAAAATTTACCGGCAAACGCGGCGAAGCCAAAAGCGTCATGGAGCGCAGCTTTGCGCACATGAAGGCCGGTATGCTGGAGGTGCTTATGAATGATCCCTCTGTTGAGGATAATGCTTTCCCGCCATCCTTTTCACGGGAGGACTTTGTCGGCTTCGTACTGGATCATATGCTGGTCCTTCCGGTACAGGGACAGCCAAACTGCGGTATACTGCTGGAAATCATACGCGGGTCGACCTATGTATAAAAGCCCCTGTCACGCCGGAAATTTTTGCGCTTAAAGGAACATGGTCCTGCATACTCTCGTTATTGTCCTCGGCGCCGGCCTCGGCGTGTGGGGCGTTGTCAGCCTGCCGGAGGGCTGCGGCTCCGTCAGCCCCGGCGCGAATGCTCATGTGCCATAAAGTAACACACAGGAATTTACAGATAGCAGGCCGCGCTATTCCGAAAAATCCCAAATGATTCGCTTCTGTTTGCTCCCCATTGATAAACTAATGCCATAAGTTTATACTGAAACTAATGGCATTAGTAAAGGGGCGATTGTATGCCAAAACAAGGATTATCAAAAGAAAGTGTAGTTCAGGCGGCGATCCGGTTGATTGAAGAAAAAGGAATTGACCAGTTTTCCATGGCGAAACTGGCACAGCGCCTGAATATTAAAACAGCATCTCTTTATAATCATATTGATAGTTTGAATCAGCTGTTGGAATGTGTCGGTGAAGATGCCGTCCGCCGCATTGCAGGTCAGGAAATGCTGGCAATAGCGGGTAAAAAGTGTGATGATGCGCTTTTCGCCTTGGCTGAGACGTATCGTGCCTTTGTCCGGGAGCACTATGAGCTTTACCGGGTCATCATGGCCTTCCCCAAATTGGACAACCCCGCGCTGGAACAGGAAGCCGGCAAGATCGTTTCGCCCATCTTGGAGGTATTGTCCGGCTATGGATTGACAGAAACACAGCAGTACCACTGGCAGCGGGTGCTGCGGGCTGTAATGGGAGGATTTGCTTTCCATGAACAGTCAGGTGGTTTTTCTCATTTCCCGGTAGACCAAAACGAAAGTTTCCGTATCGCGATCCAATGTGTAGCGGACGGACTGCGCAAAGCGGGCGGTGATAAACATTGAAAACGAAAGAGGAAGTTTTGTTTGAAGATGCACCCGTAGGCCGCGCTGTGCTTTCATTGGTTATCCCAACTCTAATCAGCCAGTTGATCACAGTTATTTACAACATGGCGGATACTTTTTTCATTGGGCAGATTGGTGACCCAAACCAGGTGGCGACCGTTTCACTGTGTATGCCTATGTTTGTATTTCTCACGGGGCTTGCGAACCTGTTTGGCATTGGAGGTTCCAGCCTCATGTCCCGTAGTTTGGGTACGAACAACCATCAAAAAGCGAAACAAACAGCGGCTTTCAGCATTTGGACTGCTATTGTTGTATCGTTGATGTATGGAATTGCTCTTTTTGGGATTCGGTCAATCGTCCTTCCCGTTGTCGGAGCAAATGCGGGGACCTACGACTTCTGCTGCCAGTATATTTTCTGGACGATTACGATTGGAGCGATTCCCACCGTATTGAATCAGGAACTGGCCCATTTAGTCCGGGCGGAGGGACATTCGGCACAGGCCAGTTTTGGTGTGGCATTAGGCGGCGTGTTGAACATTATTTTAGACCCGATTTTCATTTTTTCACTGGGATTAGAGATCGCTGGCGCCGCCATCGCTACAATGATTTCCAATGTGGTTGCTACACTCTATTTTATTTTTCTTATCGCCCGTAAACGAAATACAACGGATATTTCGTTTCATCCTAAACACTACACATGGAGAGAAAAAATCCCCAGAGAGGTATTGCTGGTCGGGCTCCCCAGCTGCCTGATGAATCTGATGGGGGTTCTGTCCAACATCACGATCAACAAGCTAATGTCTGGCTATTCCAATGCTGCGGTAGCGGGCATTGGAGTGGCGAAGAAAGTTGATATGCTGTCATTTGCCATTGCCACCGGTATGTCCCAAGGAGTATTGCCGCTGATTGGCTACAACTATTCTGCCCATAATTACAAGCGTATGAAAGCGGCGCTCAAAGTGGACTTTCTATTCAGTTTCGCGGTGGCCTTAATTGGAACGGTGTTCCTGTTTACCTGTGCAGGGCCGATTGTGCGGGCTTTTATTGACGATGCGGAAACTGTACGTTATGGTCAGATGTTCCAGCGCATCATTTGTATCACTGGCCCGTGCATCTCAGTGACAATGCTTGCGATTACTGCATTACAATCGGTTGGGAAAAAAGTCCAACCCACGATTTTATCACTCATGCGTAAAGGCGGGCTCGATATTCCGTTTATGGTCCTGCTGAACAGCTTGGTGGGGGTGAATGGAATTGTGTGGGCAACGCCGATCGCTGATTTGTGCGCAATGGTCGTAGCGGTTATCTTATTTGTCCCATTTTGGAAACGACTATCATCTCAATCATAGAAAGAGTAATGTTCACTCATACATGGAATATCAAGGGCATCACCGCACAATTCGGCAAGATCACCTGAGCCGGGATATTTTTCTTTTTGGCAATGTTGCGTATCTTCGCTTTCAGACTCTTTGCTTTGCCCACAGAAGCATCTCCAAATACTGCCGCAGGACATTTGCCACGCGCATCTTCTTCGCGTAAGAGTGAAACCGTCTACATCTTTTGATTGATGAAAGGAGTCAAAACCATGGAAAACAATAAGATCGAAAGAGTTCCCATTCACCTCAAGCTGGCCCTCACCTCCAAGGAGGCCGCCGAGTACAGCAACATCGGTATCAACAAGATCGACAGTATGCTCCGTGCGCCCAAGTGTCCCTTCGTCCTGTTTGTTGGTACGAAGAAGCTGGTCAAGCGCAAGGAGTTTGAGCAGTACATCAGCTCCAAGCTGGTGATCTGAGCGAAAAGCGGCGATATGCCGCAAGAAGTTTTCAAATTCACCTTGAGAGAAAGAGCACATTGTGATATACTTAAAGTGTAGTGGTGTGCTCTTTTCTCTCTGGGGAAAGGAGTTCATACATGGGAAAAAATCTCAAAGGCAGAGAATGTGGTAAGGGTATCTACCAGAGGAAGGACGGATTGTACAGCGCCCGGTTCGTAGACAGAGCCGGTAAGCGGCACGAGAAATACTTCCAGACGGTTCCCGAAGCGAGAAACTGGATCGCGGATGCAAAGTATGCGGATGCACACGCGGAGGTTTTTGTCGGCACCGATATTACGGTGGATGAGTGGTTTGATTTCTGGATCGAAAATATTGTCGGAGATTTGGCTCCCAATACGCTCCGCAACTACCGTGACAGATACAAGCACAACATCCAGCCGGTGATCGGCAGGATAAAACTTACGGATGTGAAACCCATGCACTGCAAAAAGGTATTCATCGAAATGGATGCCGATTATTCCGGATCCACCATCCGTCAGGCGTACATCACCATGGGGACGATGCTGAAAGCGGCGAAGATGAACGATCTCATCTCCAAGCATCCCATGGATGGGGTAAGGTTTACCAAGCCTGTCCGTGCGGCAAACGACATCAAGTTCCTCACCCGCGAAGAACAGCGTATCTTTCTGGAAACGGCCAGACGCTCTCATAATTATAACCAATATGCGCTGATCCTCGAAACGGGACTGCGCACCGGTGAGCTGATCGGCCTGACATGGGATGCCGTTGACTTCGAGAAACGGACGCTGACGGTAAACAAGACGCTGGAGTTCCGGCACGGTGCAAAATCGTGGCGGGCAGGACCTCCCAAAACGCCCAACAGTTACCGTACCATTCCGCTGACAGACACGGCCTATGGTATTCTCCGTGAAGTGTGGGACAGCCGGGAAGAACGAAAATCTTCTCCTGTGCTAGAGCAGACTTTGGAGTACATGGATCGTCGAAGCGGCAGCATGGCAAAGCTGGTGATGCATGATCTGGTCTTTATCAACTGGCGCACCGGGGAACCGGCAAAGAACAGCTCCTATGACACCCATCTCTACAAACTCTGCGACGAAGCAGGAATCCAGCGCTTTTGTATGCACGCGCTGCGCCACACCTACGCCACGCGGGCGATTGAAAGCGGGATGCAGCCCAAGGTGCTGCAAAAGCTGCTGGGACACGGCAGCATCAAAACCACCATGGATCGGTACGTCCATGTGACCACCGAATCTCTGGACCAAGCGGTACGGCAATTTGAAATGAATGGGATTATCTGAATGAGAGCCGCGGTTCTGCATCAAAATGGCGTAAAAATGGAGTAGACACCGAAAGCCCCAAACCCGGAAACCCTTGAAAATACAGAGAAAATGAAGGAGAATGAAGATATATGAAATTAGGTATCGTGGGCCTGCCCAACGTGGGTAAGAGCACGCTTTTCAACGCGCTGACGAACGCCGGGGCGGAGTCGGCGAACTACCCGTTTTGCACGATCGAGCCGAACGTCGGCGTCGTCGCCGTGCCGGACGGGCGGCTGGACTATCTCGCGGAGATGTACCGGCCGAAAAAGTACACTCCCGCTACGATCGAGTTCGTGGACATCGCGGGTCTTGTC
>JAQXKZ010000014.1 GCA_029010715.1 Clostridiales bacterium
CGCACCTTCATCTTCAGCATCAGCTCCGCCATCTCGTCGGTGAGGATGGCGTCCAGCATCCAGTATTCCGGGCGGCTTTCGTCCATTTTGGTCTGACCGAGTTTAACGTCCATGCAGTCGGTAATGTGCTTTGCCAGTTTGACAATGATATCTCTCATGCGCTCAGCCCTCTCTCAAAATCATGTTTACGTTTTCTGTGAAGTGGTCACAGAAATTATAGCATGATAGTTCCGTATATGCAACAACAATTTCAATTATAAGCACCACTGAAGTGGTGGTTTGCACAGACCATAGAGGGGCCATTACTGGCTTCAGACCTAAAGGGGCACTGAACAGTTTGACCCCATTACACTTACAGGCCGCCGCTAAAGCGCCTGTTTTGCTGTGCAAAAGCATAGCAAAACACAAGATGCGCCTTTTTATTCTTTCCCACCGTGTCTGCATAGCAGCCACAACAGCGGAAATACCGACACCCATACTGTATTTGAGGTTTGCGTGACGGTCGGATATCATCAGCGTGCAGGAATCAAAATTGCTTTCGGGACGAGTTTGATGTCTGCAATTATATTTATGACAGGCTCTTGGATCAATGTTGGGTTACGGCAGGACAGCGGAGTTCGCTCAACCAGTTTTTTGAGCATTTGATGGGTGCTGTCAATGGGGAATATACTGCTTTCTTTCGGAACACCATGTGCTACGCTGGGCAGGGCAATATCAACGGGTATGTCGTGGAACGAGGTGCGGAGGACCTAAAGGAGCAGCTGCGCCGCACCGGACATGAGGATATGATTACACACCGTTATTAAGCTCTTTGGCAAATAATACAGCTTATCCTTGCTTAACCTGTTAGCCGTTGTTATCTTTGGAGTTATTAACGTAACGAAAAAGAAATAACCGCCCCCAGCACGAGAACGGTTAAATCTTCAAACGCAAAATTTGAACGAGGTTAGCCGGGGAAAGAAAAAGAGCTGATTCCGCATCCCAAGCCGAACAAAAGTCCAACTCACGTGGATACCAACCAGCTCTTACAGGAGCGCCAGAAGACACTTCTGCGGAGCGCCTGCTCCGAATGTCAGCATACGCTTACATTCTCAAAATGTCAAGCTCGATCACGGAGAAGCTCCCTGAGCAATTCCTCGTGAACATTTTTCGGGACGCCATTGACCCGGAGAGGCGGCACGGGTATAATACGCATTATATCCGGACGCGATATATATCGTATGACGTCTATGCTTTGAAGGGTGAAACGAAATGGACGGCAAGTTTATCAATCTGACGGCAGAGAATATTACGGATGAGCATCTGTGCTGCATTATCCGCTCAAAAAAGACGCACCCCGGTGTGGAAGCCAAGCGCGCATGGCTTGCGGCGCGGCTGAAGGAAGGGCATGTCTTCCGTAAGCTCGATATCAGGGGCTGCGTATTCATCGAATATGCCCCGCTCGAAACGGCATGGGTGCCGGCAGCAGGCGATAATTTTTATTACATTTACTGCCTTTGGGTGCAGGGCGCCCCCAAGGGCCACGGATACGGTCAGGCGCTTATGGAGTACTGTCTGGAGGACGCGCGGGCACACGGCAGGTCCGGCGTATGTATGCTGGGCGCAGCAAAGCAGAAGTCCTGGCTCTCCGACCAGAACTTCGCAAAGAAGTACGGCTTTCAGACGGCCGACAAAACTCCCGACGGATACGAGCTGCTGGCACTCAGCTTTGACGGAACGCTTCCGCGCTTTACCGAGGCCGCCAAAGCTCAGAGCATTGAGAGCAGGGAGCTCACCGTCTACTACGACGATCAGTGCCCGTATATCCCGCAGCGGGTCGAGAAGCTGAGGGAATACTGTGCGGCAAACTCCGTGCCGGCACAGTTCATACACGTGGACACTCTGGAGCAGGCCAAGTCCCTCCCCTGCGTGTTCAACAACTGGGCCGTGTTCTACGGCGGCAAATTTGTGACGGTCAATCAGATCGACTGCACGGCGCTTGAAAGGATCATGAAAAAATAAAGCGGACGGTCCACGGACCGTCCGCTTTTTCTGCGGCTGCTTATACCCGCCGTAGCTCTCGGGCGGAGTCAGCCAATATTGCACACCGGGGCGCACTGTATCGCCGGGAAAAGGTGCGCATACTGTGTAAGCGCATTGCAGGCGCGGGACAGGAGCTTGGCATATTCCCCGATATTGTCCCCGTTCACCGACAGCGTAGAGCCGGAGATGCTGAGCGCCCCGGCAACCTCGCCGCGGCTGCTGCGGACAGCCATCGCAACACAGCGGACCCCCGGCGTCTCCTCCTCATCGTCTACGGCATAACCGAGTCTTCTGTACTCGCCGAGCTTTCCGAGCAGCACAGCCTTATCGGTTATGGTGTTTGGAGTAACAGGCGGCAGGCCGTACCTGTCTATTATCGCCTCAGCCTCCTCCGCCGGCATCTGGCTGAGCATGGCCTTGCCGCAGCCCGTGCAGTGCATCGGCAGGGTCTTGCCCGAAACGGAATAGGCGACAGAGCGGCGGCTCGGATACATGCATTCGAGATAGAACACCCGGCCGTCAAGGTAGGACGTCAGATATATGTTCTCACCGGTCGCAGCCTGCAGCTCCTCCATAAGCGGGATGGCATACTGTATGACCGGCATCGCGGCATGGGCGCAGTAACTCAGCTCCATTATTTTAAAGCCCAGACGGTATGCCTGAGTATCATGTGTTTTCATCAGGTAGCCGCTGCTTTCCAGCGTACGCACCTGATTGAGAAGAGTGCTCTTCGGCATACCGAGCAGGCGGCTGAGCTGAGAAAGAGACAGCTCCGTCCTCTCCGGCGTAAAGCAGTCGAGTATGCGCAGCGCCTTTGTTATTGAATTTACCCTGCCATCAGCCTGAGTCCTCTCGGCCGGGACAGCCGGATCTTTACTGTTCACTTATATGTTCTCCATAACAAATATAAAGGCTTATTATTTCTGTCGGATTGATTATATCTGCTTTCCTCCGGCTTGTCAACGCGGCCGCTATGCGTCGAAACAGATTGACATTCTGAGCAAGCCGTGCTATTATTCAATAAAGCTTCGATTATACTGAACATATGTTCAGTATAGCTGAATACACGTTCTTGTACAAGGAGAATGAATATGGATATACTGAAAACCATAGCTGAGTACGGCGTACTGCCGGTACTCGGCCTGAAGCATCCGGAAACGGCGCCGATGACCGCCGCGGCTCTGCGCAGAGGCGGTCTTCCGCTGCTGGAAGTGACTATGCGCGCACCGCAGGCCATGGACTGCCTGCGCTCCATCAAGTACGACTGTCCGGAAATGCTGGTCGGCGCCGGGACAATACTGAGCGAGGAACAGGCGTGCGAGGCAGCAGATGCCGGGGCCGATTTCATTGTGACGCCCGGCTTTAACCGGAAGGTTGTGAGCCGCTGCATCGAGCTGGGGATGCCGGTCGTGCCGGGTTGCGTGACGCCCACGGAGATAGAAGCAGGTATCGAACTGGGGCTCAGCACCTTCAAGTTTTTCCCCTCCGAGGCGCTCGGCGGCATGGAGACCATCAGTCAGCTCTGCGGCCCTTATAAGGGTATACGCTTTATTCCAACCTCCGGGATAAAGCTCACCAACATGGAAAGCTATCTCTCCAGCGGTTGTGTTGCAGCTGTCGGTGGCAGCTTCATGGCCCCTGCGGCAATGGTGGAGGCATGCTGCTGGGACGGTATCACGGCTCTGTGCCGTCAGGCGGTTGAACGGTCGCTGGGCTTCTCGCTGGCACACATCGGCATCAACGGCAGCAGCCGTGAGGAAGGCCTCGCGACGGCACGCTGGTTCGCGGAGCGCTTCGGCTTTCCGGTCAGGGAGGGCGACAGGTCAAATTTCGCCGGAACGGTCGTAGAGGCATGCAACGAGAAATTCCCCGGCACCTTCGGCCACATCGCCATCGGTACCTTATCTGTCACGCGCGCCGCAGCTTACCTCATGGCGAAAGGCATACCGCTCTGCGATGAGACGGCCACCCTGTCGCCCGAAGGCGAGATACTCGCGCTCTACCTCAGGGAAGAGATAGGCGGCTTTGCCGTACATATAGTGAAGAGATAAAGCCCTTACCATACTGCAGTCTTTGTACCGCAGCACGGTAAATAAATTCGGAAAGGTCGGTATCAAATGAAAAAAATGGTTGGCTTCGGCGATTTCATGCTCCGCCTCAACCCGGAAGGCTATCTGCGCTTCATACAGGCAGACAGATTCCAGGTTAACTACACCGGCGCGGAGGCAAACGTCTGCGTATCACTGGCAATGATGGGAATTGAAACGGATTTTGTGACCAGGCTGCCTGACAACGCTATAGCCGAAGCAGGCGTAGCACAGCTGCGCAAGTTCGGCGTCGGCGTCGGGCACATTGCCTACGGCGGCGAGCGCATGGGAGTGTTCTACGCGGAAAAGGGGGCGTCTCAGCGTCCGTCAAAGATAGTCTATGACCGCAAATACACCTCCATAGCCACCTGCAGCTATGACGATTTTGACTGGGACGCCATATTTGACGGCGCTTCCAATTTCCACATTACGGGGATTACGCCCGCTCTCAGCAGCACAGCACCGCAGGTATGCGCAGAGGCATGCCGGAAGGCGAAGGAAATGGGGCTCACGGTAAGCTGTGACCTCAACTACAGAAAGAATCTATGGTCCGAGGCAGAGGCGAAGGCCTGCATGACCCGGCTCATGCCGTACATAGACGTGCTGGTTGCAAACGAGGAGGACGCCGAGAAGGTACTCGGCATCAAGGCCCGTGACACCGACGTAACAAGCGGCAGGCTCAACCGCGAGAGCTATGTGGACGTTGCCGACCAGATATGCCGCATCTACGGCACGCAGACGGTTGCCGTCACGCTGCGACGCAGCATCAGCGCCTCCGACAACGAATGGAGCGCCATGCTCTACACTGGCGGCAGAGCATATTTTTCCAGAAAGTACATGATACATCTGGTCGACCGCGTCGGGGGCGGCGACTCCTTCAGCGCGGGCCTGCTCTATGGGCTGATGAACGGATACACGCCGCAGGAGACCGTGGAGTACGCGGCGGCCGCATCCTGCCTCAAGCAAACCATTGAACTCGACTTCAACCTCTCCACCCACGAAGAGGTGGAAAAGCTCGTCGCCGGGGACGGCTCGGGCAGAGTACAGCGCTGAGAAAGCGTACAAGCGCCCCTTGAGAGTCCGTCCCGAAACACGGAGATGAAGGAGCGGACGGCAAAGGCTCAAAGCTTAACCGGCAGTTAACAATATTTTCAAGAAATATAAATTTTCTTCTCATAATCTCCTTAAAAAGTCCTGTTATTATAGGTCTCGTAGTCAGGAATGAAACACATGTGACTTGAAAGGAGTTTAAAATGAAAAAACTTATTAATAAATACGAAGCGATCAAGGCCGTCATAAGCTGCACGGGACTGGACACCGACGACACATGGGTCCTGCTCATCAGAGACGACGGCGAGTACATCGAGACCGTACTCAGGACCGGATGGATGAAATACGACTGCTATGTTGACCGCAGCAGCGGAGAAGTCGTCGGCATAGACAGTGAGCCGTGCGTAGACGCCGACAACAGCGGATATGCCACCTGCGCGTCGCTCATGAAGGAGCTGAGATACCGCGCGGCTGCATAAGCTCTCCCGGTAAAAAACGAAAAGGCTGACTGCTCAAAGGCAGTCAGCCTTTTCAATATTCACCATCAACATGTCTCTCCACACATGGAGTATCAGGCGTCCGGGCCGAGCACGCGGACGGCGTCGCCCGCTCCGAGCATGCCGCCGGCGAGTATCCTCACGAAAATACCCTCACGCGGCATGACACAGTCACCCGCCCTGCGGCGTATGGCGCAGTCCTGATGGCACTGCTTGCCGATCTGGGTCACTTCCGCAACCGCGCTCTCCCCCAGCGCAAGCTTTGTGCCTACAGGAAGCTCATACAGCCTTATGCCGTCGAGGAGGATGTTCTCCGCAAAATCGCCGGGACTGAGCTTATAGTCCGCGAGCTTTTCCTGCAGCCGGTCCACGCTTTCCTTACCGAGCAGCGAGACCTGGCGGTGCCAGTTTCCGGCATGAGCGTCACCGACTATGCCCCAGTCCGGCTTCAGCTCGACCGAAGCGACCGGGTGCTTCTGCTCGCCCTTATGCTCGCTGACACATACGGCAAGTACGACTGCGCTGTTTTTTTCCATAATATATGCCTCCGTTCTCACCTGCATACCTTGCAGGTAGGTTTATTATAGCGCATGCCGCCGCATAATTCAAGCGCCGCCCGGATATATCCTTTCGTCAGTGTCGACAAATTTTTCGCAGACCTATGCGCGAGACTGAATATCAACAACAATTGACATTCAGTTGAACTTCAGTTATGATTTTGCTTGTAATTTTTTAAGCAATATTGTTCTGCCAATATGCATCATAAGGAAAGGACCCGATATATGAGCGACTACATAATTGCCACTTCTTCCACTTCCGATTTGACCAGGACATATCTGGACGAGCATGGAATACCCTTCATAAGCTACACCTACACAATAGGCGACAAGCTCTACGAGGACGACTGCCGCGAGGAGACACGCGAGGCAGTATACAGGGGAATGCGCGCCGGAGATATGCTCAAGACCTCGATGATAAACGAGTATATATATTGCGACTTCTTCAACTCCCTGCTCGACAAGGGCAAGGACGTCATCTTCCTCGACATGTCTCAGAAAATGTCAGTCTCCTATGAGAAAGCCCTGACAGGGGCAGAAATGGCGCGGCACGATCACCCGGACCGCAAGCTATACATAATGGATACCCTGTGCATTTCCGGCGGTCTCGGCCTGCTGGTGGAAAACATGGTACAGCGCATGGAGTCCGGCATGAGCTATGACGAGGTCATCGCATGGGGCGAGGAGAACAAGCTGAAGATCGCGCACCGCTTTACGGTGGACGACCTTAAATACCTCAAGGCAGGCGGACGCGTTTCCAACGCTTCGGCTCTGGTCGGCTCTCTGCTGTCGGTCAAGCCGGTGCTCTATGTCCCCGACGCCGGCACGCTCGACGTGGCCAAAAAGATACGCGGCCGCAAGGCTGCGCTCGCTGAGATTCTGCGCGGTATAAAAGACGACCTCAGCGAGGTCGACACAGCAGGTCTGGAGATGCATATCCTCCATGCCGACTGCCGCTCCGACGCCGAATACGTGCGCGACGAGGTGAAAAAGGCATTTCCCGACATGGGCGAGATCAGCATCAGCGGACTCGGCGTCGTAATCGGCGCACACTGCGGCCCCGGACTGCTCACGGTCTTCTACATGTGCAGGGAGCGCAGGCCCTGAGATACTAGGAAAAAGACAAAAAGACGGACGCCTTGGGGCGTCCGTCTTTTTTCGCGTTCCGGGAGCTATTTTTCAACGATATGTACGTTCAGATGGTCGTAGGTCATCTCCACGTTGTGTCCGGCGAAGGTATCCCTGAGATTTTCATTCAAAGCGCAGCTGGTTTCCCAGTAGTCCTCCGGCTTCGTCCAGCAGCGGACAGTATACTCGATGGAGCTTGACCCGTAATTGCTGACGAACACGTCGGGCGCAGGCTCGCCGAGCACGTTCGGCGCGGCGGACACAGCCTCCAGACAGGCAGCCTTTACCTCCGCGGCGGGCGCATCGTACGAAGCGCTGACCCTGCAGACCACGCGCCGGCGGCCCAGGGCGGTATAGTTGACTATTTTTGAGCCGGAAACGTCGCTGTTCGGCTGCAGCACGATCTGTCCGTCAGGGGTCTCGATCCTGGTATGGTTAAGGTTTATCTCCCTGACGGTGCCGACGGTACCGCCGATCTCAACAACGTCACCGATGGAAAAGGGACGCGTGGACAGCAGCACAAGACCGCCTGCAACGTTGCCAAGGATATCCTGCGCAGCCATTGTGACGCCCAGGGTCAGCACCGACATGATTGCCGTCAGTGAAGTTGTGTTCACACCGAGCGCTCCGGCGGCAATGATGACCGTCAGCACATAGAGCAGGGCCTTGACGCTGTTGACGATGAGCTTCTGCAGACGCTCGTTTGCGTGTTTTGCACGGCTCACGATCTTCTGCACGGCTTTCATTATAAGGCGTACCGCCAGCAGGCAGATCAGCAGCGTGAGCCCGGCGGACAGTAATTTGCCAAGGCTGTATCCGCCGACGGACATGGTCATCAGATCAGAAAGATTTTCCATATCGGCCTCCGAATCAAATATCAGTACCCAAGTTCCATGAGCGTACAGAGACGCTCTCCGTCGTATATGGCGAAGGAATAACCGGAATCGGTACGGCTGCAGCGTATCACGCCATCGCCGCCGTACTTCAGCGGGGCGTGGAAGGCGGCGCGGAAAGATGAGAAAGTTTCGTTCCGGAAGGCCTCCTCCGGCAGAGCCTCCACGGCATAGCAGGCGTATTTGGTGTTGTGCACATGCCTGTTGAAATCGACATCACTGCGCCGGATATGCAGACGGCTCTCTGTGCCGGACACAGAGCTTTCCCGCAGGCGCGGCGCTTTGCCGGAAAACACATCCTCCGCCTCCGGGGCGTAGGACGCAGACAGCTCCGGGCTGATACGCAGAAGCCGGTTGTCCCGTAAGTCTATCTGAGCAAGCCTGGTCGAAGCCCGGATAAGGATACTGCCCTCCGTATCGCGGACGGTAAACATACGGTCGACGGAGCTGACCGAGGCTGGCGCCTTTACCCATGTGCGCACACGCAGCGGCTCGGGCCGTACCGGATAACGTTCTATCGCGACACGCCAGTCGGCCATGATCCAGCTCACATGTCCGTCCGACACCCGGTCCTTCACCGCTTCGGTATGGTGACCTCCGGAAGTTTCCAGTATATTCAGTATCGCTTCGAGTGAGAGCCTTCCCCGGCTGTCGTAATCGCCCGGCCTGGTTTCAAAACTTTCTTCAAAAAACATCGTACAGCCTCCGCAATAAAGAATCATGCCGCCCGCGCTGTGAACGCCGGCATGTAATACTGTTTTTATCACATACCGCTCCCGCCGTCAATATCTTCAGGCAGTCCCACGGAGCATCAACAGTCCCCATTCCAAGCGGACCGGAAACGGTGAAAAACGGCGGCGGTTTGATACCGTCGCCGTTTCGAGTATTCTGTTACAAGTAAAATCAGGCTGCGGTTTTGAACTGCTCCTGATAGTGCTTCGTGAAAATAACCGGGCAGGCAGGAGCATTTTTCGGCTCAGCGATCGCAGCGGCTGCGGCAAGCACCATGGCGCCGAAGCATACATACCACGCGGCGGTCAGGGAGCCGGCTACAATCGCGGAAACCACAAACAGAACGATTGCAATTCTCTGGACAGCTATGCAAGTCTTTTTCATAATAATACCCTCCAAACATGTCTATTACACTGACGCCTTTACAACAGCGTTTTTCTCTTTCTGGGCTCAGTATATTCCGCGGCCTCGACTTTGTCAATATATAAACGATAAATTTATAACTATTCTGCGTTCTCCACAAAACTGAATTACGTCAAAAATCAAACTAAGTAAATTATTTTTCAAATACTCTATATAACGTTTTAATTTAAAAGCAAATAAGGCGTACAATCACATGGTAATATGTGCAAAACGCTGTTTATTATGTTTTTAAAGCCGATTTTGTTGTCAATATATGTTAATCAGTGCAATTATTCTGCGTTAAATAACACGTATTTCAGTTTCTTTATTTAGGTTTTGGGGGTGTTTTTTCTATTTTCAGGCACATTATATGTCATCTTTGCTGTAAAATGCGTTATATTATGTGCGAAACTTTTCTGTGTGCAGATGATACAGCCCGGTTTCTCAGGTGCACAGGCAAAAACGCCGCCGCCCCGGACACGGGACGGCGGCGTTAACGGAAGCATCACAAATCCTACCGGAGCTTCCAGAAAAAGCATCAAAGCATTTTCGGTATCACTCGGTAAAGTGGATATGGTTATTGATATGGTCACTGCAGAAGCAGTGGTAGCCCTGGCACTTTGAGCAGTAACGGAACTCCAGCTCCGGGTAGTCGGTATCGGTACGGCCGCAGACGGCACATTTGTGGGTGTAAAGCCTGTCCTTCTGTTCGCGCCGTATACGCGCCGCCTCACGGCGGAAGTTCACGGTATTCCCGCTCGGACGGCGCGGCCGCATATTCCACAGCTCGCCTCCGCAGAAAATCAGGAAGTTGAGCAGCGCGACCACCGGCAGGAGATTCAGCGGGAAGCTCGTCGTAAGTACGGAGTATATGAAGAACACCGCGTTGGCGATCGCAAGATACTTGATCTTGATCGGGATCAGGTACATAAACAGCACCTGCATGTTCGGATAGAGCACGGCGTAAGAAAAAAACATGGACAGGTAGATATACTCGGAGCTGAGCATCACCGACAGACCCGTCACAAAATAAATGACGAAGCCGTATATGACAGTCATCAGGACACCGGAGAAAAAGTATATCGTAAACTGGCCTACACCCCACTGGTTTTCAAGCGTGCTCCCTATCCAATAGTAAAAATAGAACACAAGGAAAGCCAGCAGTCCCATCGTAGGCGGGCAGAAGATAAAGCTTACAAGCCGCCATATCTGGCCGCGCAGTATCAGGGCCGGATCAAACATCAGATAGCTTATGAAACGGCTGTTTACCGCGCCCAGTAGCCAGAAGGCAACATTCGCCGCAGTGATATACCGCATAAGGTTCGGAATACCGAAATTCGGGTGGCGGAAGCAGAACCGCTCTATACTTCTACGGGGATCTTTCATCTCATTTCTCCTGACTTACTTGTAATTACAGGGTATATAATACGCCGCCGACATGTCAAAGTCTATAATATTTTGTAAAATATCCGGTACTTCAGTACGTTGCCCTGCAGCGCCCGGATAAGGATTGGAAAAAATTTTTAGAAAAAATTGCAAATTTTAAATATAGGGCTTTTAAAACAGACAAAGATATGGTAATATGTAAACCAATAAATTATGCATGGAGATTATCGCGGTGGAGAGAGAGACGCAGTTTCAGGAAAAAGAGCCTAAGAACGACATAATTGAGGGCAGAAACGCCGTTATAGAAGCCCTGCGTTCAGGCAGGGCAATAGATAAAATATTCATTGCCAGGGGCGACGTCGACAGGACGCTCGGGCACATCGCTTCCAGCGCGAGAGAAAAGGGTATAGTCGTCGTTGAGGCCGACCGCCGCAAGCTCGACTTTATGAGTCAGACCCATGCTCATCAGGGCGTGGTCGCACTGGCCGCGGTACGCGAATACTGCGAGTTGGCAGACATTCTTGCCGCGGCACGCGGGAAGAATGAAGCGCCCTTTGTTATCGTCTGCGACGAGATCAGCGATCCGCACAACCTCGGCGCGATAATACGTTCCGCCGAATGCGCCGGGGCTCACGGCGTGGTCATCCCCAAGCGCCGCAGCGCCGGTCTGACCGCCATTGTCGACAAGGCCTCCGCCGGCGCCGCAGAGCACATGGCTATCGCCCGCGTTCCGAATATCTCCGCTGCACTCAAGGAACTCAAAAACGAGGGGCTCTGGATATACGGTACCGCTGCCGACGGTAAAAACGGGCTGTGGACTACCGATCTTACCGGGCCTGTCGCTCTCGTTATAGGCTCCGAAGGCGACGGCATGAGCCGCCTTGTAAGGGAAAACTGTGACTTTATACTCAGCCTGCCCATGAAGGGACGGATAGGTTCCCTCAACGCCTCGACTGCCGCGGCCGTGACCATGTACGAGGTCCTCCGTCAGCGCAGCATGTGAGCTCCGCGCCGGGAGACGGCAATCAAAACACACAGGGATTAAAGATATGAAAGATTTCAGTCAGGATCTCGGTCTGAAAACTGAATCTGAAGCCGATATATCCATAGACAATATATTGGCGGAATACAAGCTGGACGAATCCGCTTCAGGGTATTACGATGAAGCCGACAAGTCCGGCTATTCGTCGTTCAGCTATTACGGGGATGAGGACGATGACGTCCGTGTTTACACTCCGGGTTCGTCCGTTCAAGGAAGGCAGGATGCGGAGGCATATCCCGGCAATTACGCCGAAAGCGCCAAAGGCAGCTACTCTGACAACACGCCCGGTTACGGCGGCTACGACGACGGAGCGCAGCAGTACGACTACGACGCCGGCTACGACGACGGAGCGCATCAGTACGGCAGCGACGCCGGCTACGACGACGGAGCGCAGCAGTACGGTTACGACGCCGGCTATGACGGCGGAGCGCAGCAGTACGGCGGCGACGGCGGCTATGACGACGGAGCGCAGCAGTACGGTTACGACGGCAGCTACGACGGCGGAGCGCAGCAGTACGGCGGCGACGATGCTCAGGATTACGGCACGGACGGCTACGCCGGACCGCAGCGCAGCAGCGCAATCGGCGCGCTGAAGGATGAGGCGCGCAGGTACATAGCCCAGCTTCAGGCCGGTTCAAAGCATAAGAAGAAAAAGAAGGATATCTACGGGGACGCCGCGGCTTTGGCCGAGGAGGAGTACCGCGAGCAGGAAGAAGCAAGGCTCCGGGAAGATTATGACGGGTACTCTGGTCAGGACGTCCCGACGGAATACGGCGCGCCGACCGAGTACGATTCCGCCCCGGACGGCAGCTATGAGCCCGATTACGGCGACGGATATGAATACACCGGCGACGCTTACGAGGACGACACATACGCCGGCGCGGACTTCGAGCCGGGTTCGGAATACGACGACATGCCCGGCTACGACGCCGACCCGACCAGTTACTCCGCAGAGGCCGGCAAGTCCGTATATACCTCCGTATCCGGCGAAGAGCCGGAAATTGACAGCCGCTTCAATCTCAGCGGCAAACGTCCGCAGGATCAGATGAAATACGCGGGCAGCGCGGTCGATCTCAGCGAGGACAACGGCTACACACCCACGCGGCAGACAGGCTACAGTCCCAGCCAGTGGACGCCCGACTACGACGATCCCTCGCGCGGCAGCGACGAGGAGGAGGAAGCGCCCAGGCGCAAGAGCTTCAAGTTCGGCAAAAAACGCAAAAAAAAGGCCGCGGCCGCGCAGGAAGGCCCCGCCGGGGACGGCGACGGAATATCCGGTTTTGACGACAACGAGCTTGGGCCCTCCGATTATGCCGGGGACGGCGACTATGAAAACGGCGGCAGCCGGTACGACAGCGAGGATACATACTTCCCGCCGAGCTTCGGCGAGTACGTGCTCTCGATCTTCGCCTCGCTGTTTCTGCGTATGAAGGGCTCGGCCGGCAAGCTTACAGGCGAGACCATGAGCGACACCGAGGAGGATCTGGGAGCCGAGGTCACGCCCGCCGCGGCCGCAAAATATTACGGTTCGTTTGTAAAGCCTTTACGCCTCCGGCTGCGTATCAGCTGTGTGCTGCTGTTTATTCTCTGCTGGATATCGCTGCAGCTACCCGTGCCGGGAATGCTGAAGCATCTTCCCGTCGCGGCGGCGGCCTGCTTCGCGCTGCAGTCGGCGATAATGCTGCTGGCTCTGGACGTGGTCACGACCGCCATACTCAACGCGGTTCGCCTGCGTATAGGCGCGGACACGCTCGCGGTATTCACCTGCCTGCTGACCGGTGCGGACGCGCTTATAGTCGCGCTGTCCGATTCGGCCGCGCTGCATATGCCGCTGTGCGCGCTGTCCAGCCTGTCCGTCGTCGGATTGCTTCTGGCCTCGTTCTTCAGCGTGAAGGGGCTGCGCAAGGCCATGCGCGTACCGACAATAGGCAGGAATTTCTACTCCGTGACCGGAGAGATCAAGACCGAAAAACGCGAGCTCACGCTGCTTAAATCCCAGCGCTCCGCAGCCGGCTTTGTCCGCAGGGCCGAGGAAGCCCCGCCCGACGAAACAGCGTCGATAAAGGCGGCGCCGGTCATAGCTCTGTTCGCGCTTATTTTCGCTGTGACAGTTGCCGCCGTCACAAACAGCTATTCGGATTTCATTTATATATACTCCGCGCTCCTCGCACCGACGGTCCCGTTCGCAGCGCTCAGTGCCTTCGCCCTTCCATATTTCCTCGGCTCGGTGCGTGTTTTCAAGGTGGGCGGCGCCATCGCCGGCTGGTCCGGCCTGTGCGATATCGGCGCGAGCAGGAATCTTATCGTCACCGACCGCGACCTCTTCCCCGACGGCAGCGTAAGTCTCGGCGACGTCAGGATCTTCGCCGACGAGGACGCGAACAAGGTCATCTCCTACGCAGGCTCCATGGTCACGGCGATAGGCTCCTGCGCGGTCAGCTGCTTCGGGAAGCTGCTGAAGGACAACAACTGCCGGATAAAGCATGTTGAAAACTTCGAATGTCTGCCCGGAGGCGGCGCGCGCGGCACCATCGACGGCAACACCGTCCTCTGCGGCAGCACGGATCTGATGCGTCTGATGAACGTGCGCATCCCTTACCGGCTCACCGACAAAACCTCAGTCCTGCTCGCGATCAACGGCACGCTCTACGGTATATTCTCCGTCAACTACGAGCCCTTGCCCCAGGTGCGCGCCGCGCTGCAGGCCCTGGTCCGTTCCAACCGTCACCCCGTATTTGCCATACGGGACTTCAACGTCAATCCCGAGATGCTGCACAACACCTTCGATCTCGCGACCGACGGCTATGATTTTCCGCCATATGTCGAACGCTTCGGCCTCTCCGAGCCAAGCACTGGCAAAGACAGCCGCATAGCGGCCGTCATCTGCAACGAGGGGCTCGGCCCTCTCACCGAGGTGACAGACGCCGGACGCAGGATATACATGGCGGCGCGGATCAATCTGCTTGTGAACGCGCTCTCCTCCGTGATCGGCCTGATGAGCGTATTCATCCGCTTCCTCTCCCAGGGCTGCGTCAGTCTGGGCTTCATCCTGCTGTATATGCTGCTGTGGGCTCTGCCCGTCGGCATAGTGAGCATGTATGTAAACACAAAATAAGCGATAAGCCTCCCGGCGCGCGGCAGTCACTACCCTGCCGCGCGCCGGCTTTTGATTTTTTTCTTGCAATTTTATTGTTGCCAAGCCAATTTACATAGTGTATAATAAGTTGATTGCTGATAACTAACTGATTATACAGGCACATAAACCAACAGAGAGGAAGCAACACATGAGCTACGAAACCAAAAACATTCGCAACGTCTGCCTGCTGGGCCACGGCAACAGCGGCAAAACCAGTCTGGCCGAGAGCATGCTGTTCACTACCGGCGCTATCGACCGTCAGGGCAAGGTCAGCGACGGCAACACCGTCTGCGACTATGATCCCGAAGAGATCAAGCGTCAGATCACCATCGCCGCATCTGTGGCTCCCGTCGAGTTTGGCGGCTGCAAGATCAACGTCCTTGACTGCCCCGGCTACTTTGACTTTGTCGGCGAAGCTCTGGCAGCTATCCGCGCCGTCGAGGCAGGCATAATCGTCTGCTCGGCAAAGGACGGCATCTCAGTCGGCGCAGAGCGCTCCTGGAAGTACCTCAAGGCAGGAAACGTCCCCACCGCTTTCTGCATCTCCAAGTGCGACGAAGAGCACGGCGACTACTACGCAGTGCTTGACGCCCTCAAGGCAAAGTACGGCAGCATCGTCTGCGCCGTCACCGTCCCCATGTCCGACGGCACCGGCGTCATTGACATCGTACACAACACCGCATACCAGACCAAGGGCGGTAAGACCGCCAAGGTCGCCGTCCCCGCCGCCGACGCAGCCAAGGTCGAAGAGCTCCGCGAGGCTCTGATGGAGACCGCCGCCGGCGCGACCGAGGAGCTCATGGAGAAGTTCTTCGAGAACATGGAGCTGAGCGAGGCTGACACCGTCGAGGGCCTGCGCATCGGTCTGAGAGAGCGCAGCGTCGTTCCCGTGTTCGCAAGCTCCGCAATGAGCAATATCGGCACCGAGGCACTGCTGCAGGGTATCGTCGACTACGTTTCCAACCCCGCCGAGATGGACGGCATCGACCCCGCCGCTCCCACTGTCGGCTTCGTATTCAAGACCATATCCGACCAGTTCGGCAAGTACAGCTTCGTCAAGGTCATGAGCGGCAAAATCACCTCCGACATGTCCCTGCGCAACGTCCGTGCCTCCAGCACAGACAAGCTCGGCCGTCTCTACACCGTCTGCGGCAAGAAGACCACCGAGGTCAAGGAAGCCTGCTGCGGCGACATCGTTGCCGTCGGCAAGATGGACTGGAGAACCGGCGACACCGTATGCGACCCCAAAAACGAGGTCGAGCTGCCCGCTATCGAGCTGCCCGAACCCTGCTACTCCATGGCTATCTCTCCCAAGACCAAGGGACAGGACGACAAGGTCGCTGCCGGTCTTGCAAGACTCAACGAGGAAGATATCTCCTTCACTCTCGTCAACAACGCCGAGACCCACCAGATGGTCATTTCCGGCGAGGGCGACATTCAGGTCGACGTCCTCTGCTCCAAGCTCAAGAGCCGCTTCGGCGTTGAGACCGAGCTCAAGCCCGCCCGCGTCGCCTACCGTGAGAAGATCAAGAGCAAGGTTGAAGCACACGGCCGCCACAAGAAGCAGTCCGGCGGTTCCGGCCAGTTCGGTGACGTTTGGATCCGCTTCGAGCCGCAGGACGAGCAGGACGACATGATCTTCGCGGAGGAAGTCTTCGGCGGCTCCGTTCCCAAGAACTACTTCCCCTCCGTCGAAAAGGGCCTGCGCAACGCGGTCGTCAAGGGCGTTCTCGCCGGCTATCCCCTGGTCGGCCTCAAGGCCACTCTGTACGACGGCTCCTACCACCCCGTCGACTCCAACGATATGGCTTTCCAGACCGCCGCACGTCTGGCATATCAGGACGGTATTCCCAAGGCAAAGCCCACCATTCTCGAGCCTATCGGCCTTCTTCAGGTCACCATCCCCGACGCGAACCTCGGCGACATCATGAGCGACATCAGCTCAAAGCGCCGCGGCACCGTGCTCGGCATGACCGCCGAGGACGGTATGCAGACCGTCGAGGCCGAGGTGCCCATGGCAGAGATGAGCTCCTACACCATTGATCTGCGCTCCATGACTCAGGGCCGCGGCTCCTTCACCTGCAAGTTCATCCGCTACGAAGAGGCCCCCGGCAACGTCCAGCAGAAGGTCATCGAGGAAGCAAAGGCTCTGGAAGAGAAAGAATAAGGTCATTACAACGCTGTACGTCCGACGCCGCCAGCCAAAGGCTGCATCGAACGCCGAGCTTGTCCCTTCCCGCCGAAACGCGGCGCGTGCTTGTGTTTCCCGTCACGAAGGATTAAGCAGTAATATATGGGCGGCCGTCAAGGCCGTCCATAGTTATAAGGCCGCAAATGACGGCGGGCCGCGGCTTCAGCGGCGGTCTGCCGTCCTTACGCACACTGGATAGGAGAGCTTATGAACAACGGTCTGTCCGGAATAAAAAACGTAATATGGGCTCTGGCCATTGTCGCGGCGCTCATCGCGCTGCTCATAGGCCTGATCTTCACTTTCTCCGTGAGATATTACGGAGACAAGCAGGACGGGACCATGCTCCTCGGCAGCGGCACACAGGTCGCAGCCGGCAACGGCAAACTCTCTCCGGACGACGGCTCCTATTCCGCGCAGGGCTCCACGTCCGCTCAGCTCAACGAGCTGCCCAGCACTCAGGACGCCGGGCTTGAATACGTGTTCGGTCTCACGTTCCTCTGCGACAAAACATTCACCGGCATAAACAGCTACAGTGAGATATACGGCGGCAGCGCCGCGGCGCAGATATGGACTGACGACGGCACCGGGCTCCCTGCGGCGAGCGCAGCAAGCACCAGCATTGTTCTGGACGACGGCACCCGTATCACACCGGCGAATGCCGCGGCGATATACCAGCCCAAGCGTCTGGTCATCTATATCGGCAGCGACTACCTCTCTTCCGCTACGCAGGAGAGCTTTGTGTCCGGCTATGAGCAGCTAATCAACAGTATTCGCAGCGCCAGCAGTGAAACGACCATAATCTGCTGCTCCATCGCCTCTGTCGGCAGCTCTTACCCGGGCGCGGACGGTCTTACGCCGTCGCTGATCTCCGAAGCCAACGAGTGGATAAAGCAGGTCTGCAGCGATACCGGCGTGTACTACGCCGACCTCGCCTCGCTGCTGAATGACTCCAACGGCTGCATGGCGGACGAATATGTCTCACCCAACGGAAGAAGCATAGGCTCATCCGGCATCGCGAAGGTCGTCGAATACTTCCGCATGCACGGCGTATAATACGTAAAGCCCCTCCGTACGGAGCACGGAAAAAAAGACTGAGTTTTCAGATGGAAAACTCAGTCTTTTTTACATATATGCCCCGTCAGGGATTCATCGTATAGTTGGGGGCTTCCTTTGTGATGTATATATCGTGCGGGTGGCTCTCCCTGAGTCCGGCGCCGGTGATGCGCACGAACTTCGACCCGGTACGCAGCTGCTCAATATCGTGGGCGCCGACATAGCCCATACCGGAGCGCAGGCCGCCCATCATCTGGTATATGGTCTCGGAGACGTGTCCGCGGAAAGGTACGCGGCCCTCGACACCTTCGGGAACGAGCTTTTTGTTGTTCTGCTGGAAATAACGGTCACGGCTGCCGCAGGCCATGGCGCCCATACTGCCCATACCGCGGTATACCTTGAACTGTCTGCCCTGGAATATCTCGGTCTCGCCGGGAGCCTCTTCGCAGCCGGCCAGCATGGAGCCGAGCATGACGGACTTCGCACCGGCGGCGAGCGCCTTGACGATGTCTCCGGAGTACTTTATACCGCCGTCGGAAACGACGGGAATGCCGTACTTATCGCCCATTTCGGCGCACTGCAGAACTGCGCTGATCTGCGGCACACCGATGCCGGCGACGATACGCGTGGTGCATATGGAGCCGGCGCCTATGCCGACCTTGACACAGTCGGCGCCGGCCCTGATAAGGGCTTCGGTGGCCTCCGCGGTCGCGACGTTGCCGGCGACGAGCTGGGCATCGGGGTACTTCTCCTTGACCTTCCCGACCGTCCTCATGATATTGGCCGAGTGACCGTGGGCGCTGTCGAGCACGAGCACGTCGGCACCGGCGTCAAGCAGCGCGCCGGCGCGGTCGACGACGTCTTCGGTCACGCCTATAGCCGCCGCGCAGAGCAGGCGGCCCGCGCCGTCCTTGGCGGAATTGGGATACTTCAGGACCTTTTCAATGTCCTTGATGGTGATGAGCCCCTTGAGCTTATAATCCTTATCGACTATTGGGAGCTTCTCTATGCGGTGCTTCTGGAGGATAGCCTTGGCCTCGTCCAGCGTCGTACCGACGGTGCCGGTGACAAGGCCGGAGCTTGTCATGACCTCGTCGATACGGCGGTTCATATCAGTCTCGAACTTCATGTCTCTGTTGGTTATGATTCCGATGAGCCTGCCGGTATCGTCCACGATAGGCACGCCGGAGATACGGAACTTCGCCATGAGAGCATCCGCGTCGCCCAGCGTATCGCCGGAAGTCAGATAGAAGGGATTTGTAATAACTCCGTTTTCCGAGCGTTTGACCAGATCGACCTGCTCGGCCTGCTGTTCTATGCTCATATTTTTATGAATAACGCCGATGCCGCCCTCTCTGGCCACGGCAATGGCCATGCGGTATTCGGTGACGGTATCCATGGCGGCGCTCATGACCGGGATGTTCAGCCTGATCTTCCTGGTGAGCCAGGTGCCAAGCTCAACGTCTGCGGGGAGTATGTCGCTTTCCGCCGGGACGAGCAGCACATCGTCGAAGGTCAAACCCTCGCCGACGAAACGTCTGTTATACAAATCCTGAAGACCCATATGATATTACCCCTTTCTCGTTATAAAATGCAGAAGTACAGAATACATCCACAAATGTATTTCAGCTATTCTAGCAGATTCAGCGCCGATGTCAACAGCTATTTTGCTCCGTCGGAAAGATTTCTCGCATAATAGAATATGTACTGCTGGGCAAGGCCCGCATACTCACCGAGGCTGGCAGGGTCAAAGTCCTTCGGAAAGTGCTCCTTCAGCGCACGTTTTATCCAGACATCTATCGGAAAAGCCTCCATGTGATGCAGCCCGAACAGCACAACGCAGTTGGCCACCTTCGGGCCTATGCCCTGCAGCTTCATGAGCTCGGCGCGGGCCGCCACGCAGTCGCAGAGTATAAGCTCTCCGAGGTCCAGGCTTCCGTCCGCGACAGCCTTTGCGGCAGTCATTATATACGGCGCGCGGTAGCCGCAGCGCAAAACGTCCAGCGCGCCGGGGGCAAGCGAGGCTATACGTACGGCAGAGGGGAAAGCATGATACTCCTCCCCATCCAGAGCGACAGTATCGCCGAAGCTGTCACACAGGCGCTCAACTATGCCCTTGATGCGGCTTATATTGTTGCACTGCGAGATGATGAACGAGCACAGCGCCTCCCACGGCTCCTGCCGCAGTATGCGTATGCCGCGTCCGCAGTCTATGCAGGCGTCGAGATATTCTCCGCCGTTAAAGCCGCGGCTTATCCCGGCGTAGTCCCGGTCAAGGTCAAAATACTCACGCCAGAAGCTCTCCGGACCATCGGAGCGCAGGTACACCACGCCGTCCTCAGTCCAGACTTTTGCCGGGTATCCGCCGGCTACCCCGCGGTAGACACCGTTTTCATCCGCGTTCCATCTGAAGCACTGGCCGCACTCAAAGGTCTTTTCTATATCGAGTTCGTCCGCCGCGGCGAGTCTTATTGTCTGAGTCATATATCCGCGCTCCCCTTTGTATGTTTATTCATACGCTTTATTTCCCGGCCTTTCTGTACTCGGACGGCAGCATGTGGTAGCGTTCCCTGAACGCGGCCGAAAACTTGCTCGGACTGTCATAACCGACGGACGCGGCAATGTCCGCTACGCTCCTGTCCGTCTCGCGCAGCAGTTCAGAGGCTCTTTCCATCCGGTGCTCCTTCATATGCGAGGCCAGAGACTCACCGTAGACTGCCTTGAAAACCTCCTTCAGTGTGGTCGGATTCATGAGATATCTGCGGGCAAGCTCCTCAATCGTGGAGCGGCGCTCGGGGTGCTGCAGCAGCTCGTCGTGCATCCTTCGCACGGTCTCTACCTGCTCGGCAGAAAAGCCATCCACGCTCTGCCCGACAGCCTCGCCCTCCCCGCCCCTGGGGCAGGATATCTCCATGACCTTCTCCGTAACTCTGTGCAGCAGCTGCGCCTCCACGGTATCCGCGGCGCGGTAGTATACCTCGCGCCCGTCGCGGCGGCTCGTGATGAGTCCGGAATCCTTCAGCTGGCGCAGATGGTGAGACACCGCCGGACTCGACATGTCCACCAGCGCGGATATATTCGCCACACACTCCTCACAGTGGCACAGCAGCCAGAATATCCGCAAGCGGCTGCTGTCGTCGAGCAGCTTGAAAACATCGGCAACTGCGTCAAAATCACGCTCGCGCATGAGCTGTTTCTTCAGCGACTCTGTCTTCCTGCGGTTTCCGTGATCATGCGGCGTAAGCTTTCCGTTCATATTTCTCCTCCCTTGCAGCGCGGCTGCATAGTCCTTTTGGAAATCGTTCTGTCCCTTTTGGCAGAGTAAGCTCCGGAGGCATTGACTTTCCTCCGTACCGATATTATACTCCAGTCGTAAAGATTAAACAAGTGTTTAACTGTATTTCAATGAACGGGAGAAAACATACTATGAAAAAGAGCTACAGGATCGAAGTTGACTGTGCCAACTGCGCAAACCTCATGGAGAAAGCCGCCAGGGACACCGCCGGCGTTAAGGACGCAAGCGTAAACTACATGGCCCTGAAGATGTTCGTTGAGTTCCAGGAGGGCGCAGAGCCGGAGAAGGTCATGAAGGACGTGCTGAAGGCCTGCCGCAAGGTCGAGCCAGACTGTGAGATCTTATTTTAAGTCCGCGACGCCCCGCCCTGCAAGGGGCGGGGCATTCAAATCCCGTGGCATAACATGAGAGTAAGGAGCACAGCATGAACAGAAAGCAGAAGAAATCTCTTATACGTATAATTATCGCGGCGGTACTGCTGATTCTGCTCAAGACCGCCCCCATGCCGGGGCGGCTCAGTATAATACTGTATCTGGCCGCTTATCTGGTAATAGGCTACGACATACTGCGCAAGGCATTCAGGGGCATACTCAACAGGCAGGTCTTTGACGAGAACTTCCTGATGGCCGTAGCAACGCTCGGAGCGATCGCCCTGGCCGTGTACGAGCGCAGCAGCGACCTCAGCGAGGCCGTCGCGGTCATGCTCTTCTACCAGACAGGAGAGCTGTTTGAAAGCTACGCCGTCGGCAAAAGCCGCCGAAACATCAGCGCGCTGATGGACATCCGTCCCGACTACGCCAACATCGAGAAGGACGGTAAGCTCGAACGCGTCGACCCGTATGAGGTTGCCGTCGGCACCGTCATAGTGGTGCAGCCGGGCGAAAAGGTCCCCATAGACGGAGTGGTCCTTGAAGGCACATCCAGTCTCAACACCAGCGCCCTGACCGGGGAGAGCCTGCCGCGGGACGTCGCTTCCGGCGACGAGGTCATCAGCGGCTGCATAAACATGACAGGCGTGCTGAAGATAAGGACCTCGAAGGAATTCGGCGAGTCCACCGTATCCAGGATACTCGAGCTGGTCGAAAGCTCCGGCGCGCGCAAGTCCAGAGCCGAAAGCTTTATCTCCCGCTTTGCGCGCATATACACCCCGGCCGTCTGCTGCGGCGCGCTGGCGCTGGCAGTAGTGCCGCCGCTCATACGGCTCATAATGGGGCTTGGCGGAGACTGGAGCATCTGGGTCTACCGCGCACTGACCTTCCTCGTCATCAGCTGCCCCTGCGCGCTTGTCATCAGCATACCGCTCAGCTTCTTTGCCGGCATCGGCGGAGCAAGCCACGAGGGTATACTCATAAAGGGTTCGAACTATCTTGAGACCCTGTCACATGTAAAGACCGTCGTATTTGACAAAACCGGAACTCTGACCCGGGGCGTGTTTGAGGTCAGCGGCATACACCACAACAGGCTTGAAAATGAGAAGCTGCTCGAGTACGCGGCGCTTGCCGAGTGCGCATCTTCACATCCGATCAGTCTGAGCCTCCGGCGCGCCTGCGGTAAAGAGCTTGACCGGGAGCGCGTAAGGAACATTAAGGAGCTGCCCGGTAAGGGCGTTGTCGCCGAGGTTGACGGAGTGAGCGTCGCAGCAGGAAACGAAAAGCTTATGGCCGGGCTGGGTATAGAGACTATCCCCTGCCGCAGCGTCGGCACCGTCATACACATTGCGCTCGACGGCAGCTACGCCGGTCACATTCTTATCTCCGACATTGAAAAGCCGCACTCAAAAGAGGCCATTGCGGCATTGAAGCGTGCCGGCGTGAGCCGGACCGTTATGCTGACCGGAGACGCAGACAGGGTTGCCCGGCACACGGCAGAAACGCTCGGCATCGACGAGGTATACAGCGAGCTGCTCCCGGGAGACAAGGTTGACAAGGTCGAGCAGCTGCTCTCGAAGCTCAGCGGCAAGGCCAGGCTCGCCTTCGTGGGCGACGGCATAAACGACGCGCCGGTGCTCTCACGCGCCGATATCGGTATAGCGATGGGCGCGATGGGCTCTGACGCGGCGATAGAGGCCGCGGACATAGTGCTGATGGACGACGACCCGCTGAAGATCGCCAAGGCGATAAAGATATCACGCAAGTGCATCAGAATAGTACACGAGAACATCGTGTTCGCGCTGGCTGTCAAATTTGCCTGCCTGCTGCTCGGCGCATTCGGTATCGCAGACATGTGGGCCGCGATCTTCGCCGACGTAGGCGTAATGGTTCTCGCCGTGCTCAACGCTATACGCGCGCTCAGTGCCGGCAGACTGTAGACCGTACCCATATAAAACACACTTATAGACGAAAAATCTCCGGTCTGTGACCGGAGATTTTTCGCGCAGTTCCATGGCAATAACGCTCAGCCGCGCAGGGGCGGATGCCGAGGGCAGACGCGCGGCGCCGCCCTGGATATTTCAGCTTACAACGTGTATCACGCCGAAGGTGACGGCCGTCATGATCGCCGCAGCCAGAAGCACACCGATGAAAATGCACGGGATCGCGGACCTGGGCTTGAGCTCAAGCAGCGCCGCAATAAGGGAGCCTGTCCACGCGCCGGTTCCCGGCAGAGGAATACCGACAAAGAGAAGCAGGGCGACCGGTCCGTACTTCTGCACCTTTTCGCCTTTGAGATGCGCCTTGTTTTCGAGTCTGCTGATCCAGTTGTCAAGCTTGGGATAGTGCTTTCTGAGCCAGGCAAAAACACGCTGGATAAATATTATGATAAACGGCACGGGGATCATGTTGCCGATCACCGCCGCAGTGAGCGCCAGCGGATAATCAAGTCCGAGAGCAATACCGTAAGGCAGGCCCAGACGCAGCTCCACTATGGGGAGCATTGAAATGAGCAGGGTGGTAATAAACTTCCCGGCTGTCGTGCCGGCTATCCATTCAAACATCGGCGTTCTCCGTAGCGTTTAATTTCTGGGGGCAATTATAGCAGGATATGTTAAACAGTGCAAGAAAGCTAAACAAATCTTAACAATCAGTTAATCGTATTACAGCGCTTTCACGAGTTGAGCAGCACCGCGGCAGCGGAGCCGGGCAGCGTAGTCTCCTCGCCCACGCGCAGCTCGAAGCATACGCCGTTTTCTCTGCCGTAAACACCGAGCAGTCTCTCGAGTTCCGGCCTGTAAAAGCGGCTCTTCTGTACAAGCGAGCCCTCGGCCAGTATGCACAGAGGCTTTTCGGCATCGCGTCCGGCCCCGGTCAGCATTGCCAGCGCCAGCAGATCGGCGCACATGCAGCGCGCCGAGCGCACAAACAGCGCGCGGCTGAGCTCACCGGCAAAGGCCAGGTCATCCGCGTCCCCGCCGAGCATATCGCCGTTTTCTCCGGCGGCCCACGCGTCGATAACAGAGGAATCCACGGAGCCGAGGCCCCGCGCTCCGGCAGCGCCGGACGGGCTCAGCAGGCCCTCATCGGCAGCAGCGCGGAGCATGAGCCGGCAGAGCTCACCGAGGTACACGCCCGCGGTCAGCTTCTCGAATTTTTTTGAGCCGAGGTTATTGCTCCGCTCATCAAGGATTCTGTCAAAGTCACCGCCCTGTATGCCGGCATACAGGCCGGATTCCATGTTGACGATCATGCCGCGCCCGCCGCCGCGTCCAAGTTTTTCGATGGCGCGCTCCGGCAGCGACACGCAGGTATTCGTACCCGTACCGCTCACCTGACCGATAAAGCCGCTGTAAGCGGTCTTGTCCAAAGCCGCCGCGCCGCCGAGCAGTACGGCCGCGGTGTCATTAAGAACGACGACATGCTTGCCGCCGATACCGCGGCGGGCAAGCTCCGCCTTAAGCGACGCGCCTATCATCTGTCCCTCAGAGCCGGTGACGACAACCTCCTTGTCGATACGGTCTACCCGGCCGTCCATATCCGGAGTTATCCGCGCGGAGTAGGAGAAGCAGAAGCCGATGCAATCGGTCCTGTCCATCAGCGGCTCGATGCTGTCGGCGACAAAAGCGATAAACCCGTCCCAGGTGCAGGGGCTTTCGACGCCGGGCATCCTGCGTTTTTTCAGCTCCGACACATGGCAGCCGTCCTTTTCAAAGCGTACGAGCGCGCTCCGGAAATTCGTGCCGCCCGCGTCGATAACCGCGGCGCAGCGTCCGAGCGGCAGGAGCTCGTCATTGCTGAGATATGTAGGGATCATGGGCATATCGCTTTTCTCCCCGGCGAGGCCGCGCCTCATATCCGCGAGCATGGCTTCGGCGCAGGACTGCACGTCGACGCTCTCCGGGTCCATCCCGTGTCTGTTCAAAAACTCCCGAACTCTGCTGTTTCCCATAATAGATGCCTCCCGGACAGCCGCGGACCGGCGCAGCCGGCGCCGGTCCGTATGGTTTTTTTATATCAAGCTCCAATCAAAAACAGACACTGTCTGTCCTTAACAGCGCCGCAGGCGCGCCGGAGTCTGCGTGAGACGGCCTTCGACCTTTCAGTGCAAAGGCGCGGCGCCGAATGCATTATTTTTCGGCTTTGATATCGTTTTTCACAGCTTCAACCAGCCCGCTGGCAAGTCCTGCCACGCTCTGTATCTCGCTGGGTATAATAATCTTGGTGGCCTTGCCGTCAGCCGCAGCGCTGAAGGCGTCCATCGCTTTGAGCTTGATGACGGCGTCGGAGGGTTTCGCCTCGTTGATGAGTCTGATACCCTCGGCAGTTGCTCTCTGCACCTTCAGTATTGCCTCGGCCTCGCCTTCGGCCTCCAGTATCTGCTGCTGCTTCTTTGCGTCGGCGCGGAGTATTGCGGACTCTTTCTCGCCTTCCGCCTCCAGTATGGCCGCACGCTTCTCGCCTTCCGCACGCAGAATGGCTTCGCGGCGTTCGCGCTCGGCCTTCATCTGCTTTTCCATCGCGTTCTGGATCTCCTTTGGAGGCAGGATGTTCTTAAGCTCAACACGGTTGACCTTGATACCCCAAGGGTCGGTCGCCTCGTCGAGTATGGTGCGCATCTTGGTGTTGATAATATCGCGGCTGGTGAGGCACTGGTCGAGCTCCAGGTCGCCGATAATATTACGCAGAGTCGTCGCCGACAGGTTCTCAATGGCCACCATGGGCTGCTCGATGCCATAGGTGTAAAGCTTCGGGTCGGTTATCTGGAAGTAGACGACGGTGTCTATCTGCATAGTCACGTTATCCTTGGTGATAACAGGCTGGGGCGGGAAGTCAGCGACCTGCTCCTTGAGTGTGACGATCTTCGCGACGCGCTCAACAAAGGGGAGCTTGAAGTGCAGTCCGACATTCCAGGTGGTCTTATACGCACCGAGAAACTCGATAACATAGGCCCTTGCCTGCTGAACTATACGGATGCAGCGGACAAGTATGATAACCACAATGAGAAGAAGAATAATTGGAACAATTGATACAGGCATATTTCCCTCCTAAATAATCTGTTGATTTTGAATTGCTTACCTTATTATGAGCTTGACGCCCTCTATACGCACGACGGTCACAACGGAGCCGGCTTCGGCCTTACCGTCGGGCTCCTCGGTGCGTGCTGACCAGATTTTACCGCCGACCGAAACCGCGCCGGTGCCGAGCACGTTGTCAATGGCCTCGGTCACGATGCATTCCCTGCCGATGAGCATATCGGCGTTGGTGGGCGTGGCTCTCGAATTGACATACTTCTTCGCCAGAGGCCTTGTAAGCCACAGGCTTATAAGAGACACGGCAAAAAACCAGACGAGCTGGAGCCACAGCGGCGCATCGAGTATGGCCGAGATGAGCGCAGCCAGCGCGCCCAGCGCAAACCATATGGAAACCAGCCCCGGCACAACCGCCTCTACTATCAGCAGGACGACCATCGCTATGAGCCACACAGCCGCCATCCCGGCAGCCGGAAACAGAAACATATATTCCTCCAATCCTCCGCCCGAAAACAAAAACTCCGTCGGTCAGCCGTCAGGCGGCAGCGGCAGACCTGCATATGATTTCTTTAATTATATAATGGACAGCCATTTTCCGCAAGGGTCATTAATACGCAGATGTTAAATTTTCTGTAAAAGCCTTTTTACTATTTACTTTTCCTCTTTAATATTGTACAGTATATATAAATAAATCCGATTAAAACAATCAAATTTTTTTAATATATGAATACTTATGAAAAAATATAACGGAGGCAGCCATGAACAAACTCCCTAAAAAACCGCGCAATGAGAATATGTACAAGGCCATTCTTTCCCTTCAGAACGTGGACGAATGCATGCGTTTCTTTGACGATCTGTGCACCGTGACCGAGCTGATGGCCATGGAACAGCGCTATCAGGTCGCCACATGCCTCAATGACGGAATGATATACAACGACATTCTTGCCGAGACAGGCGCGTCCAGCGCAACGATCAGCCGCGTTAACCGCTCCCTGCAGTACGGCGCCGGCGGGTATTCCATCGTTTTTGACAGGCTCAAGGAGGACAAGGAGTGAGCTGCTACAGCTTTCTTGCCCCATGGTACGACAAGCTCACGGGAGATGTGCCGTACGGACAGTTCGCAGACTTCTACGAGGCGGAGTTCGCTGCCGACGGCGGCGAGTTCCGCCTTCTGCTGGATCTATGCTGCGGCACCGGAACGCTCACATGGGAGCTGGCGCGCCGCGGCTATGAGATGATCGCCGCAGACCGCTCGGTTGAGATGCTCATGGAGGCTCAGTCCAAGTCCGTGCCGGTCGGTGTACCGCCGCTGTTTCTGTGTCAGGAGGCGTCTGGGCTGGATCTCTACGGCACGGTAGACGCCGCGCTGTGCTCGCTTGACGGGATGAACTATATTCCGGCTGACGAGCTTCCGGAGGTCTTTCGCCGGCTGCATCTGTTCATCCGTCCCGGCGGGCTGTTTATCTTCGACATCCGCAGCCCGGAGTTCCTGCGTTCGCTCGACGGCGACATCTTTGTCGACGAGAAGGAAGGCCTGCTGTGCCTCTGGCGTGCGGACTTTGACGAAGAGCTTTCCGCCGTAATATACGGCATGGATATCTTTTCCCATGAGAGCAAAAATATGTGGTCGCGGGAGAGCGAGGAGCATATAGAATACGCCCACTGCCCCGAAACGCTCTCTTCACTGCTCTCGGCGGCAGGCTTCACGGACATAGCCGTGCGGCACGACTGTCCGCAGGGCGACGCCGGACGTATGTTCGTCACGGCAAGGCGCGAGACTTAAACTATACACTGTAATACGGAGAGCATTATGGACAGGATCATAAGAGCAACAGCCGGCGACGGCTATATAAAAATGGCGGTCATCACCGCGAGAGACACCGTTGAACGTGCGCGGGCCATACACTCCTGCGCCCCGACGGCCTGCGCCGCGCTCGGGCGCACGCTCTGCGCCGCGTCACTGATGGGGCAGGCCATGAAAGAGGAGAACGCAACGCTTACCATACGCATTAACGGCGGAGGCCCGCTGGGCAGCGTTGTCGCGGTATCCGACTGCAACGGCAATGTCCGCGGCTATGTGGACAATCCCGCTCTCGATCTCCCCCTTCGCAGCGACGGCAAGCTCAACGTCGGCGCCGCAGTCGGCCGGGACGGTATGATAACCGTCAGCCGGGACATCGGCCTAAGAGAGCCTTATATAGGCTCCGTAGAGCTCACCAGCGGCGAGATCGCCGAGGATCTGACCGCATACCTGCTTGAAAGCGAGCAGGTACCCTCGGCCTGCGCTCTGGGCGTTCTGGTGGACACCGACCGCTCGGTCAGGGCTGCCGGAGGCTTCATCGTACAGCTTATGCCCGGCGCAGACGAGGAGATGATAAGCAGGCTCGAGGAGAACATCTTCATGATGGACCAGCTTACCACCGTGCTCGACGAGGACGGCGCGGAGGAGCTGTTCCGTCAGGTGCTGAAAGGCTTTGATTACCATACGGTCGGAGAATACCCGGTGGATTACCGCTGCTACTGCAGCCGTGAGCGCGTCGAGGAGGCGCTTACCTGCATAGACAGGAGCGAGCTCGACGAGATAGCCGCCGAGGGCAGGGACATCTCGGTCAGCTGCCAGTTCTGTGACAGCGTCTACAGTTTCTCCCCCGCAGAGATCGGCGATATCATAGCAAAGTCCGAGAGGACGAAAAGCGGTCCGGAAAATTATTGAACAAATTTGAAATAAGATATTGACAATCTCAGTTTTTTTTAGTATTATAACGGAGCTGTCGCGCGGGAGCATAGCTCAGCTGGTTAGAGCACCTGCCTTACAAGCAGGGGGTCACTGGTTCGAGTCCAGTTGTTCCCACCATCTTATTTCGTACGCCTCGGTAGCTCAGTAGGTAGAGCAGCGGACTGAAAATCCGCGTGTCGCCAGTTCGACTCTGGCCTGAGGCACCACCCATCCGTTTGGATGGGTCTCTGCGGGCATAGCTCATCCGGTAGAGCGCCACCTTGCCAAGGTGGAGGTAGCGAGTTCGAGCCTCGTTGCCCGCTCCAACAAAAGGATTTGCGGACATTTAGTCCGCAAATCCTGTATATGGCGCCATAGCCAAGTGGTAAGGCAGCGGACTGCAAATCCGCGATTCCCCAGTTCAAGTCTGGGTGGCGCCTCCATGTCGCTGCGGACTACATATTGTTCGCAGCGGCTTTTCTTTTTTCTGAACAAAGGCCGCTTCTCATTCATTCCGCTGCAGACTCTTTCGGAATCGCGTACACCTGCGCTGTGCTGCGGCTTTATTGACTGCAGTCCTCAAAATTTGTTGGGGCTTCCACTGTCGCTGCAAGCTGTGTTTCGCTTGCGGCGAGTTTTTATGCTCCGAATCAAAGCAGCCCTGCGCCCGCTGTGCGGGGCTTCGCAATACCGCCGGGGCCGTTAAACGCCCGGCGAAAATCCACGCTGCCCTATAGCGGGAGGCTGCTGTAAACGCACAATATTTCTCTCTTGACTTTACAATAGTTGCAGAGTTTATTATAATTGACATTGACCACAGAGGAGAGAGCTCACCATGGAAAAGAATCTCACAAGCGGCAGTGTATTCAGGAATATCATGCTGTTTTCGCTGCCATACCTGCTGTCATACTTTCTGCAGACGCTCTACGGCATGGCGGATCTGTTCATCATCGGCCAGTTTGAGGGCGTGGCAGGCACAACGGCGGTGTCGATCGGTTCTCAGGTGATGCATGTGCTCACGGTCGTGCTCGTCGGTCTTGCGATGGGCTCCACCGTCAGTGTCGGTCAGTCTGTCGGCGCCGGTGACAAACGTCAGTCCTCACTGAATATAGGCAATACTGTGACACTGTTCATGTCGCTCTCGCTCGTCCTCACGGCAGTTCTGCTTCTGCTGGTACGGCAGATCATATCCGTGATGTCGACACCTCCGGAGGCCGTCGCCGGGACCGCAGACTACCTGACGATCTGCTTTATAGGAATACCCTTTGTCACCGCGTACAATATAATCAGTTCCATTTTCCGCGGGCTCGGCGATTCAAAGAGCCCCATGTACTTTATTGCCGTGGCCTGCGCGGCGAACATAGTTCTGGACTATCTGTTCATCGGTGCTCTGAAGATGGGCCCCTCCGGCGCGGCGCTCGGCACTACGCTTTCTCAGGCGATCAGCGTCGCAGTGGCGCTCGCCGTTATACGGCGGCACGGAAAGAACGGCATATCGCTTCGCGGAAGCGATATGCGGCCGCAGAAAGCCGTGATGGGGCAGCTGCTTAAGATCGGCGTACCGGTAGCCCTGCAGGACGGCATTATACAGGTCTCCTTCATTGTAATCACGATAATAGCCAACCGGAGAGGACTGACAGACGCCGCAGCGGTCGGCATAGTGGAGAAGATAATAAGCTTTCTGTTTCTCGTTCCGTCCTCCATGCTCTCCACGGTCTCCGCGCTCGGAGCGCAGAACATCGGGGCCGGAAAGCCGGGGCGCGCCGTGCTCACTCTGCGCTATGCCATATTCATCGCCTCCGGCTTCGGTCTGATTATCTCGATACTTATACAGTTTGTTTCCGAACCGGTGGTCGGGCTGTTTACCGACGACCTCGCGGTCATGGTTTCAGGCGGAAAATACCTGCGCGGATATATCTGGGACAGCCTGTTTGCCGGAGTGCAGTTCTGCTTCAGCGGATACTTCTGCGCCTGCGGGAGATCCGGCCTTTCGTTCATGCACAACTTTCTTTCCACCGTATTCGTGCGCATTCCCGGCGCGTATATGACCTCCATGCTGTTCCCGCACACGCTGTTCCCTATGGGTCTGGCTTCTTCCGCCGGTTCGCTCGTTTCGGTAATCATATGCGTAATCGCTTTTTCGGTATTGACGCACCGCGACAGGGCGCTTTTGCAGGGAGGATAAAATGGAACTGCCCAAACTATTTCAGATAGGAGAAGTGTCAAAGCTGTTCCATCTGAGCGCGAGCAGCATACGGCATTACGAGGAACTGGGGCTGCTGACGCCGGAATATATCGACCCCTCTTCCGGCTACCGCTATTACAGCCCACGGCAGTTCGAGGCCTTCAACACCATACGCTACCTGCGCGCATTGGATATGCCGCTCATGGAAATAGCAGACTATCTGCGTGACCGTGACGTGGACAAAACAGAGGCCAAGCTGCGGCAGCAGAAGCAGGCAGTCGTACTTAAACAGCAGGAGCTGCAACGCATCGAGCGCAAGATAGACAAGCGTCTGGAGCAGCTGCACGACGCGCGGACCTCAGAGCTTGACCAGATCGGACTCGTCTGCACTCCGGCCTGCCGGATGTTTCTGATGGGCGGTTCACTCAAGATCACAAACTACCACGACATGGAGCTGCCCACGATAAAGCTGGCGCAGTCACAGGCGGAGGCGGTGATATTTCTCGGCAAGGTCGGCCTCAGTATATCTCCGGAGCACCTGTACGACGGGAGCTTCGGTCAGTACGACGGAATATTCCTCGTGCTCGATGAGGAGGACAGATTCAGCGGCAGCGTGATGGACATACCGGAAATGCTCTGTGCGCGCATACGTTTCCGGGGCAGCCACACGGAGGCTCCGGAGCAGTACAGAAAGCTCATGGACTTCATATGCGGAAACGGCCTTGCTGTGAGCGGCTTTTCACGCGAGATCACCATGATCGACTACGGCATCACAAACGACCCGGAAAAATTCGTGACCGAGATATGCATACCGGTCACGCCCGGCCCCGCGGAGCCGTGACCGCAGGCAGGCCGCGCCGGATCTGCGCGGGAAATTTCAGCAATTGCTGACCCGGTATTCGCCCCCGGTTCACGCCGGACAGACAAGACGCGGCATATCCGAATTGCAGTCTTGTCCGTGTAAAGATGTACGGGCGGAAATTCCGCGCTCTCCCGCCGCATTTATGGTTTTGAAAACACCCATGAAAAAGCTGCCGAAAATGCTTTTACGCATTTTCGGCAGCTTTTCGTTTTCCGGCAGATTTATTTAAGCTCTTCCTGATATCTCGCACGCTCACCGCCGATGAAGCGCGGACGGGTGCGGGCGCATACAAGCGTCGCCTCACCGATACGGTTCAGACTGAGACGCACAGGCACAGCCACCTCTTTCAGGTGCATACCGATGAGCGTCGCGCCGATATCCATACCGGCCTTTGCCCTTATATGCTCCACCGCCGCAGGATGCTCCAGATTCTCCCAGACCGCAGTGGCAAAGGAGCCGCCTGCATGGGCCCAGGGGCGCACATTGACGATCTCATATCCGAATTTCCCCGCCGCCTCTGCTTCGAGGATAAGAGCGCGGTTAAGATGCTCGCAGCACTGGGCCGCGATATATATGCCGCGTTCCTTCAGCACGGGGTATATGCCCTTAAACACGGCCTGCGCCGCCTCCATGCTGGATCCTTTGCCGATACGCTGTCCGACGACCTCGCTAGACGAGCAGCCGACCACGAACAGGTCGCCCGCCTTCAGTCCGGATACCTCAAGCAGTTCGCCGGCGGCCCGCCCGGCCTGCAGGCTTATTTCTTCATACATGTCTAAACCCTTTCCTTTTCAATAGCTCAGCCGGCGGATAGACGGAACGGCATACAGCACCTTGTACGCAAGCACGCTGACGACCATCCCGGCCGCGCCCTGTATGGCGTTGCCCGGAATGCTGGCAGCCGCAGCCATACCGTATGAGAGCACAAGCCCTTCATAGGCGAAGTAGCCGAGCACCATAACTATCTCTCCCGCCGCGGCACCGGCGACCAGACCCGCTGTTTTTCCGTGCAGCGCGCGCAGTATCAGCGCTGCGCTCAGAGCCATCAGGCCCTTTATCACAAGCGTGCCCGGAGCATAAGCGGCATATCCGAGCAATACGTCCGCGAGCATCGAGCCGAAGCCGCCCGCAGCCATACCCCAGACGGGGCCGAGCAGAAACGCCCCAAGCAGCACCATGCCGTCGCCGAGGTTAATATATCCGTTTGTGGCGGGCATGGGGATGTGTATAAGCATCGTCGCCACACAGGTCAGCGCGGCAAAAAGCGACGCAAGCACGAGCCTTATAAGTTTATCATGTTTCATATTCTGCACCTCCTCGGTTTGCTGTAGTGTAATACTTGATCTGAACATATTCAAGTATCAATTCTGTGCAGAAAAATAAGACCAGATGCGTTCTTTCGCCTCTGCCGCCGGGTTTTCATACTACCCCGGCGTTTATGACAGCAAGCTCATAACGATACGTGATTACGCACAAATCCGCACGGTATGGAGCGCACAGCTCCGCAAAACCGCTTAAAGCTCTTATTCGGTCTTTGATACAAGGCCGTATTCTTCGGCCAGCGCTCTGAAGGCGGGTATGGAGCTGTGCAGGCGCTCCGGCGTGACGCAGTAGGCAAGGCGCGCATAGCCGCCGCGGCCGAACTCATCGCCCGGGATAAGCAGTATATTATGCTCCATGGCGCGCCTGCAGAAGTCCCGAGAATCGCCGCCGGGCGCTTTGACGAAGAGATAGAACGCGCCGTCCGGCCGCACACAGCTGAAGCCGAGCTCCGTCAGCGCGCCGTAAATGAAATCCCTGTTGTATTCATAACGGGAAATATCCACGGTCTCGCCGATGCATTCGGCGACCATCAGCTGGAAGATGGACGAGGCATTGATATAGCCCAGCGCGCGTCCCGCTCCGCACACAGCGGCGTAGACGCTGGCGTAGTCATCAAGTTCGGGATGCAGCGCGATAAAGCCTATGCGCTCACCCGGCAGCGACAGGGTCTTGCTGAAGGAATAGCAGTACACGGTATTCCGGTATATGGCCGGTATGAACGGCACCTCCATATCGCCGTAGACCAGCTCACGGTACGGCTCATCGGCAATGATATAGATCGTGTGGCCGTACTCGGCGGACTTTCTCTCCAGCAGCTCAGCGAGCTGTTCAAGCTTTTCACGGCGGAAAATCACGCCGGAGGGATTGTTCGGGGAGTTCACAAGCACGGCGGCCGAGCGCGGAGTCAGCGCCTTTTCCAGGGCTCCGACGTCGAGCTGGAAGCTGTCCTCATCCGTCGGCACCTCGACGAGCCTGCCGCCGGCGGCCTCCGTATACAGACGGTATTCCGAAAAGCACGGGGTAAAGGTGAGCATTTCGTCGCCCGGGCTGAGCAGGGCATACGCGAGGATCGCAAGCGCGGAGCTTGCGCCCGACGTCATATAGACGTCCTTCGCCCGATAGCCTACGCCGAAGCTGCGCTGCAGATAATCCGCCATGCTCTGTCTGACGCTTTCCAGCCCCGGAGCCGGCGTATATGAGTGAAGCTTTTCCGGAGGCAGCTCCTTCAGCATGCGCTCCAGACTCTCGTGCACGCAGTCCGGCGGCTCTACGCTCGGATTGCCGATGGTAAAATTAAAAACCTTGTCCGCGCCTATCTCGGCGGCACGCTTTTCGCCGTAGGCGCTGATCTCACGTATGGCGCAGTCCTGGCTGCCCCAGCCGATCATCCTTCTTGAAATCATAAGAGCCTCCGTTCTACCGCAGTCAGTTTTTCTTTTCGTTCAGGTACTTTTCCAGATAACGTACGGCCTGCACATATCCGTCAAAGCCCAGCCCGGCGTAGGTCTTTATACAGGCCATGCCGGCATACGATATCTGCCGGAACGGCTCGCGGGAGGATACGTCTGAAATATGCACCTCAACGGCCGGTATCGCAACGGCCTTGAGCGCGTCGAGTATCGCGACGCTCGTATGCGTATAGGCGGCCGGGTTTATAACGATGCCGTCACAGACTCCGTAAGCTTTTTGTATCTCGTCGACAATGTCTCCCTCATGGTTTGACTGAAATATGCTGAGCTCTATACCATCCTGCTGCGCTGTACGCCTCAGCAGGCCGCAGAGAGCCGCATAGTCCTGCGAACCGTATATATCCGGCTCACGCAGGCCGAGCAGGTTCAGGTTGGGGCCGTTTATGACAAGTATCCTCATGCGAGCTGTCTCCAAATACTGTCCGCGCAGGCCTCGGGAGTGCCGTTGTTATCGGCGGTAATGTCCGCGAAAGCTTCATACAGCGGTACCCTGCGGCGGTACATCTCATGCAGATCCGCCGTCGCGGACAGAGGCCGTCCATCGCGCGGGAGGCTGTCCGTGTTCCTCTGAAGCCAGACTATCACGCCGTTCTGGTGCAGCAGCGCGTAATTTCTGTCGACGGTGACGCACCCGCCGCCTGTCGCGATTATCGCACCGGAGCCCTTGCCGGCATCAGATATCAGCTCGGTCTCCAGCTTCCGGAAACCTGCCTCGCCGCCTTGGGCGAATATCTCGGGTATGGACATTCCGGCACGCTCGACAATCATCTCGTCGATATCCAGCACCCTGCGTCCGGTCTTTTCGCTCAGCAGACGCGCGACCGTAGTTTTTCCGGAGCCCGGCATACCTATGAGCACTATGTTCTCCATATCGCGTGCGAGTACGCGCTCGATACGGTCGATCTCACTGTCGTCGACCGACGCGCCGGTAAACAGCTCGCTGCTGCGCTTCGCCTGAGCAACAAGCATGTACAGGCCGTTGCCGAATTTGATATCCAGCTCTTCCGCCTGTAGCAGCAGCGCTGTACGCGCCGGGTTATACACGACGTCCAGCACCGCGCGGCAGTTCGGAAAGACCCGGAGGTCTAGCGCACTTTTGCCGGTGTTAGGATACATGCCGAGCGGCGTAGTGTTGACAATGAGCTCCGCGTCTTCATGCAGGGAGAGATTGCCGTAGTTGTTCTCTCCGCTGCGGCTGATGATCACGGTGTGCGCGCCAAGCCGTTCAAGCACGGCGTGCACCGAAGCGCACGCGCCGCCGTTGCCGAGTATGAGCGCTTTTTTCCCCGACACGTCTATGCCGTTTTTCATAACAAGCCGCTCAAAGCCGAACATGTCGGTGTTATCGCCGTATATGCTCCCGTCGCCTCTGCGGACAAGGGTGTTCACGCTGCCCGACAGGCGCGCGTTCTCACCGAGCTCCGCACAGAAGGGCACGACTGCCTTCTTATACGGTATGGTCACGTTCAGGCCGTCCCAGTCGCCGTTTTCGATAAAGTCCCCTAGCCGGTCCGGAGCCACCTCAAAGAGCCTGTAGCCGTAATCGGCGAGCATCCCGTGTATGGCCGGAGAATAGCTGTGGCCCAGCTTTTCGCCGAGCAGTCCGCATTTAAGCATCATATCACCTCACTGTAGCTGCCAAGATAGGTAAAGCTCTCACAAATGCTGTCCAGCTCTCCCATAAGCTGTATGAATTTCGGAGAATAGACAGGTACATCCAGATCGAAGTAGAACATAAACTCAAAGTCGCGGTCAGGTATCGGGCGGCTTTCGAGCTTGTTGAGGTTGATGTCCAGGGCATAAAAGCGGGACAGCAGCTTATACAGCGTGCCCGGCCTGTGCGCCAGCGTAACCATAAGGCTAGTGCGGTTCGCGCCCGGATATATCTCCAGGTCTTTCGATATGCAGATGAAGCGGGTATAGTTGTTGCTGCGGTCCTGCACGTTTTCTCTGATGCAGTCGAGGCCGTAGAGCCTTGCACAGTCGCGCGAGGAGAGCGCGGCGATATCGTCTCTGCCGGACTCCGCGACCAGCTTTGCGGCCATCGCGGTGTTGTCGCAGGCAGTCACTTTCACTCCGGGCATGGTCTGCAGAAAGCCGCGGCACTGTGCTATTGCCTGCTCGTGGGAATATATCTCCTTTATATTTTCAACCTTCACGCCCGGCTTTGCTAGCAGGCTGTGATCTATCTTCAGGCGCACGCTGCGCACGATGCTGAAACGGTGGCGCATCATGAGATCGTAGACCGTATTCACCGAACCGGCCGTGCTGTTTTCCAGCGGGATAACGCCGTAGCGGCACAGTCCCTTCTCTATCGCGGAGAACACCGCGTCAAAGCTGGAGAAGTACAGGGTGTTCGCGCTGCGCATGAGCTTGCTGCAGGCGATCTGGGAATAAGCTCCCTCGATGCCCTGACAGGCGACCGCTGCGCGCTCCGGAAACAGAGGCGGAGTGTTTTTCACGGCGTCCTCTATGCGCGCCGTGACTTCCGTACCGGTACCTATCAGACGGTTCTGATAGCTGCGGCTGAGCTCGAATATGAGCGAGTACAGCAGCTCCGTATAATCGCGAAGCTCCGCCGGACTCTGTTCCGAGACGCTGTGAAGCTTCTCACGCTCCCTCCTGACGTCAAGCACCGGCAGACTGTTTTCCTTTTTATACTCCGCCAGCCTTCCGGCGACCTCCATACGCTCGGCAAAGAGCTTTACAAGCTGTTCGTCGATGCGGTCTATCTGCTTTCTGTAATCGCTTCTGTCCATTTCTCTTTACCTCGCTTCCTTTTTTCTGCCGAGCAGAGCGTCATACACGGCGAGCGCCGCAGCGGCCTCCACGCAGGGAAGAGCACGCGGTACTATGCACGGGTCATGCCGGCCGCGTATCTCCAGTGTCTGTTCCTCCAGTGTCTCCATATTCACGCTGCGCTGCGCCCGCGCTATCGAGGGCGTCGGCTTGAAAGCCACGCGGAACGTGAGCGGCATACCGTCGGTGATGCCTCCGAGGATACCGCCGCAGTTATTCGTCAGGGTCTCTATACGCCCGTCCCGGACGCAGAAGGGGTCGTTGTTCACGCTGCCGCGCATACGCGCCGCGGAAAAGCCCGCGCCGAACTCCACGCCCTTGACGGCCGGAATACCGAAAACTATCGCGGCGATACGGTTTTCCATGCCGCCGAACATCGGATCGCCGAGTCCGGCAGGCAGGCCGAGCACCCTGCACTCGACTACGCCGCCTACGGAATCGCCCCCGGCCCTTGCCGCCGCGATGCGCTCACGCATCAGTGCGCCGCGCTTGTCGGAAACCGTCGGAAAGCTCTTTTCCGCGAGGCTTTCGCTCAATTCGCCCTCGTCGTCCACATCGGCCACAGAGGCTATCCTTGCAATGACGCTTATCCCCTCCCCGGCAAGAAGCTGCAGGCATATACCTCCGGCAAGGCAGAGCGGGGCGGTCAGGCGGCCGGAGAAGTGCCCTCCGCCCGCGTAGTCCTGTGCGCCGCCATACTTCATCTGAGCGGTGAAATCCGCATGTCCGGGGCGCGGAAGAACTCTCAGCCCGCTGTAATCCTGCGAGCGGGTGTCTGTGTTGCGTATGATCGCCGTAAGCGGAGCGCCGCACACGGTGTCGCCGACGAGGCCGGATATGAACTCCGGCATATCCTTTTCGCGTCTGGCAGTGGAATACTCGTTTTTTCCGGGCGCCCTGCGCTCCATGAAACGGTAAAGCCTGTCAAAATCTATCCTGCTGCCGGCAGGTATGCCCTCCAGCGTCATGCCTATCGCCGGGGAGTGTGACTGGCCGAATATGCTCAGGCGTATGTTTTCTCCGTAGGTGCTGCTCATCTCACGACCTCCAGTGATGAAAAGTCATCCCAGAACCGGGGATATGATTTCTGTACGCATTGCGGGGCGAGCACGCTCACCGGTCCGCGGCAGACACAGGCCGCGACAGCCGCCGCCATCGCTATGCGGTGGTCGCCGCAGGAGTCGACGGTGCCTCCGTCAAGCGCCGGCCGGCCGTTTATCACAAGGCCGTCGTCAGTCACGCTCACGTCCGCCCCCAGTCCGGTTAGCATCCCGGCAGTGCTTTCCAGCCTGTCGGACTCCTTAAGGCGCAGGCGGCCGGCGTTGACAAATCGAGTCACGCCCTCAGCCGCCGCGGCTACTACGCTCAGAGCCGGGACAAGATCCGGTATCATCGAAGCGTCGACGGTCTGTCCGCGCAGTTTTCCGCGCCGGACTGTAATTTCTGTCTCCCCGGCCGACACCTCCGCGCCGAAGCCGGCGAGTATTTCGGCGATCCGGCGGTCTCCCTGCACGGAGTTTCCGCGCAGTCGGGTGACGGTGACGCCTCGGTCGGACAGCGCGCCGGCACAGAGGAAGAAGGCCGCGTTCGAATAGTCCCCCTCCACCGTAAGGGCCGCAGGCATACGGAATGTCTGTCCGCCGGGGATAAGGTAGCACCCGGCGCTTCCGTCCATGCGCACGCCCGCGCGCTGCAGCGCTTCAAGCGTCATGGAGACATAGCCGGCCGATTCAAGCGGCCCCTCGATATGAAGCGCACTGTCCCCCGAAAGCAGGGGCAGAGCCATAAGCAGGCCCGAAACATACTGCGACGAGACGTTTCCGGGAAGCGTATACTCCCCCGCCCTCAGCCTGCCGGAGAAGCGCAGTCTGTCGCCATCGCGGCATATATTCATACCGTGGGACATGAGCTCCGAATCGTAGGGGTGAAGCGGGCGCTCCGGGAGGCGTCCCTCCATGACGAAGCAGCCCTCCGCGCCGAGAGCTCCCGCAACAGGGAGCAGGAAGCGGAGCGTCGAGCCGCTCTCTCCGCAGCGCAGGGTACAGCCGCTCTTATCCCAGCAGCGGACCGGCTCCACATGTATAATGCTTCCGGTTACGCTTATGCCGGCGCCGAGCGCGTTGAGACAATCCGCTGTCGCCAGTATATCCTTCGACATTCCGTCGCAGTAAATATCCGACGACCGCTCCGAGAGGGCGGCGCATATAAGATAACGGTGTGCCTGTGATTTTGAGGCCGGGATCTTAACGCTGCCGCGGCGCATACCGGGCAATACAGTCCGGGTCATTTCACTCCACCCGCCTTCATCCACTCACGCAGCTGCGCGGGCGTCACCGGCTCGATACGGCAGCGGCCTATCCGCTCCGGAACTATGAGCCGCACCGTGCTGCCGTCTGACTTCTTGTCAGACAGGGCCGCCTCCAGCATGTCATCCAGCGGGTAGTCCGTCTCCGTTGGCAGGCCGTACTGAGTGAGTATGGTCTCCACGGCTTTGGCCGTCCCTTTCTCACACACGCCCATTTTCTCCGCCGCGCGGCTTACAGCCGCCATACCCATCGCCACGGCCTGACCGTGCAGGACGGTATAGCCGCTGCAGGCCTCGACGGCGTGACCGAAGGTATGCCCGAGATTCAGAAGCATTCTGTCACCGCGGTCAAACTCGTCGCGCGCGACCAGATCGCGCTTCATAGCGACGCACTTTTCAATAACATACTCCGTCTGTTCGCGTATCGGCTGCAGGAGCAGCGAATCAAAAAAAACGGAGTCGCCTATAACGGCATATTTTATTACCTCTGCGCTCCCGCAGCGGTACTCCTCCTCAGGAAGAGTGTTCAGAAAATCCGTGTCGCACAGCACGGCCAGCGGCTGGTGAAAGCACCCGGCCTGATTTTTGCCGTGCTCAAGATTGACCGCGGTCTTGCCGCCGACCGAGGAATCGACCGCCGCCAGAAGCGAGGTGGGAATCTGGATATAGCCGATCCCGCGCTGATAGGTCGCCGCGGCGAAACCCGTCAGGTCACCGACAACGCCGCCGCCGAGCGCAGCCATGACATCGCTGCGGCTTATATGGTTTACACACATGAATTCGAGCAGTCGCTCATACTCCGCGATACACTTGGAGTGTTCGCCGTGCGGCACGGTGTAGCTCAGTACCCGCGCGCCGGCCTGTTCCAGTCTCTCCCGCACAGCCTCTCCGTACAGAGGGGCCACATTGTCGTCCGAGACGAGCACCACGCTGCGACCCGCGCAGAACGGCCGGGCCAGTCGGTCAATGCTGCCAAGCAGTCCGGAGCCGACCAGTATGTTATAGCTTCTCGATGCGTTTACACGTATGGTCCTCATCAGCCGTCCACCAGTTCCTTCCGTTCCTTGCCCTCTCTGAGAAGCCTCACAAGCTCCTCCTCGTCCCCTGCGGCAATAGCCGTTCTGTATTCCTGCAGGTTGGCTATAAGCAGATCCAGCTCGCGCACCAGATTGTCTCCGTTGTCAAGAAACAGCTCCGCCCACATGCCCGGGCTGAGCCATGCAACGCGGGTCATATCCTTATAGCTGCCGGCAGAGAAGCCCTTATGCTCCAGCGCGGTCGGGCTCTTTATATAGGCGCTGGACACGACGTGGGCAAGCTGCGAAGTGAAGGCTATCATCTCGTCGTGCTTCTCCGCAGTCGTCACGGATATGCTGGCAAAGCCGGCCGGAGTCAGCAGCTCCTTTACGCGGCTGAGCAGAGCTATGTCGTCAAAGCCCGGCGGAACGATCACCATAGGCGCCCCGCGAAACAGGTCCGCCGTTGAATATTTAAAGCCGGAATACTGTTTGCCGGCCATCGGGTGGCCTCCGAGATAGGTAAAGCCGTATTCTTTTGCTATCGGAAACGCCGCGGCCGTGACCTCGCGCTTGGTGCCGCAGCAATCTATGACTACCGGATGCGGTCCGAAGTGAGGTCCCATACGGCGCAGATAATCCACCGCCGCCTGCGGATATACGCAGATCAGCACGAGGTCGCATTCGGAGACGTTCTGCTCGGTCAGCTCGTCGTTGATAACGCCGCTGATGCCTGCGAAGCTCAGGATGGAGCGGCTTCTGTTCGTGGCAAGGACCCTGTGTCCCGCCGCCTTATATGCCTTTGCAAAGGAACCTCCTATGAGTCCCAATCCTACTATGCCGACCGTCATCTGACCGCCTCCCTGACCGCGCGTATCCGTCCTGCCAGCACGTCATATTCCTCGGGACGCAGCGACTGCGCTCCGTCACAGAGGGCGTGCAGCGGGTCGTTGTGGACCTCGATGATAAGACCGTCGGCACCGCCGGCCGCGGCGGCCAGAGCCATGGGCGGCACAAGACGGGCAATGCCGGTGGCATGGCTCGGGTCTACAATGACAGGCAGATGCGTCAGCTCGTGGAGCATGGGCACCGCCGCAAGGTCCAGAGTATTGCGGGTGTAATCGTCAAAGGTGCGAATACCGCGCTCACAGAGAATGATCTGCTCGTTGCCGTTGGCCATGATGTATTCAGCGCTCATAAGCAGCTCCTTGAGCGTATTGGCAAGGCCGCGCTTGAGGAGTATGGGCTTATGCAGGCGGCCCAGCTCCTGCAGCAGGTCAAAGTTCTGCATGTTGCGAGCGCCCACCTGAAGCACGTCCACATCGTCGAAAAGCGGCAGATCCGTGACGCTCATGATCTCGGTCACGATAGGCAGGCCGGTCTCTCTTCTAGCGATCTTCAGCAGCTCCAGGCCCGTAGCCTTCAGGCCCTGGAAGTCATAGGGCGAGGTGCGCGGCTTGAACGCCCCGCCGCGCAGCATGTTTGCGCCCGAGGCTTTGACCGCTTTGGCAATACCGACGATCTGCTCCTCGGACTCGACCGAGCAGGGACCGGCGATCATGCAGAAATGGCCCGAGCCTATTTTCACATCCCCGATCTCAACGACGGTATCCTCCGGATGAAATTTTCTGTTGCAGCACTTAAAGGGTTCGCTGACGCGCTTGACGGTATCCACGATGTCGAGACTCGCAACGAGATCCATATCCACCTTATTGGTGTCGCCGACCAGACCGAGGACGGTCTGATACATACCTTCGGATACATGTACGGTCAGCCCCATGCTCTCCAGCCATTCAATGAGCTGATGCTTACGCTCTTTGCTTACATTCGCCTTCAGTGCAACAATCATGATAATTATCTCCTGTTCTGTGGATTGGTTTCCCGCCGCCATTGCGCGGCGGAATAAAAAACGCGGCACAGGCGTAACCTGTGCCGCGTAATAAGCAAAAATTATAGCCCTATCAACGCATCACAAATTACCCCTACCGAAAAAGCCGGTAAAGTATACGTAAGCGTAATAGGTAAAGCTGAAACGAGCGTCCATTGTGTTCTCCTGAAATAAGACCGGCATATACTCCCGGCCATTTTCATTTACGCAAGCGATTATAGCAGTTTCCAAACCCGAAGTCAAGACGACAAGTTCAATATAACTCACTATTTTTGCGATTCTGTTGACTTTTGCCTGTTTCCCGATTCTGTCCGGCGCCTGTTTTCGCCGATACGCACAAAGGCGTGCACACGCGCCTGAGCATGCGCGAGACGAGCCGCTGCGCCCTGCGCAGCGGCTCGTAAAACCTGTCATGTAATTGAACAGCTCCGCGGCCGTATACGCAGCGGTTAAAGCTTCATTGATCTTTCGTTGTCTCCCGGTCGTAGTATTCCCAGCTGAGCCTCTGTCCGCAGCGGTCGCAGAAGGAAACATATTCTCTGTCAATCGTAACAGCGCAGCGTGGACAGACCGCATAATATGAACCGGACAGCTCCCTCTTTTCCATTACAGGTCTCGGCTCTCTGAATCCGGATAGCGTAATAAGCTGTCTGAACATAATGGCAAAGGTATTCCCGTGAGCATACAGCTTATGCATTATTATCAGACTCCTCTTTTTCTGAATTCACTTTTCTTTCGAGTTTGTAAAGGGCATCAGATACGTTGAGGATCGTTTCTCTCAGCTTTCCGAAATCATCTGCTATCGGGTAAAGCAGCGGATGAACCATATCTTCAGAAAGACCTTCCGGGAGGACCGGTCCGGACACCAGCTGCGCCGGTGTTATACCCAGCTTTTCGGACACGAGCTCTATCGTATCCGCCCGCATGTTGCAGTCTTCATTGAGATAGTCCTGCAGCGAGGTTTTTCCTATACCAAGCTCCTTGGAAAATTCGACCACGCTTAGGTTTCTTTCTTCCATCGCCGATTTAATCGCGGCCGCAATATTCTTCTGTATTTTCAAGCGGTACACCTCTTTGTTTCAAGTATAGAAAAGAGATATGCCGCAGTAAATGCCGTTTTTCCGGAATACGTACCATCATAACGGTCTTCTATGGCCTTTATAATCTTCTCAGTATATCTTAAAGATTTATCAGATTTGGTCGTCACTCGGTTTTGTTTGTTCCTCCGGTCATGCGTCCATACCGTACCATTCCGTATCCGACGGCTTCCCTGAAATGGCCGGTATACCCTTCCTGCTTTCTTCATGTGCAGCCGCACAGCAATCGCGGAAGCATGCACTCCTTTTGTATCAGGAAAACATTGTCGAACATTATAGTATATTTTGTATCCTCTTTCAAGCCGGAGCTGTACCAAAGCATGCTATCTGTCTCTTGACATTACATATTTCATGTTGTAAAATAACTTTAGATGCTTCAATTATTTTAATCAAAAATTTTTAAATGTTTGGGCGGATAGATAAATATGGACATCTTTGAAAAATGCTTTAATTACACTCTGGCCAACACCTACAGGGAGCAGGGCATATACCCTTATTTTCACGCGTTGGAGTCCAGGCAGGATGTAGAGGTCATCATGGAGGGTAAGCGCCGCATAATGCTCGGCTCCAATAACTACCTCGGTCTGACTACCCAGCCGGAGATAGTAGAGGCGGGTATAAAGGCTTTTGAGAAATTCGGCACCGGCTGCTCCGGCTCGCGTTTTCTCAACGGCACGCTTGAAATGCATCTCGAGCTTGAAAGTGAGCTGGCCAGCTTTGTAAACAAGACCGGAGCCGTGACCTTCTCCACCGGCTTTCAGTCCAACCTCGGCATAATCAGCGCCGTCGTCGGCAGAAACGACTATGTCATCTGCGACCGGGAAAATCACGCGAGCATATACGACGGCTGCCGCCTGTCCTACGGCAAGATGCTGCGCTATAAGCACGTCGACATGGAGGATCTCGAAAAGCAGCTGCAGCGCGTGCCGGAGGAAAACGGAGCGCTGATCGTTACAGACGGCGTATTTTCCATGGGAGGCGACATCGCGCCGCTTCCCGAAATAGTAAAGCTCGCACGCAAATACGGTGCGCGTGTCATGGTCGACGACGCGCACGGTCTTGGCGTCATCGGCAACGGCGGCCGCGGCACAGCCAATTATTTCGGTCTTGACGACGAGGTGGACATTATAATGGGCACCTTCTCAAAGTCTCTGGCAAGCCTCGGCGGCTACATGGCCGCAAGCGAGGAAGTCTGCGACTACGTCCGTCACAACTCCCGTCCGTTTATTTTCTCGGCTTCCATCCCGCCCAGTGCCTGTGCGGTCGCGCTGGCATCGCTGAGACACCTCGAGGCCCATCCCGAGCTGCCGCAGCGGCTCATGGCCCTGTCGCAGTACGCAAGGGCCGGACTCAAGGCCCGCGGCCTGCACATCCGGGAGTCTCTCACGCCGATCATCCCCATATATACATATCAGGCGGAAAATACCCTCATCAAGGCCAAGGAGCTCTACGAAGCAGGAGTATATGTCAATCCCGTCCTTCCGCCAGCCACAGAGCCGACGGCCTGCCTGCTCCGTACGAGCTATATGGCGAGTCACACCGAGCCCCTGCTCGACGAAGCCATGGATATAATACAGAAAGTGCTGGGTGATACGGATGAATAAAGTGGCGATAGTTACCGGCGGCAGCGGTGGGATAGGCCGCTGCACCGCGGCGGCACTGAATGCCGCGGGCTGCACGGTATATGAGTTTTCCCGCCGTCGCATCCCGGCGGAGGGAATAAACCACATAGATGCGGACGTGACAAAGGAAGAACAGGTACGCTCCGCAGTCGCCGAAGTCGTCGCGCGTGAAGGTCGTATAGACATACTCGTCAACAACGCCGGCTTTGGCATTTCCGGCGCCGCCGAGCTCACGGACTCACGCGACTCCCACGCTCAGCTGGAGCTAAACCTCTTCGGCACTGATAATATGACCAGGGCAGTGCTCCCGACCATGCGCGCCCAGGGCTCCGGCCGCATCGTTTGCATGAGCTCCATCGCCGGCATACTGCCCATCCCCTTCCAGCTCTGGTATTCGGTCAGCAAGGCCTCGATAATTGCCTATGTCCTCGCGCTTCAGAATGAGGTGCGGCCGTTCGGCATCACTGTCTGCGCAGTCATGCCCGGCGACATAGCCTCCGGCTTCACCGACGCCCGCAGGAAGTCTGCCGCTGGTGACGATGTCTACTCCGGGCGAATCGAACGCTCGGTCGCGGTGATGGAGCACGACGAGCGCACCGGTATGACGCCCGAGTTTGCCGGAGGATTTGTTGCGAAAGTCGCGCTGAAGAACAAATCCCGGCCCCTGATAGCAATGGGCGCGGCGTATAAGGGCGCCGCAGTCCTCGCAAAGCTTCTTCCCCGCCGCACATCCAATTGGATAGTCGGCAGGATGTATGCAAAATAAAGGACCGTCCAAATATAAAACAGCCCCTTTTGCCGGCGGCTTTCTCCGTCAAAAAAGGCTCCTGATCTTACGATCAGGAGCCTTTTTGCAATGGCAAGTAATATTCCGGCTTACCGGCTTACTTTTTGAGCGACTCTTCGACCGCGACGGCGACAGCGACGGTTGCGCCGACCATGGGGTTGTTGCCCATGCCGAGGAAGCCCATCATCTCAACGTGCGCGGGCACGGAGGAGGAACCGGCAAACTGAGCGTCGGAGTGCATACGGCCCATGGTATCGGTCATACCGTAGGAAGCAGGACCGGCTGCCATGTTGTCCGGGTGCAGAGTGCGGCCGGTGCCGCCGCCGGAAGCGACGGAGAAGTACTTCTTGCCCTGCTCGATGCATTCCTTCTTGTAGGTACCGGCGACAGGATGCTGGAAACGGGTCGGGTTGGTGGAGTTACCGGTGATGGAGACATCAACGCCCTCGAAGTGCATTATTGCGACGCCCTCGCGCACATCGTCACAGCCGTAGCAGCGGACGTCGGCACGCTCGGTCTCGGAGTAGCGGATCTCACGGACTATCTTCAGTTCGCCGGTATAGTAGTCAAACTGGGTCTGGACATAGGTAAAGCCGTTGATGCGGGAAATGATCTGGGCGGCGTCCTTGCCGAGACCGTTGAGGATAACGCGCAGGGGCTGCTTACGGGCCTTGTTGGCGTTCTTGACGATACCGATAGCGCCTTCTGCGGCAGCAAAGGACTCATGTCCGGCCAGAAATGCGAAGCACCTGGTCTCATCGCTCAGGAGCATCGCGCCGAGGTTGCCGTGGCCGAGACCGACTTTGCGGTCGTCCGCGACGGAGCCGTCCAGGCAGAAGCTCTGAAGACCGACGCCGATCAGCTTTGCCGCCTCGGCGGCGTTCTTTGCGCCGGCTTTGAGGGCGATGGCGGCACCGACACAGTAGGCCCAGCGCACGTTCTCAAAGCAGATAGGCTGGATGCCGGCGGTGATCTCGTAGGGGTCGAAGCCCCTGGCCTTGCAGATTTCTCTGCACTCTTCGATGGAACCGATGCCGTACTGAGCGAGGACACCGTTTATCTTGTCTATTCTTCTCTCATAATTCTCAAACAGAGCCATTAGATCGTCCTCCTTCTCTTATTCCTGACGCGGGTCAATGTACTTGACGGCGTTGTCCCACTGGCCGTAGTGGCCTCTGGCCTTCTCGAGAGCCTCGTTCGCGTCGACGCCCTTCTTGATGAAGTCCATCATCTTGCCGAGGGAAACGAACTCGTAGCCGATGATCTCATCGTCCTTGTTCAGCGCGATGCGGGTAACATAGCCTTCGGTGAGTTCCATATAGCGCGGTCCCTTTTCTCTGGTGGCAAACATGGTGCCGACCTGGGAACGCAGGCCCTTGCCGAGGTCCTCCAGAGATGCGCCGACTGCCAGACCGTCCTCGGAGAAGGCGGACTGGGAGCGTCCGTATACGATCTGCAGGAACAGCTCGCGCATGGCGGTATTGATGGCATCGCAGACGAGGTCGGTGTTGAGAGCTTCAAGAATGGTCTTGCCGATGAGGATCTCGGAGGCCATGGCGGCGGAATGGGTCATACCGGAGCAGCCGATGGTCTCAACAAGGGCTTCCTCAATGACGCCCTTCTTGATGTTCAGGGTCAGCTTGCATGCGCCCTGCTGAGGTGCGCACCAGCCGATGCCGTGGGTAAAACCGGAGATATCCGAGATCTCCTTTGCCTGGACCCACTTCCCCTCTTCAGGGATGGGTGCGGGACCGTGATACGCGCCCTTTGCGACCGGGCACATATTCTTAACTTCTGCGGTGTAGATCATATCTATTTCCCTTCCATAAATATAAGAATAAACTGGTTAAAGCGGATAAAACGTATTATGTACCGGGCCATTCCGGGCCCGACGCTTTACTTTATGAGGCACTCGCCGGTCATTTCTTCGGGCTGGCTGAGCCCCATAATCTTCAGAATGGTGGGGGCGATATCCGCAAGCTTGCCGTCCTTCAGTTCGACGCCCTCCATGCAAACGGCGAAGGGGACGCGGTTGGTGGTATGCGCAGTATTGACGCGGCCGCTCTCATCGAACATGCACTCGGCGTTGCCGTGGTCGGCAGTGACAAGCAGCACGGTGTCGTGATGCCTGGAGACCTCAGCCATGATGCGGCCCATGCAGGCGTCGACCGTCTCTACAGCCTTGACGGCGGCTTCCATGACGCCGGTGTGGCCGACCATATCGCAGTTGGCAAAATTGCAGACGATCAGGGCGTACTCATCGGAGGCAATTGCCTCGATGCATTTGTCGGCGACCTTTTCGGCACTCATCTGAGGCACCAGGTCATAAGTGGCAAATTCCTTCGGAGACGGGACAAGGCATCTGTCCTCGCCCTCGCTCTGCTTCTCCACGCCGCCGTTGAAAAAGAAAGTGACGTGGGCGTACTTCTCGGTCTCCGCGACGCGGAACTGCTTCAAGCCCTGCGCGCTGATATAATCGCCGAGAGTATTCCTGATTGTCTCGGGCGGATACGCGATGGGCAGGGGCAGGGTCTCGTCGTACTGCGCGGTGCAGACATAGCTCAGAGGATACACGGTCTTTTTTCTCATGAAGCCGTCAAAGTCCGCGAGGTTCAGCGCCCAGGTCATCTCTCTTGCGCGGTCGGGGCGGAAGTTCATAAAGATGACGCTGTCGCCCTGATTGATAACGCCCTCGCCGCAGACGACGACAGGCTCGACGAACTCGTCGGTCACGCCGTTTGCATAGCTTGCCTCGACGGCGTGCACGGGATCGGCATCCATGACGCCCTCGCCGCAGACTATAGCGTTATAGCCCTTCTCTACGCGGTCCCAGCGCTTGTCTCGGTCCATACCCCAGAAGCGGCCCTGTATAGTCGCGATTTTTGCGTTGCCGAGAGAATTGCACTTGTCATTGAGCCGGCGGATGAACTCCGCGCCGCTTTTGGGCGCGACGTCGCGGCCGTCAAGGAAGCAGTGGACGAAGACCTTCCCTATCCCGCGCTGCTTTGCCATGTCAAGTATGGCAAAGACGTGGGTCAGGTGGCTGTGAACGCCGCCGGTCGACATCAGGCCAAGGATATGCAGGGCTTTGCCGTTTTCCTTCGCATCGTCCATCGCCTTGATATAGGCGGCGTTTTGGAAGAACCTGCCGTTCTCGATCTCCTGAGTCATCTTGGGCAGGATCTGGAACACGACGCGGCCCGCGCCTATATTGGTATGGCCGACCTCGGAGTTGCCCATCTGACCGGCGGGGAGGCCGACATCAAGACCCGAGGCGGAGAGGGTAGAATACGGATTGGTCGAAAAGAGCTTATCCAGATTGGGCTTTTTTGCCTGCGCAACGGCATTACCGGCGGAAGGCGCCGCATTGCCGTAGCCGTCAAGGATTATAAGAACTGCTTTTTTACTCATCTGAAATTCCTTCTTATCTTACGCGGAGCTTATTCCTGATTTGTTGCCTTGATGATTTCGGAGAAGTCGACAGGCTTCAGGGATGCGCCGCCGATAAGACCGCCGTCGATATCGGGCTGGGCAAGCAGCTCATAGGCGTTCCTGGCGTTCATGCTGCCGCCGTAAAGGATACTGACGGCACGCGCGGGACGTGCGCCGTAGATGCCCCGGATGACGGCGCGGATGCCCTGGCAGACCTCCTGAGCCTGCCCGGCGGTAGCGGTCTTGCCGGTGCCGATGGCCCAGATGGGCTCATAAGCTATGATGCAGCGGCGGAGCTGGCTCGCGTCGACGCCGCTGAGCGCCGCCTTGACCTGATATGCGACATACTCCATGGTCAGATTCATCTCACGCTGCTCAAGACTCTCGCCGACGCAGATGATGGGCATGATGCCCTTTCCGAGCAGGGCCTTCACCTTGGCGTTGATGAGCATGTCATCCTCGCCGTGGTACTGGCGGCGCTCGGAGTGGCCGACGATGCAGTACTTCGCCCCGATATCGGCGAGCTGGGACGCGGAGACCTCACCGGTGTAGGCGCCCTTTTCGTACCTGGAAACATCCTGTCCGCCGGCGGCGACCTTGCAGTCCTTGCCGGCCTTTATCATTGCGGGGAGCATTACTGCCGGTGTGCACAGCACCATTTCACAGGTGCGGACCTTGGGAAGGTTCTCCTTGAGCTGCTCCATAAAGGGTTTGATCTCGGAGGCAAGCATGTTCATCTTCCAGTTACCGGCGATAACCGTTTTACGATACTTTCTGTTCATTTCATATCTCCTAAAATCAATATTGCCCGCCGGTCTCAGCGGCAAGGCGACAGCGGCCTTACAGCTGCCGTTTGAGGCAGCTGTAAGGTGCGGATCTTTTTATATTCTTACTTGTCCAGCAGGCACGCCACGCCGGGCAGCTCCCTGCCCTCGAGGAACTCGAGGGATGCGCCGCCGCCGGTGGAGATGTGGGTGATCCTGTCGGCAAAACCGAGCTTCTCGACAGCAGCCGCGCTGTCGCCGCCGCCGACGATGGTGATCGCGCCGCTCTCAGCCAGAGCCTTGGCCATGGCCTTGGTACCGCCGGCGAACTTGTCAAACTCGAACACGCCCATAGGTCCGTTCCAGACGATGGTGCCTGCGCCCTTGACGGCCTCGGAGAACAGCTCGACGGTCCTGGGTCCGATGTCCATGCCCATGAGGTCATCGGGGATGTCATTCCCGCAGAGGACGGGCTCGGCGTCTGCGGAGAACTCAGCCGCGCAATAGTTGTCGACGGGGAGCAGGAATTTCACGCCCCTGGCCTCCGCCTTGGCGATCATTTCCTTTGCGTAATCAATACGCTCGGCCTCGAGCAGGCTCTTTCCTATCTCGCAGCCCTGAGCCTTTTTGAAGGTGTACGCCATGCCGCCGCCGATGATGACGGTGTCGGCCTTCTCAAGGAGGTTGTTGATGACGTTTATCTTATCGGAGACCTTGGCGCCGCCGAGGACCGCCACGAAGGGACGCCTGGGATCGTCAAGAGCCTTGCCCATGATGGACAGCTCCTTGTCGACGAGCAGGCCGGAGTAGGCGGGCAGGTAGGCCGCGACGCCGGCGGTGGAGGCGTGCGCTCTGTGCACGGTGCCGAACGCGTCGGAGACAAAAATGTCGGCCATGTCAGCCAGCGCCTTTGCAAAGTCCGCGCCGTTCTTCTCTTCGCGGATGTCGAAGCGGAGGTTCTCAAGCAGCATGATCTGACCGGGCTTCAGAGCGGCGGCCATAGCCTGCGCGTCCTCGCCGATAATGTCCTTTGCGAAGATGACTTCCTGACCGAGCAGCTCGCTGAGGCGCTTTGCAACAGGGGCGAGGGTCAGCTTTTCCTTCCACTCCCCCTTGGGCTTGCCGAGGTGAGAGCAGGCGATAACGGCTGCGCCCTGACCGAGCAGGTACTTTATTGTGGGGATAGCGGCGACGATACGCTTGTCGCTGGTGATCTCGCCGGTCTCTTTGTTCTGAGGTACGTTGAAGTCGCAGCGGAGCAGGACCTTCTTGCCCTTGACGTCAACGTCATAGACGGTTTTCTTGTTGTAGTTCATGGTATGTCCTCCTAAAATAATAATCTGTTCAGTACGCCATTGATCCCGTGCCCAGCAGTCCGGGAAATCCCTGCTGGCGAAGGGCCTCATAGGCAAGTATAGCAACGGAGTTGGAAAGGTTCAGACTCCGGGCTTCACTGATCATGGGGATACGTATGCATCTGTCCCGATATTTCTCTCTCAGCCATTCCGGCAGGCCCGCCGTCTCCTTGCCGAACATCAGCGCAACATCACCGCTCATGTCCGCATCGGTATAGGAGCGCGGCGCCTTGGTCGTGGCCAGGTATATGTTATTATCACCGTTTTTTTCGAAGAACTCATCAAGGTCCTCATAAACGCTGATATCAACCAGAAACCAGTAATCCAGTCCGCAGCGCTTCATCCTTTTATCGGATATGTCAAAGCCCAGCGGTTTTATCAAATGAAGTCTCGCGCCGGTCGCGGCGCAGGTGCGGGCGATCGCGCCGGTATTATGCGGTATCTCCGGCTCTACCAGAACAATATCCAGCATTTGCTTTCCCTCCAACGCAGCGCAAAGGCAGAAAATACGTTACCTCTTCCCTTATTTCGAAAACATTTTAGCACAAAACTTTAAAAAATCATGTACTTTTTGCCATTTTTCGATTATTCTTGCATAATACACAAATCTGCTCTATAATCAGTCCGGTTAAGAGCCGTTTTATTGTCATTTTGCATATGATAGTTTTTTGTCAATTGTCTGCCGACAGAGGTTAAATGCTTATGGAAACTGTATGCGATATCTGCCCGCGTCACTGCGGCGCGCTGCGCGGTGACACGAAGCCCGGCGGGGTGTGCGCCAGTCCCCTCCTGCCCCGGGTCGCCAGAGCCGCGGCGCACTTCGGCGAGGAGCCGTGCATCGGCGGCAAAAACGGGGCCGGAGCCATTTTCTTCACCGGCTGCAATCTCAGATGCGTATTCTGCCAGAACCGCAGGATAAGCCGCGGGCAGGGCGGGCAGAGCGTCAGCGTGCAGCGGCTGCGCGAAATAATTCTCCGGCTGCGTGACGAGGGGGTGTCGTGTATTGATCTCGTCACCGGAGCCCATTTCACCCCGGCGATCGCCGAGGCTCTGTCCGGGCTTGATCTTGACATACCTGTAGTATGGAACAGCTCCGGTTATGAGAGCGTTGAAGCTCTTCGGATGCTTGAGGGGCTGGTGCAGGTATACATGCCTGATTTCAAATACTTCGACAGTGCCGCGGCCGGGCGCTACAGCGCTGCGGCCGACTACCCTGAGGTCGCCGCCGCGGCGATAAAGGAGATGTACCGCCAGACCGGGCCCTATGTCATGGACGGCGACGGCCTGCTCCGCTCCGGCGTTCTGATACGTCACCTCATACTGCCCGGCAGAGGCGAGGACGCGATGAACGTCATGGACTTCGCCGCGGACGAATTTCCGCAGGGCGCCGTGCTTTTCTCTCTGATGAGCCAATACACGCCCATGCCCGGGCTTACTGGCTTTCCGGAGCTCTCGGCGCGCATAGACGCGGAGCTCAACGGGCGGCTCATACATTATATGTCCGTGCGCCATCTCAGCGGCTACTGGCAGGATACCGCCTCCGCCACGGCGGATATGATCCCGGACTTTGACGGAACCGGAACATAAAATCGCCGGAAAAGCCATAACGGCTTTTCCGGCGATACTGTTTATCAGACATAATGCGGGCCTCCTGCCCTTTCAGGCTCTCACGGCGGCTCACCTGTCACACTGCTGAGCGGCGCTTCTCAGACAGTCCGAATCGTCGCTTTTACATTGAAATGTGCCTCTACCACTGGCCCTGGAATATCTGCGCTATCGGCGAGTCAGAGGAGACGACCAGCGTTTTGTTTCCGTTCTTCAGGGCATTCTGCGCCATGTCGAGCGCGCGCATGTACTCGTAGAAATCCGCCTCGGCCGGGGTATCGTAGATCTCGGAAAGGATGCGCATATACTCGGCCTCGCCCTCAGCCTTCAGCTTCTCCGCCCTGGCGTTTGCCTCGGAGAGCGTGATCTGCACGGACTTGTCCGCCTCGTTGCGGATCTGCTTTGCCTCGGCCTCGCCTTCGGCGGCGAAGGACGCGGCAATGTTGCCGCGCTCGGAGATCATGCGCTCATATACCGCGGCCTTGTTCTCATCAGGCAGGTCGAGCCGCTTTGTCTCTATGGCGAGCACGGTAATGCCGTAGGCGTCGAAGGTATTGCCGACATTGTCCATGATCTTCTGAGCAAGCAGGCCGTCACGCCCGGATATGATCGTCTCCTGCTTCATGGAGCTGATGACGGTTTTCAGGCTGTTGTAGACCACGGTGTCAATACGGTATTCGGCGTTGGAAATATTACCGGAAAGGGTCTGGATGAATTTCAGCGGGTCGTCTATGCGCCAGAGCACAAAGCTGTCGGCAACCATGGATTTCTTGTCGCTGGTGATGACGTCGCTAACTGCAAGGTCGTAGATCATCTCGGTCTTGGGCAGGGTGCTTGTGGACTGGATAAACGGCAGCTTCATATTCAGGCCCGGCTCGTCCACGATCCTGACCACCGCGCCGAACTGACGCACGACGGTGTATTCGTTTGGATAGGTCGTATAGAAGCAACCGCCGAGCACTATTATCACAAGCAGCAGGGCTGCTGCGGAAAGACCTATTTTCATTCCTTTTTTCATGTTTTCAGCCTCCCATGTTGACGGTCGCAAACTGCTCAAGCGGCAAAGCGGTCTGCACCCCGGAGTTCTTGTCGATTATATAAAGCTTCATATCGGGGAGTATATTCTCCATCGCCTCGTAGAACAGTCTCTGCTTGGTGATGAGAGGATATTTTTCATACTCATTGAACAGCTCCTGGAAGCGCGCGGCCTGTCCGTTGGCCTCGTTGATCTTGCTCTCCTTATAGCCCTCCGCGCTCTTTATGATCTGGTCGGCGTCGGCGTTTGCCGCGGGAATGACCTCGTTGGCGTACTTGCGGGCATTGTTGACCGCAGTATCCGCAGACTGCTTTGCGGTCTCAACGGCGGTGAATGCCTGCTGTACCTCCTCCGTGGGCGGCTCGGCGTCCTGAATGGTTATGTTTGTCAGCTGCAGGCCGATGTCCTCGCCCTCAAGTCTGGTCACGACCTTCTGTTTTATGGCCGCCTGTATCTCGCTCTTGCCTGTGGTGATGACGCTGTCGACATCGTACAGGCCGATGGTGTCGCGTATGTAGCTCTGGCAGAGCATACGCAGGATATCCAGCGGCTGCTCGGAATTGTAGAGATACTTTACAGGATCGGTAATCCTGTACTCCACGTAGAAGTCCACATTGACAAAATTATAGTCGTAGGTTATCATCAGCGACTCGTCCTCCGCTCCAGAACCGTCGTTCCGGTAGCCGAGAGGGAAGCCCTGAATAGTCTTGGATACCTTGGTCACATCCTGGATATAAGGTATCTTCAGCTTCAGGCCAGAGGTCGTGACCATGCTCGGCTTTCCGAATGTGGTTATAACCCCGTACTGGTCCTCCTTCAGCGTATAAAAGGAGTCCAGCGCCGTCACGATCAGCAGTATCACGACCACTATCGTCAGCACCGTTTTCATCACTGGGCGTTTCAGCGGCTTGGGTCCCGGCGCAGCGCCGCTGCTGTAGCTGCCGTCTTTGTAAAAAATCATGTGTGTCCCCTTTCTTTCTCATCGTTAAGACATCTTATGTGCAGTATTATACAGGAAACGCCGCTCCATGCAAAGGGGGTATACACAGTGCAGATTTAATTGTTTACAGAATGTTTCTTTTTATTTTAGGTTCATTTAAGAATTACAGCCTACAATCTTGACGCCTGAAGGCGTTCCGGAGCCATTTTACGGCTCCGTCTATTCAAAGGAGGAGATGCTGGTTGATTGAAGTAAAGCATCTGACGAAGCGCTATGGGGAACATCTCGCCGTGGACGACCTGTCCTTTACTATAGAGGACGGGCAGATCTACGGCTTTCTCGGTCCCAACGGCGCGGGCAAATCCACTACCATGAACATTATGACCGGCTGTCTCGCCGCCACATCCGGCGACGTGACGATAGACGGTCTCGACATTTTTGAGGACGCCGCGCAGGCCAAGCGTCTGATCGGCTATCTGCCGGAGCAGCCGCCGCTGTATCCCGACAGGACGCCGCGCGAATACCTGCGCTTCGTGGCCGAGGCCAAACGCGTCCCGCCGTCTGAGATACGCGGGCAGATTGACCGCGTGCTTGACATCACGCAGACCGCCGGCGTGGCCGACAGGCTGATAAAAAATCTCTCCAAGGGCTACAGGCAGCGCGTCGGTATAGCGCAGGCTCTGCTCGGCAGCCCCAGGGTCATAATTCTCGACGAACCGACGGTCGGCCTCGACCCAAAGCAGATTGTTGAGATACGCGATCTGATAAAGGACCTGGGCCGCGAGCACACCGTCATACTCTCCAGTCACATTCTCTCTGAGGTGCAGGCGATATGCACCACGATACTGATAATCTCAGAAGGACGGCTGGTCGCCTGCGACACGGCGGAGAACCTTGAAAAGCTGTTTGCAGGCTCCGTCTCGGTTGAGCTGGACGTCGACGCGGACGAGGAGGAGGCCGGACGCATCGTCTCCTCGCTCCCGGCCGTATCAAAGTCTGAAATCAGTAAAAGGCCGGACGGTGGCAGCCATCTGAGACTGGAGGCCGGAAGTGAGTATTCAGACTCCGTCTGCCGTGAGCTGTCGCTGGCCTTTGCCGGCTCCGGCCATGCCGTATTGCAGATGACAACCTCGAAGGCAAGCCTTGAGGATATCTTCATAGAGCTTACCGGCAGCGAAAAGGAGGCCGACAAAACATGAGAGCCGTATTCCGTCACGAGCTGTCCTCGTACTTCACGGGTCTTTCCGGCTATGTATTCGGTGCGTTCCTGCTGCTTTTCGCGGGAATATACACCATGGCCTACAACATCAAAAACGCCCTGAGCAACTTCGAATATGTGCTCAGCGGCATGTCCTTCATCTTCCTTATAATCGTACCCATACTCACGATGCGCGTGCTGGCAGAGGAAAAGCGCCAGAAAACGGATCAGCTGCTCTATTCCCTGCCCCTTACAATGACACAGGTTGTGATGGGTAAATACGCCGCCATGCTGGTGATGCTCCTTGTCCCTTTGGCCATCATCAGCATTTACCCGCTCATTCTCTCGGTCTACGGCAATGTCAATCTCGCCGCCGCCTACGGGGCGCTCACGGGCTTTTTCTTCCTCGGCGCGGCACTGCTCGCCGTCGGGACCTTCGTCTCCTCTCTCACCGAAAGCCAGGCCGTGGCGGCCGGCCTGTGCTTTGTGGTGCTTCTGGTCAATTATTTTCTCTCCAGTCTCGCGAGCTTCCTGTCGACGACGGCTTTCGCCTCTTTTGCGGCCTTTGCCGTGTGCATCGCCCTGCTGGCACTGATATTCTGGCGTATGACGAAAAGCGGCTTCGGAGCGTCCGTGATCTTTATCGCGCTCGAGGCCGTGCTATTCGCGCTGTACACCTTCAGAAAAGACAGCTTCGGGGGCCTGTTCCCGACGCTGCTGCAGAGGCTCTCGCTCTTCGCCCGCTTCGAGCAGTTCGTAAACGGAGTCTTTGACATCACCGCGATAGTGTTCTACATCTCCGTCATAGGCGTGTTTCTGTTTATCAGCGTTCAGTCTATGGAGAAGAGGAGGTGGAGCTGATGAAAAACAGGAAAAACATCTTCAGCTCAATCGGCACGCGCAGTTTCCGCGTCGGCGGCTACAGCGTGGCCGCGGTCGTGATAGTACTCGCCATCGCTGTCGCGCTGAACGCCTTTGCCGCCGCTCTCCCCTCAAAGTACACCAAGCTGGACACCACGGCGAGCGGCCTGTATACCCTGTCCGACCAGACGGAAACGCAGCTTGCCGTTCTCGACGGAGAGGTCGAAATATACTGGATAGTTCAGTCCGGCCGTGAGGACAGCACCCTTGCCTCCCTGCTCGACCGCTACAGCGGTATGAGCAGATATGTTAAGGTCATCAAAAAAGACCCGGATGTCTATCCGGGCTTTGCGCAGCAGTACACCAACGGCCGGGTATACAACAACTCCCTCGTTGTCTGCCGCGGCGACCGCTACCGCTATATCGACTACAACGAGCTGTACGAGTACGACTACTCCGACTATTACACTACCGGCTCGTACAGTCAGAGCTTTGCCGCTGAAGGAGCGATCACCGGCGCCATAGGCTTCGTCACGAACGATGAGCTGCCGGTAATGTACACGCTCATGGGGCACGGCGAGGCGGAGCTAAGCACCGCTTTCCGGAGCTCCGTCGAAAAGCAGAATATTGAGCTTAAGGAGCTGTCCCTGCTGACGGCCGAGGATGTGCCCTCCGACGCGGACGTGCTGCTCATCGCCATACCGCAGAGCGACATTTCCTCCGGCGAAGCGGACAAGATAGCCGCCTACCTCAAAAAGGGCGGCCGTATGCTGCTCGTCACCGACCCGCCCAAGGACGGGCCCTTCACAAATCTCTGGGCGCTCATGTCCTCCTACGGAGTCGCCGCCAACGACGGCATAGTCGTCGAGGCAGATCAGAACAATTACGCCTGGGGCACGCCGTACTATCTGCTGCCGGACATCGGCAGCCACAGCATAACCGCTCCTCTTGCCGACGGCGGCTACTACGTGCTGCTGTCTGTGGCGCAGGGGCTCAGCGTCAGCGACACCCTCCCCGAAGGGGTCTCGGCAACTCAATTGCTGACTACCTCTTCCTCCGCCTACTCCAAGACCGCCGGCTACGGCATCACGACCTATGAAAAGGAAGAGGGCGACATTGACGGCCCCTTTGCCCTGGGCGTCGCAATCACCGCGTCAAATTCCGGTATGGACGATACCCGGATAGTATGGATATCCTCCGGAGCCCTGCTGGACGACGAGAGCAGCGCCATGGTATCCGGCGGCAATCAGGACCTTTTCCTGAACGCCCTGAGCTGGATGTGCGAGCAGGAGGAAAGCATATCCATACACTCCAAGAATTTGAGCTACGAGTATCTTACGATGAGCAGCTCTGCGGCGTCGGCTATGACCGCCGTTACAGTGTGGCTTCTGCCGGCGCTGTTCCTCGGTATCGGAGTCTGTGTACACCTCAGGAGGAAACACACATGAAAAGAACGAAAAAGCTTCTTATACTGCTGTGTATCCTCGCCGCGGTATGTGCGGCCGCCTTCGGCGCCGCGAGGCTCAACCCGGAGCCTGACACGGACGCGGAGCAGGACGGCAGCGACGTCATATTCTCCGTTGATCCGGACTCAGTCACGCTGCTGAGCTTTGATTACACGGACAGTATCAGCTTCGACCGGGATGGTGATGGCTGGATATATTCCGCCGACCAGAGCTTTCCCGTGAACACCGCGCGCATAGACAAAATGCTCGGCGCGGTCAGCGGCATAGAGGCGCTGAAAACCATAGATGATCCGGAGCCGCTCTCGCAGTACGGGCTGGACGACCCCGTATGCAGTGTGTCGCTCACGGCGGACGGGAGCGAATACAGCTTCAGCATCGGCAATGAGTCCGCTATGGGCGGCGGGCGCTATTTCTCGAACGGCGACGGCAGGGTATACCTCGTCGACGGCAGTCTGCTCGACAGCTTCGGTTACGGCCTGTATGATATGGTAAAGAAAGAATTGCTGCCTAACATGGACGATACCATAAGCTTTACAGTCAATGCCGGCGACAAGCACTATGAGCTTGACCGTATCGAAAACAGCGGCCTCGCCTACAGCGACGATTACGTTTGGTTCTACAAGGACGGCGAGGATTATCTGACGCTCGATACCGCGCTGGCAAAAAGCTTTGTCTCCAAAATCACCGGGCTGAGCTGGGGCGAGTGCGTGAACTACAAGGCCAGCGAAGCCGATCTCAAATCCTACGGTCTTGTCAGCCCGGGCGTCACCGTAAACGTCGTCTACGCCAATACCGTCGAGGTGGAAACCAACATGACAGACAGCGGCGGAGAGCCGATATACGATAAACAGAAGTCCGAGCGCAGCTTTACTCTGGAGATCGGCAGCTACTGCGACGACAAGTGCTACGCGCGTATATCAGGCTCCCAGATGGTCTATCTCATCGACGGCACGGTACGCGACGGTCTGCTGCACGTGACCTACGAGTCGCTGCAGCCGGACGAGGTGCTGAGCATGGACTGGGACACTGTGGATTCCGTTGACATCCATATCGGCGGCGGTGATTATACCTTTACCAAAAGCGGCGGTAGCCTCAGTTCCGGGGACGGCGGCAGCGAAGCACAGAACACATGGCTGCTTGACGGCGAGGAGAAGGAGCTTCAGCCCATACTGGACAGGCTAAACGGCATGATACCCAGCGACAGCGGCAGCGAGAAAGAGCCGGAGCTCGGCCTTCAGGTACGCTTTACCTTCCACCGCAGCACAGAGAGCTTCCGCACCGTCACACTGGAATTTTATGACTACGACAGCGGAAACTGTCTGGTGAGCCTTGACGGGGTGAGCAGGCTGCTCGTCTCCCGCTCCGATCTGAGCTATTTACTCAATGATTTAAACGCCCTGCTCTGAAAACAGCAAGAAGCAGGCCCCGTACGGGGTCTGCTTCTTGCTTTATGCGTCCTTTTGTACACCGACCTTATTGTAGTTTGCGTACATGGTGTCAGTCGCCCTGCGGATGGCGGCGGTCACGTCCGCGACCTTGGCTGCGTCCCACTCGTCCGGCTCGGCGCGCAGGAAGGATGTCTTGTCCACGCGGTTGTCAAATATGCCGATGGGGACATTGTAGGTCCTTCCGTGAGCCCTGACGGTGACGGTGTCCCTGACCTCGGCAGTGTTGACGAGATACTCCATATCGTCGCAGCCGTAGTCCCCGAGCATAACTGCCATCGGCACACCGTGGTGCAGATTGGAGCCCGGGTCGTTCGGGTCGGCGCGGTCGGCGTTCTTGCGGCGGGACTCCTCGGGTGTGACCCAGATATAGAGTATGACAGCGTTTTCGAGTATTTCGGGGCAGAACATCGGCAGCGAGTACTGATATCCGAAGGTTCCGGTCAGCGGCATGGACGCGCCGTCCGGTCCGCCGCGGGCGCACTCAATGATTATGGTCTTGTTCTCAAAGGATTCGGGGTAAGCCGCATGCTTGCCGTCGAGCATGGCGCGGGCCTCTCTTTCGAGGATGGAGGCGAGCCTTGTGCGCACTCCCCCGTCGAGCAGGCCGAGACGCGGCGCAATGCCCGCGATCTCACCGGCGCGGTCGATACGGTCGAACAGCAGCTGCGCGGCGGAGTCTGTTTTAACAACATTGCGGTTCATGAGATCGTGGTAGTCCTCGTTGAGCATGGCGCAGAGCGTGCCCCAGTCGCGGCCGTCAATGAAGGGCTCCTCGCCGGGATAGAATATGCGCGGCCGGCCCATTGCCTCGAGCTCGTTATCTATGCGGCGCATCATATGCACATAGGGAAAATCGTCAAGCTGGAGGTTTTCACCGATGTGAAACTCGTTCTGAAGCCGCTCGGGCTCGACGTTCGCCATGAAGTTTCTGACTTCGGATTTGCCGGAGGCCGGCAGGGCCTGCAGCAGCACAACCTTGAACACTTTGTTTTCCATTTTATCCTCCTTTTATCTGTCTGTCATCACATATACAGGCCGGCTCAGTATATGACTCTGAGCCATTTTGTCTTGTCCACGCTTATGTCTCTGTGCCGCAGCACGTAGTCGATAATCAGTTCGGAGATTTCCGTCGGCTGCTCGCGCACGACCCTGCACCCGGCATATACGCCGTAGCCGCCGGCGCCCGATGCGCGGTAGTTGTTCATGCAGACCGTCAGTTTTCTGTCTCCGCTCAGTTCCTCGCCGCGGTACAGTATCGACGTCACCCTGTCGCCGGGCGGGCGGCGAAGGTCAAACGTGACATTTACTCCCGCGACGTAGTCGAAATTGAAATGCTGTACCGTCGGTCTTAGAAAGCCGCTGCTTATACGGAGTCTGCCGCCGGCGTCGAAGTCAAAGTACTCCGCGCTGCGCTCAAGCGCCTGTTTAAGCTGTGTGCGGTCCAGCTCCAGAGTGACGAGCGTGTTCGGGAATATATAGGTGGAGACGATATCGCGGATCGTGACCTCCTTCGCAAAGCCTCTCACCGTATTGGCAAGGCTCGTCACCGAGACGTCCGCGCCAGAGGCCTCGAGCTGCACCTGATTGAAAAAGTTGGCGATAAGGGAACCGTTAAGCGCCATATCGAGCGGTTCTGCCGGGGTCAGCGGCACATCGAGATGCCCGACCGGAGTATCGAGCCATTTTCCGGTCTCCTCCTCTACGGGACGGATATAATCCATCGCCTCAGGCAGCGGGGTCTCCCCCGGCTTGCATAGGCGGCTGCGCGCCGTGACGCGTCCCGCAGCGACGCCGTTCCGCCCCGCCTGTGCCGGGACAAAGCTGTCCACTCCGACATCCATACGTATATACGCCGCGGCCTTATCTGGCGGCTGGCAGGTATAGGTATTGTTTATGCGCAGGTTTTCAGCGGCCATGTGCTGGTGTCCCGTGAGCAGGATGTCGAAATCCAGCTCATTGCATATGCGGCAGCCCTGATTCTCCCCGCTCACCGACAGCGGCTCTCCGGTTTCAGGGTCATTCTCATACCCGCCGTGGTATATGCAGACCGTAAGGTCAACGTCCTGCGCTTTCAGCTCCTCCAGTGCAGCGCGTGCCGCGGAAAAGGCGTCGGTCACACCTATGCCCTCCAGATTCTCAGGCTTCTCCCAGTGCGTCACATACTGGGTCGTGACCCCGGTCAGCCCGACGCGCAGTCCGTTCTCCATTCTGACGACGGCGGTTTTTCTCACTCCCGCGATGCCGTCTGTATTCGCGCACAGGCAGACAGCGTCGAGCGCGCCGAGATAGCGTTCTATCTCGGTTTTGCCGTAATTGAAGTCGTGATTGCCGAGCGTGACAAAGTCATAGCCGCCTGTATTCATGAGCCGCGCAGGGACGCAGCTTCCGCCGCGGCGCTGACTGTAGAGATAATATGTCATGGGGCTGCCCTGCAGGATGTCGCCGCCGTCGATGATAAGAGTATTCCCGTCGCCGGCAAAATTGTTCATGCAGTTTATGAGCCCGGAAGCGGTCTCCCCGCCGCCGGCATAGTCAGTCGGCGAAAAGCAGCCGTGCACATCGCTGGTATAGAATATTGTCAGTTTTCGCTGCATGGTGTTTCCTTTCGCCCGCAGAAAAGCTTTTCGGACGCCCGGAGCGCGCGCAAACATTTGACGCCGTCCGCCGGGTACGGCATTGAATCGGCGAAGCTGCTGCCACGGCGCGTCATGGTCTTCTGATCCGGATACTGCCGCACACGGAGTCCGGGGTTTCTCGGTGTCCGGTATGACATGCCCCTGCGTTGAAGCAGGGGCATGTGCATTAAACATGTGCGGTTTTATACCGAAAACCGGCCAGAGCTTTCTATTGGGCCCCGTTATCATGCGCCGTGGGCAAGCTTTCTGCGGATCCTGGTGGAGATGAGCTCGATAATCAGCACGAGCAGCATAAGGCCCCATACAAAGGCGCCGACCATAGCCCAGCGGCGGCTGTTCAGGCACTGCACCAGGGACGCGCCGATGCCGCCGGCGCCGACGATACCGAGGGTGGTAGCATCCTTAAGATTGATATCGAAGCGGTAGATGGTGGTGGAAATGAAGCTTGCCGTGAGCTGGGGAATAACGCCGTAGCGTATCTTCTGGAACGGCGTGCAGCCCATGGCGTCAAGGCTCTCGAGTATATTAGTATCGAGGTCCTCGATAGCGGTTATGTACATTTTGGATATCATGCCGATAGAACAGACCGACTGGGTTATAACGCCGCAGGCGGCGCCGGGTCCGGTTACGCGGATCCACATCAGCGCCCATACTATACTGGGTATGGTTCTTATCATGAGTATCAGCACGCGCACGACATAGGCGACGGGCTTCGGCATGATGTTGAAGGAAGCGAGAAAAGCAAAGGGAATGGCAAGTATTGCGCCGAAAAGCGTGCCGAGCACGGCGATTGCTATCGTCTGCAGCAGCAGGTACGGCACGTCGGACTCGCCGGTGCCGAACATGAGCGCCGTGTCCGGATTGAACACGCCGTGTACAACGCCCTTTGCCACCTCGGTGCCGGTCGCGGTCAGGCCGGTGAATCTTATATCGTGGGCCGACCAGCCGACGAGCAGGACAATTACAAGGACGATAGCCGTGTACAGCAGCCACTTGCGCGGACGGCTGGCGTACATCTCCGCCGCGGTGAGCTTTCTGTCGAGAGTTTCCTCGAGTATTTCTATTCTGTTCTTTTTACTCATCTGGCCTCTCCTTTCAGCTCAGCTTCTTGCGCAGGTACTCGCTGAAGAAGTCGATCGCAACGACGACCACAAACAGGGAGAGCAGTACCATACCGAGACTGTTGTAGTCGCGCCAGCCGATACGCTCATTGATGGTTATGCCGAGACCGCCGGCGCCGACATAGCCGAGGATGGCAGAGGCACGGATGTTCATCTCGAAGCAGTAAAGGCTGTGGCTGAGATAAACCGGCAGAATCTGCGGCACGCAGGCGGACCAGAAGGCCTGGAACTTATCCGCGCCGAGAGCCTCCATGGCCTCAAAGGGGCCCATGTCTATTGTCTCGATGCTCTCAAAGAGCATCTTGGCGACTATTCCGAAGGTAAAGATCGCGATGGCAATGGTGCCGGAAAAAGTACCGAGGGAAAAGATCAGGGCGCAGACAAGCGCGATGATAAGTGTGGGCAGTGTACGGATCAGTGCAAGCAGGAAACGGAAGAAGCTGACCAGCGGAAAACTGCGGTTGATGTTGCTGGAGGATAGAATGGCGACCGGGAGGGCCAGGACGCAGCCGATGACGGTACCCAGAATGGACATTTTAATAGTATCGACCAGCGGTGAGATTACCTTGGGGAAAAAGCTCCAGTCGGGCTGGAGTATCTTTTCGAGCAGGTCGACCATCTTGCTGAACTTGCGTATAATAACGCTCATCTCGAATCCGGTGGCTTCGAGCGACAGCCAGACCGCAAGCGCGAGCAGGATGACGATCAGCGGAGCGCGGCTGCGGCGGCGGCGCACCGTATGTCCATTGGCCAGAGTGATTATCTGCGGCTTGAATATCTTATCGTACAGCGTCTCTTTGTAAAGGACGGCGGTGTTTTCGTTATCCATGCGCTCAGCCCTCTGTCTTGACCTGCGGGATCTCGCCTTCGCCCTCGCCCATGGTGGGGACCTTGGCGCCGTTATAGACGGTGTCTATCTGCTCCTGAGTTATCGTGCTGGCCGGACCGTCAAAGACGATCTCGCCCGCGCGGATGCCGATAACGCGGTCACAGTATTTGAGCGCGAGGTCTACGTGGTGGATGTTAAGCAGGATGGATATCTTGTATTCCTTGTTTATGCGCACGAAGTCCTGCATGACCTGCTTTGCGGTGATCGGGTCAAGGGAGGCAACGGGCTCGTCCGCAAGGATGATCTTCGGATTCTGGTTCAGGGTGCGCGCAAGAGCGACGCGCTGCTGCTGGCCGCCCGAGAGCTGGTCGCAGCGGGTGTAGGCCTTGTCGAGGATGCCGACCTTGTCAAGGCTCTCGAGCGCGCGCATCTTCTGCTCTTTTGTGAACACGCCGAACAGGACGCGAAGGAAAGGCATATCCGGCACATCGGCCGTCAGGACGTTCTTGATGGCGGTGCTGCGGGAGACGAGGTTGAAGCTCTGGAAGATCATACCGACCTTGCGGCGGTAACGGCGCAGCTCCTTGCCGCGCAGGGTATCAACATCAACTCCGTCAACGGTAAGCTCGCCCTTCGTGATGTCGTGCATACGGTTGATACAGCGAAGTATGGTGGATTTTCCCGCTCCGGACAGACCGATGATAGCGACGAACTCGCCCTGCTCGATCTGCAGGTTGATGTTCTTCAGGGCCGTGAAGCCGTTCGGATAAGTCTTGTAAACATTCTTAAATTCTATCATGCCGCGACTCTTTTCTCTTTCAAATAATTTTTCAGTTTCCATTGTCTGACAGGGACGTATATTCCTGAGCATATGCGCCCCTGTCATGCAACGACAAGCGTCTGCAGAAAAAAGCGCCCTGTATACGCAGGGCGCTTTTCAGTTAGGGTATTTCTGTAACGGATCCGGCTTTAAGCCTTAGTCGGAAACCGCGGTCAGGGCAGCGCGTGCGCCGTCGTAATCGGAGTCAACAGCCTTGGCATAGCCGGTGTGGCTGTAAACGGAGAATATCTCCTGGCCCTCGGGAGTGCTGATGATGTTGATGAAGCAATCCTGCAGTGCGGCTACTATCTCGGGAGTGTAGTACTGGCTTTCCCTGGAAATCGCAACGGTGTCGTTGTAGATACCCTCGGTAACGCCGATAACGTTCAGCTCGTTCCAGATGCTTTCGGAGCGGCCCATGCCCTGCTTGCCGGTCTCATCCTGCTGATCGGTGGGGAGGATCCAGCTTGCCTCGTAGTCGTTGCGGCCGTCGGCGTAGCAGACGATGATGTCGACCTGCTCAGCAGCGGCGTAGGAGAAAGCGGTGCCGTAGCCGGAGTCAAGGGGAATGACGTTGGAGAGGTCGGAGATCTTCTTGCCGTCGTAGTTTTCCATCAGCCACATGGAGGGGTAGATGTAACCGGCGGAGGAAGAGGTCTTCTGGACGGCCCATTTTGCCTTGTCAAGGTCTTCCCAGGTGAGCTTCTCGCCTGCGTTGACCTTATCTGCGAGCTCCCTGCCGTACTCGGAAGGAGTTGCGTAGATCAGAGAACGGTAGTAGGTGACCTGAGGTCCGTTCTTCTGGGTGGCGTTGGCTTCGCCGTTCCAGGTGGTGGGGTCGGTGCTGTCGTTGGACAGGCCGTTGCGGGTAGCGGTCAGGATGACGTCGACGTCATCGGAGTACAGAGCGTAGGTGCCGCCGGGGAGCCAGCCGAGGTCAATGGAGCCGGCCGCCATGGCTTCGCCGGTCGCATCGTAGCTGGTACCGACAGTGATGTCGACTTCGTCAATGTCATAACCAAGATTTGCCATCTCAGCCTTTACGAGCTCAGGCAGATTCTTGGTGCCGGTGATAATGACGTCCGCATCCTTGGAGGGTACGAACTCGAGGGTCAGCTTGTCGAAGTGGGGTCTCTCGGCAGCAGGAGCCTCAGCAGCGGGTGCTTCGGTAGCAGCAGGCGCAGAGGACTGACCGCAGGCGCAGAGGGCAAATGTCATAACAAGTGCGAGAAGCAGTGCTATGGTCTTTTTCATTTGTGTTTTTCCTCCATAAAATTTATATTCATGGCTTAACGCCGATGAACCGAATCAGAAGGTGCCCGTTTTCACGGAACACTCCACAGGCTTACACCAGGTACAATATACCATATATAGTTTGCATTTACAATAGGGAACACAGTATTTAATGATTCCGTTACGGATTTACCACCATGCTCTTTACTTTACCTACAGAAATCCAGCCGTTGACGACGGCGTGTATATCCGTTCCCTCCGGAGCGTCGCCGTCTCTGAGCTGCACGGCGTACGGCGTAAGCAGCGCCGGGCCGTCAGCCTGTACGGATTTGCTGTAATAGTTTTCAAACACGCACATCGGCGCCGGCGTCCGATCCCGCAGTATGCCTTTGAATTCCTCCAGCGGGCATCCCGGGAAGTTGACGTTCCATATCTCTCCGGGAGCAGGCGGAGCACTGATGAGCTCCTCCGTTATCTGCTCTATGTACTTATCCGTGACGTCGTAGCTGCCGTCGTGCTGAGTCGAGAAGGCTATGGCCGGTATGCCGTTCATCACGGCCTCCATTGCCGCGCCGACGGTGCCGGAATATGCGATATCGTAGCCGGTATTGTAGCCGAAGTTGATGCCGGAGAAAACGAAGTCCGGCTTTACCGGCAGCAGCGATTTCAGCGCAACCTTAACGCAGTCGGCCGGAGTGCCGCCGATGGCGTAGGCCCCGTTTACCGGCGCGGGGAAAGCCGGCTCCTCCAGGGTGAGCGTCCCGGATATGGACAGCCTCTGGGACATACCGCTGCACTGGCTGGCCGGAGCGGCGACCCACACCTCTCCGAAGCGCGCGGCATTGCGCGCAAGACGTTCTATCCCGGGAGACAGTATACCGTCATCATTTACAACGAGTATCTTCAATCTTTTCATTCATTCTTTCCTTTTTGTTTATTTATCGGTTTTATCCTAGCACATATAAAAGTCTTTCACAATAGTAAAAGCACACAAAACGGCCCGTCCCGGCCGGCGCCGGAACGGGCACAGTGTCATTTTTGCGTACTCTCCGCCGAGCCTTCCGCAGCCTTCGGAAAGACATATTTTTTTATTCTCCCGGAGAGATACAGAGCCAATGCGAGCTTTGCCGCATCCGGCACCATGTACGGGACGACGCAGGTCATAACGGCCCCCGCTACGGAAACAGCCTTTCCCGCGGCGGAATACACTATGACGAACCATGCCGTCCCGAAGGCATAGCACAGGAGGTTGCCGGCGATAAGCATGGGAAGCTTATGCATGTGCTTCTCAACCAGGCAGCACCACAGCCCGCATATCAGAAAGCCGGCGATATATCCGCCGGTCGGACCGAGCAGGACAGACAGCCCGCCCCGAAAGCCCGAGAAGACCGGCAGTCCGGCCGCGCCGAGCAATATGTATACAAGTATCGAAACCGTGCCGAGCCTTCCGCCGAGTATCAAAAGCGCACAGAAAACGCCGAAGGTCTGCATCGTAAACGGGACCGCCGCCGGTACGCTCAGCCACGAGCAGGCGGCGAGCAGCACCGCCATAAGCGCCGCGTAGGCCATGTCTTTTGTCTTTATCCTCATGCTATTTGTCCCCTGTATCCTGCTCATACCTCTCGCCGCCCCACCAATCCGGCATAAGCCGGCCGAGCGTGACGGTCTCTCTCGTATCATAATCCACCATGATCTCCATATCGCGGTTCTCCGGTGACAGCTGCATCAGAAACTCCCTGCAAGCGCCGCAGGGCATGCCGCTGCCGCCGCCGCAAGGCGGACGGTCGCGGAACGAGATCATGCGCTTCACGACAGTTTCGCCGCTGTGCTTATACATGTCGAGTATTGCCACCCGCTCCGCACACAGGTCCATGACCCCGCAGGCACTCTCTATGCAGAAGCCGGTGAATATTTCCCCGGATGCACTCTCAACGGCGCAGACCACATTTCGGGCATATACAAACGGCGTCAGCTCCTGCGGCGCATACTCCGCTTTCGCCCTCATATACAGCTTCTCCCAGATATCCATTCCGCCCTCCGTACATCTGATATGCTGAGTATATTATACCTGCTGCCGCCGGCTCTGGCAACCGGTATAAGCAGCCAAAAATACCGGGGGCATGCCCATGATTCAGACAACGCTCCCGGTATTTTTGTACAAATTTGCCTGTGCCCGCTCTTACCTTATCGCGGTCACGGTGTAGTCCCTGTCCTCGACGGCCTTTTTAAGGACCGCTTCGTCTACAGGGGCGCTCAGCGTCACCACGGCCGTACCGGCCTCATGGCTGACCTTAGCCTCCGTGACCTCCGGTATTGCTTCGAGGACCTTCTTCACGGTCGCCTCGCAGTGACCGCACATCATGCCCCTGATTTCCATTGTCTTTTCCATTGTTTTTTCCTCCTTATATTCTTTAAGTCCGGTTTTTCTCTTATGGTCACGGCTCGCGTCACGCAGCCTGAAGAGATTCAGACGCAGGGCGTTTGACACGACGCAGAAGCTCGACAGGCTCATGGCCGCCGCCGCGTACATCGGATTGAGCGTCAGTCCGAGCGGGATGAAAACTCCGGCCGCGAGCGGGATACCGACAGTGTTGTAGAAAAAGGCCCAGAAGAGATTCTCGCGGATATTCCGCAGCGTCGCCCGGCTGAGCCTTATGGCCGCCGGCACATCGCTGAGCCGGCTTTTCATCAGCACCACGTCCGCAGCGTCTATCGCTACATCCGCTCCCGCGCCGATCGCTATGCCTATATCCGCCCGCGTCAGCGCCGGAGCGTCATTTATGCCGTCGCCAGCCATGGCGACCTTTCCGCGTTCCCTGAGCCGGCGTATCTCCCGCTCCTTACCGTCGGGCAGGACGCCGGCAATGACCTGATCGACGCCCGCCTGCGCGCCTATGGCCTTCGCGGTGCGCTCGTTGTCACCCGTTATCATAACAACGTGTATGCCCATGTCCTGCAGTTCGCGCACTGCCTGCGGGCTGTCCTCCTTGATGACGTCGGCCACGGCAATTATGCCGAGCAGCTTCCCGCCGGCCGCGAAGAACAGCGGAGTCTTTCCGGCCCCGGCAAGTTCCCCGGAGCTGCGCTTCATCCCGTCGGGGACTTCGGCCTTCCCGCCGATAAAAGCGAGACTGCCTCCGCAGAGCTCCATGCCGCCGGCCACCGCGGTCAGACCGTTGCCGGGCAGCGCCCTGAAATCGCTCACCTCGCCGGCAGTGAGCCCCTCCTCCTGCGCGCGCTGCAGTATTGCGCGCGCGAGCGGGTGCTCGCTCTTCTGCTCCAGCGCCAGAGCCATGCGCAGAAGCTCAGTCTCATCAACGCCCGCGGCAGGCAGGATATCCGTGACCTTCGGCTCGCCGGAAGTGATGGTGCCGGTCTTGTCGAGAGCGACTATCTCTATTCGGCCGGTCTCCTCGAGCGAGGCGGCAGTTTTGAACAGTATGCCGTTCTTCGCGCCGAGGCCGCTGCCGACCATGATCGCCACGGGCGTGGCGAGGCCCAAAGCGCAGGGGCAGCTTATGACCAGCACGGATATACCCCGCGCGAGCGCAAAGCCAAAGCTCCTGCCGAGCAGCAGCCACACCGCGGTCGTTATCACGGCCACGGCGATGACCGCCGGCACAAACACTCCGGAGACCCTGTCGGCAACCTTGGCGATCGGCGCCTTCGTGGCCGCCGCGTCGCTGACCATCTGTATGATCCGGGAGAGCGTAGTGTCCTCTCCCACACGCGTGGCGCGGCATTTGAGAAAGCCCGACTGGTTTACCGTCGCAGCGGAGACCGTGTCCCCCTCCGTCTTGTCGGCCGGTATGCTCTCCCCTGTCAGCGCCGCCTCGTTTACCGCGCTGGAGCCCTCGAGCACCACGCCGTCGACCGGTATGCTCTCGCCGGGGCGCACAACAAACACATCGTCCTTCCGCACCTGCTCTATGGGCACAGCCGTTTCCACGCTGGCGCGTATGACATTCGCAGTCTTCGGGGCCAGCTTCATCAGGCTCTTCAGAGCGTCCGTCGTCCGGCCCCTGGACCTCGCTTCAAGCATCTTGCCGACGGTTATAAGCGTCAGGATCATCGCCGCGGACTCGAAGTAAAAGTCCATCATGTACTTCATGACGGCTTCCGAATCGCCGCTCACCTGTGCGCCGGTCATGGCAAACAGCGCGTAGGTACTGTAAACAAAGGCCGCCGCAGCGCCGAGCGCGACCAGCGTGTCCATATTCGGTGCGCGGTGCCAGAGGCTTTTAAAACCGCTTACAAAAAACTTCTGGTTGATGACCATGATTATGCCTGCCAGCAGCAGCTGTGTCAGTCCCATCGCGACATGATTGTCGTTGTAGAAGGCCGGCAGCGGCCATCCCCACATCATGTGGCCCATTGAGAAGTACATAAGCAGCGCAAGAAATCCCAGCGACCAGAGCAGCCGTCGCTTCAGCTTCGGAGTCTCATGGTCCTCCAGCTGTTTTTCCGCCTCCGACACGCTCTGCGCGGCCCTGTCCGCGCCCCTGAGCGCCGCGCCGTAGCCGGCCTCCTGTACCGCGGCGATAATTGCCTCGGGCGCGGCACTGCCGCCGACGCCCATGGAATTGGTCAGCAGGCTGACCGAGCATTCCGTGACGCCGGGCACTTTTGACACGGCTTTCTCAACGCGTGCGCTGCATGCCGCGCAGCTCATGCCCGTAACATTATACTGTTGCATAAATCCACTCCTTCCGGTGCCCCCTTCAGCTCATGGTACCGTCCCGGACAGGCGGTACCGGGGCAGGATTACTCAGTTATTATTCCGTCCGCCGGCGCAGTCATACCGGAGGCGCCTGCCGCGGCGCCTTTTCAGGCGCTTACACATATCGGGCTTTTCCCTGCGATAATATCCGGCACCTTATTTCATCAGCTTCTGCAGCGTGACGACAAGTTCGTCTATCACCTCGTCCCTGCCGTCGCGTATGTCATTGACGACGCAGGTACGGATATGGTTTGCAAGCAGTTCCTTATTAAAAGCGTTGACCGCGGCGTTTACCGCCGCCGACTGCACGAGGATATCCGGACAGTACGCGCCGTTTTCAAGCATGCCCTTGATGCCGCGTATCTGACCCTCGATACGGTTGAGCCGGTTCATGAGCTTTTTATACTCCTCCGGCGAGCGTTCCTTATGCCGTGCAACACAGCGGCAGCATTTTTTCCCGTCATCCATCTGCTTCACCTCATCATCATATACCCCCTCCGGGTATTTTAAATATATACCCCCTCCGGGTATTTGTCAAGTATTTTTTTGTTTTACCGGCACAGGCAGCGGCAGGTATTCCAGGTTCTTTATTTGCGCAAAAGGAACTTTTATACCTGTAAATATAAAAACGCGCACGGCGAAGGCGGCCAATGACGGTACCGGGAACGCGCTGCCGGACTTTATGTCGGTAAAGCCTTTTCAGAGTGCCGGCCTCATCGCGGGGCGCTCGGCGCTGCGGCCGGCCGATTTGCCGGCGGTCATACAGCCGCGCGGCGGCTTTGTAATGGGCATCAGCAGGACGGCGACCCGGGCCGGCGTATGTACTGTGCCTCCTCAGGGCTCCGCGCCCGCTTCAAAATCGCTTCAGTCCGGACATAGCGAAAAAAATCGAAGCTCATACGAGCTTCGATTTTTCGGTAATTATATAAATAATTTTGTCGGACTCAGCCGGCTGCGGCACTGTCTGGATCCGCGGATTCATCCATGCCGTCCATAGTCATGCCGAATTCGTCGGTGACGACTTCTTCATCCGCGGGGACTTCCTCCACGGTGGAGACAAACTCCGACATAATCGCCTCTTCAGGCAGGCCTGCCAGCAGTCCGGGCAGATTGTACACGATACCGTCCATGCTGTAAGGCAGCTTGAACGAATAGCTGAAGGTCTGTTCGCTGCCGCCCTTTTCCTGTGTCACGACAAGCTCCATGCTGAAGTTTGCGCCGATGCAGGTAGTCGCGCCGCGCTCCCTGTCATACAGCTTTGCAATGCGCTCGCCGCCGACATACACTTCCACCTTGTACGGCGTGTCGTAAGTCGTCCCGTTGTACTCAAGCTTCTTGTTGTCGAAATACACAGTATGGCCGCGGCCGAGGAAATACATCAGCACCGCGATAGCAGCAAGCACGAGAACCGTACATACTCTTATGAGGAGAGTCTTTGTCCTGTTCATTTCTTCTCCTCCTCCAGCTGCTCACGTGCAAGCTGCTGCCCGAGGCGGCTCTTCTGCTTGCGTTTCTTTGTCTCATACATTATCAGCGCTACCGTGATGACCGCGTATGACACAAACACGCGGAAATACTCGCCGATCATTGAGTCTCCCGTTATCTTGGCGCCGGCAGAGGGCGCGACGATAAACATCGTGTGGAACAGGATGACGCCGAGGAACACATTGCCGATGGAGGCCCTGTCTACGGATGCGCCGCCGACGAGCAGAGCCGCGATGCAGAACATGCCTATCTGGGAGTGAGACGAATAGGTAGCGATGTTGCCCATATTCTGCAGGTAAATAATCATGCCGATGCCGGAGAACACGGTGGACATGACGATGGAGATTATCCTCGTGCGCTCGACCTTTATGCCGGCGTCACGTGCGACTTCCATATCCTGACCTACGGCCCTCATATCCTGACCGAGCTTGGTCTTTCTGAACCAGACTATGAACAGGCAGAACAGCGCGATGATTATAAAGGTGAGCACCGGGATCTTCACGCCGCCGATATTAACGGCGAGGAGGTTATCCACGCACTGACGCATGTTCAGCAGGCTGACGGTGTTTCTGATACCGTAGCCGCGCGGGAGCTTGAGCGAAAAGTGCTTGATGGGGATCACAGGTCCCATCATGTACAGTACGATGAGCTGGTACACACCGTTGATAAAGAAGCTGATGATATAGCTCGTTATCATCTCACGGCCCTTGGACATGTTCAGCAGCTTGCCGCAGAGCATTCCGAGGAGCACGGAGAACGGAATGGAGAGTATCATCGCGAGTACGACGCCCGGGATGCCCCAGACCTGCCAGTCGGCCACGAAGATCAGCGCGATCTCGCCGGCCATGGCGCCCAGCGTCATACCGAAGTTCAGGCCCATACCAGCCATGATCGGGAAGAGCAGGCACAGTATGAGGAAGATGTTCCTGCCCATTCGTGTGACTATCTCGTTGACGAGGTAGCTGACCGAAAAACCGGATATAGGGATGCAGATAATGCAGATAAGCACGAACATGAGCGGCACGGAGTTGTTCTGAACGAAGCTCAGTACCTTTTTGCCGAAGGACACGGATTCTTTATTTGTATTCTTGTTGTTCATTTCGAGCCCTCCGTCTTTCTCGTCAGAGCGTAAAGGATCATACCGTTGGAGATAATGATTCTTATGACCTCGCTCATATCCATGTGTATCATGGAGTTCATTACGGTCGGCGTCATGGTGACAATGCCCTGGAAGAGGAAGGTACCGATAATGACGTTGGCTATGGATGCCTTGTTGACGGACGCGCCGCCGATAAGTATGGCGGAGACCGCAGGCAGGGCCATGTAGAACGGGGCAGTGTATATCTGGATGAAGCCGAAGCCCTGCTCATACACAAGGATGCCGACAGCCGCGAGCCATGTGCTCATCACGACGGACAGCAGACGCATCTTGTTTACGTTGACGCCGGCAGCCTTCGCAAAGGTCGGGTTGGAGCCGACGGCAGTCATCGCGGTACCGGTCTTGGTGTGCAGGAACGCCCACATCAGGAAGGCAAGCAGCGCGAAGAACAGCAGCGTGCCGGTCGGAATGCTGAGGTTGCCGATGTTGATCTGCAGGAAATTCGCCAGTACCTTGTCGTAGAAGCCTTCAAGGGATATCGTGGTTCTCAGGCCCTTGCCGGAGAAGCCCCAGACCATCGTCGGGCTCTTGTACGGCAGCAGCAGCCACATCATGCACATAAAGGAAACCGATGAGAAGCCGACATAGGTGGCTATCATCATTTCGCCGCCCTTGATCTTGTTGAGCAGCCAGCCGTAGCCGGCGCCGAGTATCAGCGCAAACGGAGTGGCAATAACTATGGCCATGACAAAGCTCACCGGTCCGGTAAATCCGAACTCAATGGAAAGCGTCGCGCCGAGCAGACCGGAAATAATGCCCAGAGGCAGACCGAAGTTCAGACCGCAGCCGGAATGGATCATCGGGACCATGGCAAGCACCAGCACCGCGTTCCAGCTGAAACGGTTGACCGTATTGGTTATCTGGGTTGCAAAATCGGCGCCTACAAAAGGGGCGGCGATGAAGAGGAGCAGCAGGAAGCAGGCGATTATAAGTCTCGGCAGGCCGAAGGAGTTGACCGCAGCTTTTACCCTGTCCATAAATGTGGCGTTTTCGCCGGATAACTGTCTGTTCATCCTTCCACCTCACTTTACCTGGCTGACCATCAGCATACCGAACTCCTCGGATGACTCGGAAGCCGGGAGTATTCCGGCTATCCTGCCGCCGGAGACGATCGCGATACGGTCGCATACCTGTCTGAGCTCCTCCAGCTCGGAGGAGATCATGACGACGGTAACGCCGTATTCACGGTTGAATTTTTTCAGCGCGTCAAGCACCAGAGCCTTTGCGCCGACGTCTATGCCCCGCGTGGGCTCGGAGACGAACAGGAACTTCGGCTGGAGCGCAAAAGCCTTTGCAAGGCAGATCTTCTGCTGGTTGCCGCCCGAGAGCTCCCTCGCCTTCTGCTTGGAACCGGTGCACTTTATCATAAGCTCATTTATGTACTTATTTGTGACCTCGCCGATAGCCTTCTCGTCTCTCCACTTTATGAGACCTCCGAGCAGCTTCCTGAGGAACTTGTCCTGCACCTGCATTGCGGGGAAGGCCACGTTCCATTCAAGCGTCTCGTCAAGCAGAAGGCCCACGCCGCGCCTGTCCTCGGAGACGAACGCGATGTTCGCGTCGAGACAGCTTCGCGGGCTGTTGAGAGGGATGGGCCTGCCTTCAAATTCGACGCTGCCGCCGGCCTCGTAAAGGCCCATGACGCCGTTGGGTATGCCGAGCTTGCCCTGACCCGCAAGGCCCCCGATACCGAGGATCTCGCCCTCCATGATGTCAAGGTCGACGTTGCGGACGATCTCGCCGGGCATATCTACCCAGAGCTTTTTGATGCTCATGACGGTCTTTGCGTCCGACAGCTCCCTTATATCCGTATTGGCCGCAGTGCTGACGCTTCTGCCGACCATCCATTTCGCGATCTCTGTTACATTGGTCTCACAGGCGGGCACGTCCTTGACGACATAGCCGTCACGCATGACCACAACCTTATCGCACACGGAAAGGATCTCATGGAGTCTGTGTGTGATAAAGATGACGGATATGCCCTTTGCGGCCATACCCCTGATGGATTCAAGCAGAGCCTCCGCTTCCTTCTCAGTCAGGACCGCGGTGGGTTCATCGAGAATGAGGAGCTTCAGCTTGTCCTTCGACAGCTCGCGTGCGATTTCGGTGAACTGCTTATGGCCGACGGGCATGTCGTTTATGACCATGTTCGGGTCGATGGAGAAGCCCATCTTCTCGATGGCGGCCACAGCTCTGCCGTTCATTTCGTTATAGTCAAGAGTGTTCAGTCTTTCTCCGAACACCTGGGATATCACGTTTGTCTTTTTCGGCTCTCTGTTGAGCAGAATGTTTTCGGTGGCGGTAAAGCCGGGGATCAGGGAGAACTCCTGATGCACCATGCCGATACCGGCAGCCAGCGCGTCAAACGGCGTAGCAAAATTGACCTTCTCTCCGTTGATAAGAACATCCCCGCCGTAGCCGCCGGTCTCTCTGATAACGTCCATTCCGAAAAGTATCTTCATAAGAGTACTTTTACCGGCGCCGTTTTCGCCGCAGAGGCCGAGCCCCTCGCCCTCATTCAGGCTGAGATTGATGTCCGTAAGGACCTGGTTGCCGAAAAAGTCCTTCTTGATATTCCTGAGCTCCAACAAAGGAATGTTAGCGTTTATCATATCTCTCAATTCCTACTTCAAAATGTTGGGGGAGGAATCCTCCTCCCCCTGAACCTGTCCGGAAGAGCGTCTGCGCCCCCGTCAGGCGTTTCCGCCGGGCATACCGGCACTGCCGGCTGCCGCCGTGCCTGAAAGCCCTGACCGTGCAGGGGCTCCCGCGGCGGATCTGTTTATCAGAGCGGGCCACTCCCCGCTCAGTTTCGTACTCTGCCGGTTTACATCGCGGAAGAGTCTGCTTTACAATTTCGGGGGGAGGAATAATCCTCCCCCTTTTATTGCCGGATGCAGCTTATATTACTTAATGGTGAAGTACTTCTCGGGAACTTCAATATCAGTGGCGTGCATGTAGGTGCCAGGCTCGCCCATGATGTAGGTATCCTGATACACGAGGAAGGTGTTCTCAGCCTTAACGCCGGTCTCGGCATTGGTGTAGTTGGAGCCGTTCCATGCAGCGTTGGGGGAGAACTCCTGATATGCCTTGGAGATATCGTCCATGTCGCAGAGCTCGCTCTCGCCGTTGATGACGTTCAGAGCATGCTGTGCAAGACCGGCAGAGACAGTGTAGCCGTAGGAGTAAGCCCAGGTGCCGAAGCGGCCGGCGCCGCCCTTTTCACAGACAGCTTTCTCAACCTTGGCAAGGATCTTCTCGTAGTCGCCGGCTTCCTCAGTCAGGTCGATGCCCAGAGCACCGGGGTAGCCCATGGTGGGAGAGGGCAGGTCAGCCTCGATGAAGTATCCGCCGTACTCGAGCAGCTGCTTGAGCAGAGGCTCGGTGTGAGCGTCGTTGGTGCAGAAGTAAGCGGCATTCTGGCCGTACTTCTCAACCCACTCGGGGACCTTCTCAAGTATGTAGGCCTGAGCACCGGCAACACCGACGTCAGAGGTGGGGTCGGGAGCGGTCTCGAGAACGAACTTCATGCCGAACTCATCGCAGGCAGCCTGCATGATGGCGACACGGCGGCTCATGGTCTCATAGGACATGTGGCGCGGGAAGGAGATGTGAACGAAGGTGTCGCAGCCAAGCTCATGAGCGGTGCGGATGATGAGGTAGCCGCGGGCAACAAAGTCATTGTTGCAGACGAGGTCGGCAGCGGAGCCGATCTCGGGCAGGTCCTCGTGGGACTCACCGGCGATGCAGATGATGTCGGGGCGGCTTTCCTTGATGCGGCGGAAAGCTTCGGTGGTACCGGGAACAGCCTGATTAACGATAATGGCCTTCATATCGGGGTCATCGGAGAGGTTGACGATGGTCTGGATGGTGGTCTCGAGCTCTTCGGTGAAGTTGTCGGGATAGATGGCCAGCTTGACCATGTCCTCGCCGTATTTGGCCTGGAAAGCCTCGGCGCCGCGGCGGTCATCCTCGGACTGGGAAACAGAACCGGTGACTATACCGATATGTACAGTGCCCTCAGCCGCGGTGGTATCGGCGGCTTCGGTGCTCTTGTCTGCTGCAGGGGCAGTGGTAGAGGCACTCGTGCTGTCGCCGCAGGCGCACAGAGCGAAAGCCATGCACAGAGCCAGAAGCAGTGCGATGAATTTTTTCATGTTTGTCCTCCTTATAATTTCCATACCATACCGCCGCGCTGACGCATATACAACGCAGCCGTAAAGGTACATGCTTGTTTGATTATACCCGTGTTTTCCGGCCGTGTCAATACAATATCAAGCCGAATGGCCGCTGTTTTGCGGATATCCGACACTCAGACACAGAATCTGCGCATGAATTTTCCAGTCTCTCCAGCGCTGCCTGTGCGGCGCCGGGGCCGTATATACTCCCCCATTCTTCCCACAGTCACACGGGCGGCTTTTACATAAAACCGGCTTATTTACCGATCAGCTCCCTGAACTGCGCGTCTCTGTCGAAGCTGCCGTCCGTAAAGCCCGGTATCTCCTTTATTGCCTTGCACACGCTCAGGCTGAAGCCGGTCAGTATCGCCCCGATCTCGGCGTCGGAATATCGGCAGCCTCCGGTCACTGTAAGAGTGGCGAGGCTGTATACGACCAGCCACATATCCCTGAAGTAACGGCAGGCATCCGAGTCGTTCATGTTGTAGATCCGCTTCAGCGACTCTGTGACAATCCCCTTCGAATGCTCCATCGCCTCTGTCACGCCGATATTTCCGTCCGCCGCAGGCGTCAGGAATATAAGCCTGTACAGCTCCGGCTCGTCGCGCGCGAAGCGGATAAACTGCGTCCCGAAACCATAGAACGGAATCTCCGCGCGCAGGCCCTCCTCAGCATAGCCGTCGTATATTTTCTCTGCAGCGGCCCTGACCTCGCGCTTTGCCTCGTCCATGGTAGTGAAGCAGGTAAATACCGGCTGCGTCGAGACGCCGAGCTCATCTGCGACAGCTCTGGCCGTAAGAGCTCCCGCTCCCTTTGCGCGCACGACACGTACCGCGGCCGCTACCATTTCGTCCCGCGTAAATTTGTTTCTGGGTGCCATTTCAGTCTTTCCTTTCCATACAAATGCAAGTACGGCAATATATATTGCACGATGTACATTGCATGTGTATTATAGTTTCCGCGCATACCTCTGTCAATGGGTAAGGCCTCCGGCTTTTCCATACGGCCCAGTGGCGTCAACGCTCCGTTCTCCGTACTTCCCCAGCTGCCGCCGTAAACATGCGGCCCAGCTTTATACAAATATGCCCTGCGCCTTCCGCCTCGCCTGACACGATCCCACCCCGTATATCTTTGTCTGCTTTCCGGTGCGCTTCAGTATTACGCAGGCGCACAGGCTCATACCGAAAAAAACAAGCTGAACGAAAATGCGTTCAGCTTGTTTTTGCCGGGCGGCGGCTCCGGCTCTTCCTGTTCATTTAAGGCTTCTGCGCCTTACCCCTCTCAGCTCGATATAGCCGCGCTCACCGCGGGGTTCAAGCTGGATGCGCGGATTCTCATCGTCCCACTCGTATCCGACCGTTGCCGGGTCGTATCCGTCCATAGCCCGCTGCAGCGCGGAGATTGCTTCGCAGTAATCCTCCTCAGCAAACGGTTCGCCCTGAAACATCATGTACTCCGCCTCCGGCAGAGTGATCACATCAAAGCCCTCGGGGACGGGTCCGCTGTAGTCCGGCTCTGCTTCCACTCCCTGTACATAGGTGGAGGTATCCGGTTTTTTGTACTTCTCCGGCAGCCACATGCAGACCGGCTCTCCGCACAGGGAGTCCATACTCAGCAGCATCCCCCACACGTCGCAGCCGACTTCCCCGCAGTACTGGAAATAATCCTCCGCCCTGATACCGCGTCTGATGATGACCTTGCGTTCGGGCTTGCGTATGATCTGGATAAAAATATTCCTGATGTCGCTCATGTTATTCCGTTCCTTTCTCAGCTCTCTGAATTTTGCGCCGTAGGGGACGAACAGCGTGATGGGAACCGGATGTCTCGCGTACTCGCTCGGCGTCATACCGAACTCCCGCGCAAACGCCCTCGTGTAGCCGTCCGCACTTTTGAAGCCAAGTCCGAACGCTATGTCGATGACACGGCTTTTCCCGTTCTTCAGCTGCAGCGCGGACTGTGACAGACGCAGCCGCCGTATGTAGTCTGCCGGCGTCAGACCCGTGTAATCTCTGAACAGCCGGTAGGCATGCCACGGCGAAAACAGGGACACCCGCGCAAGGTCCGTCAGTCCTATATCTCCGTCAAGATTCGTCTCAATATAGTCCTGCATACGCTGTACGGCCAATATCTGTTCCTTCACGTTTTTCGCCTCCTTCGTCTTACGGACTCATTCTAACGTTTCGCTGAAGGAATCTCTCGACGTTTTTTGCTGTGTTCCGTTTCCCGGCTGTTCCCGGGATAAGCTTTCGGAATCCGCCCGGCGGGGTGCGTCCCTCGCGCGGCAAATCCGCCCTTACGGCAGAGGCCGGGACCTGTGAACGGGCCGGAACGCGCCCGGTCACGCTTTCCGGTATGCGTCGCCTGCAGCGGCGGGCTTTTGAATATATCGCTACTATACGATTCAAAAAAATCCGTGTCAATGCCAGGGCCTTACCTCTGCGGCACGTCGCTTTATCGTTTTCGTTTTTTATATTATCAGATAAGGAAGAAGGAGCCAACAGACATTTAGTCTGCCGCACAAGCGGTAAGCTCAATGCCGTCGGCTCCTTCCGGCGCTGCGGAAGCTAAGGGATACGATCTATTCAGCTGATTCCGCCGTAGGCGATGCCCAGGACGAAGCACAGCAGACACAGGGGCACAAAGACGTACTTGCCGAAGGCGTGAAACCACTTCATTATGGGCTTGCTGTCGCCTTCCTGCACGGCCTCCAGCGCGTCATTCTTCTTCATGACCCAGAAGAACATGATACCTGCGGACGCCGCACCCAGAGGGCACAGGTAGATGGACACCATATCCATCCACTGGGAGGTCCAGGGCTGGATGCACAGGGAGACTGCGATGGCCAGAGCGTGGATTACAGTGGTGGCTGCGATACGGTTCAGGTGCAGCTTCTCCTGCAGGAAGGCCACAGGAGTCTCAAACAGGTTGATGATGGAGCTTATACCGGCGAAAAGCACCGCCAGGAAGAAGAAAATGCCTACGATACGGGAAATACCGCCCATGCCGTTGAACACCGGCATCAGGTAGACGAACATCAGGCCGGGACCGCCGTTGCCCAGATCCGCACCCACGGTGGCCATGGCGGGGATGATGATGAGCATGGCCAGAAGAGCCGCGGAGGTATCAAAAACGGCGCAGAGGATGGCGGACTTGCGGATATTGACGTCCTTGCCCAGATAGGAGCCGTAGATCACGGAACCGGAGCCTGCCACAGACAGGGAGAAGAAGCACTGGCCGAAGGCGAAAACCCACACGTTGACATCCAGCAGACCCCTGGGATTCAGAGTAAAAATGTACTTATAGCCCTCGGAAGTACCGGGGACAAAGATCATCACCGCGGCCAGGATGATAAAGAGCGCGTACAGCGCGGGGATCATCACCTTGCAGGATTTCTCAATGCCGCTGGCGATACCGAATATCATGATCGCGAAGGAAGCCGCAATGGCCACAATTATCCAGAAGTTGTTGGCGCCGCCGGTGGCGAAGGTCATTTTAACCGCCTCGCCCAGAGTCTCCGCCTCGGGAGCCACCGCGCCGAAGGTGCCGCCGATCACGCTCATGTCCTGACCCATGGCTGCCAGCTCGCCGGTAAAGGCCATTTTGGTGTAGTAAAACACCCAACCCATGATGACGGCGTAGCCGATGCCCAGACACAGTGAGGCAAAAACAGGAACCCCGCCGATGAGTTCACCGGCCCTCTTTGACTTGCCGCCGTTTTCCATGGCCATACCGAAGGAGCCCACAGGTCCGAAACCGAAGCGGCGGCCCAGAGCGAACTCCTCCATCATGCCGGACTGGCTGATGACCAGCACGAAGATGAAATATGGTATCAGAAAGGTCAGACCGCCGTAGCGTGAAACCAGCATGGGGAAACGCCAGATGTTGGCCATGCCCACGCAGGAGCCCACGGCAGACATTATGAATCCCCATTGGGATTTGAAGCCGTCCTGTCTGGCTAAGGTGTTGCTGTTTTTGGATGACATATGTTACCCTCCGTTTTAACACAGTTTGTTGGTGCTGTCATTTGCGTTTACTCGTTGGGATAGGGCTCCAGGAAGGCATGGAAGTGACGCATGGGCAGATTGTGGCCCCAGACAATCCGCATATTGGGTATATTCTCCCTGTCCTCATACAGGGCCTTGACCGCTGCAATGACATAGTCCAGGTGTTCCCGGGTCAGTCGGCTGCGGTCGATGGCGAAACGTACCACATTGCATACCTCTGCCTGCTGCTCCGGGGTCTTCAGGTCATATTCCATTGAATAGTCGCCCAGTTCGGATACGCGGATGCCGTATCGGCGGATCAGTTCCAGAGAAAAGCCCTCTCCGGCGAAGGTGTCATGGTCCCGCTTGCCGTCGAAGAACTCATCCATGTTTATGTATACGGCGTGACCGCCGGCCGGCAGGACAACGCCCTTGACGCCTGCGTCATAGAAGCCCTCGGCCAGATAGTTGCATTGGGCCACGCGCTCGTTCATATAGTTGAAATCGCAGCTCTCATACAGTCCGCAGGCAAGCGCCATGATGTCGCGGCCGCTCATGCCTCCGTAGGAGTCGTTGCCGTAGCAGGATATCTGCTTCACCTTCAGCAGCACGCCCACGTCCGTCTTAACGCTGCCATCCTCGTTGAAGTCGGAGAACTTCCGCCAGAACAGGCCCCTGTCACGGAAGGCCAGCATACCGCCCATGTTCGCATGGCCGTCTTTCTTTGCGGACATGGTGAAGGCGTCGCAGTATGAGAACATTTCAGTGGCGATTTCGGCGATGGATCTGTCCGCGTAGCCATCCTCGTTCATCTTGATGAAGTAGGCATTTTCCGCCCAGCGGGCGGCGTCAAACACCAGCGGTATGCCGTAGCTGTGGGCCACCCGGTTTATCTCCCGCAGGTTTCCCATCGACACTGCCTGACCGCACACCGGGTTGTTTGTAATGCAGGTGAAGATAAGCGGCACATTCTCCGGGCCGATGCCCTGTATCAGCTGCTCCAGCTTCTCAATGTCCATGTTGCCCTTGAAGGGGTTTTTGGGATAGCGGCCGCCCTCGGGCGTCTCCCACAGCAGCTGCTTGTTGTACAGATTACGTGGAATCGAGCCCATCTGCTTGATGTTGCCCTCTGTGGTGTCGAAGTGACCGTTGGAGGGGATGGTAAACTGCCTGCCGGGATGGCGCTTGCCAAGAATATTGCGCACGATCTCCATCAGCACGGACTCTGCCGCGCGGCCCTGCTGAATTATGAAGGCGTTCGGACGTTCCATCTGCGCGGCTCCGCCGTTGAACAGGCCGCCCTCATATTCGCAGAGGTAGACCTCATCCATCAGCTTTTCCACATCGCGGCAGTCGGTGCGGACCAGATCAATGATCTTCTTCCAGTTCTTTTCGCCGCCGCGCTCGAAAATGTCGCGGAAGGTGTCCAGCAGCACATAGTAGCCGGTGTTGCGGCCATAGGCCTCGTCGCCCAGAAACAGTGCGGCCCACTGCTGATTGGTCATGGCTGTGGTGCCGGAGTCTGACAGCATGTCGACGGTCAGCATACCGGAGGGGAATGCAAATTCGTTGTAGTGTGTAGCCTTCAGGACCCGCTCACGCTGCTCTACCGTGACGTTGGGAATGTCGCGGACAGCGAAAGTGAAGTGATGAGGGACCGAGACATTGAGTGGGTATTGCGTGCTCATTATAAGTTACCTCCATAATTTGGGCACATAAGTGCCTGATTTTAGTGGAGATACCCCGGTCGCCGCAGGACCGGCTTTCCTTGCCGGATCTGCGCCTGGCGGACAGCATCTTGCATGGAACACTGGGTTATTGCTTTGAAGCGGCTGGTGCTTTGTTTGTTACGGCGACTGTTTTCTTTTCATATCACTCCTTTTGCATCTCATAGACTGTATTGACTGCTGTGATACCAAACAGAACTTCACACTGTTAATATATATAATGTACCGTGTAAGAATATTGGCGATTTTGCTCCGGAGAGCGAATAATTAGCGGATTCTTAACGCGGGCGGGAATTGCCGGACCGGGGCCGGCTTTCGCCGCGGGTGTGTTATTCAGACGGCATACGGATGGAAGGCCAACGCAAAAATCCGGAAAGGCCGGTAATTACATGCTTCTTCGGAAATCAAAAGTCCGCTTCCCGTAAAACGCTTCGAAGAATGCCCGCTTCGTACAGCTTCGTACAGTTGATTGTTTTCACTGAATTTGTTTGTTATTTTTTCAGAATTATGGTACATATGGATTACATGGAACAAGTCTCTTCTTCTCTTCGCGGCAATCCATTGTATTCGGTATTGCCGTATAGCTCCGGCGGAAGAAATTGAAAAACACACAGAAAGGCGTGATTTCAGAATGAAGCGGTACAAGCACCTCACAATCCTTTGCATGGCGTTCTTCCTCCTGTTCTTCTCCGCCTGCGGAGCCGGCGCGGAAAACAAAACGGACAGCAGCCCGGTCACCTGCGATGCGCTGGAGGCCGTAAAAGCCGTCAACGCCGGGGACATTGAGAGCATTACCTATACCCGTTACACAGAGGGCGGCGCGCTCAGCGGGACGGTCACCGACGCGGAAACCATCGAGAATATCTATCTGCGGCTTTGCCAGCTTAAGCCCGGCAGGGAAAGCGATATCCGCGCATTGGACGACAGTACGAGTCTCAATGTGGATCTGGGCAGCGAAACGCTCTCCTTTTACTTTGAGGGGTTCAATATTTCCGTCGGGGACAAACAGTATGAGGCGGAAAACCTGAGTTCTCTTATTGGTTATATCAATAATCTGATTTCCGCCGGAGCTGATTCCGCACCCATTACTGAGCCGCAGTCCGCCGGCGCGGAGTATCAGGCATGGCAGCATTATGACGGCTGCTCGTACTATAATGAAGACGGACAGCTTAAATACCGGATCGAATTCGGCGATCAATTCCGTCTGCACTGTATGTTCCGCTTCGGCGAGCCGGAGTATCATGAGGAGGTCTATACCCTGTACCCCGACCTGGACGCGCCGACGGCGCAGCAGCTCAGCATCCGCACCGTGCTGGATGGCTCCGGCGACGACATTTCCGACCGCTTTGAAAGCCTTGTCTTTCTGTTCAGCACCGAGGATACCGTGCTCATGCAGGTTAAGCGTGACGAGCGGACCCTGGCCGGCGGCACGGACGGCAGCATTCTGACCGGCGAATACCTCATGAAGCCCCGGGAGAGCTCCGCCAAAACGCCGGAGCAGCTGTGTGTCATGGCGCAGGAATATTACAGCCGGAACTTCGGCTTCTATCCGCCGGAGGCAGATTGCGCTGACAACCGCGACGGCACTTACACCATTCATCTGTATGAGATTGTAAGCCTTGGTCAGACCGATACTCACACGGCCACATCCGCCTGGTACACGGTGGATGCCTTCGGCGTGGGTACCAACGACATCACCGGCGAGCCGGTTGATCTTTCAGACTAGCGGCGAAGGCCGGGTCGCGGCTCTGACATGCCCCGGCATGTCGTTCACTCCCGCTCCCTTCGAATCCACTGCCGTAAGCAAAAAGGACCAGGCACAAAGCCTGGTCCTTTTTGCTGCCAATAGGGTACGAAAAAGATGGATTTGCGTTTATGGCAAATGGATTCGAACCCCCGCGGGTATTTGAGTGAAATATCTCGCTTGCGCTCGATATGAAATGTTTGCCTTGCGGCAAACGTGGAATATTCCGGCTGTTTCCGGAATGTGAAATGAAATCCGCCTTGCTATGTGCTAGAAAGCTTCCCGGATATTTGCCCCAATGCTTGTTCCGGAGCGAACAAGCTGATTTGTCAGAACGCTTTCTTTTTGATCGCGCTTGATCTCGTTACACACACGAATGATTTCCAACGCAGAAGCCTTAGACCTTACCAACAAGGGACTATCTGGCATAATGAACACTTCTATAACTCATATGTCATCATTATAAAGGAGAAATGTTGGATTTACAAATACTTCTTCACTATTCACTGTTACCTATTACTTTCAAAAATCGCCTGTTTGATTTAGCGAAGAGTGAATAGGGAATAGTGAAGAAGTAAAAATCGCCGATCTTCTGTCGAAGATCGGCGATTTTGGTGGGGGAAGGTGGATTCGAACCACCGAAGGCATTGCCAGCAGATTTACAGTCTGTCCCCTTTGGCCACTCGGGAATTCCCCCATATTTACTTTTGCTAATTCCGCGTTTTCTCAAATCAAAGCCCAGCGAAGCGGGCGTAGGGTTGATTTGAAAAGGAAAAAGGAAAGAGCGGATACGCAGTTTGCCGCGCCAGCGGGAAACTGAGTGAAGCGAGTTTCTTCTGACGTGGTGGAGCTGGTGGACGGATTCGAACCCCCGACCTGCTGATTACAAATCAGCTGCTCTACCGGCTGAGCTACACCAGCATCTTGACCGACGCTGCCATTGCCCGGCTTGGACCTGCCGCGCTGGCTTTCGACCGCTCAGTTATAATAGCAAACCAGCTGCTGTTTGTCAACAGTTATTTTCCGATAATTCAGAAAATTTGACAGTCCCCGTCACGATTGCTTTATCACCCGTAATGTGGTATAAATATGAGAGCCATAACTAGAAATACACGAATGGAGCACCCGATGAGAACTGCGCGAAGAAACAGAACTGCACTCATACTGGTATGTATAATAGTGTTCGCCCTGGCGATCGCTTTGATAATAGGCCTGCTCGCCAAGAAAGAGCCGGAGGACCCGCACAAGGGTCAGGTATACATATACGACGGCTTCGACTGGATATGGATGACCCCTCTGGAGGGCGTCCCGGCCAATGATTTCACGGAGGATATGTTCACCTCGGCAAACGGTCCGATACGCTACACCGGCAGCGATTATACGGTGCTGCGCGGGGTGGATGTGTCTGAGCACCAGCTGGATATCGACTGGCCCAGGGTCGCCGCTTCCGGCGTGGACTATGCCTACATACGTCTGGGCTGGCGCGGATATACGGAAGGCGGTCTGTTTGAGGATGCGTACTTTGTGCAGAACATGCAGGGCGCGCAGGCAGCGGGCCTGCAGCTCGGCGTGTATATGTTCTCTCAGGCCGTGACCGTGCAGGAGGCCATAGACGAGGCAAATTTTGTGCTCGACCGCATTTCCGCCTATAACGTGACCCTCCCCGTGGTGTTCGACTGGGAGAAAATTGAGGACTCCGCGGCAAGGACTCACGGTCTGTCCGTCGCCGCCCGCACCGACTGTGCCCGCGCGTTCTGCGAGACCGTAAGAAACGCCGGTTATACTGCCTGCATCTATTTCAACCGCAACCTCGGCTACTACGGCTACGATCTTACGCGCCTGACGGATTACGAATTCTGGTTCTCGCTCCCCGAAAGCGGCTTTCCAAACTTTTACTATGCCTGTGACATGTGGCAGTACAGCTTCAGTGAGACCGTTCCGGGCATAGAGGGTCCGACCGACATGAACCTCCGGTTTATCCCCCTTGTCTCTGAAGACGCCGGTTCCGTTCAGGCTGACAGCAAATAAACACTGACAGCCCCTTGAAATTTTGCCGTTTATGTTATATACTTTCCATCGGTATGCCGGTGTGATGGAATGGTAGACGTAGCGGATTCAAAATCCGCCGATGGCAACATCGTGTGGGTTCGAGTCCCACCACCGGCACCA
>JAQXKZ010000015.1 GCA_029010715.1 Clostridiales bacterium
GCTTTAATTGACATAATACCGGATTTGGACAAATAAGATATTCGAAACGGTTACAATAAAGAAAAAATTAATCGCAAATTTATTAAAAAAACTCTTGCATTTTACATAACATCGTGTTACAGTATATTCACACCGATGACCGGGAGCAGAAGAGTGTTTCCCGGACGGAGGTAAATTAATTGGTGAGAATAAAAACAGCAATATAAGGAGACGGACAACATGAAAACAGTCACAAAATTCTTATCCATGCTTCTTCTCGTCGCCATGTGCCTGAGCCTTTTCGGCGGCAGCGCATATGCGCTTGAGCTCGGCGGGTCCGCTTCGACTCCCGGCTCCGATGTCAGCTCCGTTACGGCGAGCGGAAGCAGTGCAGGCGGATTCGAAGTCGGCGGCGCCGACGCTTCCGGAACCCAGAGCGAATCCGGTACAGACACTCTTTCTGACGACCTTGAGATTGACGATTCTGTCTACAGCACCAGGAGAGGCCTTCTCAGAGCTCCCGTAGCGCCTCCGGTGGCCGACGGTGAAGCCCAGATCGGCACCACCGTATATGAGACTCTGGCTGACGCTATCGCGAAGGCTCAGCAGAACGATACCATCAAGCTTCTTAAGAATGTAACTACCAATTCTATCATCACCATCAGCGTTCCGGTCACGATCGACCTCAACGACTTCAAATGGACTCTGAACAAGAGTCTGAACATCAACGCTGCGGTAACCGTCACCGATACGGCCTCCACCGGTATCCTCGATATGTATGACTACATAAACGTTTATGCCGGCCTGAAGTTCAATAACATCGATCTTTACTGCAACAGCAACTCCGGCTTCAGCTTCGGCTACGGCGGCAAGGTCACCATGGACTATGTATGGGGCAACGGCAACCTCTTTGCCAACGCCGGCAGCACCAGCCAGATGCTGGTCAACAGCGGCTGCTATGAGTACAGACCCAACGGTCTCAACGCTCCCGGTACTGTTATCTCTGAGCGCACTGACGGCAGATTTGAGGTCCGCGCAGGTGAGGATACTGACATCACCAAGTATCAGGCCTCCATCGGCAGCACCTACTATACCACCCTCAGCGAGGCATTCCAGAAGGCAGTCAGCGGCGATACCATCGTCATAGTCAAGCAGAGCGGCAAGACCAGCGTCAGCGGAGCCGAACTCACCGACTATAAGAACGTCACCCTCGACCTCAGCGGCGAAGATGTTTACGACGGCGGCATCACCGTGACCCCCAACAGCAGCCTGACCATCACCAACGGTAAATTCAATGCTGGCATAATAAACAACGGTACTCTGACCGTTTCCTCCTCTGCGGAGCTCGTTGCGCTCAGCAGCTACGGCACCACCTATGTCAACGGCAAGATTGCTACCATTAACATCAGCAGCGGCAACATGAACGTATCCGACACCGCGGAGATCACCACGATCAATGTCGCCAACGCGCCTACCATTTACGTTCCTGAAGGCTCCAGCGCCAAGATGGGCAGCATCAACAAGAACCCCGGCAGCGCACCCAGGCAGGTATACGGCGGTATTTGGTCCAACAGCAATGTTGACAGCTACGTTGCCGACAACTTCGAGGCAAAGCAGCAGACCTCTACCACCTGGATCGTTCAGCGCAAGGGCGTAACTCCTACCCCCACTCCGAGCGGCAAGCCCGTGAACGCCAGCGTCAGCCCCAGCTCTCAGCAGTACTACCAGAAGAACAATTCCAACGCAGTTAAGTTCACTGTATATCCCGCAAACAGCCTGACCTCTCTGGTTGCTTACACCGCATCCGGTTCCGTTACCCTGAATCAGGGAAGCGACTACGGCTACAACAGCAGCACCGGCGCTGTCACCATTTACAGCACCTACCTTGAGAAAATCAAGGCTCAGACCGTTACCCTGTACTTCTACTTCGCAGGCGAGACCAATCCCGCTACCGCGCTCGTATATGTCATTCCTTACTGCAGCCTGAACACCGGCAGCTACTACAGGAATACCGGCAACGCAGTCTACTTCGACATGTCCACCGGCTCTGCATACGGCTACAGATACGGCACCTCCACTGACTTTGCCTACTCTCAGCCCCTGTACAGCAGCAACTACACCGAGACCAACGGCAGCAACGGCTATGTTACCCTGCGTCTGAACAACAGCTTCCTGGATTCCCTGGCAAGCAACCAGACCTACTACTTCTTCTACGTGCTCGATAACAGCAATACCCGCTACCGCATGGAGAGGAACGGCCTGACCATCGACAGCAAATCTCCTTCTGTCGGCGGTGACTACATGATCGACTACCTCGACAGCGCATACTGGTACTATGGCGACAGCAAGCTCGGCTTCAGAGTCAGCCCGCTCGCCAGCGGCGGTATCGCAGTTGACAACTGGGGAGTTCCCGGTGAAGAGTACGTCGACAGCGGCACCGGCAAGATCTACCTCGGCACCGCTCTGCTCAAGGAACTCAAGACCGGCTGGCACACCCTGACGGCCTACTACGGCGAGTACGGTGAGGAACCTTCCCGCTCCATCGACTTCTATGTCGGACCGTACCTCAAGCCCGTCGACACCGATAAGCACGTCATCAACAGCAGCAAGAACCTGAAGTTCGTCTGCTCCGACAGTATCGCAAAGGTCTATGTCGGCGATAAACTCCTTGACGACGAGTACTACACCATCAGCCGCGACGGCAAGTACCTGACCCTCAAGGCAGGCTTCCTGAATGCCCGCATGGCAGGCGAGACCTACAACCTCTCCGTCCTGACCGTAAACAACGAGTATGCAAGCACCACTTTCCGCATTCTCACTACCGCTCAGGCTTCTTCCAGCCCAAGGACCGGCGATGAGAGCAATATGGGTCTGTGGCTCGCATTCCTGATCGTCTCCGGCGGCGCAGCGATCGCTGTTGTCCCGAGACTCAGAAAGGGCAAGGACTGAACGCAGGATAAGCGTCAGATAAGCAAACAATGATAATTCGCCCCACAGCCTTAGCTGTGGGGCGTTATCGCTGTGCCGGGCTTTGTAAACTTTTTATGTATTACAGGTATGCTGTTGAAAAGCAGCCGGCGCTGAAGTATAATCTAGGGCACCCGGAAAAGTTGTGTTTTAATATAAGGAGAGCTTGAAATGAAAAGATCATTGTCAATAATACTGCTGCTGGCGATGCTGCTTTGCCTGGCCGCCTGCGGTGAGACTGCGCCGGCTGCTACTGCTGCGCCCGAAGCCACTCAAACACCGGACGATTCTCCGGAAGCCATGGCCGCAGAGGCGGAAAGGCTTTTTTATGATGACGCGGATTACGCGGCGGCATTTGAAAAGCTGAGCGTTGCGGAAATCAGCGGCTTTGCTGAAGTGCAGGAACTGCTCGGTACCTGCTATTACCTCGGACTCGGTACCGACGTTGATTATGACGAGGCTGTGCCTCTCCTGACCAGAGCGGCGGATCAGGGCAGCGTGCCGGCAATGTATATGCTGGCTGCGGCCAATTATGCCGGCAACGGCGCCAGAAAGGATACTGATAAGGCCGGGGAACTCTACAGAAAGTTTGTGAGTGCGGCTGAGTCTGCCGGGATCGAAGAGACCGATCGGTACGGGCGCGTCCTGGCCTATCTTGCCGACTGCTACGGCTTCGGCAGGGGAGTGACGAAGAACGCGGATAAGGCGAATGACTATGCCGAAAAGGCTGTTGCGGCCGGAAAACTCTGTGCACTCGACCAGGTTAGACTCGCCGAAGGCTATGTTGCCGGCGTATTCGGCAAGGCTGAGCCCACGCCCGACCCGGAACCCACCGGCGATCCCTACGCGGTGCCCGATTCTGCCGTAAATACCGAAGAGCCGGCAGCTGAGGTCAAAACGGTCCCCGCTGAGGCCGAGGCGCTCTACAGCAGCGCGCTCAGCGGTATCAGAGCTCTTGCGGACTGCGGTAACGTGAAGGCCGTTAAGATACTCGGAGACTATTCTTTCTACGGCCTTGGCGGAGTAGGGCAGGACTATCTGAAGGCTCTTGAATACTACACGGAGGCCGGTGAGCAGGGCGATGCCGACGCTCAGGCCCAGGTAGGCTATATATACCAGAACGCCTGCGGCGTTGAGGCTGACTACGAAAAAGCCATGGAGTGGAACAACAGGGCCGCCCAGCAGGGCAACGCTCAGGGACAGGCTCAGATAGGCTGGCTGTATCATCATGGACTGGGCGTGACCCAGAACCTTGACGAGGCCGGCAGATGGTATACCAGAGCCGCCGATCAGGGCAACACCTGGGCGGAGGAGCGTCTGGCGGAGACCGAGATTACAAACCCGCAGAGCTCGTTTGAGGCACACGCATAACGTCAGAAGAAGCTCGCGCCGCTCCGCTTCCGCCGGGGCGGCGAAAGCTGCGCTATGCTCCCTCCTTCTTCCTTTTCCGGTCAGACCCGCCTTGACGGGTTCTGCCCGGAGGACGCGGGGGGGAAGAAGCTCGCGTCGCTCCGCTTCCGCCGGGGCGGCGAAAGCTGTGCTATGCTCCCTCCTTCTTCCTTTTCCGGCCAGACCCGCCATGACGGGCTCTGCCCGGAGGACACGGGGGGGAAAGCTCGCGCCACGGAGTTCCAGTATTATTAAACGGAGATGGAGTTTTTACTCCATCTCCGTTGTTACGTTATGCGTGTGTGTCTTATTGTTTATACCGCGCAGTCCTCTCCGGGGCAGTGCATACTGTCGTATATTGCCTCGGCCGCATGCTGCGGCACTGCCGACGACGCTGCCTGAGACATCATGGAGAGCCGGCGGCTGTCTGAGAGCAGCTCCGTGCACATAGAGGCGAGATCTTCCGGAGAGGCCGCCGTGACGGCGGCGCCGGAGCGCACAAAGAAATCAAGGTTGTACTCCTCAACGGCGGCGACCGCGTCAATGAGCACCATCGGCAGTGCTTTCGCGGCTGCCTCCGTCACGCTTATTCCGCCTGGCTTGGTCAGGTACAGGTCGGCGCTGTCAAGCAGCCGGGAAACGTCATGCTCAAAGCCGGATATGTGCACGTTGGGAGCAGTGCAGAAGCGTCCGCTGAGCTGACGGTAAAGCTTTTCATTTGAGCCGCAGACGACGGTAAGCTCAATGTCTGCGCCCATGGTTTCCGAGAGAATTTCCGTCAGCTCCTTCACAGGCCCGCAGCCTATGCTCCCTGTCATTGCCACGAGGTGGCGGTGCTCGGGCGCGACGCCGAAGCTGCGCTTGGCCTCAGCCTTGGGCACCGAGCTGTAGAAATCCTGACGTATTGGGATGCCGTAGGGGTATATCAGGTCCGGCCGGATATTGCCGACGGTAAAATTCCTGACGAGCGAGGGAGAGGGGATGAAGTAGCGCTCCAGCAGGCTGTCGCCGGCACTGGGACTGCAGGTGTAGTCGGTCGCAACAAAGGCGGTGCTGAGCGAGGCGTCGAAGTGCTCCAGGACCTCTGTGAGCATCAGCGCCGGGAAAAGATGCGTGCATATCACGCTGTCGTAACCGCCGTCCCGGATGTGCTCATACAGGGGCGGCGCGCCCTTGCAGAATATCTCGCGCAGCTTGGACGACTCGTTGAACATGTCCGGGTGGTTCTCGGAGAACCTGTAACCGGACTGGTAAAGGCGGGGAGTGTGGCGATACATGAAGGTATGGCCGCTCGTAATGATTTTCTGTGCGCTCTCGGATACAAAGTGCAGCGCTTCGCACAGGTCGCAGTCCTCGCCGTGCGCCTGATATACCTCCTGAATGGCGCGGGCACAGGAATTGTGGCCCTCGCCTGTATTGCAGCTCAGAATAAGTGTTTTCATTTCTGTATATTCCCCCCGTGTTTCCTCGTGCCGTCCTCCAGACGCTGCAGTCTGGGCCGGTTATAACGCTGTATTATGATAAACGGCAGATTACCGCCAAGAAAATAGACGATCGCGATCACCCATCCCCAGACGCCGGGCCAAATAAATACCGCGCCGAATCCCAGTATGCTCAAAAGCACATGTATAAATTCCGCCACGCAGGTCTCCTGCAGCATCCGCGGCAGTCTCTCGCTGTAGTCGGCTGTTATTTTTTTGGGAGGCATAAGCTTCGGAAATATGCGGCTCATGTCCGGCAGCTTGTTTTGCCACTGCTTCACGTGCAGACGGTGATAGAGCTCCGGCTCAAAGGAATAAATTCTGTAAGGGAAGGCGCGGCAGTCAAACCAGTTTTTGGGCAGCAGCCTGCCGAGTACGAAGGAGGCGGCGCCGAGCACGAGATAGTACAGTGCGCAGTACAGAAGCTTCATCTTTCTCTCTCCTTGGCATCCTGTGGTGGTCTGCGGTAATATACGGCTGAATCTTTCTGTATTATTTGTATTATCCGTGTTGCAACTGTTATTCAATTAAGTTTCAAGAATTGTTGACAAAAAGCACGTTTGGGAAGCAAAACGGAATTGCAGGCAAATATGAGCTGAGAAATGTGAGAATTATGGGGGAGATGCTGTCCCCGTGTACGGCTGATGGAGGATAAATAGACTAAAATATACAAAAAACCATGCTGATATTTCTGCGAATTGCATGTGCTTAATAGTTGACCCGGGGCAAGCTGAAGGCGTATGCTGTAAATGTAAACGAATAGCTCTTTATCCCGGGAGGACAGGCATGAGTGCAGAGGAGTTCTTTGAAATAAGCGCGGACACCGTGACGGTCGAGGTCACGGATGCAAAAACCGGGGAGACTTTCCGCCGTGAGCTTCCCATAGACTATTATGAAAACGCGAACTTCCTGCGGCTGCGGGCTGAGGACTTCAGCGGGGCCCTGTCGGAGCTCGTGTTCTGCTCCGGACGCGGCGTGGAGCGAATGAAGGACATGACCGGACGCGGTCCGGACCATGACCGCTGCGGCGGCCATGGCGGCAAATAAGCGCGCTGTACCAAAAGGTTTTACCATACAGTATACAAAAATACAGGAGGAAGTGTTTATGATCAAAAAGACACTCGTTATCAACGGCGTGACCCGGAATCTGATCCTGAACGGTGACGAGACCTTGGCAACCGTCCTTCGTGAACACCTGCTGCTCACCGGTTGCAAGATCGGCTGCGGCGAAGGCCATTGCGGCGCGTGCAACGTCATTGTCGACGGCAAGGTCGTCAAGGCCTGCATCTGGAAGATGAGCAAGATCCGCGACAATGCCGAGATCACCACTATCGAGGGCGTCGGTACTCTGACAGATATGCATCCGCTGCAGGTAGCGTGGATGGCATACGGCTGCGCACAGTGCGGCTTCTGCACACCCGGCTTTATCATCAGCGCGAAGGTCCTGCTTGAGCAGAACCCCAACCCGACCAGAGAAGAGGTCCGTGACTGGTTCAATAAGACACGCAACCTCTGCCGCTGCACCGGCTACAAGCCCATCGTTGACGCCGTTATGGCCGCTGCCGCAGTTATGCGCGGCGAGATGAAGAAGGAGGACCTCATCTTCAAACCCACCGGTGACAGCATCAAGGGCACGAAGTACATCCGTCCCTCCGCCGCACAGAAGGTCACCGGTACATGGGACTTCGGCGCGGACGATGCTCTGAAGATGCCTGAGGGTACCCTGCGTCTGGCTCTGACCCAGGCCAAGGTCTCCCACGCCAACATCAAGAGCATTGACACCTCCGAGGCTGAGAAGATGCCCGGCGTCTTCAAGGTCATCACCTATAAGGACATCCTCGCTTCCGGCGGTACCAACCAGATCAACGGCCTGGTCATGCTGCCCAAGCACAACAAGACCGACGGCTTTGAGCGCCCGGTCCTCTGCTCCGACAAGATCTTCCAGTTCGGCGATGCCATCGCGATAGTTGCGGCCGATACCGAGGCCCATGCGAAGGCCGCTGCGGACGCTGTCAAGGTCGAGATCGAGGAGCTGCCCGCATACATGAACGCGCTTGACGCCATGGCTCCCGACGCTATCGAGATCCACCCCGGCACCCCGAACGTGTTCTTTGAGACGAACTGCATCAAGGGCGACGACTTTGACTGGAGCAGCATTCCCGATTCCCAGCAGGTCGAGATCGAGAGCTACTGCTCCCGTCAGCCGCATCTGCATATCGAGCCTGACTGCGGCTATGCCTACACCGATGAGGACGGTATGCTGACCATCCACTCCAAGTCCATAGGTATCCACCTGCATATGCCCATGATCGCCGACGGCATCGGCGTTCCGATGGAGAAGCTGCGTATGGTCCAGAACCACGCCGGCGGCACCTTCGGCTACAAGTTCTCTCCCACCAACGAGGCCCTGCTCGGCGCCGCCGCCAAGATCACAGGCCGCCCTGTCTCCCTCGTGTTTACCCAGTTCCAGAATATCACCTACACCGGCAAGCGTTCTCCTGCTTTCATGCACGTCAGGCTCGCCGCGGACAAGAACGGCAAGCTGCTCGCTCTGTGGGGCGACAACTATGTCGACCATGGCCCGTACTCCGAGTTCGGCGATCTGCTGACCATGCGTCTGAGCCAGTTCACCGGCGCCGGCTACGGCATCAACTCCATCCGCAACAAGAGCCAGACCGTGTTCACCAACCATGCATGGGGCTCCGCCTTCCGTGCCTACGGCTCGCCTCAGTCCTTCATGGGCTCCGAGATCGCGATCGACTGCCTTGCCGCCAAGATGGGCATCGACCCGTTCGAGATGCGCGCCATGAACTGCTACAAGGAGTCCGAGCATACCACGATCCCGACAGGCTATCCCCCCGAGGTCTACTGTGAGGAAGCCCTGTTCGACACTGCCCGTCCTCTGTACGAGGCAGGCAAGAAAAGAGTTGCGGAGAAGAACGCCGCTTCCGACGGCCGCTATAAGTACGGTATCGGCGTGTCCCTCGGCGTCTACGGCTGCGGCCTTGACGGCGTTGACACCTCCTCCGCCTATGCCGAGCTCAATCCCGACGGCACCGTAACGATGTACGCCGCATGGGAGGATCACGGTCAGGGCGCCGATATGGGCGTGGTCGTCTCTGCCCATGAGACTCTGCGTCAGGCAGGCATCAAGCCCGAGCAGATCCGCCTCGTCATGAACGACACCAAGACCTGCCCCAACGCCGGTCCTGCCGGCGGCTCCCGTTCTCAGGTCATGTCCGGCAACGCATGCCGTCTCGCCGCCGAGAACCTCGTCGCTGCCATGAAGAAGCCCGACGGTACCTTCCGCACCTACGACGAGATGAAGGCCGAAGGCATCGAGACCAAATATGAGGGCAACTGGGTCACCACCTTCTGCGCCGACCATCCGATCGATCAGGATACTGCTCAGGGCGACCCGTTCGCAACCTACATGTACACGATATTCCTGCCTGAGGTCTGCGTAGACACTCAGACCGGTAAGGTCAAGGTCGAGAAGTTCACCTGTGTTGCCGATGTCGGCACCATCATGAACCGTCTGCTCGTCGAGGGCAACTTCTACGGCGGTCTGGTTCAGGGTATCGGCCTTGCGCTGAGCGAGGACTTCGATGATCTGGATAAGGAGACCAGCCTGCTCAAGTGCGGTATTCCTTACCCCAACGATGCTCCGGATGACATCGAGCTGCACTTCAACGAGACCTACCGTCCCTCCGGCCCCTACGGCGCCGCCGGCTGCGGCGAGGCTCCTCTGGATGCACCTCACCCCGCCATCCTCAACGCCATCTACAACGCCACCGGCGCACGCATCACCCGTATCCCGGCACGCCCCGACAAGGTCCTGGCTGCGCTGAAGGCACTTGAAAAGTAAGAGCGGTACCGCGCAATATGATTCGGCTGTACTTTTGCCGGATTATGCGGTACTGGTCAAGGCCTTTCAATAAAGACCGAAAAGTGATATAATAGAGAGGCCCGACCGGGCCTCTCTATTGATATTATCGCTTTCTTCATACGGAGGTGACCTCATGTCCCAGATACAGGAGCGCGGCTCCACACATGTATACCATGTCAACAGAATATCCAAGGAAGAGATAGATACGATGACCTCCCGCTGCGTCTATGAGCAGCCGGCTTACTGCAACGCCGCCTGCCCGCTGAAGCTCGACACAAAGGCGATGCTGAAGGCTGCGGCTGAGGGAGATTTCAAAAAGGCGCTCGCCATATACGAAAAGGCGACTCCCTTTCCCCTGATACTCTCCATGGGCTGCGAAGCACCGTGTGAGAAAAAATGCAGGCTCTGCGAGAAGGGGGACGGCATAGCCATAAGGGATATTGAGACCGCGCTGGCCAAATACGGCGAGCAGACAAAGAGCGGCGGCGTGTTCCGCATGAAAAAGAAAAAGACCGTCGCCATATTCGGCTCCGGCCTGTTCCCGCTGTTTCTGGCGGGTGAACTGGAAAAGAAAGCATACCCCGTCACAGTGTTCTGTGAGGAGGAGAATATAGATGGATTCCTGCGCAGCGCGGCGCCGTTTCTCGGTGAGGAGGCGTTTGCGGCGGAGCTCAAAAGACTGAAAGGCATGGATATTGCCTTTGAGTTCGGCTGCGGCATAACGCCTGAATTTTTTGAGGAACGCAGGACCGGCATTGACGTGCTCTGCGCGTCAGAGGCGGCGGCGAAGCGCATATTCCCCGGTGCCGTGTGCAGCGGGGATATCATGGCTTACGAGCCTGAGAAGCTCATTATGGGCGGGGGCAGCGGCGTTATGGCCGCGGCTTTCGGCGCGAAGAAGGCCGCGCTGACGGCTGACCGTCTCGCGCAGAAGCTCGATCCGCGCAACACGCGCGGAGAGGAGGGCGCCTGCGATACGCGGCTGTATACGGATCTGTCCGCGGCAGAAAAGCTCAAGCGCGTGCCGAATGACAGCGGCTACACGAAGGAGCAGGCCATCGAGGAAGCGGGCCGCTGCATCCAGTGCCACTGCGACGAGTGCATGAAAAGCTGCGCCTTCCTCAAACACTATAAGAAATATCCGGGCCTGCTGTCCCGCGAGATATACAATAACACGCAGATCATCATGGGCGACCACCAGCTTAATAAGCCGATGAACGCCTGCTCGCTCTGCGGACAGTGCACGGTCGTATGCCCGAACGGTTTTGACATGGCCCACGTCTGTCATATTGCGCGGCAGAACATGGTGTCGACGGATAAAATGCCTCTGGCGCCGCATGAGTTTGCTCTGATGGACATGCTGTTTTCCAACGGCGAGGCGTATCTCTGCCGGAAGCAGCCCGGCTTTGAACAGTGCCATTATGTGTTTTTCCCTGGCTGTCAGGCGGCGGCCATAGCCCCGGCCACGGTCAGAGCGGCATATGAGGACCTCTGTGCCAGACTTGACGGCGGAGTGGCTCTTATGCTCGGCTGCTGCGGGGCGATATGCGATTGGGCCGGCCGCTTTGAAATGCACGATAAGGTGAAGGACTTCATGGACGCTGAGCTTGCAAAGCTGGGAGATCCGGTGGTGATCGCAGGCTGTCCTACCTGCAAAAGGGAACTAGGCGCCAATACGAAGGCCGAACTTACCGGTATCTGGGACGTACTCAGTGAGATCGGGCTGCCCGAGGGCGCAAAGGGTCTCGACCGACCGGCGGCGATGCACGACTCCTGCGGCGCCCGCGGCGATGAACATACGCAGCAGACTGTGAGGGCAATTGCCGAGAAGCTCGGCTGTACGCTGGTGGAGACCGAGTATTCGGGCGACCGTTCGCCCTGCTGCGGTTACGGCGGACTGACCGCCTACGCCAACCGGGAAGTTGCGCATGAGATGACCGAAAAATGTCTGGAGCGCTCCGACGCGCCGTATATCAGTTACTGTATGGCCTGCCGTGACCGCTTCGCACGCGAAGGGCGCGAGTCGCGCCACATTCTCGAGCTGGTCTACGGTACCGACGCCGGCTCACCGCCGGATATAAGCGAGAAGCGCTATAACAGACTGAGCCTTAAAAATGAGCTGCTCCGGGATATCTGGGGCGAGGAGGTTGAAAAGGTGGAGCTTGGCTATAAGCTGGAGTTTACGGATGAGGCGCTGAAGATGATGGACGAGCGCATGATACTCAAAAGCGACGTCATTGCCGTTATGGATTCCGAGCGTGAGACCGGCGAGGCGATAGAGGACGCGGACACCGGATATATCATGGCAAGAAAGCGCTCCGGAAACGTCACCTTCTGGGTGGCGTATACCGAGACCGACGGCGGATATCTCGTTCACCGTGCCTACAGTCACCGCATGAACGTCGTCAGAAGAAACTGAACGCCGGGAATACTGCGCTTACGCTGTAAGATAAAATATTCAGGAGAAAAACTATGCAGGACAGAACATATTACGTCATTGACCCGCAGGGCAAGCTTAAATGCCGCAAGTGCGGCGTGAACCTCGTCAGGGGCAAGGCCAAGTTCATGTATCTCGACAACGGCTTCCCGGTGGAGCTTCCGGTCTGTCCGGTCTGCGGCTTCGTCTATGTACCCGAGGAGCTTGCCCTGGGCAAGGTGCTCAGCGTGGAAAAAGCGCTGGAGGACAAATGAACGGCCATCCGGGCGGGGCGGAGCACAGCCTTCGTATGCTGGAGCTTTCCGGCCTTACGCCCGGCTGCCGCGTGCTCGATATGGGCGCCGGCGCCGGGGAGACCGTGGAGCTGCTGAGAAGCCGCGGCTATGAGGCTGTGGGCATTGATATTGAGCCGCGCGGCATAAATGTGGAGCGCGGAGACATGCTGCATACCGGGTATGCTTCCGGCAGCTTTGATGCCGTGATCTCCCAGTGCGCGTTTTATGTGAGCGGTGATGTGCCCGGGGCCTTCCGCGAGAGCGCGAGGGTGCTGCGGAGCGGCGGTATACTCATGCTCTCGGATGTCGTGTATGAGCCGGTCGTGCCCGCTGCTGAGGCTGCGGGCTTTGAAATACTGCACCGCGAGGATATGACGGACGTATGGCGCGAATATTATATCGCGGCGATCTGGGCCGGCACGGCGGACTGCCGCTGCGGCCGGGAAAAATGCGGATACGAGCTGCTTGTTTGCAGAAAAAAATAAAGGGAGGCCGCGTATGGACCTTTTTGACAGGATAATGGAGCTGAGCCGCTGCGGCTACTTCTGCTCGCAAATACTGGCTATACTCATGCTGGACACTCTGGGCGAGGAAAACCCCGGCTTGGTCAAGGCCATGGAGGGCCTCAACGGCGGCGTCGGTTTTTCCGGCGGCTGCTGCGGCTGCATGACCGGCGGTGCCTGTATCATCTCGTACGTCACCGGCAAGGGCTCGGACACCGATATGGACAGCCCCGAGCACAAGGGGGCCATGGCGGAGTTCACCAACTGGTTCAAGGAAGAGATGACGGTAAACTACGGCGGCACCGACTGCGAGGATATTACGAAGGGCAACCCGGCCAGGCGCGTCGAGCTCTGCCCGGGCATCATCGCCGACACCTACCAGAAATGCATGGAGATTCTCTCGGACAGGGGGCTGCTCTGAGTGGTCTTTGGGAGGACAAAAAGCGTCTGCCCGGTATGCCTGCGCGTGATCGACGCGGAAAAGACGACCGGCGCGGATGGAAACATATACATGGAAAAGACATGCCCCGGGCACGGACATTTTTCGGCGCTCATATGGGAGGGCGACCTGCGCAGCTATCTGCGGTGGGGCACCGTGAGCAGCACGGTTGAGCCGCCCGTGGATGCAAAGGCGCCGGGTGAGGGTTGCCCGTATGACTGCGGCCTGTGCACGGAGCATCTGCGCAAGGGCTGCTGTATGCTGCTGGAGCTGACGAACCGCTGCAATCTGCGCTGTCCGGTCTGCTTTGCCGCGGCCGGGGAGAAAGAACCGTATGACCTGCCGTTGGATGAGATAGAAAGACAGTACGACTTTCTCATGGCGCACGGCGGGCCGTTCAATATCCAGCTGTCCGGCGGCGAGCCCACCGTGCGCGACGATCTGCCGGAAATCATAAGGCTGGGCCGCGAAAAGGGATTCACCTTCTTCCAGCTCAATACCAACGGACTGCGTCTCGCGCGGGAGGCGGACTATGCCGCCGTGCTGAAGGCGGCGGGGCTGAACACCGTGTTCCTCCAGTTCGACGGCATGACCGATGAAGTTTACATAACGTTGAGAGGGCGCGCGCTGCTCAAAGAGAAGCTCGCCGCGGTAGACAATTGCGAGCGCGCGGGACTTGGTATCGTGCTTGTCCCGGTCGTAGCGCCGGGAGTCAACGACATGCAGGTCGGGGATATCCTGCGCTTCGCGCTGTCGCGTATGCCGGCTGTGCGCGGGGTACATTTTCAGCCGGTAAGCTATTTTGGCCGCTGCGGTCTGGAGCGCCCGGGCAGACCGATAACGATCCCGCGTATGCTGAGGCTCATCGGGGAGCAGACCGGCGGGCAGATGAAATATGAGGACTTTGGCGGCGGCGGAGCGGAGAATCCGTACTGCTCCTTCCATGCGAGCTATATGCGCCGCCCTGACGGGAGCCTGAAGCCGCTTGCGAGAAAGGCGGGGAGCAGCTGTTGCTGCTGCACGGGCTCGGACGATTCGCGCGAGTTTGTCGCAAACCAGTGGAGCGGCGAGGACAGCCGCGAATACGCCCCGGACGGGGACATGACCCAGACTTCGGCGCTGGACGAATTTCTGGCTCAGGCGAGGCTCAACACCTTTTCCCTGTCCGGAATGCTGTTTCAGGACGCGATGAACCTCGACCTCGACAGGCTGAAGCGCTGCTACATCTGCGAGCTCGACTCTGAGAGGGGCATGGTGCCCTTCTGCGCGTATAATCTTACGGACACTGACGGAAAGGCACTGTACAGGAAATGAAGCGCAGCCGTATAGACGAACTTATAATGAGACAGGAGGGCCTGCCGGTGCTTGACCGGGAGGCCCTTGAGCGCGTTCAGCTTGAAAAGCTCAACGCGCTGCTGAAGCGCGAGCGTGAACGGGGCGGCTTCTATGCCGCGCTCCCGGAGAGGCTGGATGCTTTGGGGCAGCTGCGGGAGCTGCCCTTCACGACGGACGAGCAGCTCGCGGAGCACGGCGGAGCCATGCTGCTGTGCTCGCAGTCGGAGGTGGAACGCGTGCTGTCCGATGCGACCAGCGGCACCACCGGACGGGCAAAGCGCGTGTTTTACACGCGCGGCGACTGCGAGCACACGGTGCAGCTTTTCGCGGCGGGCCTCGGGGAGTTTGTGTTCCCGGGCAGCGTTACCATGATCTGTATGCCGTTTTCCGGGCCCTTCGGCTTGGGCGAGCTTATCTGCGAGGCGATAGAGCGCCTCGGCGCACGGCCCCTGAGACTCGGTACCGGGCTGAGCTATGCAGAGCTTGCCGGGGTGCTGGAGCGGGAACGGCCGGACAGCTATGTCGGGATGGCGGTGCCGCTTCTGTCGATGCTGCGCGTATGCGGCCGGGGCAGCCTTCGCCGTGCGCTGGTCAGCGGAGACGCCTGTCCGGAGACAGTCACGGCGGAGTGCGAAAAAATACTCGGCAGCCGCCTGTTTCCGCACTACGGCTCACGTGAGATGGGTCTCGGCGGCGCGATATGCTGCGAGGCACATGAGGGTATGCATCTGCGTGAAAACCATGTGATCGCCGAGATCATCGGGGAGGACGGAGATGTCCTTCCGCGCGGCGGGTACGGCGAACTGGTTATCACCACGATAGGCATGGAAGCCCAGCCGCTCATCCGCTACCGGACCGGCGACTATACGCGCATACTCCCGGACCCATGCCCCTGCGGCAGCGAGGTCATACGCCTTGACGCACTGCGGCGCAAAGGCGAAGCCGGGGATATGGCGCAGCTGGACGGCCGCATGTTTGCTCTGCCGGGGCTTGTTGATTTCGTGGCCTGCTGCGACGGCGGCGGAATAAGCGTAAGGGCTCTGCACGACGGGAGCCTGACCGTGGAGGAGCTCCGTTCGGTCTGCCCTGAGCTGATACGCGCAGAGCTCAGAAAAGCGGCGCCGGAGGACCGTGCAATGTACCGCGGAAAGCGCAGAATAGAAAATACTGCGCAAGCATATCCAATAAATGCGTCAAAACATAAGTTGTGGTAGATTTTTTTTATACACTTTGATATACTTTATCACAGGTACAGGCGGTCAGACCGCTTACGGCCCGGGGCATGGGCCAGACAGAAGCTCCGCCCCAGGAAATTTGAAAGGAGAAAATAAATATGGGTCTTATTCAGGCAGCGCTCGGCGCGGCAGGCGGCGTGCTTGCAGATCAGTGGAAAGAATATTTTTACTGCGAGGCGCTCGACAGCGACGTTCTGGTAACCAAGGGCCGGAAGAGAGTCTCCGGCCGTTCCTCTAACCGCAGCGGTTCGGATAATATCATTTCCAACGGCTCTGTTATCGCCGTTGCAGACGGTCAGTGCATGATTATCGTTGACCAGGGAAAGATCGCAGAGCTCTGCGCGGTCCCCGGTGAGTTCGTGTATGACAGCTCCACCGAGCCTTCTGTTTTCAGCGGCAGCCTCGGCAGCAGCGTCATGGAGGTATTCAGGAACATAGGCAAGCGCTTCACCTTCGGCGGCGAGCCGCCCAAGGATCAGCGCGTCTACTACTTCAATACCAAGGAGCTTGTCGGCAATAAGTACGGCACTCCGTCTCCCGTGCCCTTCCGCGTTGTCGATCAGCGCGCGGGTATAGATATCGACATCTCTATCCGCTGCTTCGGCGAATACAGCTACCGTGTCAGCAACCCCATACTTTTCTATACCAATGTCTGCGGCAATGTCAGCGAGGACTACACCCGCGACAAGATAGACAGCCAGCTCAAGACCGAGCTGCTGACCGCCCTGCAGCCCGCCTTTGCCAAGATCTCCGACATGGGCATCCGCTACAGCTCCCTGCCCGGACACACGACTGAGATCGCCCAGGCGCTCAATGAGGTGCTCAGTCCGAAGTGGGCCGATCTGCGCGGCATTGAGGTCGTCTCCTTCGGCGTGTCCAGCGTGAAAGCCAGCGAAGAGGACGAGGCCATGATCAAGGAGATGCAGCGCACGGCGGCGTACCGCGATCCCGGCATGGCGGCGGCCAACCTCTCGGCGGCTCAGGCTCAGGCGATGCGCGACGCGGCAAACAATGCCGGCGGCGCGGCGCTCGGCTTCATGGGTATGAACATGGCCGGCGCAATGGGCGGTATGAACGCGCAGAACCTCTATCAGATGGCCGGCCAGTATCAGCAGCCCGCGCAGCCGGCAGCTCCTGCGCCAGACGCGGCGCCTGCGGCCGGAGCGTGGACCTGCCCCAAATGCGGCGCCTCCGCTGCCGGTAAGTTCTGCCCCGAATGCGGCGCAAAGAAGCCCGGGGACGGCAAGTGGACCTGCGCCTGCGGCGCAGTGAACACCGGCAAGTTCTGCTCCGAGTGCGGTGCAAAGAAGCCTGGCACGGTGAAGTACAAGTGCGACAAGTGCGGCTGGGAGCCCAAGGATCCCAGCAAGCCGCCCAGATTCTGCCCTGAGTGCGGAGACCCCTTTGACTCCGGCGACACAGTCTGAGTACTGGATAAGGCAACTGAAACATAGGTATTTCAAAGTCAAAGAGAGGTGACAGACTATGGCAGAAAAGGTTAGCAATTACCAATGCCCCGCATGTACCGGTCCGCTCCATTTCGACGGGGCGAGCGGAAAGCTCAAATGTGATTACTGCGGCAGCGAGTACGATATCGCCGATATAGAAGCTCTGTATAAAGAAAAGGACGCCGCGGCCGCCGAGGCCAAGGCGGAGGCCGACGGAAACTGGGAATACTCAGACGCCGGCCGCTGGGGCGACGAAGGAAAGGGTCTCAAGACCTATAACTGCCCGAGCTGCGGCGCGGAGCTTATCTGTGATGAGACAACTGCGGCGACGAGCTGCCCCTACTGCGGCAACCCGAGCATAGTACCCGGTCAGTTCACCGATATGCTCAAGCCGGACTATGTGATTCCCTTCAAGCTTGACAGGAATGCGGCCAAGGCCGCGCTCAAAAAATACTATAAGGGCAAGAAGTTTCTGCCTAAAGCCTTCGCGGACGATAACCACATTGAGGAGATCAAGGGCGTATATGTGCCCTTCTGGCTCTTCGACGGCAGCGCGGACGCCGATGTGCAGTATCACGCGACCAGAGTGCACAGCTTCACAAGCGGCAAGGACCGCGTGACTGTTACGGAGCATTACAATGTCCGCCGCGCAGGCACGGTAAACTTCGAGATGATACCCGTGGATGCTTCAGGCAAGATGCCCGACGAGCATATGGACGCTATCGAACCCTTCAACTACGATGAGCTTAAGTCATTCTCCACGGCCTACCTTCCGGGCTTTTTTGCCGATAAGTATGACGTGAACGCCGTAGATTGCTCCCAGCGCGCCGACGAGCGCGCGGAGAACACAGCGGTCAGCCTTATGGCCGAGAGCGTGGTGGGCTACTCGAGCTGTGTCCCCGAGAGCAGGCGCGTCAGCATCCACCGCGGCAAGGTCAGATATGCCCTGATGCCGGTATGGATGCTCAGCACCAGATGGAACGGCAGGAACTACCTCTTCGCCATGAACGGTCAGACCGGCCGTCTTATCGGAGATCTGCCGATATCCAGGGCTAAGTTCCTCGCGTGGTTCGCGGGTATCGCGGCTCCGCTGATGGCCATCATGGCCTTCCTGCTGTACTGAGAGGGGGAGATAATATGAAGAAAAAACTTTGTGTATCTCTCGTCCTGTGTCTCCTGCTTTGCCTGTGCGTTGGTACGGCTGCCTATGCCTCAGACGCGGAGAGCGGCAGTCAGCTCAACTATGTGACCGACGCTGCGGAACTGCTGGACTACGGCGACCGGGTCGAGCTGGAGACTGCGGCTGCGGGAATATCCGAAAAGTACGGCTGCGGCGTGTATGTTGTTATCGTGTACGACTATACCGATTATACAAACGGCAGCATTGAGGACTTCTCCGAAGAGGTCTATGAATACTACAACCTCGGTCTCGGTGAGGAGAGAAACTGTGTTCTGCTCGCAATGAGCATGAGCGGACGCGACTATGATCTCATGGCCCACGGCAGCACCGGCAACGCCGCCTTCACCGACTACGGCAAACAGCAGCTTGCCAATGAGTTTCTCGACAACTTCAGGAACGATGACTGGGCCGGCGGCTTCAGAGACTACATAGAGACCGCGGGGGAATACCTTGAAGCGGCGGCAAACGGCAGCCCGGTAGACACGATAGTTTACGACGACTACACGGAGCCTGAACGCGGGCTGGATGGCTTTGACATCTTTCTCATGATCTTTATCCCCTGCGTGATCTCGCTGATCGTCTGCGGCGTATTTGCCGCGCAGATGAAGACCGCGAGACGTCAGACCGGCGCGAGGAACTATATCGGTCAGGGCGGAGTGGATATGCGTGTGTCGCAGGACCATTTCCTCTACCGCACAGAGACGCGTCAGCGCATACAGGACGATAACGACAAGGGCGGCGGCCGCCCGGGCGGTACGACCGTGAACTCCGGCGGCTTCTCCCACAGCAGCGGAAAGTTCTGACAGGCACGCCGAACAAAACAAAACTCAGGGCGGTGATCTGGAGCATACTAAGGCAATAACGCATGATTCGCTGACGGCAGCTGCCGTAGGCGGATTGTGCGCTGCTGTTCCGGGACTTCATTCCGGCGTTGCTTCGCTTCTGCGCTTTGTGTATATGGAGCAAATAAATCAGGCGGACAGGGTCATCCTGTCCGCCTGATTTCAGCTTGTCTGAAAGGCCGGAAGTGGCTTTTTTGTCTGCAATTTTGCCGCCGGGAATTATGAATTTGTTCAAAATGCCGCTTCGCCGGGAAGCGTTGATCAGTCAGGCCTTTCCGCGGCGGCTTATCCGATTCGAGGCGGAACCCGGCCCCCTTCAGGCTCCGGCGGCTAAGCTGTCGCACTGCTCAGCGCCGGTTCCCCGGCAGCCTGTTGTTCTGCGTGTTGTGTTTATATTCTCTTCCAGGTAACGCCGTGGGGGATATCGGTCAGCTCAATACCGGCGGCCTTCAGCTCGTTGCGGATACGGTCGGCCTCGGCGTAGTTTTTGGCCTTCTTCGCGTTCTGGCGTGCCTGGATCTTTGCCTCGACGTCCGCGTTGGCTTCGCCGGACTCGGACACAATGGTGAACTGGCCGGCGGCGACGCTCTGCTTCATGAGTTCTTCGCGCTTTGCCCCGGCCTTTTCGATAAGGCTCAGGCTCAGCACGCGGTCAAAGTCGGCAATGGCGGCGAGCTTGGTCGCGTCGTTGGTCTTGAACTTCAGCGCGTCATAAACGGAAGTGACGGCCAGAGAGGTGTTGAGGTCGTTGTCCATTGCGGCGCAGAACTTCTCCTTCATCGCGGCCATTGCAGCCCCGTCAGGCTCGCCGTCGCCGGGCTTGAGAGCGGCGATGCGGTTGATGAGCTTGTTGTAGGCGGTCTGGGCGTTGTCGAGGTTCTCCCAGCTGAACACGAGGTTGTTGCGGTAGTGGCTCTGCAGGCAGAACAGGCGGTAGGCGAGAGGGTCGTAGCCCTTTTCCTGGAGCAGGGAGACGGTGAGAAACTCGCCGCTGGACTTGCTCATCTTACCGTTGTTGGTGTTAAGGTGGTGGACATGCATCCAGTAATTGCACCAATGGTGGCCCAGATATGACTCAGACTGGGCGATTTCATTGGTGTGGTGGGGGAAAGCATTATCTATGCCGCCGCAGTGGATGTCAAGATCCTCACCGAGATGCTTCATTGAAATGCCGGAGCACTCGATGTGCCAGCCGGGATAGCCGACGCCCCAGGGGGAATCCCATTTAAGGGCCTGGTCCTCGAACTTGGATTTGGTAAACCAGAGGACAAAGTCGTTTTTGTTGCGTTTGTTGGTGTCCTCGTCGACGCCTTCACGCACGCCTACGGCCAGGTCCTCCTGATTAAAGTCGTTGAAAATATAGTAGCGCTCCAGCCTGGAGGTGTCGAAGTAGACATTGCCTCCCGCAAAGTACGCGTAGCCGGTATCCATGAGCCGGGAAATGATGCGGATATATTCGTCGATGCAGTTTGTCGCGGGTTCGACGACGTCGGGTGTCTTTATGTTTAGCTTTGCGCAGTCTGAGAAGAAAGCGTCCGTGTAGTACTTGGCGATCTCCATGACGGTCTTGTGCTCACGCTTCGCTCCCTTGAGCATCTTGTCCTCACCCTCGTCGGCGTCGGAGGTCAGGTGGCCGACGTCGGTGATGTTCATGACGCGCTTGACATTGTAGCCGGCATAGCGCAGGTACTTTTCGAGTATATCCTCCATGATGTAGGAGCGCAGATTGCCTATATGTGCAAAGTGGTACACCGTAGGTCCGCAGGTGTACATTTTTACTATGTCCGGATTCTTGGGGACAAACTCTTCTTTGGTTCTGGTAGCGGAATTATAAAGCTTCATTTTACAGTCTCCTCAGTTTGCGTTCTTGAAAACGTCGATGTTGACGCGGAAGTATTCAAAGCCGGAATAGACGGTAGTGACGATGATGACGGCGGTGCAGACAATGTTCACAGCCGGGTACTGACCGAACACGAGCATGGCGCCGAGGCCGACCATGGTACAGCCGGTCTTGAGCTTGCCGGCCTTGCCCGCGGCGATCACACGGCCCTGCTCGACGGCGAGCAGACGCAGGCCGGAGACTCCGAACTCGCGGAAAAGCACAATGGCCACGGCCCATGCGGGCATCTGTCCGCGCTCTATGAAGATGCACATAGCCGAAAGCACGAGCATCTTGTCTGCCAGCGGATCCATGAACTTGCCGAAGTTTGTGACCTGGTTGTAGTGGCGCGCTATGTAACCGTCGGCGACGTCGGACAGACATGCGACGATGTACACGGCGAGCGCCCAGCCGAGAAGCCCCTGATACGCAAGTATCATGAATACAGGGATGAGTACGATTCGCACGATGGTTATCTTGTTGGCGGTAGTGTTCATTTTTGTATCTCCTTTATATCTCTTCGCCGTAAAGCATACCGTCGTCGGAAGTCTTTATGAGCACGGTTGTCATTTCTCCGTCACGGCAGCCGCCCCTGAAGAACACCAGACCGTCGATGTCGGGGGAGTCGGCGTAGGAACGGCCGTAAAGCATACCTGTTTCCTCGTCGTAGCCTTCGCACAGTACCCTGAGCTCTTTGCCGGCAAAGCTCCGGCAGAACTCATCCATGATCGGAGCCTGCAGCTGCATAATCAGGTCCGCGCGTCGCCGGGCCTCGTCCTCGTCGGTATGTTCCATCGCGGCGGCCGGGGTGCCCTCCTCCGGGGAGAAGGGAAATACGCCGACGCGCTCGATGCGCGCTTCCTTCAGAAATTCGCACAGTTCCTCGAATTCGGCCTCGCCCTCGCCGGGGAGACCGGCAATAAGACTTGTACGCAGGACCAGACCGGGGATGCGCTCCCGCAGCTTTCCGAACAGCCTGCGTATATCCTCTCCGGTGCCTCGGCGGTTCATGAGCTTCAGAATACGGTCGTTAATGTGCTGTATGGGTATATCCAGATATTTTACTATCTTATCGTTGTTCGCGATCTCGTCGATGAGTTCGTCGTCGAACTGGTCGACATAGAGGTAGTGCAGCCTTATCCACTCTATACCCTCAATCGCGGACAGACGCCTGCAGAGCTCGGCCAGACTGCGTTTGCCGTAGAGGTCGGTGCCGTAGCGTGTGATGTCCTGCGCGATAACGATAAGCTCCCTGACCCCGTGCGCGGCGAGATCGCGCGCCTCATCCAGGATGTTCTCCATGTCTCGCGAACGGTAGCGGCCGCGGATATAGGGGATGGCACAGAAAGCGCAGAAGTTGTTGCAGCCCTCGGCGATGCGCAGATAGGCCCAGCCCGGGCCTGTCGAGACGACGCGCGGTATCTCGTCGACCGGCGCGCTGTTGTCGCCGAAGGCTCTGGCGCTGCGTCCGGCCATGACCTCGTCTGCCGCGGCGACAATTTCGCCGAAGCTGCCGACGCCGAGCACGGCGTCTATCTCGGGCATTTCGGACTGAATGCTGTCTTTATACCTCTCGGCAAGGCAGCCGGTTACGATAAGTCCGCGTAGCCTGCCGGCCTTTTTCAGCTCGGCCATTTCAAGAATGCTGTCGATCGCCTCGCTCTTGGCCGCGTCTATGAAGCCGCAGGTGTTGACGATGGCGAGGTCCGCCCCTTCCGGCTCGGGAACGAGCGTGTAGCCGGCTTCGCTCATCAGATACAGCATCTGCTCGCTGTTTACGAGATTCTTGGCGCAGCCAAGGGATATCATGGCAAAGGTTTTTTCCATTGTGTGTCAGTCCTCAAAGTCGGCGCTGAACCGGTTCAGCGCTTCACGTATTGCCTCCCAGGAGTAGCCGCGGCGAAAGAGCGCGGCGCTGACCCTGCGTACCTGATCCCGGTCGCTGGGGTCGCTCAGGCGGGAAGCAATGAATTTGTCTATCTTTGAATCGTCCTGCGGCGCGCTTTCAAGCACGCCCTCCCACAGCTCGCGGTCAATACCGCGGCGTTGGAGCTCGGAACGTATACGCCCCGGGCCGTAGCCCTTGGCGCTGTAATGCCGCGCGACGGCGGAGGCGTAGCTCCCGTCGTCGATGAGACCGCGCTCGCTCAGCCATGCGACGCAATGTGCGGCGTCCTCTTCGTCTATTCCCTTGCCGCAGAGCTTCTTTTCGAGTTCCCTGCAGGACATCGCGCGGCGTGAGAGATATTCGAGGGCCTTCTCACGCGCGAGAGCGCGGCGTGAGTCTGTCCCGAGCCGTGTAAGCTCATCTCCGTCCAGCTCCCGCCCGGAGTACAGGCGCAGGCCGGTAACGACGCCGAGCGTGGATTTTATCTCGCTGCCGTCCTCCAGACAGACGGTGAGACGGCCCGGAGACGTCTGTTTTATCGCTGTAATAAGCACTCAGACTCAGTCCTCGGTGAAGTCGGAGGCGTTTATGTCCACGGCGCGGCCGGAGACCTGTGCGGCGCGCTTTGCCTGCGGTGAGAGCAGCTTGTGAGCGTTGGCGCGTATCTCCTGTTCTATCGCGCCACAGGCCTCCGGATTGGCGAGGAGGTATTCCTTCACGCCGTCGCGGCCCTGTATGCGCTGACCGTTGCAGGTGTACCAGGCGCCCGCCTTGTCTATTATCTCCAGCTTGACGCCGAGGTCTATTATCTCGCCGACCTTGGAGATGCCTTCGCCGTACATGATGTCAAATTCTGCTTCGCGGAAGGGGGGAGCTACCTTGTTCTTGACGACCTTGGCGCGCGTGCGGTTGCCGACCATCTCGCCGCCGACCTTCAGCGTCTCGATGCGGCGCACGTCTATACGCACTGAGGCGTAGTACTTCAGTGCGAGACCGCCCGGGGTGGTCTCGGGGTTGCCGTACATGACGCCGATCTTCTGCCTGAGCTGGTTAATGAAGATTACGGTGCAGTTGTTTTTGGATATGGCGCCGGCCAGTCGGCGCATCGCCTGGCTCATCAGCCTTGCCAGCGCGCCGACGACGGTGTCTCCGACCTCGCCCTCCAGCTCGACGCGCGGTATGAGTGCCGCGACCGAGTCGACGACCAGCACGTCGATAGCGCCGGAGCGGACGAGAGACTCGGCAATGTCGAGCGCCTGCTCGCCGGTGTCCGGCTGGGATATCAGCAGACTGTCTATATCGACGCCAAGCGCTCTTGCGTATGCCGGCTCAAGCGCATGCTCAACGTCGATGTAGGCGGCGTCGCCGCCGTTTTTCTGCGCGGAGGCAACGACATGCAGCGCGAGCGTGGTCTTACCGGATGCTTCGGGGCCGTAAATCTCCACGATACGTCCGCGCGGGACGCCGCCGATACCGAGCGCCAGGTCGAGAGACAGGGAGCCGGTGGAGAGCGCTTCGACATTAACGGAGATATCGTCTCCGAGGCGCATGATGGTTCCCTTGCCGTAGTCCTTCTCTATCTTGGCAATAGCGGTCTCGAGAGCCTTTTTCTTGTCGCTGTTCGCGGGTGCGACGGTTGCGGGGACCTTTTTCTTCTCGGCCATTGTATTCTCCCTCTCTTTTATTTTATCAGATTTTTCCGATGACGACACGGTCGATCATTTGCGTGTCCTTCTTCGTCTGCGTGGAGGCGAAGCCTGCCGCCATCAGCATTTCGGAAACTGCCTTCGCCTGGCCCTCGCCTACCTCGAAGAAGAGGCTGCCGCCGGGACGAAGGAGACTTTTCCAGTATTTTATGATGCCCTTATAGAAACGCAGTCCGTCCTCCCCGCCGTCGAGCGCCCAGACGGGCTCAAAATCGCGCACTGAGCGGTCAAGCACGGGGATTTCTGCACTGGGTATGTACGGGGGATTGGAGACGATAACGTCGAAACTGCCTATGCCCAGCGGCGGGGAGGCGGTGGCGTCGGCCTGCATGCAGATGACGCGGGAATTGAGACGGTTGCGGGCAATGTTATGGCGGCAGACCTCCAGCGCGCTCGCGCTGAGATCGACGGCGACGAGCTTCGTCGCGGGAAGCTCGTGCCCGACGGCGCAGGTGATGCAGCCGCTGCCGCAGCATAGGTCGAGCACGCGTGCGTCCATACGGTAGCCGGTCAGAAACTCCTTGACCGCGTCTACCAGCACCTCCGTGTCCATCCGCGGTATGAGCACGTCGGGCGTGATGACCATGGGCAGGCCATAAAACTCCCAGGAGCCGGTTATGTAGGCCACGGGCTCACCGCGGAGACGGCGGGCGGTATAGTCGAGCACGGTGTTTTCCACCTGCTCTGTCGTGTACAGGTTAATGTCGCGCAGCAGCTGCTGCACGGTCTTGCCGGCGGCGCAGGCGACGAGTATCCTCGCCTCCAGGGAGTAGCCCTCCACTCCGTTCTGACGCAGCATATTGCGCGTGGAAAGGTAGATGTCGTTGTATGTCTTCAAGTTGTCCCCTCATCCTTCCATGCTCTGTGGCCTCGCGGAGTTTTTTGCCCCGCAAGGCGAAAATTATATCAAATATTTTCACGAGGGCATGTACCTCACGAAAAATACTTCCCGCTCAGAGATTGTCCGGCCCGGTGAGGCATGGGTCTGAGCGCGATCTCCTTCAGCAAGTCCCTGAACTTTGCTGAATTCATTTTCCCCACTCGTCGCTGCCCTTTTCCTCGGGAATGACGAGTTCCATAGCGCGGATGGCGCATTCTATCATTGAGTCGTCCGGCTCGTTGGTGGTTATGCGCTGCAGCCATTTGCCCGGAGCGGACAGGACGGCGGACAGGGGGTTGTCATGCATACCGCACCAGCGGTTGATTTCATAGCTTATGCCGACTACGACCGGCAGCAGCAGAAGATGGCATCCCATGCGGGCAAAGGTGTTGTCCAGACGGACGACGGCGTTGACCAGAATGCTGACCACTATGACGACGAGCAGAAAGCTGGTGCCGCAGCGGGGATGGAACCGTGACTCGGAGCGGACGTTCTCGACTGTCAGCTCCCTGCCGTGCTCATAGCAGAAGATGGTCTTGTGCTCGGCGCCGTGGTAGGAAAACAGACGCTTGACGTCACTGACACAGGTACACAGCTTCATGTATATGAGCAGAATAATGACGCGCACTAAGCCCTCCGACAGATTACGCACAAGATAGCTCGCTGTCAAGGGTTTTATTAAACCTACCAGCAGCGCCGGCAGGAAAATGAACAGAAACAGGGACAGCGCTATGCCGAGCGCTACGGCTACGCCGATGACGAGCTTCTGAGCCTTGTCCTCAGGGAAGTGGTCCTCTATCCATTTGTCTATCTTATCCGGCTCACCCTGCTCCTCGATGGGGACGAGGCTCGCCGAATAGGTCAGGGCCTGCATGCCCTTGACCATGGAGTCAAGGAAGATGGCGCAGCCGCGGATAAACGGCCAGCCGAGTATGGGATAGCGGTCCTTTATGAATTTGAGTTCTTCGGTCTTTTCGACGAGCCCGTCCTTTGTTCGGCATACGATAGCCTGCTTCTTCGGGCCGCGCATCAGTATGCCCTCGATAAGGGCCTGACCGCCTATGGAGGTGCGGAAACCGCAGGATCTGTTATTCTTCAATTGGGGTTCTCCTTTGTAAATACAGTGGTGCGTCAGCTGTTCATCGGAAGCGAGACGGACACGAGGCAGCCGCCGCCGGGAGCGTTGCTGATGTCGAGCTTTCCGCCGTGTCGCGTTACTATCTCCTCGCATACAGAAAGGCCGATACCGGTGCCGCGGTTCTTGGAGCTGCCCTTATAGAACTTCTCCTTGACATGCGGCAGCTCTCCCTCGGGTATGCCGTGGCCGTAGTCACGCACGCGGATATGCACGAAGCTGCCGTCGTCGTCAAGCGAGATGTCGACCATTCCGCCGTCACCGCCGTGCTTCATGGCGTTGTCGAGCAGATTGAGGAACACCTGCTTCAGACGCTCCGGGTCGCCGGGGATCAGCGGGATCTCGACCGGCGGCGCCTTGTAGTCGACCTGTATGCCGGCCTGACGCATGAGCTCTCCGTAGGTGAACAGGGCGTCCTCCAGCTCGGCCGCGATGTCGATAAGCTCTATACGCAGGTTAAAGCGTCCGTCCTGAATTCGTGTGAACTCGAGCAGCTCCTTGACCATGCCTGTAAGCCTTTCGGCCTCTTTGGAAATGATGTTTATACCGCGCAGGGAGTCGCCCTGAACGGCGGGGTCATATGCGATGGTCTCGGCCCAGCCGGTGATGGCGGTAAGCGGCGTGCGCAGCTCGTGCGAGACCTGAGAAATGAAGTCGGTGCGGGATTTTTCGGCAACGGCGACCTTTTCGGACATGTCGTTGATCTCCTCGGTCAGCGCCCCTATCTCGTCGTCGCGCATTTTTTCAAGCTTAATGCCGTAGCTGCCCTCGGCGATACGCCTGGCGTGGTCGGTGAGTTTGGTGATCGGTTCGGACACGTAACGCGAGAACCAGAGGTTGACGGCGGCGATGTAGACGCATATCACGACGCCGGCCGCGACAGACAGCCAGACGATGCCGCGCGCTGACGCCCATATCCCCACGACAAGCAGCCCGAGCGCAGCCAGACCGGAGACCAGAAGCTGATTTTTAAGCTGTTTCAGCATGTACTTACTTTTTACCTTCTATATCTATGGATTTGAAGTCAAATTCTGCGGCTGACTCAGTAGCCCCACTTGTATCCGTAGCCCCAGACCGTGGTGAGGTATTCCGGCTCGGTCGGGTCGCTCTCTATCTTGATGCGCAGGCGGCGGATGTTGACGTCGACGGTTTTTAGCTCTCCGGAGAAGTCGTTGCCCCAGACGGCGGCGAGGATATCCTCGCGGGACATGGCCTTGCCGGGATTCTCCATGAACAGCTTCATCAGCAGGTATTCTATCTGCGTCAGCTTCAGGCGCTGGCCGTTCTTCTCAAGGGTGCGGTTGCGGGTGTTGAGGAGGAAGGGGCCGCTGGTGATCTCGGTCGAAGCCTTCTCGTCCTCGTCGATGCCGAGACGGCGGATAAGCGCGTCGACGCGCGCGGTTAGCTCCGCCGGGGAGAAGGGCTTGGTAACGTAGTCATCCGCGCCGGTCATGAGACCGGTGACCTTGTCTATCTCCTGACTCTTGGCCGTGAGCATGATGATGCCCATCTTCGAGCCGGTGGCGCGGATGCGGCGGCAGACCTCGAAGCCGTCTATATCCGGCAGCATCACGTCCAGCAGAGCCATGCATATATCGGGATTGACCTTGAGCTTTTCCAGCGCCATTTCCCCGGTCTCCGCCTCTATCGGCTCGTAGCCGCTGCGGCGCAGATTGATGACCACAAAACTGCGGATATTCGCTTCGTCTTCAAGAACGAGTATTTTCTTCATGGCGTTTTACTCCTTTGCTTTATGGTGTTAATGGTGACTTTCTATATAAATAGAGAGATAGGTAGCATTATGACGCTTAATTATATCATGACTTTTACAGAAATGATAGTCAAAGTTTCAAAAAAATAAAATTATTTTGCACAGCGATTACATGTTATGTAAATCAAGGCGAAATCATCCGATTATCTTCTTGAAACAAGGCATGATCCATAATATAATACACACACTGTCATGCTGTGTGCGGCGCGCGCGATCGAGACGGACGGGCTCGGCAGGGCCGAAATTTACTGTATGTTTATGAGGCTTCGACTCCCGTTGGACTAATGCATGAAGCATAAATACTGCTGCAAAATGACGGAGTACCGTTCGGGAAAGCGTTGTCGGGTGCATATGGGCGGGCAGACGTTTGACTGCCCCGGCCAGCTGGTATACTATGCTGCCGCAGAGGAGCTGCTCGGCACAGTCACCTGCGACGGCGGCAATTCTTTTGTGCGGATAAGCTGCTGCTCCCGCTTCGGCGCCGGACTGCCGGAAGCGGCATCTCGACTGTCGTCTCCTCTTGTGGTATAATACTTTCAATATGCGGTCACGGGGGGAGGCGTCATAATGGGTGAACGTGAGTCGGAAAAGACGGTAAAGCATATTTGCGTGGGTCTGTTGGCCCATGTGGACGCGGGAAAGACCACCCTGTCCGAGGCCATGCTGTACCTTTCCGGAAAACTGAAGAAGCTGGGCCGGGTGGACCACAGGGACAGCTTTCTTGACAATAACAGCCTCGAGCGTGCGAGGGGCATCACGATTTTTTCCAAGCAGGCTGTCATGCGGCTTGGCGATATGAGCGTGACACTGCTCGACACGCCGGGGCATGTCGACTTTTCAGCCGAGGCCGAACGAACGCTGCAGGTGCTCGACTACGCCGTGCTCGTCATCAGCGGTACCGACGGCGTTCAGGCGCACACAGAGACGCTCTGGAAGCTGCTGGAGCGTTACAATGTGCCCACCTTTATATTTATAACCAAAATGGACCTGCCCGGCTGCGGCCGGCAGGCGATCATGGACGGACTTCGGGCGCGCCTGTCGGAGCATTGCGTTGACTTCTCCGCCGGAGACGGAGAGCTGTTCGACGCCGTCGCCATGTGCTCCGAGAGCGCGATGGACGAGTATATCGGGACCGGCACGGTCAGTACCGGGCAAATCAGCTATATGATACGCCGGCGCGGGCTTTTTCCGTGCTGCTTCGGCTCCGGTTTGAGGACCGATGGCGTTTCCGGGCTTCTCGACCTTATCGCTGCCTGTGCGCAGCCGGAGGACTACGGCCCAGACTTTGCCGCAAGGGTATATAAGATTGCACGCGACGCGCAGGGCAACCGCATGACATTCATGAAAGTAACCGGCGGCGAACTCAGAGTCCGCAGCCTGATGAAATACAGCGCCCGGGACGGCAGCGCGCTGGAGGAGAAGATAAACCAGCTGCGCATATACTCGGGCGCAAAATATGAGACGGCGGAGAGCGTCCTCCCGGGACAGATATGTGCGGCGCTTGGCCTTTCCGGGACATTTCCGGGTCAGGGTCTCGGCGGCGCGTCTGACCTTCCGGCTCCGCTGCTGGAGCCCGTGATGAGCTACCGCGTTATCCTCCCGCCGCAGACAGACCCGGCCGTGATGCTGCCTAAGCTGATGCAGCTCGACCAGGAGGACCCGCAGCTGCATATCGTATGGGACGAACATACGCGCGGGATCAGCGTCCAGCTCATGGGCAGGGTGCAGGCGGAGATCTTTCGCAGCATCGTCAGGGAGCGCTTTGACACCGATATCACGCTCGATGCCGGGCGCATAATGTACCGTGAAACCATCGCGGACACGGTCGAGGGCGTCGGACACTTTGAGCCGCTGCGCCACTATGCCGAGGTGCACCTGCTGCTCGAACCGCTGCCGCGCGGCAGCGGTATCGAGCTCACCAGCACCTGCCCCGAGGACGAGCTCGACCGCAACTGGCAGCGCCTGATACTTACGCACCTTGCGGAGAAGCAGCATATCGGCGTGCTGACCGGATCGCCGCTTACGGATGTACGGATCAGTCTGGCCGCAGGACGCGCGCATATAAAGCACACAGAGGGCGGCGATTTCCGTCAGGCCACCTACCGCGCGGTGCGCCAGGGCCTGATGCATGCTGAGAGCATTCTGCTGGAACCGTGGTACGACTTCGTGCTTGAAGTGCCGGACGGGCAAATCGGCAGGGCGATAAGCGACGTGCGCGCGATGAACGGCAGCTTTGATTCCCCGGAGGAGAACGGCGGCATGATGCGCCTCGAGGGCGCGGCCCCGGTCGCCGGGATGAACGAATACATGCAGGAGCTTCTGGCATATACCCACGGCCGCGGCCGCCTGAGCCTGACGCCCGGAGGCTACCGCCCGTGCCGGGAGCAGCAGAAGATCGTCGGCGCCATCGGCTACGAAGCCGGACGCGATACTGACAATCCTGCCGATTCCGTGTTCTGCTCGCACGGAGCGGGCGTGAACATTCCCTGGGACAAGGTGCCTGAGTACATGCATCTTGAAAGCTGCCTGAAGCCGCCGGCGGATGCAGCGCCCGCCACGGCCGCCGCGCCGAAATACAGAAGCCTCAGCATAGATGACCGGGAGCTCGAAGCTATAATGGAGCGCGAATTTGGCGCGATAAAACGCCCGCAGTACTCCGGCCGTCAGGTCAACGCCGCGGTAAGCGAGCCGGAGGCCGTGAAAAGACCCGAGTTTCTTATTGTAGACGGCTACAACCTGATCTTTGCCTGGGATGAACTGAGGGCGCTGGCGGCCGACCGGCTCGACCTCGCGCGCGGGCGGCTTATGGATATGCTCTCAAACTACTGCGGATTTACGAAAGCAAAGCTCGTGCTGGTGTTCGACGGCTTCCGCACGCCGGGGAACCCGGGCTCCAGGGAGGAGTATCACAATATAAACGTCGTCTTCACGAAGGACGGAGAGACAGGCGACGCGTATATCGAGCGTATTGCCGGCGAGATCGGGAAGAACTATTCCGTGCGCGTCGTCACGAGCGACAATCTGATAAGGCTTTCGGCGCTGCGCTCGGGTGTGCTGCGCTGCTCCTCGGGCGAGTTCAGAAACGAGGCGGAATGGGTCCTCGGCCAGATCGACGAGGTGCTCAAAAAGACCAACATGGGAGCGCACAAAACAAGAATCGCGGATAAGATAGATGGAAAACGATGAACTGCTTAAGCGCGGCGGGGATCTCGCGCGGCGCTGTGAAAACAAAAACTGCCTGACCGCGACGGGCTTTCTGACGCCGGCGGAGCAGTACGCGCTGTCCCATGACGCGAACCTGCGCTTCAGCCGCATGGTGTTCCGCGGCGGGCACGATGATTTCGAGCGCGGCATAGCTTTTTTCATTCCGGACTATATGGAGGAGGCGGAGCTGGACGAGACGGAGCATATCCGCGCCATAAAGCTGACTGCGGCCTTTGGAGAGCCCGGCCACCGGGACTATATGGGCGCGGTGCTCGGCATGGGCGTCAGCCGCGAATGGGTCGGCGATATTATCATCGACGGGAACACGGCGTATGTGCTGTGCCAGCCGAGCGTGCTGCGGCACCTGCTGAGCATCGGCAAGGTCGGCCGCTATGGAGTGCGCGCGGAGGAGATCGCGCTGGCGGATATCCCGCGTAAGGAGCGTCAAAAGGAGGAGCGGAGCTTCACATTGATGAGTCTGCGGCTCGACGCGCTGTGCTCCGGCATGTTCCGTATATCACGCACCGAGGCCGTGCGGCAGATAGCCGCCGGAAACGTGAGCCTGAACTATGCCGAGTGTCTGAAATCGGACCGGAGCGTCAGGGAGGGGGATATAATATCCCTCAAAGGCGCGGGCAAGGGCAGGCTTAAAGAGCTCGGCGGCAATTCCCGCAAGGGCCGGATATTTGTAACTGCAGAGATTTTCAAATAGATTTCAACGGAGGAAATTCAAGGAAATGAGAGCATATGAGAGACTTTTGAAATACGCGGCGGTAGACACGCAGAGCAGCGAGGACGCGCAGGGTACGCCCAGCACGCCGGGCCAGCTGACGCTCTGCCGCATTCTTGCCGAAGAGATGAGGAGCATAGGCCTTGAGGAGGTCTATGAGGACGGACGCGGCTATGTCTACGGCAAACTCCCCGCGAGCGCCGGCATGGAGAAGGCGCCGGCCATAGGCTTCATAGCCCATGTGGATACCGCCCCTGATTTTTCCGGCGCCGGCGTGAAGCCCGTGCTGCACGTAAACTACGACGGCGGCGACCTGCCGCTCGGAGACAGCGGCCTTGTGCTTTCGCCGGAGAAATTCCCCGATCTGAAGGACAGCGTCGGCCAGACGCTTATAACCACGGACGGTACGACTCTGCTCGGCGCGGACGATAAGGCCGGAGTCGCCGAGATCATGACCGCCTGTGAGCGGATAATCAGCGAAAAGCTGCCGCACTGCGCTCTCTCCGTAGCTTTCACTCCCGACGAGGAGATAGGCAGCGGAGCGCAGCTGCTGGATCTGGCGCGCTTCGGCGCCGACTTTGCCTATACCGTCGACGGCGACGAGATAGGCGAGATAAATTACGAGACCTTCAACGCGGCGGGCGCGGGCTGGGAGATAACCGGTGTCAGCGTCCACCCCGGCAGCGCCAGGGGCATCATGGTTAACGCCGCTCTCGTCGCGGCCGAAATAAACTCAATGCTCCCCGCCGGCGAGATCCCGGCTGAAACCGACGGCTACGAGGGCTTCTATCACCTTACTGAGCTCAACGCGACAGTTGAAAGGGCGGAGATGAAGTACATCGTCCGCGACCACGACGCGAAAAAGTTTGCCGCGCGGCTTGATAAGCTTCGCGCCGTCGAAAAGCACATAAACGAAAAGTACGGAGAGGGTACGGCGAAGCTCACTCTCACCGAGCAGTACCTCAACATGGAAGAGATACTCTCAAAGCGCATGGACATCGTCGAACGCGCGAAGCGTGCCGTTGAGAAGCTCGGCATAGCCCCTGTCATCCGCCCGATACGCGGCGGCACAGACGGCGCGCAGCTCTCTTTTCTGGGCCTGCCATGCCCTAACCTCGGCACCGGCGGCAGCGCCTTTCACGGCCCGTTTGAGCATATTACGGCTGAGCATATGGATCAGGGCGTCGAGGTGCTCCTGAACATAGTCAGCGCGGGCTGAAACTATGGAGAAAGCGACTGGACTGGGCGCCGGAAAATGGCTGACCCTGATAATCATAGGCCTGTTCGGGCAGTTTGCCTGGACGATAGAGAACATGTATTTCAACGTGTTCCTGTATAACACCATCTCGACCGACCCCGGCTATATCGCGGCCATGGTGGGCTGGTCGGCGGCCGCCGCTACGCTGACTACGCTTCTGATGGGCGCGCTGTCGGATAAGCTCGGCAGGCGTAAGATATTCATTGCAGGCGGCTATGTCCTTTGGGGCCTGTCAACGGCGGCCTTCGGCTATATCACGCCGGAGAACGCGGCTCTGCTGTTCCCCGGGGCGAATGCCGCGGCGGCTGCGGCGATGATGGTTGTTGTCATGGACTGCGTCATGACCTTCTTCGGCAGCACCGCCAACGACGCGGCCTTCAACGCCTACGTCACCGACGTGACAGACAGCTCCAACCGCGGCCGGGCGGAGAGCGTGCTGGCCATACTGCCGCTTATATCAATGCTTATCATCTTTGGGGCCTTTGACGGTCTTACGCAGCAGGGGAGATGGAAGGAGTTCTTCGACATCTTCGGCCTTGCGGTCTCCTGCGTCGGCGTGCTGGCCTTTTTCCTCGTGAAGGACGGGCCTGAGCTGAAGCGCGCTGACGACGGCTATTTCAAAAACCTTGTTTACGGGCTGAGACCTGATGTTGCGGCGAAGAACCCCGAACTCTACATATCCTTTGCGGCTTTCTGCCTGTTCTCGGTCGCGGTGCAGGTTTTCTTCCCGTATCTGATAATCTATATACAAAACTACCTCGGTATCACGGACTATGCTCTGGTCCTCGGCGTCGTGCTGATACTCTCGTCTGCCGTGAGCGTCGTATCGGGCCGTTTCATTGACCGTCTCGGCAAGCTGCGCTTCGTTTACCCGGCGGCTGCGGTTATGCTGGCGGGGCTGACCGGCATGTATTTTGTGCGCTCCTCCGCCGGCGTCATGGTCGCCGGTACCGTTATGATGAGCGGATACATGATGATGGCCGCGGCGCTCGGCGCGAATATCCGCGACTGGACGCCTCCGGATAAGGCCGGTCATTTTCAGGGCATACGCATGATCTTCGCAGTGCTGCTGCCGATGATAATCGGCCCGTCCGTAGGCGCGGCGGTTATAAGAAACAGCGACAGCACATATATGGAACTCGGGCAGATAAAGACCCTGCCTACGCCGGAGATATATCTGGCCGCGGCGGCGGTGCTTCTGCTGACATTCATACCGGTCGTCTACCTGCGCCGGAGGGAAAGAGGAAAGAACAGTGCAGACAGAGAAGAAAACGCCTGATAAAAGAGCGATACCCTGCAGGTTCCCGATAGACGGAGAGGTCGTCAGCTTCGAGCAGATAAAGGAAGGACACATAAACGAGACTTATCTTGTCACGACCGACAAAGGGACGAAATACATACTCCAGTGGATCAACCGCTATGTTTTCCCGAATGTGGACGCGATCATGAACAATATGTCCTCCATCAGCGCCTTCCTGAAGGACAGCGGCGAGAGAATGGCCATGATAAGCTATATCGACACTCTCGACGGCAGGAGCTATTACGACGACGGCTGCGGCGGCGCGTGGAGGATATACCGCTTTGTTGACAACAGCGTCTGTCTGCCCCGCGCGGAGACGCCTGAGCAGTTCTGCGAGAGCGCCCGCGGCTTCGGCGCGTTCCAGTATGCCCTGCGCGATTTTCCGGCGGAGTGCCTGGAGGAGACTATAGAGAATTTCCATAACACGGCAGACCGTTATGATAAGTTCCGCGCCGCCGTTGCGGAGGATGCCTGCGGCAGACTTGAGGAGGTGCGCCGTGAGGCACGGTTCATCCTCGAGCGCGAGGAGCGCGCCTGCCGGCTCTGCCGTCAGCTGGACCGCGGAGAGCTCCCGGTGCGCGCCACGCATAACGATACCAAGATAAACAATGTTCTCTTTGACGCCGATACCGGCAAGGCCATATGCGTCATAGACCTCGACACGGTCATGCCCGGGCTTTCGGCCTATGACTTCGGCGACGCGATACGCTTCGGCGCCTCGACGGCCGCCGAGGATGAGCCGGAGCTCGACAGGGTGCGTCTTGATCTGGAAATGTTCCGCGCGTTCACGCGCGGATATCTGGAGGCCTGCCCGAGCCTGACAGCGGGGGAGGTCGCGGCACTGGCACAGGGCGCATACACGATGACGATCGAGTGCGGGATGCGCTTTCTCACCGACTATCTTATGGGCGACAGGTATTTCTCCGTTGACCGTGAAAAGCACAATCTCGACCGCTGCCGAACACAGCTTAAACTGATAAGCGACATGGAGGAGCATTGGGACGAGCTGGAGCGCATAGTGGCACAGGAAGCTGCCAGGCTTTCTGTATAGCGTGTAAAAAGACACACAGCCTCTTTTGAGTGACTGTGTGTCTTTTTCTGTGAAAGGGGTTATTCAGCCGCCTTTTCGACCGCCGGGATGGACAGCTCTGCGGCGAAGTGCTCGCTGTCGCTGGTGACGGTGAAGCTGCCGCCCATCGCCTCCATGATCTTCCTGCAGGTCCTCAGGCCGATCTTCGTGCTCTCGACGCGCTCCATGGAGCGGGAGATATAGTTCGACACGCACAGGGACAGTCTGCCGCCGGAAAGCTCCGATATGACCATGATGGGGCGGGAGCGGTCTGCGTACTTCTTGATGTTGGACACTATGTTGTCGAGCACGCGCTTGAGATACAAAGGGTCGGCGGAAATGTTGCACTCTCCGCGAAATTCCAGCCGCTGTATTCTGAAGCCGGCGTCGATGATGTCAAACTCGGCTTCGCCGAGAAGCTGCTCGAGCAGGAGCCTGCCGTCGTATTCCTCGGGGTGCATATCCAGCTCCGATTTGCCGTAAACAAGGAAATAGCGGAACAGCTCGTCGGTCAGCTCCTTAAGCTCCATGGCCTTGGCGTAGGCCGAGGCGGTGAACTGACGGCATCGCTCCTTGTCCTCAAAGTCGCTGTCGTTGAGAAGCCCGAGATACCCGAGCATCGAGGTCATAGGTGTTCGTATGTCGTGAGAGATGGCCGTGATGAGCTCGGCGTTGGCCTCCCATGCGCGTGATTCGTTGCCCATGCGCTCCATTACCGAACGGCGCATCTCGTCCATGGACGAGGCGAGGGTGCTGATCTCGTCGCAGCCGTCGGCAGCAATGCTTTTTTCCAGGTCGCCCGAACTGACCTCGGCAGCATCCTTTGACAGCCGGATTATGCGGTCGGTCAGCCGCTGCGTGTACCACATATTCAGCAGGATAAAAGCGAGGCAGGAAATAAAAACGGAAGTTACGCCGACAATGATGCGCTGGCGTGCGTCGGAGCCGTCGGATATGGCGACCTGATGCAGCCCGTCGTTGAAGCGGACCAGATATATGCTGCCGTAGCGGGAGTAATCGTAGCTTTTGGCGCTGTCTTCCGTCTGAGTCTCGCCGGCGTGGTAGCGGCGGTGGTCGTTACCCCGGCCGAAGATGACGACGGTGACATATGGGTGCTCGGACGTCCATTCGGAGACGGCGGCCGTGTCGCGCGCATTGATACTGTTGGTACGCACAAAATCGGAGAACTCCGCGTATATTTCCGTCCTGCGCTTTTTGACGGCCTCGTCGCTCATATATACCCTGTCCACCAGCAGCATGCCCAGTTGGGTCAGAATGAAATACACGGCCAGACCGAGCGCCAGGCCTCCTATGCTGACGTAGAGCATTTTTGAGCGGAGCGAGGAGGGGAGCCGTATGTTCTTAATCAATCTGATAGCCCTTTCCCCATACGGTCCGGATTATTTTGGGCGACGAAGGCGTCTCCTCTATCTTGCGGCGCAGATTGAGCACGTGTACCATGACCGTGTTGCCCGAGCCGGGAAGAAAGCGTTCCTTCCATACCGATTCGTACAGCTCCGCCGCGGTCACGGTACTGCCGCGGTTTCTGAGCAGGTGTTCAAGTATGGAGTATTCCGTGTCGGTAAGTGTCACGTCACGGCCTGCGTTCTTTACGCTGTGCGTGGCGAGGTCGACCTCCAGATTGTCTATCGTGAGCGCGGCGACGGGCTTGCCGAGGTATTCCTTATAGCGCCGCAGCAGCGAACTCACCTTGGCGAGAAACTCGCCCTGCGAAAAAGGCTTTGAGAGGAAGTCGTCCCCTCCGCTGCCGTAGGCTGAGATACGGTCGGCTTCGCCGGACTTTGCCGTCAGGAAAAGTATCGGCACGTTTGAGATCGCGCGTATCCTGTCGCAGGCTTCAAAACCGGTCATGCACGGCATCATAACGTCGAGCACCACCAGATCCGTGTCCGGATTGTTTGCGATATAGTCTATGGCGGCAGGCCCGTCGTGAGCCTGTGCGACAGAATAATTATTATCTTTAAGCAAAAAATAGAGAACTTTTCTTATGTCCGGATCGTCATCTACTATGAGGATGTGAGATGTGTCTGCCATCCAGCGTCACCTCCATATTTTCATTTGCTCTATTGTATCATAAAAAACCCCGCTTACAACGGACTTTTTCCGGTTTTAAGAAAGATTAAGAGACAGCGCCGGAGAATATATGGTACAATACGGACAACAAAAAGGATATTACAAATTCAGGAGGATAAGATGAAAAGAACCACTATTGCCGGCAGGCTTGTATGCCTGATTCTTGCTGCGGTGATGTGCCTGGGGCTGGCCGCGTGCGGCGGCGGACAGGGAAGCTCCGGCCAGAACGGGGGCCAGAACGGAAATAATGATCCGGAACAGACGCCTGAATACGTCTATACGGCGGATTATAAGGAGCTGTTCAGCGGCAGGGAAAGCTATATGAACATATGCCGCTACACAGAGGACGGCATGTATGCCACCAGCAACGAAAAAATAGGCGAAAACATCCCCGAGGGCGTTACTCCCCAGTATGAGGGCCAGTATGACGTCTACGCCAGCTTCCTCTATTTCATCGACAACAGCGGCAAGGCGACTAAGCTTGAAGGATACAGGTCCATGGAGCCCGAGAAGGACGACCAGGGACGCAAGCAGTTCAGCTCCAGCAGCTACATGAACAGCATACAGTTCACCGACAGCGGCTTTGTGACCGTCGAGACCGTGTACAATTCCTGGTACGACGGCGAGGATGACGTCGCCCTCTACAGCGATGAGTACTGGCAGAACCAGAAATACGAACAGAAGTATTACATCCGTACCTTCGACAAGGACGGCAATGAGCTCAGCTTCGCGCTGATCCCGACCAAACCGGAAGAATACATCAGCGCTTACAACATGAAGCTCGACGAACAGGGCAACATCGTATTCCCCGACAACAACACCGGCGGCGTGCGCGCGATAAAGGCCGACGGCACTGACGCCTACAGGATCAGCGGCAACAGCGGCGACTATATCGACATTCTGCTCGCCATGCCCGGCGGCGGCATAGGCGCTGTGACATACACCAGCGACGGCCGTCAGATGCTCTACAGGGTCAACACCGAAAACAGCACGCTTGATGAAGTCGGCGAGCTGAGCTTCGATATGTACAATGCCGTCCCCGGCAACGGCGACTATGACTTTTATTGCACCAACGGCACCAATTTCTACGGCTATAATATCGGCAGCGAGAAACCCGAGAAAATCTTCAACTGGCTCAGCTGCGATGTCAACGGCTCCAATGTGAATGTACTGAACGTGGCTGAAGACGGTACCGTGACCGGCTGTGTCACCGACTGGAGCAGCAAGGACAGGAGCTATTCCATCAGTCTGGTAACGGTCTCCAAGGTGCCCTATGACTCCGTGCCGCACAAGGAAGCCATCACCATGGCGGCCATCGGTATAAACTACGACGTGGCGGATATGATCGTCAAGTTCAACCGCAGCAACGACCAGTACCGCATCGAGGTCAGCGACTACTCCGAGTACAATAACGATCAGGACGGCTGGGATGCGGCACAGACCAAGCTTAACACCGAGATCCTGTCCGGCAATATCCCCGATATCTTCTGCCTCAGCGGCCTCAACTACAGGCAGCTTGCGGCGAAAGGCATCCTCGAGGACCTCTACCCCTTCATTGACTCTGACAGTGAGCTCAGCCGTGACGACTTCTTCCCGAATGTGCTGGAGGCCTTCTCCGAGAACGGCAAGCTCTGCACTACCGTGTCCGGCATCTATGTCAGTTCCGTCATAGGTGCGGCCAGCGTCGTGGGCGACACTCCGGGCTGGACCTACGAGGAGTTCAACCAGGCGCTCGCCACCATGCCCGAGGGCTGCACCGCCTTCGACCAGTATGTCACCAAGTCCGACATACTCAATACCTGCCTTGCCCTCGATATGGACAGCTTCGTCGACTGGAGCAGCGGCAAATGCAGCTTTGACAGCCAGCAGTTCATCGACCTGCTGAACTTTGCCAACTCCTTCCCCTCCAGCTTTGACTGGGAGAACTACGAGTGGTCGGATTCCGATAACGTCTCCAACCGCCTCGCGCAGGGCAGACAGATGCTCGTCCAGACCAGCGCGTACAGCATCGAGGATATCTTCTACAACAACTACACCCAGTTCCTCGGCGGTAAGATAACCTATATCGGCTATCCCACCAGCAGCGGCACCGGCAACATGCTCAGCCAGGACGGCAGCGGCTACGCCATGAGCAGCAAGTGCGAGCACAAGGACGCCGTGTGGCAGCTCCTCAGACAGTTCTTCACCAAGGAGTACAACGAGAACCTCTACTCCCTGTCCAGCCGTGTGGATGTGTTCGACGAGAAGGCTAAGGGAGCCACCACCGTCGAATACCAGAAGGATGACAAGGGCAACTACATGCTCGACGAAAATGGAGAGAAGATACCCGTGGTCCGCTACACTATGTGGAACGAACAGACCGGCGAGAACGAGGAGATCTACGCTCTCGAACCCGAGCAGGTGCAGCAGATCAGGGACCTCATAACGTCCACCACCAAGGTTGCCGACTATAATAACAGCATTATCGAAATCGTCAGCGAGCAGGCACAGGCCTTCTTCGAGGGCCAGAAGACTGCCGAGGACGTCGCCAGGCTCATCCAGAGCAAGGCCAATATCTACGTAAACGAGCAGCGGTAAGGTAAAACAGACCTCAGGGCGCGGCTTCACGCCGCGCCCTGTTATGCTTATGAAACGCCGGACGCCGGTAAACACGCCCTGGACGGATGCCGCCGAAGGGCATTATTAATCTACTTTTAATAATCTGCGGCTTGCGCCGGTACATGCTGTGTTGTATAATAAGCAGGCATATTATGACAACCGGAAGCGTGTAATAAGAAAGCACATACGGAGAACAGATGGACAGACTCAAAGAAAAAAACAGAATGAAGCGTCAGGACTTTTTGCGCAGCCTGTGCTTCCTTTCGCCGAGCCTCATAGGCGTGGGTGTATTTTTCATCGTACCGTTCGGCGTTGTGGTCTATTACTCCATGATAGACGGGGTAGGATCGAGGAACTTTGTATTTATCGAAAACTTCATAAAGCTGTTCGATAACTCCGCGTTTCTTCTGGCGGCAAAAAATACCTTGCACTTTTCTGCAATAGCAGTGCCGCTCGCGGTAATACTTGCTATGGTGCTCGCGCTGATGCTCGAATGCCGTATACCGCTGAAGTCGCAGTTCCGTACCTTTTTTCTCAGCCCGATGATGGTGCCGGTTGCGTCCGTCGTACTCATATGGCAGGTGCTTTTCAACTATAACGGCACGATAAACGAATTTCTCGCGCTGTTTGACATCGCGAAAATAGACTGGCTGCAGTCGGACCACTGCCAGACTGTCGTCATGATCCTGTTCCTGTGGAAGAACCTCGGCTATAACATGATCCTGTTTATGGCCGGGCTTGCGAACATACCGAAGGAGCTGCTGGAGGTGGCCGACGTCGAGGGCGCGTCCGAGTGGTACAAATTCTTTGCCATCAAGCTTCGCTACCTCTCGCCGACGGTCCTGTTTGTCATGATACTGTCGCTTATAAGCTCGTTCAAGGTGTTCCGCGAGGTGTACCTGCTGACGGGCGACTACCCGTATGAAAAGCTGTACATGCTTCAGCACTTCATGAACAACACCTTCAGATCCCTGGATTATCAGAAGCTGTCTGCGGCGGCGGTGGTCATGGCTCTGGTCATGGTCGTGCTGATAGCGCTGCTGTTTGCGATAGAGGACTGGTTCGGAAAGGATGTGGAGGGATGAAAAAGAAAGCTCCCGCACGTCTCAGAAAGAAGCACTATTTCGGCCGCGGCGCGATGTTCGTGCTCTGCGCGGTGTTTGCGGTGCTCTTCCTTCTGCCTACCGTGCTCACTATAACGAACTCCTTCATGTCCGAGGCGGAGATCAAATCCAACTACGGCATGATATTTGCCACCACTACCGGCGGCTATGTGTCAAAGACCGTCAATCTGAAGTTCATTCCGGACAAGGTCACGCTCTCTCAGTATATAACGGGCCTGATAAAGTCTCCGGAGTATCTTCTGAAGCTGTGGAACAGCATACTGCTCGTCGTGCCCATAGTCCTGCTTCAGGTCGGCGTGGCCGCGGTCGCGGCCTACAGCTTCACCCGCTGGCGCGGCAAGATACGCAGCGGTATATTCTTCTTTTATGTCATACTTATGCTCATGCCGTATCAGGTCACCCTCGTCCCGAACTATCTGGTCAGCCAGTGGCTCGGAATAATCAACACCCGCTGGTCGATAATCCTGCCGGGCATGTTCGCGCCGTTCTCGGTGTTCCTGCTGACGAAGTTCATGCGGCGTATACCGTATTCTCTTATCGAAGCGGCGAAGGTCGACGGTGCCGGAGAGTGGGAGATATTCACGAAGATCTGCCTTCCCCAGTGCCGCTCGGCGCTGTATTCCATCGCGATCCTCGTGTTCATCGACTACTGGAACATGGTCGAGCAGCCGCTGATCCTCCTGCAGGACGCGGATGCGCAGCCCCTGTCGGTGTTCCTGTCGAGCATCAATACCGGCGAGATCGGACTTGCCTTCGCGATGGCGACGGTGTACATGATACCCAGCCTGCTTCTGTTCCTGCACGGCGAGGAATACCTCGTCGAGGGAATCGCAAACTCTGGCAGCGTTAAAGGATAAAGAGGTGTACTATGGAATTTAAGACTGCAAACCGTGAATGGGTCAAAAACGCGGCCATTATATTTCTGGCCGTGCTGCTGGTGCTGACCTTTTTCTCGAATACCATAATGAACCGCTCGCTGATGGAGGTCGCGACGGCCCGCGTCTCCGACGGCAACATAGTTGCCAAGGTCCGCGGCACCGGCACGGTCACCGCCAGCGGCAAGCAGCAGGTCAAGGCCGACAAGACCCGCACCATACGTTCCGTCATGGTCAAAGCCGGACAGGAAGTCAAGACCGGAGATATTCTCTTCATCCTCGGCGAGGGTGACGTAGACGAGCTTGAGCAGGCCGAAAACACCCTGCGCGAGCTGCAGGTGAGCTATCAGAAGGCCGCCATATCCCTGCCGACCTTCGACTACACTGCGCTCAACCGCGCGGTGTCCGATGCGGAAAAGTCTCTTTACGATGCCGGCGCGAAGCTCGACGAGGCGCAGATACTCTACGACGAAATGCGCCTGAAGTATGCCGACACCAGTCTGGAAGAGCAGCTGCGGCAGGCGCTGGAACAGCTGCAGTCGGCCCAGGACACCCTATATGCGGCTCAGGACGCTTATAACCAGCGGTATCAGAAAGCATTTGACGAAGTGAGAGCTTGTCAGGAAGCTTATGACAATGACCCCAGCGAGGCAAATGCAGCCGCGCTGGAAGCGGCACAGCAGAAGCTCTCCTCGATGAGCGAGGAGTCAGACCCGCTTCTTGTCGCGGCCAGGAACCAGTATGACTCCGCAAAGGCAAAATATGACGCCCTTGCCAAGCAGCAGGACGACATCAACTACAAGCTCATCCCGTATCAGGACGAGCTCGACAAGGCTCAAAGCGAATACGACAAGGCGTATGACGTGTATTCAGACGCGGAGAGCGCACTGTACTACGCGCAGATGACCAACGAAAAAACTCTCGCTTCCGCCCAGATAGACCTGGCGAATCTCGCCGATCAGATATCCCGCCAGCAGGAGAAGGTCAAGTCCCTCGCCGGTGAGGACGAGAATACCGTCACCGCGAACGTAAACGGCAAGATCGACACCATTGACTGCACCGCCGGCGACACGGTCGCCAAAGGCAGCCTTATGTGCACCATCGAGGTCCCTGACATGGGCCACACCGTCAGCTTCTCCGTCACCAACGACCAGGCCCAGCGCCTGAGGACCGGCGACACCGCCACGGTCAGCAACTACTACTGGGGCAATACCATCACCGCTACTCTGACGAATATACGCACCGATCCCAAGAACCCGCAGACGAATAAGCTGCTCACCTTTGACGTGACCGGCGATGTGACCACCGGCTCCGAGCTCACGCTTTCCGTCGGGCAGAAGAGCGCGAATTACGACCTTATCGTTCCCAACAGCGCCATACGCAGCGACAATAACGGCAGCTTTGTTTTAGCGATTAACCAGAAGAGCTCGCCGCTCGGCAACCGGTACATCGCCAAGCGCGTCAGCATTGAGGTGCTGGCTTCCGACGATGTCAACTCCGCCGTCGTTGCGGAGCTCAGCAACGGCGACTATGTTATTACCACCAGCTCCGGCCCGGTCAAGAACGGTGATCAGGTGAGAATGGCGGACAGCAGCAACGGCTGATATGGGTAAAGCGAGAAGAATCAGGCTCAGCCGCCGTCAGCTTGTGCTGCTGATCGTTGCCGCGGCGCTTGCGTTGGCCTGCGCGCTCTGCGTTCTCGGCTACCGCCTGACGTCGCGCACGCTGGATACGCAGAAGGCTGCGGAGCGCTGGGCGGGCGAGGGCGAGCAGAGCTTTGCGCAGGTGAGCTGCTTCATGCCGGACGGCAATACCCTTACGCTCAACAATATATACGCCTTTCGCAATGAGATGTACAAAAAGCTTCACGAGGCCGCGCTGGATATCGACAACGACAACACCCTGCTGGAAGATGCCTGGAGCTGCTTCGGCAAGGTGAAGGTCGCCAACGGCAAGCGCAGCGGCGACGTCAGAGTTACGGCGGTCGGCGGCAATTATTTTGACTTTCATCCTCTGCGGCTCGTGAGCGGGAACTATATCAGGCCGGACGACCTTATGAAGGACCGCGTCATGCTTGACCGGGATACGGCCTGGCTGCTCTTCGGCGGTACGGAGCTGACCGGGATGAGCTTCCGCATAAACGGCATACCCTACGTGGTTGCCGGCGTATATGAGCACGAGGACGATCACTACAGCAAAAAGGCCTACGGTGAGACCGGCATGGCCATATACATGAGCTACGAGGGCTACTGTGCTCTCTTTGACCAGAGTGCGGGCGCTGTCCCTGACGGCGGAGCGGATGCCCAGTCCGGCGGCGCGGCCCAGACAGCTTCGTCTGATGCCGCGGGTATCACCTGCTATGAGATAGTCATGGCAGAACCGGTCAGGAACTTCGTATACAGCGCCGTAAAGGACAAATTCCCGCTCGGCAGCGGCGTGATTGTTGATAACAGTCACCGCTACGACACGGAAAAGATATGGAAGCTTGCAAAGGACATCAGCTCACGCTCGATGCAGGGCAGCGCTGTCGTGTATCCCTATTGGGAAAACGCCGCCCGCGGCACGGAGGATACCTGCGCCTTCCTGATGCTGGGCGCGATCGCGACCGGAGCATTCCCGCTGGTGTATCTGATAGTGCTGCTTATCATGTGCTGCGTGCGCGGTAAGAACAGGCTGGAGGACGAGCTGCTGCCTGCCTGGAAGGACAAAATAGGCGAGGCCATCCGCGTCCGCGAGCGCCGGCGCTGGGAAAAGAAGCACCCTAATGAACGTAAGGAATAAAGCCCGTTCCGCACCGGCCGTCAGGTGCGCGCCGTACCTTGCGCCGGGCGGAAGCTGCAGCGCAGAAAGCGTACCGCGCTTGAACGCTTATCCATGAAGCCTTTAGCACAATGTATGAAAAGACCACCCGCGAGACCGTATGCAGCGGTTCCCGCGGGTGGTTTTATACTGCTTTTTATGCTAAAGCGCGATAGAAAACTGAGAGGGCTTTACAAGGCAGAATCGTTTCAGGCAGGGCGGACGTCGCAGAGCATAATGGAGATATATGCTCACGGCTTAAGCCGACAATAACAGCCGCAGACCGTGCAATTACCCGAATACGGGCTGACACAAACCAAGTACCGGCGCCCTGATAGAATAACCCCTCCGCCGTGAATCTGAAACGGCGGAGGGGTCGTCAGTATTCGGTCTGATGTCTGCAGAACTCATACCAGCAGCATTACAAGCGCCGCGAGTCCCAGACAGATAAAGAGGACGCAGCCCGGTAAGCCGGGCTTTCTGACTTTTATCGGGGCGATGTAGCATATGCCCATAACGGCGAGCAGCGCGGTGCAGGCGCAGGGCAGGGCGGAGCCCAGAGGCTCTGCAAAGCACAGCAGCAGCGGCATGAACAGTGCGGAAGCCGTGATAGGCAGGCCGGCGTAGGATTCGCGCTTTTTATCGGTCTTGCTCTGGCGGGTCTCTTCGGTGACGTTGAAGTAGGCGAGACGTATGACGCCGCAGAGCACGAACAGGGCCGCGACGGCGAGCTGCCACCATTTGTCGGCCCCGGCTGCGGCGCTGAGTACGGCCGGGAAAACGCCGAAGCAAACTATGTCGCACAGCGAGTCGATCTGTATGCCGAAGCGCTTTTCGTCGTCTGTCCTGTCCTTCTTTGTACGCGCGATCTTACCGTCGAACATGTCGCAGACGCCTGAAACCAGCAGACAGACGGCCGCGCTTCTGACGTGGCCGGACATTGCAAGGAAAATACCGGAGACGGAGGAGAGCAGGCTGAAATATGTAAGCCAGACAGTGTAGTTGTAGAAACCGATCAAGTAATCCAAATCCTCTCAAAAAATTTTTGCGGCTGAAATATAATAACACATATGAAGAATATTACAAGTTCCTGCTGCGGCGGGAAAACGGAGAAATCAAAAAAACAGGGCGAAAAGCAGCAGTACGGCGAGCAGCAGCGCGTTTACCGAGAGAAAGCAGCGCATAAATGCGCCCGGGTTGCTGTGCTCGGCGTGGGAGTAAAGCTTGATGCTTATGAGGCTCGCGAGACTTGAAACCGGCGTTCCCAGACCGCCGATGTTGACTCCGAGCAGCAGCTCCCGCCCATTGCCGGTGAAGCCCGAGAGCAGCAGCGCCGCCGGCACATTGCTTATCACCTGGCTTACCGCCGCGCCGAGCAGCAATTCGCGCCCCTGCAGGAGATTCTGCAGCAGTCCGCGCACAGCGTCGATACGCGAAAGGTTGCCTGAAAATATGAAAAAGCATACAAAGGTCAGCAGCAGGTAAAAATCCGCCGACAGCAGGCGCGGCCTGTCAAAGACGAGCAGCACCGCGACCAGCGCCGCGAGCATCACGCCCCAGCTCACGAGCCGGAGCACAACGCACAGGCAGAGCGCGAACAGAAGCAGGTACAGCGTGAGACTCCGCCGGTCGAGAGACGGCGCCTCGCCGAGAAAAACGCTGAGGCTCTCGCTTTTCGGCAGCAGACACAGCAGCAGTATCAGCACGAGCGACAGCGTCCAGACCGGAGCGGTCGCCGAGAGGAAGCCGGCCATGCCGAAATCGTAGCGCGAAAACAGGTATATGTTCTGCGGGTTGCCCACGGGCGTGAGTATACTGCCGAGATTGGCCGCCGCCGTCTGCAGCACGACCACCCATATCAGGGCTTTCTCCTGATGCGCCATGCCCAGCACGACAACGGCAAACGGCACAAATGTCAGCAGGGCGACGTCGTTTGTGACGAGCATGGCGCTGAAAAAGCACAGCAGCACCAGTATGAGCGTGACCGCGCGCAGACTGCCCGCCCCGGCGCACAGGCGGTGGGCCAGACAGGCAAATACACCGGCGCGCCTGAGACCGGCAACGACGACCATCAGGCAGTAGAGCAGCGCCAGAGTGCGAAAGTCGATATACCCGATATATGCCGCGTCCGGCGGCACAAAAAAGCAGCTGACGAGTGCCGCGAGCAAGGCGACGCACAGGGTAAGCTCCCTTTTTACGAAGTCCTTTACATGTGCCATCTTACAGCTTCTTTCCGTTCAGCACGGCTGAGTCGAGCCTGTCTCCGCGGTAACATAGCTTCAGGGAGAAGAAGGGCTCGTCAGTGTCCAGCAGACGCAGGAAGATCTTGTCGCCCTCCCATATCGGAAGCGACGGGAGTTTTTCCTTCTCTATCCACTCGAGCACGCCCTCGTCACATTCGCGGAGCGTGCCGGTAAAGTCGTCGGAGGTGAACAGATGCATGTATTCCGTGCCCCATTCGTCGGATACGAAGGTCACGATGCCGCGGTAGCGCCATGACCTGAGCGTCAGGCCGGTCTCCTCGCGTACCTCGCGCAGTACGCAGTCCTCCGGGCTCTCACCCTCCTCAAACTTGCCGCCGATGCCTATCCACTTGTCCTTGTTCTCGTCCACGGTTTTCTTCACACGGTGCAGCATCAGGTAGCTCCCGCCGTGTTCCATATAGCATAGCGATGTGTTTCTCATTGTCTCCTCCGTATCTGTCTCCGGCTGACGGTGCGCCGCTGCCGCCGTGTCGTACAGACTGCCTGGTGCGGCTTCCTGTGTCTGACGCCGCCGGCTTCGCGCTTCACCACCGTCCGACGCGGCTGAAACATCCGTCCGCCGCAGCAGAAAGTATTATAAAGCAGTCTTCGCCAAAACGCCACATTTTTTCCGTGTTGAGATTGTAAACAGGAAGGAATATAGTGTGTTTACATAGTAAACACGGACGGAGCGCGCAGCCCGTGGGGCAGGGATGCTGAGCTGTCGGGCCGCGTATGCACAGGAATATGCGCAGCGGCGATATATGGGTGCGCGTAAGGAGGGAGAGACTGTGGCTGATAAGAATATATGCCTGTCGGCGGCGGAGTGGAACCTGATGGAACGCCTGCGGGAGGCTTCCCCGCGGACGTGGTTTGAAGCGGCGCAGCTCGAGGTCCGGACCGTGTGACCGGTCGACAGTGAGGCGCTGAAGGTGGAGAAGGACGGAGAAGGCAACGCATACATCAGCGCGCTTGCCCCGCCGGACGGCAGCGCCTGGCTGAAGGTCGCGAACTTCCCCGTCAGCAGCCTGTTTATTACGGTAAGGACCTCAGACTCGCCCGGGTGAGCGCGGGTCAATACGGAAAACGCAAAGCCCCGCAGAACGAAACGTCCTGCGGGGCCGCGACAGTCAAAGAACCTGAGCTGAGCAGTGTGAAAAATGAGCAGCGGAGGAGCCTGAGGTGGGCCGGCATAGCGGATCTTATTTGAGCAGCCAGCGGCAAAGCTTCTCCTTGAAGGAGCTGTACGGGAAGTAGCGGAGCTTGACGTCTATCTTTCCCTGCTTCAGGACACTGCGGTAATGGGTGAGCGTATCGAAGCTCTGCTTGCCGTGATAGCAGCCCATGCCGGAGGCGCCTACGCCGCCGAAGGACATGTAAGAGCTTGCCAGATGGATGACCGTGTCGTTGATACAGCCGCCGCCGAAGGAGCAGGAGCCGAGCACCTTTTCCTGATTCATTCTGTTCTCGGAGAAGATATACAGGGCGAGGGGCTTAGGTCTGGAGCGGATAAAGTCAATGCAGTCGTCCAGCTTGTCATAGGGCAGAATGGGCAGAATGGGCCCGAAGATCTCCTGCTCCATGACCGGGGAGTCAACAGGGACGTCGGTCAGGACGGCCGGCTCGATGAAGCGTGTCTCAGCGTCGCGCGTGCCGCCGACGGTCACGGTGCCGCTGTTGTCGAGAATATTGCAAAGACGCTCAAAGTGCCGGTCGTTGATGATATGTACCATAGAGGACATGTCTCCGCCGGGGAAGAAGTCGGCCAGGGCCTTTTTATATTCCTCGATAAAGGGCGTTTCCACGCTTTTTTCGATCATCAGATAGTCGGGAGCGACGCAGGTCTGACCGGCATTGAGGACCTTGCCGAAGGCAATGCGGCGTGCGGCGAGGGCAAGATCAGCGGTCTCGTCGACGATGACGGGGCTCTTGCCGCCGAGCTCCAGAGTGACCGGCGTGAGCCGCTTTGCCGCGGCCTCCATGACCGTCTTGCCGACGGCGACGCTGCCGGTGAAGAAGATATAGTCAAAGGGCTCCTCAAGCAGGGCTTTGTTGGCGTCGCGGCCGCCTTCGACAGCGGTGACATAGCCGGTCGGGAAGGCCGACTCGATTATCTTGGCGATGACGCGGCTGCTCTCGGGAGCATAGGCCGAGGGCTTGACGACGGCACAGTTTCCGGAGGAGACAGCGCCGACAAGCGGCATCAGGCACAGCTGCACGGGATAATTCCAGGGGGCCATTATGAGCACGACGCCGTAGGGCTCGGGGCAGACATAGCTTTTGCCGGGAAGCTGACCCACGCCGGATCTGACGCGGCGGGTCCTGCTCCACTTTTTCAGATGCTTTATATGATAATCGATCTCTTCGAGCAGCAGCCCGGTCTCGCACATATAGGTCTCAAAGGGCTGCTTGTTCAGATCGGCTCTGAGCGCGGCGGAGATGAGGCCGTCGTTTTCGATGACCGCCTTACGGAGTCTCTTGAGCATATCTATTCTGAAGTCTGTGCCGCGGGTGACGCCGGTACGGAAAAACTGCTTTTCGGATTCAACGATCGAAGAAATGTCCATGTCGTAGCTCACCTTTCAATATACTTATGCAGGTATTATATAGGAGCGGCGGCGGAAATTCAAGGACGGGCAGAGTAAAATGCATGCGGCAGGACGTATGTCCTGCCGCATGCAGTCTGTAAAAAGCCGGTTTTGCCTTTCCGGCTGCGCTTAATCAGCCGGGTATCCAGAAGCGATTCAAAATTGCGATCGCCGGGAAAACCTGTTTTTCGGTTTTCTGCGCCGGTTTTTACAGTCTCAAATCGTGCCGCCCGGTATCAGAGTCTGACCTTGTCGCGGGTGATGTCCCTGAGTGTCGGGGCGCCGCACATGGTCATCGTGGACTTGAGCTCACCGATGATCTTATCCATATAGACGTTGAAACCCTCCGGACCTCCGCCGTAGATCATGGTCAGGATGGGACGGCCGATAAGCACTGCGTCGGCACCAAGAGCCAGAGCACGGAACACATCGACACCGGAGCGTATACCGCCGTCGACAAGGATGGTGGTCTTACCGCTGACGGCGTCGGCGATCTCGGGCAGTACCTCGGCAGTGGAGGGGACGGCGCCCTGGACCCTGCCGCCGTGATTGGAAACGACAATGGCAGCAGCGCCGGCCTCGACGGCCTTCTCCGCACCGCGGGCGGTCATGATACCCTTGACGATAAAGGGCATTTTTGCGTAATTGATTATCTCGCGCATCTCGTCCACAGACTTGCTGCCGGCATTGGGATTCATGGCCTTCAGGAAGGGGAGGCCCGCGCCGTCAACGTCCATGCCGGCGGCGAAGATACCGTTGGCGTTCAGAACGTCGAGCTTTTCAAATACGGCTTCCTTATTCCAGGGCTTTATGATAGGACAGCCGACACCGCCGGCCTTCTTCATGTCCTCAACGGAGGAGAGCATAATGGTCGGATCGACGCCGTCGCCGGTCAGAGCCATGATGCCGTATTCGGCGGCAGCCTTGACAAGAATGGAGTTATAGGCGTGATCCTTATATTTGGGACCGTAGTGCAGGTCTATGGCACCGAGAGGGGCGGCAAAGATGGGCGCGGCGAATTTTTTCCCGAACAGTTCAAAGGAGACGTCGGGATCGGTATTCGGGCAGAGGGTGTCCATGTTGACGCAGATCTCCTGCCACTTGTCAAAATTGCGCGCGGCGACATTGCCGGGATACTTGCAGCCGGGGCCGGGCATGGAATTGCCGCAGGCCCTGCCGTTGCAGACGGGACAGGCCTTGCAGTAGGGGCCGACCTGATCGCGGGCAGCGGCGAGGATCTCGTTATAATTCATACGCGTTTCTCCTTTATTAAAAAATGTTTTCAGTATGATCTGAACCAATTATCTGACAAATGCCCGAGCCTGTCAATAAAAATTAAAATATAAACGAAAGAAGCGGCCGGGTCGTACCGTGAGCGGATTATATCCCGTACATGAGCCGCTGAAACAGTGCTGAAAAGCCGCCGTACATCTTACGGCGGCTTTTCAGGTTTTTATTCACGGACGGCTCAGGAATAGATTTCGTCCTCGAGCATGGCGGCCGGGTCGGAGAAGTGTTCTCTGGTGAGCCTGGCGACGACGCCGGACAGGGCAAACAGACCGATAAAGTTCGGGATAGCCATGAGGCCGTTGAAGGTATCGGCGATGTTCCAGACTGCGTCGATCGGAGATACGCAGCCAATGACGATGACGACGGCAAAGGCGGCCTGATAGATGCGTATTGCCTTGGTGCCGAAGAGATACTGGATGCAGCGGCTGCCGTAGAGGGCCCAGCCGAGAACCGTGGAGAAGGCGAAAAGTACGAGCGCGAAGGCGACAAACAGAGCAGCGAGCTTATCGCCGAAAATGGTGGCGACGGCGGCGGTGATAAGCTCGGAGCCGGGCTTCACGCCGAAGCTGATGTCTACGCCGCTGCAGATAATGGTGAGGGCGGTCATGGTGCAGATGACGATGGTATCAACAAACACCTCAAATATGCCGTAGAGACCCTGATGTACCGCGGAGGGAGTGTCAGCAGCGGCATGGGCGATAGCGGCGGAGCCGAGACCGGCTTCGTTGGAGAACGCGCTGCGCCTGATGCCCCAGACAACGGCTTCCTTCAGAGCAATGCCGGAAGCGGCGCCCACCATGGCCCTGGGGTTGAAAGCGGCGACAAAGATCTTGGCGAAAGCGCCGCCGACGTTACCGAGATGGGTGAAGATAACGATGAGACAGACGAGCACATAGAACACACTCATAAAGGGAATGAGCTTTTCGGAGACTTTGCCTATGCGCTTGATGCCGCCGAAGAGAATGACAGCAACGAGGGTGGCAAGGATCAGGCCCATTACCCAGTGGATGACAGTGATGCCGCTGTCGGTGACGGGGAAGAATGCGGAGATGGCGCCGGTGACGGAGCCGGTGATGGAGTTGACCTGACTCATGTTGCCGATCCCGAAGCAGGCAAGGGCTGCGAGGGCGGCATATACGGCGGCAAGCCACTTCCATTTCGGGCCGATGGCGGATATGTAGTACATCGGGCCGCCGACCCAGTCGCCCTTTTCATCGCGCTTACGGTAGGTGATGGACAGAACTACTTCGGAGTATTTGATGACCATACCAAACAGAGCGGCGACCCAGAGCCAGAACACGGCGCCGTAGCCGCCGAGGGCGATGGCCTGCGAGGTACCGACGATGTTGCCTGTGCCGACGGTGGCGGCCAGAGCGGTCGTCACGGCCTGAAGCGGGGTGACGGCTCCCTTGCCGGCTTCCCTGGACTTGAACATCTTACCGACGGTATTCTTCATGGCATAGCCGAAATGCCTGAACTGGACAAAGCCGGTGCGCACTGTCAGCAGCAGACCGCCGATCATGACGCAGGGCAGGAACATGTACAGCCATGCGAAATTGTTGAGCGGGCCGGTAAAGAAATCATAGATAGCCTGCATAGAAAAATCCTCCTGTTTCTCCGATAATACATAAAATGAAAAAAGAGCTGCCGTAAAAAGCAACTCCGAAGAGGATCCGAACAAATCAGCGTTCGGATCTGTATGCTCTGTCCTTTGGCCTGAGAGATTCGGCATAAAGCCTTGCACCTTCGGCACTCATAGATGAGATTCTCCAGAGTTCCTCCGCTCCCGGTCTCGCTGCCGCGATCCTGAAAGCTTCGACGGATTTTTTTGATGTATGAAATATATCACTGTATCCGCTCAATTGCAAGGGGTAAATGCTAATTCGGCAAAGTGTAAAATAATCAAGGCATACTATATTTTATGCCTGTAAAATCCTACAGTATGTACGAAAAATGCCGTTATCATCCATGACAAAAAGTAATGACGGTGCGGAGACGCGCGCACGCGGCTTAAAGCGACCTTCGGGCTGCGGCGTACCGTGACGTCGGCTGAGCGCAGGGACGGGGACAAAACGGCTTACGCGATGAGGCGGGGCGGGGAAAAACCGCACTATTTGTCGGAGTGAACAAGAATAGATTTGACTGTAAGGCGGAGAAATGTTATTCTGTATACAAAGGGACAAGACTGCCGTGGAATGGCCTCTGAGTGCGGCGGCGATGAGCGGCGGATACGGACGGGTCCCGAACGGAAATATGACGGATGGAGGGCTTTAAGCATGATTATCAATAATGCGAAGATATATCGCAGCGGACGCTTTCAAGACGCTTCCATAGAGTTCACCGACAGAATACAGGGCTTCAGTGCCGGCGAAGGTCTCGATGCGGACGGAGCATATATAATTCCCGGACTCGTCGACATACACACGCACGGCGCGATGGGAATAGACGCGAGCGACTGCTCGGCGGCGGATGTGGACACACTCGCAAGATTCTATGCGGGGCACGGCATCACGTCTTTCTGCTTCACTACGTTGACCGTGCCGGGCGACGATCTGCGTACGGCAATGCGCAACATAAGCGGCTACAGGCGCAGCAGCAAGGCTGCCAAGTGTGCCGGAGTGCACCTGGAGGGCCCCTTTGTATCATATGCAAGGCGCGGCGCACAGAATGCGGACAATATACGGACGCCGGATATTGAGCTTTTCAATGAGCTCAACGAAATCAGCGGCGGCAAGGTGCGGCTTATAACGATAGCGCCGGAGACGGAGGGCGCACTGGACTTTATACGCGAGGCGTCGAAAGTATGCACGGTCTCCCTGGGACACAGCACGGCAGATTACGATCAGGCCATGGCCGGCTTTGAGGCGGGTGCGACGCATGTGACACATCTGTTCAACGGTATGGAGCCTTTCCACCACAGAAAGCCCGGCCTTGTCGGCGCGGCGTTGTCCGCGGGGGCAAACGTCGAACTCATCTGCGACGGCGTGCACATACACCCGACGGTTATCATGGCCGTACACAGGATGTTCGGAGACAGGCTTATTATAATCAGCGACTCACTGCGCTGCGCGGGACTCTGCGACGGACGCTACAATCTGGGCGGACAGCCGATCATTGTCCGTGACGGCTGCGCGACTCTGCTCGACGGAACCATTGCCGGTTCCTCCTCCAACCTGCTGGAAGAGCTGCGCAACGTGGTGTCCTACGGTATGCCGCTTGAAGCGGCGGTCAAGGCAATGACCGAGACCCCGGCAAAGGATATCGGCGCGTTCGGAAGCATAGGCTCGCTCGATGTGGGCAAGTGCGCGGACATGCTCGTGCTCGGCAAGGACCTGAAGCTGCTCGCAACGTTTATTGACGGCGAGCTTGTAAACGGATCGCTGGACTTCTCTGCGGTCAGATAAACTGCCGGCGCGTGATACGCGCGGTGCGGAATGGAGTGAACAGCCGGAGTGCTGATGTATATGAATCCGGTGCTGACCGCTGCGGCGGTGATACCGGCAATAATACTGCTTGTTAAGGTTTACAGGGCGGACCGGCTCGAAAAGGAGCCGGTCGCGCTGATTGTTTCTCTGGTGGGCTTCGGCATAATGGCCACGCTCGTTGCGCTCGTATGTGAGCAGCTCGGAGAGAGAATACTGACGTCCTTTTTCCCGGAGGGGAGCATGGGGTACAATATCATAATGTACTTCGGCATAGTTGCTTTCTCCGAGGAGGGCGCAAAATACCTGCTGCTGAAAAGACGGACATGGTACAGTCCCGAGTTTAACTGCCAGTTTGACGGTGTGGTTTACGGGGTGTCGGTGTCGCTGGGATTCGCCCTGTGGGAGAATCTCGGCTATACGGCGATGTACGGTATGAGCACGGCGCTGCTCAGGGCCGTGACCGCCGTGCCGGGGCATGCCTGCTTCGGCGTGTTTATGGGCGTATGGTACGGTATGGCAAAGCGCTGGCAGGAGAGCGGCGTGGAAGGCCGTTCCAGGCTCTGCCGTGTGCTCGCGCTGGTCATTCCTGCACTCATACACGGCTGCTACGATTTTATAGCGACCTATGACAGCCGCGGGCTGAGCTGGATATTTGTCGGCTTCATATCGGTGCTGTTCGCGGTGTCGATGCTGTTGGTGCGGAAGATGTCCGCAGGCGACCGTTATATAAGCGGACGCAGATTCTATTTCTGAGTAAACGGGGAAAACAGACATGAAGGAGAACGTAGGAAAGTTTTTTGAGATATACGATTCGGATGAGGCGCTGCGCGAGCGTATTGAGAGGGAGACGGAAATGTATCCCGGCAGTCTGGAGATACGCGAGGCACTGGCCGAGGCGGTGCTGCTGCCGGTCGCGGAGGAGATGGGTCTGGGCTTCACTATAGCGGAGCTGCGTGCGTATGAGACGCGGAAAAAGCTGGAGCACGGTCTTGCAAAGGACGGAGAATACGACCGGGGCGAGCACAGCTACTGGCTGCTGGAGCGCGGCTGGGAGGAACCGGAGGAGAGTGCGGATAGGTGAATATACGGCACAGCCTGTATTAGACAGAAAAAGAATGGGAGCTGCTCAAAGCAGTCCCATTCTTTTCGGTTTTATATAGTGTTTTTACCGGGTGCGCAGGGCTCCGGAAGCGGATGAAGCTTTCAGGCGGTTTTGCGTCAGTCGCCGAGACTGATGCCCATCCTGCGGGCGACCTGTATCATCGGGTGATCCACCGGAAGGAACTTCGTCTTGCTCGCGGCGTCCTCCAGAGGTATGGAGACGATCTCACCGCCCTGAATGGCGACCATGCGGCCGTACTGCCTGTTTATAATCAGGTCTGCCGCGGCGACACCGAACTGAGTGGCCAGGACTCTGTCATAGGGACAGGGTGGGCCGCCCCTCTGATAGTGGCCGGGCACGGTGACGCGGGTCTCCTGACCGGTGAGCTTTTCAAGTTTGTCGGCGATCTCATAGGAGACGGTGGAGTGCCTGCTGTTCTCACGCTTGCGGCGGCTGGCCTCCTCGTCAAGCTTTACATCGTCGACGGAGACGGCGCCTTCGGCGCAGGCGACGATGGAAAAGCTCCGCCCGTGCTTCTTGCGTTCCTCAATAAGCTCCGCGACCTTTTCAAGGTCGTAGGGGATCTCGGGGATGAGTATTACGTCGGCGCCGCTGCCGATACCGGCATTGAGCGTGAGCCAGCCGGCGTCGCGGCCCATAAGCTCAACGACGAATATGCGGCTGTGCGAGCTGGCGGTGGAATGAATATAGTCGATGACGTTGGTGGCAATGTCGACGGCGCTTTGGAAGCCGAAGGTGGTATCCGTACCCCAGATATCATTGTCGATGGTCTTGGGCAGGGTGACGACGTTCATGCCGGCGTCGGAAATGAGCTTGGCGCTCTTCTGGGTGCCGTTGCCGCCCATGATGACCAGGCAGTCGAGATTGAGACGGTTATACGTCTGGAGCATGGAGGGAATCACGCTGTTGCCCTCGGCATCCACAATGTCCCTGCCGGGAATGTAATTCTGGCGTGAAGTACCGAGAATGGTGCCGCCCTCGGTCAGAATGCCCGAGAAATCCTTAGGCTGCATAAACTTGTAGTCGCCCTCTATAAGGCCGCGGTATCCGTCGTACATTCCGTATATCTCGACGTTGCCGAGCCGCTGAATCAAAGATTTGCCGACGCCGCGTATAGCGGCGTTCAGACCCTGACAGTCGCCGCCGCTGGTTATCAGAGCGACTTTGGTCGTGCGCTTCATATAATTCCCCCTGTATGTATTTGATGCTGTATCGGTTAAAAGCAATTATGCGTCAATCGGGGCACGATTTCAATTGACAGAATCAACATATCTCAACAGTATCGGGGCGAATAACGGCGGTTTTTCCGGCAAAATGTGCATAATCGGAAAAACGAAGCAGCAGGCGAAACAGCGCAGGACAAAAGCCATGCGCGAACGCCCCGGCAGGCATCCTGCCGGGGCGCGGCCTTATGGGGAACATAGTGCCATTGCCAAGCGCGGCAAAGCCCGCGGGAGCCTGTCAGGCACCGCGATAGACGGTCCTGCCGTCAGGGAGGGCTTCCCTGACAATGCGTCCCTCCGCACAGAGGTACTGCAGATGAGCTATGGCTTCGCCCATGGCGAACCATTTCTGGGATATCGGGAAGGTCTCCCAGTTATCGGAGCGTATTTTCCAGGTCATCCTGCCGGCGACGGAGTACGCGTCCAGTCCGTGCCCGCTCAGCACGATCCTCTCGGTTTCGCTGAGGCGCGCCTTATGGTGGCGCATGAGGGCGTCAATGCGTTCATAAATACTGCGGCTCGGAGTGGAGCGGTGAGAGGGAAGAGTGAGGCTTATATCAAGAGAGCGCAGCTTCTCCAGACTTTTCAGATAGTCGCCCAGCATGTTGGTGTCGGGGCCCATGGTGCAAATGTTCGGCGTAATGTCAAACAACACATGGTCGCCTGAAAACAACAGCTTTTCGTCTGCGCAGTAAAGGCACATGTGGCCGAGAGTGTGGCCGGGAGTCTTAATGCAGCGCAGCGAAAAACCGCCGTAGCAGAGCATATCTCCGTCATCAACACACTCCGCGTCAAAATGCGCAGGTGCGTAGCGGATGGCGGGGTTGTTGATGAACACCCCGTTCCACACGTCCACGGGCATACCCTCGGACATATACCAGCGGCCGCGGGCGGGCCAGTCTATATTCTGCAGCTCGACATAGTCGGTACGGGTCATGATGATGTGTGAGCCGAGCTCCTGCAGCGCGGCGGCGTTCCCGGCGTGGTCGGAGTGAACGTGCGAGATGAAAACATCCGTATCTTCAGGTCTGAGACCGAGCTCCTTCAGCCCGTCAAGCAGGGCACTGAGGCACTCGGGGCGGTTGAAGCCGGTGTCTATCAGCAGGTTTTTTCCGCCGTCCACGGACCTGATGACATAGCTGTTGAGGTATTTGAGAGGATTGCCGGGCAGGGGAACATAAATGCGGTATATGTTTTTATATATGTTGTCAGTCATGTGTTTCTCCGTAATACTGAAACTGATTGAGTGCTTTGACCGGATCCGGGCAAAATGCCGGGCGCGCAGCGTCGGTTCTCAGACAGAGGCTGGCGCGACGGCGGCGCAGTAATGCTTTTGTGACATGTCTGTACGGGCGGCATATAGAAACGAACGGCACGGAAAATCCGGGCCGTTCGTTTGCCGGCGGAATACAGTATCAGTTTTGCATGGCGGCGCGGCAGTAGTAGTTGAACATGCGCTCGCGCTCAAGGGTGCTGCTGTCCATATGGCCGGGGTAGACCTCATAGTCACCGGGAAGGCTGCATATACGCTTGAGGGAGGCAAGCTCCTGCTTCATGTCGCCGCCCGGAAGATCGACGCGGCCGCAGCTGCCGCGAAACAGCGTGTCACCGGTGAAGAGACAGTCCTCGCAGCGGAGGGTAACGCCGCCGGGAGTGTGGCCGGGAGTGGCGATAACATCGAACCTGAGGCCGGCAAGCTCGACGACGTCGCCGTCGGAATAGTATCTGCCGTCCTCGGGCAGGGTATAGCGCATGAAGTTCTGGCGGCCGCGGCGTGCGTCGTCGAGCTCGTTCATGTAGACGGTCGCACCGGTCTCCTTACGGACGGCGTCGACGGCGCCGACATGGTCGTAATGGCCGTGTGTGAGCATGATGGCAACGCACTTGAGCTTGTTGGATTCGATGTAATCGAGGATAGTATTGGCCTCGTCGCCGGGATCGATCACGACACATTCAAGGGTGTTTTCATTGACGACCACATAGCAATTGGTCTCCAGCTGGCCTACGGGCAAAGTTTTTACTAACATTGTTCATAGCTCCTTAGTATCAAGAATTATTGTTACAGGGCCGTCATTGACGGAAGCGACCTGCATATCTGCGGCGAATACTCCGGTATCGACCCTGAAGCCGTTGGCGCGGCAATGGCTGATAACGGATTCGTACAGGGGTATGGCGGTATCGGGACGGGCGGCCTTTGAGAAACCGGGTCTGCGCGATTTACAGTCGGCAAACAGAGTGAACTGACTGATTATCAGGAGCTCGGCCCCGGCGTCCTTGGGGTTCACATTCATTTTGCCGTTTTCGTCCTCAAAGATACGCAGACCGCATATCCGGTCGGCGATCTTCGCGGCTTCGGCCTCGGTGTCATCCTGATGCACACCGAGGAGCACCAGAAGACCGGCGCCTATACTGCCGCTTATCTGCCCGTCGATCTCGACGGAGGCGGATCTTACGCGGGTGACTACAGCTCTCATATATAACCTACTTTCCGTTTCGGGAGACAGAGCTGACCCCGGGGATGGAGGAGAGCCTGCTCATGACATATTTGAGTTCGGTGGAGTTCTTGACCTCCAGAGTGACGGTCGTGAGCGCCACGCCGGCGCCGGTATCCCTGGCGGAGAGGGAGCGGACCTTGGCGTTGATGGAATTGAGCACGGTGGCGATGTCCATGACGAGGCCGGAACGGTCCTTGCCGGCGATGACGACGGTAGTGACATAGGAGTCGGTGATCGCATCGGCCCAGGAGACGTCGACCCAGCGGCCCTCGTTGCCGGGCTGGCTGAGAAGCTTCTGACAGTTGGTGCAGTCGCGCCGGTGTATCGACACACCCTGACCGCGGGTGATGAAGCCGATTATATCGTCGCCGGGGACGGGAGTACAGCAGCGGGAGAACTTGACCAGACAGTTGCTAAGCCCGGCGACGAGAATGCCGTGTATGGCCTTGCCGGACTTTTTGGCCTGATTCTCGCGGCGCTCGGCAGCCTCGGAGATCTTGTCGATCACGTTTCGCTTGTCGGGTTTGAGGTTGCGTGCCTCGTCGCGCAGGCGGTTGGCGGCGCGGGTGGCAGTGATGCCGCCGTAGCCTATGGCGGCGTAGAGATCGTCAACACAGCCGAAGGATAGGCGTTTGAGTATCGGCGCGACGATGCTTTCCTCGAGCACGTCGTCAAGCGTGAGACCGTTATGGCGCAGTTCCTCGGCGAGCATCTCGCGGCCGCGGATGACGTTCTCCTCACGGCGCTCCTTTTTGTACCACTGCTTTATCTTGGTGCGGGCCGAACCGCTCTTGGCGATGTTGAGCCAGTCACGGCTGGGACCGGGAGCCGACTTTGAGGTGCGTATCTCGACGATGTCGCCGTTCTGCAGAACATAGTCATAGGTAACGATACGGCCGTTGACCTTTGCGCCGACCATGTTATTGCCTACGTCGGAGTGTATGCTGTAGGCAAAGTCGATAGGCGTCGCCCCGGCAGGGAGATTGATAACGTCGCCCTTGGGAGAGAACACGAACACCTCATCGGCAAAGAGGTCGATCTTCATGTTGTGGAAGAAGTCCTGAGCATCGGACTCCTGCTGGTTTTCAAGGAGCTTGCGTATCCAGGCAAATTTATCCTCGTCGCCGGAACGCACGGCCATGTTCGCGCCGTCGCCCATCTTGTATTTCCAGTGCGCCGCGATGCCGTACTCGGCGGTATGATGCATGTCCCAGGTGCGTATCTGCACCTCGAAGGGTATGCCCTCCGAGCCGATGACAGTGGTGTGCACGCTCTGGTACATGTTGGGCTTGGGGGTGGATATATAGTCTTTGAACCGCCCGGGGACGGGCTTGAACATGTCGTGGATTATGCCGAGAACGTTATAACAGTCGGGTATGGTATCGACGATGACGCGGAAAGCACAGAGGTCGAAGATGCCGCTGATGTCGAGCTTCTGGGCGTACATCTTGCGGTATATGCTGTAGACGTGCTTTATGCGCGAGAAGATAGTGGCGTCGACTCCTTCGGCGTCGAGACGGGCCTGTATCCTGTCCTTGACGTTGGTCATAAAGACTTTCAGCTCGTCCATCTTCGCTTCGAGAGCGTCGGTGATCTCCTTATAGCCATCCGGGTCGAGATACTGAAGCGAGAGGTCCTCAAGCTCCCACTTGGCCCGCTGCATACCGAGACGGTGGGCGATGGGCGCGTATATCTCCATGGTTTCGAGAGACTTGGAACGCTGCTTCTCCGCGGTCTGATAGGCCATGGTGCGCATATTGTGCAGACGGTCGGCGATCTTGATGAGGATAACACGGATGTCCTTTGCCATGGCCATGAGCATCTTGCGCAGATTTTCCATCTGCTCATCCTCTTTGCTCGTGTACTGCATACGGCTGAGCTTGGTGACACCCTCGACTATATCCGCCACCGGCGTGCCGAACTGGCGGGAAATGTCATCATGCGTGAGATTGGTGTCCTCTATGACGTCGTGCAGCAGAGCGGCAATGATGGAATCCTCGTCAAGGCCCATGTCGGCGGTGATGTCCGCTGCGGCGACACAGTGAGTCACATAGGGCGAACCGTCACGGCGCTTCTGCCCGGAGTGAGCCACGCGGGCCATATCGTAGGCGGCCCTTATGCGGCCGAGGTCCATCTGATGGCCGCTGTCGCTTATTTTCCGCTCGAGCTCGGCGAACATTCTGTCCGGATCGAGCGGCGCGGCGTCCCCGGATATAGGCGGCGGAGTGCCGAGAGGAGTATCTTTTTTTATGTCCTGTTGTTCCATCTTTTTCTCCATATTTCTTATCTGAAGCTGCGCAGCGAGCGTATGAGCCGTGTTGACTCCAGATCGGCCTTTCCGCTGATGCTGGCGCAGCGGGCGGAGTATATGCCGCCGTCGCCGCTTCTGAGCAGGCCGGTCTCCCTAAGTACCATGAGACACAGACAGTATTTCTCCGGCGCCATGCCCGGCAGGCACTGACGGATGACCGCGCCGGTGTCCTGTCCGACGGCAAAGTCATTGTCCATGGCGCGCCACACGCGCACAAAGTCCGAGCGGTCGGGACAGTACACCGAAGCTGCCCAGTTGACGTCATCGTCACCGGCAAGGATCGCCCGGCACAGCTGCGTCGGGTCGTGCTTCCTGACTGCAGCGGCGACGAGCTGCACGGAGACATTATTGTGAAATTCATTTATCTGCGGCGTGAAGGCCATGTCTATGGTGTCGCCGTCGCGTATGCCCAGCTGGGCGGCGGTATGGGAAAAGAAGATGCACTCGAAGCGCGAACCGCCGAGGCGGATGCGCATGCGCAGGTGCTTGCCGCCGCCGACCTCCGAGGCGGAGTCGAGATGTACGCCGCACACGCACATGAGAGGCCTTGGATTGGCGTTGCCGTAGGGCTCGAGCATGTCGAGAGAACGGACGTTTTCAATGCTGAGCAGCGACGGGTCCGTTATAAGCAGGTCACAGCGGACCTCCGGCTGAGGCACGGGGCAGTTTTTGCGGTAGTATTCAGAGAGCGCCTGACGGAACTTGCCGAGCATATCGCGGCGTATGTTCAGACCGGCGGCGAGCGCGTGGCCGCCGAAGCCGGTCAGATATTCGGAACAGGCGGAGAGCGCTTCGAAAAGGTTGAAGCCGCCGTAGCTGCGGCAGGAGCCTTTGCCGTTATCGCCGTTCAGGCAGATGATGACAGCCGGCAGGGAGTACTGCTCGGCGAGACGGGAGGCCGCGATGCCGATGACGCCCTGATGCCATTTTTCGCTGGCAAGGACGATGGGCCCCTGAGGGACGTTTTCCTTTATAATGGCGTTCGCCTCCTGCCAGATGTCGGTCTCGATACTCTGTCGGCGGCGGTTGAGCTCGCACAGCTCGTGCGCGAGGGCAGCGGCGGTTTCAATGTCACGGCTCATCAGAAGGCGGGCCGCGATGCTTGCCTGACCGAGCCGGCCGGCGGCATTGAGCCGCGGGGCGATGGCAAAGCCTATCGTGGATGAACTGAGCTTTTTGTTGTCTATGCCGGATTCCTTCAGTATGGCGTCGATGCCGGGGCGCGGAGCCACGGACATGCGTTCAAGACCGAAACGAACGAGAAAGCGGTTTTCACCGGTGAGCGGCATGACGTCGGCCACGGTTCCTACGGCCGCGAGATCCGCATACTTTTCGAGCATTGCCGTAGTGTCGCCCTCACAGGCGCAGACCAGCTTGAGCGCGACGCCGACACCCGCAAGATCCTTGTTCGGGTAGGTGTCACCCTCACGCTTGCAGTCGATAAGGGCCTCCACATCCGGCAGCGCATCCGGCCGACATTCGTGGTGGTCGGTAATGACCATGTCGATGCCGAGAGAGCGGGCATAGGCGGCCTCGTCCACGGCGGTGATGCCGCAGTCGACAGTCACGATGAGACTTACGCCGCGGGACTTCAGAAAGTCGATGGCGCCGCAGTTGAGCCCGTAGCCCTCCTCGTTCCGATCGGGGATGTACGGCAGACAGTTCAGCCCCTTCGAGCGCAGATAGTCGGTCAGCAGACAGGTGGAGGTAATTCCGTCCACGTCATAGTCGCCGTAGACGGATACGGTCTCCCCGCCGTCGATCGCACGCAGGATTCGCGCCTTCGCCTTATCCATATCCAGCATCAGCATGGGATCGCCGAGAAGCTCCATGCCGCCGAGCAGGAGAGCCTCCGCCTCCTCCGAGGTTTTTATGCCGCGCAGCGACAGCACCAGCGAAAGCAGCGGAGAGAAGCCTGCGGATACAAGACTGTCTGGAACGGCCGGACGGGTATATGGAATTGTCCAGTCCTTAGTTTTCATCTTTATTTCAGCTTTACTATATTTTTTAATAATTAATAATAACAAAATAATTGCTTCAGTTCAATAGAGACAATAAAAAATCCGGGCAATTTCTTTGAAACTGCCCGGATATGGAGCATATTTGCCGCAGAGGACCGGGTATCTGTACGGGAACCGCGCACAGGTTCGGACTTTTGGGGCGCATCCTGCGGCATAGCGGCACGTACGCTCACGCGCCGTACCGGGCTGCGGCGGGCGTAAAACTGAGCGGCGCGGCCCGGAGCGGGGAGCGGGACTGGGAAGATACAGGAGATAGACCTTGACAAACCGGGGCCGAAACAGGTAGTATACGGGAGACTGTTATTTTTTACCCCGGCCGTCGGGAGCATACATCCGCAACACGGCCGCTGCTGATACGGGAGAATACTGAATTGACTGATTTTCTGCTTGACTGCGCGCTTGACGCGCTGAAGGACGGCGCGCTGAGCATTCCGATACTGTTTCTGGCGTATCTGCTGATGGAGATGCTGGAGAACAGCAAAAAGCTTGACGAGAGTATACTCAACAGCTATTCGCGCAAGGCCGGACCGCTGCTCGGCGGCCTGATGGGCGCGGTGCCGCAGTGCGGCATATCGGGCGCGGCGGCGACGCTGTTCTCCACCGGTTCGATAAGCGCCGGGACGATGCTTGCAGTGTTTTTCGCGACCTCCGACGAGATGCTTCCCGTGATGCTGTCGTCACTCACGGACGGAAGGGGAGGACCGGGCATCGGGGAGATAGCCGCAATAGTGGGAGCAAAGGCCCTGATCGGCATCGCACTCGGCTATCTGGTCGACCTGTTCGGGGACAGGCTCTTTGCGCGCGGGAAGAATATACACAGCTTCTGTGAACGCGAGCACTGTGAATGCGAGGATGAAGAGGGGAGCGTATGGCTGTCCGCGCTCAAGCATACGCTGAAGATCGCGGTAATGCTCATCGCAGTGAATTTTGTGCTTAACATCGCGCTGCACTCAGTCGGAACGGAACGTCTCGGCACGGGTATTTTCAAAATGCCGGTAGTGAGCGAGCTGATACTGGCACTGTTCGGACTGATACCGAACTGCTCGGTGTCGGTCGTGATAACGGAGGCCTACATGAGCGGTATAATCGGCCTTGGCGGCCTATTCGCGGGCCTGCTGTCAAACGCCGGGATAGGCCTGCTGGTACTGTTTCGCAGCAACAGAAACGTAAAGGAGAACCTGACTGTCACGGCGCTGCTGTTCATACTCGGGGCGCTGGCCGGAATGCTCATAAACCTTGCCGTATAAGCGCCGGACGCTGAATGCAAATTAAAAGCTACAAAGACGGGTACCGTTTTACGGTACCCGTCTTTGCGGTATCGAATCAGACAAGCCGCGCACGGGCTTTCAGGCCGGAGCCCAGACTGCCAGAGAAGCGCTGCCGAGCGGCGCGGCAGGCTGAAGAGCTTCATAAGGAGCTTTTTGCACCGCCTCAGGCGCTTCAGGTTCTGCGCGGGACATAAGGGCGCGCTCCGCGCGGCTTCGGGGCGCGGAGCGTCACATAAGCGGTTAGGGGGGCTGACCGCTTTCAAGTGTCATAGCCCATAGGATTTTTGGTCTGCCAGGCCCAGGTGTCCCGGCACATATCGTCGAGGCTGTACTGCGCCTTCCAGCCGAGGAGCTCCGCGCTCTTGTCGGGACAGGAATAAACGGTCGCAAGATCGCCGGGGCGGCGGGCCGTGATCTCGTAGGGAATGCTTACGCCGGTGACGCGCTCAAAGGCGTGGACCATGTCAAGCACGCTGTAGCCGACGCCGGTGCCGAGATTGAACACGCTCTCTCCGCGGTGCCTGCGCATGTATTCTATCGCGCAGACATGGCCGCGGGCCAGATCGACTACATGGATATAGTCGCGCACGCCGGTGCCGTCGTGTGTGTCATAGTCGTTGCCGTAAACGCTCAGATGATCGCGGCGGCCGATGGCGACCTGCGAGATATAGGGCATAAGGTTGTTGGGAACGCCGCGGGGGTCCTCGCCGATAAGGCCGCTGCTGTGCGCGCCGATGGGGTTGAAGTAGCGCAGCAGGGCGACAGACCAGTCGGGCACGGCTTTGGCGGTGTCGCGCAGGATCTGCTCGGACATGTATTTGGTCCAGCCGTAGGGGTTGGTGCACATGCCGGTACGCGATGTCTCACGCAGGGGCATCTCTTCGCCGCCGGAGTAGACCGTGGCTGATGAGGAAAAGACAATGTCCTTCACGCCGTGGTCCTTCATCGCGCGGCAGAGCGTGATGGTGGAGTTGAGATTGTTGTCATAATACTCCAGAGGCATCGAAACGGATTCACCGACGGCCTTTAGACCGGCAAAGTGGATGGCACAGCCGATGTCGTGCTTTTCGAAGATGTTATCGAGCGCCGCACGGTCACGGACGTCGGCCTCGTAAAAGCTAAGAGGCTTGCCGGTGATCTGCTGTACGCGCTCGAGCGCCCTGGGGTTTGAATTGACGAGGTTATCAATGACGACAACGCCGTAGCCGCTGTTCAGAAGCTCGACGCAGGTGTGACTGCCGATATACCCGGCGCCGCCGGTAACAAGAACGTCCATAGCCTCTCCTTTCAGTCAAGTAGTTTTTCCGGATAGATCCCGTCGCAGCGCAGCTTCCTGATCGAGGAAGTGACGCTCTGCATATCCTCTTTATATGTCATACCGTACCACTTCTCGCGGCAATTGAGGACACAGACACTGCCCTCGCCGTTCTTTATGACGGCGTTTGCAACGGAGGGCAGGAAGTATTCGCATTTCAGTGGATTATCCGCCAGGTTCTTCTCCAGCCATGCGGGAAAGCGCCTGTACAGCTCGTCCAGCATGGACCTGCCGAATGCCCAGCAGTTCATTGATACCAGTGTGTCGCCGGGCAGGGAAATGTAATTCGTACCGTCCTCGGTATAGGCGGCGTCTGTTCCGCGCTTTTCTATATGTGTGCGCTCAACAACATCGGTCAGGAATCCGTCTTCAACCTGACACACGCCGCGGGCTACGTAGCCGTTTTCGGTGACGGTATTTCGCAGCAGGTAGGCGACCATGGCGTGCTCGTTATCCGGCCTGTCCTGAGCCAGAAAATCATAAAGAGCACGGTAGGCCGAGGGACCGTAGAAGTCGTCGGCATTGATGACGGCAAAGGGCCCGTCGACGACGCCGCGGCAGCACAGCACCGCGTGGCCGGTGCCCCAGGGCTTGACGCGGCCTTCGGGGACCCGGCAGCCGTCGGGGAGCACGTCGAGCTGCTGGTAGACATACTTCACGTCGAAATACTTCTCCATGCGGCGGCCGACGGCGGCCTTGAAGTCTTCCTCGATCTCATGCTTGATAATAAAGGCGACCTTGCGGAAGCCGGCCCTGTATGCGTCATAAAGCGAAAAATCAATAATCGCATGACCGGAATCATCCACAGCCATGATCTGCTTGAGCCCGCCGAAGCGGCTGCCCATGCCGGCGGCAAGGACGATGAGCGTGGGTTGCTGCATATAAACACCTCCGTGCGCGTACCGCGTACAGGCGGTCAGCGCAATGTGAGATCATTATAACAGCATTTTGCCGGTTTGTACATACAAAAGCGGTATGCGCCGCAAAAGGCGGGTTGACTGTATGTAGGTTTGTCAAACATATTGGACAGTGAACTCGTCAGGAGATAACCAGCCGAGTGGTCTCATGGGAAAGTTGTTTGAACGGCGGTTATGGACAGCAAGCTGCTTTTCAAAGTCCGCAAGGGAATAAAAGCTGCGGCAGGAATAAAACCTCTTTTGGTCCTCCCGGTGGCTGCGCTCCACCTTGCCGTTGTGCCTGGGGGTATAGGGCCGGATAAGCTTATGGCGGATGCCCAGTTCCTGTGCCGTCATTTCAAACAGAGTGGAAAGATCTCGTTTGCTGTTGGAGAAGCGGTTGGTGAACTCAAAACCGTTGTCCGTCTGGACGCACTCCACCCGGATACCCCGTCTGGCATACCACTTTACCAGCTTTTTCAGGAAATCAGCGGAGGAATACGTGGACTGCTCCGGATAAGCAGCCAGAAAACGCAGGCGAGTAAACTCGTCAATGGCAGTGTACTGAAACAGGCGAAGCTCCGGGTCCGTGATACAGCGTCGAGGAACCACTTTCACGTCCACCTGGACTCGCTGTCCGGGATAGGTCATTTGCTCGTAAGACTTGGGCTTGTAAGCATTCTTTGCTTTCTCTGTAGGAAACATCCCCAGCTTTCGCATAACCCGGTACAGACTTTCCGGGCGGCGGGTATAGCCCCGCTGCCTCAACCGGTGCCACAGTTCCACCAAGCCCAGCATCGGATTCCGACGGCGCATGTCCCGGATCAGCGTCAGCTCCGCTTCCGTATGTTGGTTGGGATGGTTGTGAGGCCGCCGGGATCGGCAGGTGAGGGATTCCACACTTCCGTCCCATCGGCTCTGCCAGAAGTAGATGTACGACCGGCTTTTGTTGTATTTGCGGCTGGCCCGGCTGACACCGTACTTTTCTGCGTACTTCATTAGGGATTGCCGGTACCGCATGTCTTGTGTTATACTGCTCATGAAGGATATGGCCTCCTTTCGGCAAGTTGGTGTGTGGTAACTCAACTTTACCTCATGAGGCTCTATCCTTCATCCTTTTTATTCAACTGTCCAACATGTATTGTAATCCTACAGCGCCGCAAAAGGCGGGTTGACTGTACGGCTTGCGCACAGATGTGATATGTGATATACTAATCTTTAACTTCGGGGGGCGGACTGTATCCGCAGGCCCGAACAGATACTCTCAAAAGGAGAGACTGCATATGAATCCTGAAGCAAACGAAAACGTGAGAGTAAAATACTATATAGACCGGAAGAGCTTCTGGGCGCAGGCCGCAGTCACCCTGATGCTCATCTCGGCGGTATTCAGAATCATAGGCTGCTGGGGAATGTGGAAAGACCCGGCTTTCGCGTGGACGCAGATAGTGCTGCCAATAAGCTGTAATGTGCTGTTTGCGCTCTGCGTTGTGCTGCTCGGCGGGAAGGGCTTTTTCCTGTCGGCGCTGCCGGTGCTGCTGGGCGTGGTGTTCTTCATAATCAAGTCGTTCGGCTTTGCCAGCAAGATACATATGGTGCTGTGTATCCTCCTGTACCTCATCGTGGCTGTGCTTTACACCGGCACCGTGACCGGGAGCATACGTACAAAGTGGCTGCTTCCGCCGCTTTTCGGCCTGCCTTTCCTGTACCATATCTTTGTGGAGGACCTCCCGGCTATCTCCAACGAAGCCGTACAGGTGACGTTCTCGGCGGGGATGCAGGAGATATCGGTCCTGTGTGTCATGGCGGCGCTGTTCTGCACCGGTATGGGCCTGAAAAAGAGAAAAGCCGAGACAATGCCTGAATTGCCTAAGATAGCGGACCCGATAGTTGTCGTCCCGGAGAAGAGCGCCGTGCCGGAGCAGTGTGACGCCCCGGAGAATAGCGTCGTGCCGGAGCAGTGTGACGTCCCGGAGAAGAGCGCCGGGCCGGAGCAGTGTGTCGTCCCGGAGAAGAGCGCCGGGCCGGAGCAGTGTGACGCCCCGGAGAAGAGTGCCGAACCGGAGAATCCGGCGGCAGAACAGACTGCGGAGGCTCCGGAGCAGGACACCGGTACAAACGCCGCGGCCGGAACCGCGGACAATGAAAACGCAGAAGCTGTCCCTCAGGAGAAACCCGATGAAAGCTGACAGAAAAGCAGACCGCGGCCGGGCGGAGCGCAGGCGCGCCGGCGCGGACTCTCCGCCGCGGCCGGTAAGGAAAAGGCGGGACAAGCGCACGATATATATTGTATGCGCGGTCCTTGCGGCGGTGTTCATTATATCGGTGGCCGTCGTTCTGAGAGGCGTGTCTGACAAGCGCGTATATAACAACTATATGCAGCAGGCGCAGCAGAGCTATTCTCAAAACGATTTTGACAGCGCGCTGGCCGCGCTGCGCAAGGCGGCTGCCGTGGATGAGACTGACGAGTGCCTGATGCTTATGGCAGACTGCTATGAGACTCAGGAAAACTACACCAAGGCGCTGGAGATACTCAGAACGATGAATGTCCAGAACCCGACGGTCTCCTCCCGTATAGCCGCCATAGAGAAGCGCCGGCAGACGCTGAGCGAGGCCGAAAAGGTTACGATAGCCGGACGCCAGTACCCGCTGACCACGACCAGCCTTGTGCTTGACAATATGGGGATTACCGACGCCGCGCTTGACGACGTGCTGCAGCTGTATGCGCTCGACAGCCTCTCACTGGCCGGTAACTCGCTGTATGATATCTCAAAGCTGACGAGCCTGGGCGGACTTGTTTCGCTGAATCTGAGCGGGAACAACATCAGCAGCCTTGCGCCGCTCACCTCTCTGACCGGCCTGCGCACGCTGTATCTGGACAATAACCCCGTTACCGATCTCACGCCGCTCTACAGCCTGACGAACCTGACAAGCCTCAGTATAAAGGGCATAAGCATTACCGAGAGCCAGTTGGAGGCGCTGTCAAAGGCGCTGCCGAACTGCGCCATACACAGCGAGGCAGCTCAGGAGGAGGTACAGGACATAAGCTTCGGCGGCGCCACCTTCAAGTCGGACGTTACGGAGCTTGACCTGAGCGGAATGGGCCTGCGCGATATATCGGCGCTTGCTAACTGCGAGAACCTGATCTCGCTCAACCTAAGCAACAACAGTATCAGCGACCTGAGTCCGCTGATGAACATACCGACGCTGCAGTGGCTGGACGTGTCCTACAACCAGCTGAGCGATCTCAGGCCGCTCATGGGCATAAGCAGCCTGCGCTTCCTGAACGCCTCGGGCAACAGCATCACAAGCACCGCACCTCTGAGCATGATGGACGGGCTCACGGAGCTGTATCTCGACGGCAATCCGCTGAAGAGTTTTTCCAGCCTGAAGAAGCTGAAAAATCTGACCTCGCTCGGTCTGAGCGGCACAGGACTGGACGACGAGGGAATGCGCTGCCTGAACTCCCTGGTCCTGCTGCGCACACTCAATGTCGAGGATAATCCGGACATAACCGGAGAGGCGGTGGATGAGCTGCGATCAAAGCTCGGCAACTGTACGATCAGTCATTCCGAGCTGGCATATTCAGTGGACATAGACGGAAACACAATAACGACCATAGCGACGGAGCTGTCTATGCCGAACCGCGGGATAATAGACCTCAGCAGCTTGTCGCAGCTGGGCTGCCTTCAGACCGTGGATCTCAGCGGCAACTGCATAAGCAACGTATACCCCTTTCAGTACTCGGACAGCCGTTTTACCATAATCTCGCTCAATCTCAGCAGCAACAGGCTGGAGGACGCGACCCCTCTGTCTACGCTGCAGAACATCGAGACGCTTGACCTGTCAAACAATTACATCAGCTCGGAGCTGCCGTTTATGGCCATGTTCAGCCTGCGCACGCTGGTGCTCACCGACAATCCGCTGACAGAAGAGCAGGTCGAAAGCATAAGGAACGCCCTGCCGAACTGCGATGTTATTTTCTGATACCGTACACTGACAGAACTGCCGGACAAGTCGGGCTGTGCCAGCGGCGCAGGGATAACGCATCGCGGGACAGCTGCCTGTACGCGCATGTAACAGATTTGGAAATATTTTGTAGACATGTACAAAAAACGCAATGAAAGTCAGTGATATGTGACGATTGTTGCAGTATTCACAAAAAATACTTCTTTTCCGGCGGGGATTGTGCTATAATATAGACAAGAAGAGGCGGAGCGTGCCGCTTCTCTACTGGCACAAACGAAAGGAGTTGTCACATATGAAGTTCACTTTCACCGAGAAAAGGATGGATTCCTCCGAGGAGCTCAGGGCCTATGCGATGCGTAAAATCGGTAAGCTCGACAGGCTCTTCAGGACAGAGGCGGAGGCCTACGTGACCTTCAGCATCGAGAGGGGCAGATTCCTGGCAGAGATCACCATCCACAACAACGGTATGTTCTACCGTGCAAGCGAACTTACAAACGACATGTATGCTTCTGTTGACTCCGGCGTTGCCGCCATCGAACGCCAGATCCGCAGAAACAAGACCCGTCTGGAAAAAAAGCTCAGAGAGGGTGTGCTTGACCGGGACATTGCTCCCGCTTATGCAGCCGCGCAGGACGAACCCGACGAGGAATTCAAAATTGTCCGCGAGAAGCGCTTCTCCATCAAGCCAATGTCGGCAGAGGAAGCCATACTGCAGATGAACCTGCTGGGACATGAGTTCTTCGTTTTCAAGAACATGGATTCCGACGACGCGGTATCCGTGGTCTACAAGCGCAGACAGGGTGGCTACGGGCTTATCTGCGACGACGGCCTGGATGACTGATTCGTGAAATTTTACAGATCACCGGGGTACTCTCCGGTGATTTTTTTAGGACGACATGTGGGGAAACTTCGACAGGGAAAATGAAAAGTTGATGAAATTTGCGCAAATCTCTTGCATATTCCCCGTGTCGGGTATAATATGTACAGAGAACTCGGCGGAAATACTTAAGGAGGTATGAGTTATGAAATGTCCCCGCTGCGGAAGTGAAATGACGGTCGATAACCATCGCAAGTATCCGATTGAGATGTGCTACAACTGCGGATATATGGAAGGTCGCAACTTCGGAGAGAATCCTCAGGGAGTGAGCAATTTCCAGCACCTGAAGGGACTCAACTTCAATGAACTGGTTGCATTTATGGTCGAGGGAATCGGTGTCGATGAGGATAAGCTGTCCGACTGGCTGACCGATATCTACAAAGAGAACTGAAATCCCGCGTTTTAAAGACAGACGGGGGGGAGCGCTGGCTTCCCCCGTCTGTCTTTTTTTGCATTGCCATTATTGGGCCGCTGGGTTATAATTACCGGGGCGGACTCATGCCGGAATCCTGTAAAAAGCAGGCACGGCCCGGTATTCAGTAAAGAATATCCAGTCCGGATTGAAGAACAATATCAGACAGGACGCGGTACGGCTATGGATGAAATAAAAGAAAACGAAATAATCGAAGAACCGGAAGAAATAAACGAGAGCAATATAAAGGGGAACGGGAAGCTGTATATAGTGGCGACACCGATAGGCAATTCCCGCGATATGTCGCCGCGGGGCAGGCAGATACTCGCCGAGGTGGACATCATCGCCGCCGAGGATACGCGCCGTTCCATGGTGCTGCTGGGCAAGCTCGGGATTCGCAACAGACTGGTGTCAAACCACAAATTCAACGAGTACGGCAAGGCCAAGTATTTCATAAACGAAATGCTCGGCGGCAAGAGCGTCGCGGTCATCAGCGACGCCGGCACGCCGTGCATATCCGACCCGGGGAACGAGCTTATAAAGGCGGCAATAGAGGCCGGCATACAGGTCACAGGCGTGCCCGGCTGCTGCGCGGCCGTGACGGCGCTGTCAGTGTCGGGCTTTGACCTGTCAAGCTTTATGTTTCTGGGCTTTTTCCCGCGGGAGAACGCCGATAGGAAGAAGATGCTGGAAAAGATGCGCCGCGGCGATACGCGCACTTATGCGCTCTATGAGTCGCCGAAGCGGATAATGGAGCTGGTAGACTTCTTTATCCGGAGCGGTGCGCGCTGCCGCATGTGCCTGTGCAACGATCTGACAAAGCTGCATGAGATGAGCTTTCGCGGTACGCCGGACGAGGTCAGGGAGCAGCTGCTCGCAAAGGGCAATTACGACAAGGGTGAATACGCGGTAATAGTCGAGATAGACGAGGACTATATATTCAACAAGGTCGAGCACACGGTAAGCGCCGAGGCCATGCTGGTCGATGCAATGGTCGCGGGCTCACTGTCGGCAAAAGACGCCGTTGCGGCGGTGATTGCCGACGAAAACAACTCCTACAGCAAAAACGAGCTGAAAGCTGCCGCGCTGAACCTCAAGCGGATGTTTGGTGGCTGATATGGGCAGACTTACACAGGAGCTTGAAAGAGCGCTGCCGGGGCTGGTGAAGGCCGTATTCTCTCAGCCGGTGGATAAGCTGGGGGAGAGCAAGGTCACACTGCGTCCGATACGGCTGAAGTCGGGACTGTGCTATCAGGCCGAGCTGTTCAGGGACAACAAGGCATATCACCGGAATCTTGACGCCGGGGCGCTGAGCGCATATGCGGAAAACGAGCTTGAAGGGCGCTACCGCCAGGTGCTGATAGTGTCGTCGGAGGGCGGCGGACAGTACTGCCTGAAGGCAAACGGAGAGTATAAAAAGACCGCCTCAACGGCCGCTGTGCCGCGCCCGGGCGCGGCCGCGGCGCATAACCGCGAAAAGGAGTACATACTCAGAGAGGGCGAGAACATTCCCGCGCTTGTGGATCTCGGCGTTTTCACGCGGGATTTCCGGGTGGTGCGCTCAAAATACGGCAAGTACAGGCAGATAAACCGCTTCGTCGAACTCGTGGACCAGGCCTTTGCCGGGGACGGTAAGAAGGAGATAAGCATACTTGACTTCGGCTGCGGCAAGTCGTATCTGACCTTCATACTGTATTATTACTTTTCGGTGAAAAAGGGAATGCGCACGAACATTACGGGCTATGACCTGAAGGCCGACGTGGTGGAGCGCTGCAACGCTCTGGCAGCCGAATACGGCTATGAGGGACTGCGCTTCGAGGTCGCGGATGTAACGAGGGATGCGCTGGCTGACAGGCACATAGACATGGTTGTCACGCTGCACGCCTGCGACGTGGCCACGGACTACGCGCTGGCCTATGCGGTAAACAGGAGAGTGGAACGCATATTCTCCGTGCCCTGCTGCCAGCATGAGGTGAACGCATCTGCGCACAAGGGCGGAGACCTGGACCTGCTGCTGGAATACGGCATAATCAGGGAGCGCGCCTGCGCGCTGCTGACCGATTCCATACGCGCAGCGGTACTTGAGGACGCGGGCTACGAGGTCGACATGATAGAATTTGTGGACTTTGAGCACTCGCCAAAAAACCTGATGATCCGGGCAAAGCGTACCGGCCGCTGCCGCGGCGCTGGCCGCTGCGAAGCGGAACGGCTCAGGGATAAATACGGCTTCAGGCAGACGCTGCTGGAGCTTATACCGGACAGAGGCTCATGAAAGGCTTCATCCGCTTTCAGGTATCAGGGCAGGTTAATAACCGTACCGGCATTGCTGCGCGCGATGCCGGTGCTTTTTTGCGCTGCCTGACAAGGGCGCACTGCGGTGCGGAACAGAGAAACCGATTGAATTACCGCGGAATATGTGCTATAAATATAAGCAGAAAATGGCTTTTATCCGGAATCCGATGAAAAGCATACACAGGCTGATTTTACAGCGCGGATTCTGCATGTTGCGCGACGGAGCGTCCGCCGGATCCGACAGCAAAATGCGGTGCTTTGAATTCGCGGACCGTATCGCCGGCCATTTATAAACAGCTATTACGGAGGCAGCAGGTGAAGGGCAGACGACTGAACGGATGCGCGCTGGGACTGGAAAAGTTCGCGGCGGCTGTTATCATTATCCTCTCGCTTTTGTTTATAACATATCTGACCGGCGCTGCTTTCCTGGAGACGACGGATATAAGCACGAATAACGCCGCCGGCGAATGCGCGGATATTTTTTCTGACAATGTATTCCTGAATATAATACTGACTGCGATTTTTCTTGCCGGACTGTATCTGTTTTACAGGCACAGCTTTGAGATCAGCATAAGGAAGCTTGAACGGGTGCTGCTGTTATGGACATTCGCGCTTGGCATGGCTTTTATAGCAAGTACGAAGCTCCGGGCGCCGTGGTACAGCGATTCCTACCTCGTCGTATATGCCGCTCAGCGCGCTGCGGTGGGGGAGTTCTCCGCAATGGACAACTATTTTGTGCGTTTTCCGTTTCAGTTCGGCTATGTTATGTATGCCGAGATCTTCTTCCGTATTGTCAAAACCGTGATGCACGGACTGCCGGAAGGCTACTACTGTATCGCGCTGCAGGCAGTGAACCTGCTGTGGCTGCTGCTGGGCTATCATGCGCTGATACGCATGTCGATGTTTATTTTCTCCAGCAAACGCATACAGAAGCTGACGGCGCTGCTGCTGTTCTTCTGCCTGCCGCCGGTATTCAGCTGCACTTTCCTGTACGGAAATATGCCGGCTTTCGGCTGCGGAACGGCGGCGCTGTGGATGTTCCTCGCATTTCTGAACCGCGGGCGGCTCAGATACGGACTAGCCTGCGCGGTGTTTCTGACGGCGGCGGTCATATTGAAGCTGAACCTGCTTATATTCTGTGTCGCTGTGGCAATAGTATGGGTAATGGAGCTGCTCAAAAAGTTCTCTTTCAGGTCCCTTGTGTGCTTCATACTCGCGGCGGTATGTGTGCTTACGGTGAAGCAGCTGCCTCAGAGGCTTTATGAGCAGCGCAGCGGTAAGGATTTCGGCTCGGGAATACCGATGATCGCATGGATGGCGATGGGCTTCAACGAGGGCCATGCCGGTCCCGGATGGTACAGCGAGGACTGTACGGTAAAGGCGTTCGCAGCCAATGGGAATGACCCGGAGGCCACCGCAGAGTACGCGAAGAAGGTGCTTGCCAGGCGCATGGAAGAGTTCAGGGAGCGGCCGGGAAAGGCGCTGAGCTTTTTCTCCGAAAAGCTGCGCACGCAGTGGAACGAACCGAGCTACGGGAGCCTGTGGCTAAATCAGGTGCAGCCGAGCTACAGTGAAAAGACCGGGATATACAGGCTCCTGTGCGAAAGCGGCGAGCCGGTGACCAAGGTGCTGATGAACCAGTTTCAGCAGCTGGTGTTCTTCGGAATGCTGCTGAGCCTGTTTGAGCTGTGGCGGCAGCGCGATATGCGAAACTGCCTGCTGCCGCTGATCGTGTTGGGAGGGCTGCTGTACCATCTGCTTTTCGAGGCCAAGAGCCTGTACGCGCAGCCGTACTTTATGCTGATGATACCGATGGCGGCCTTTGGTTTCGGCTGGTTTTTCTACAGAATAGAGAACCGGTGACGCCGCAATCTCATCTACCCGGGAGGATAATGACTATGGCTAAGCGAAGCGCGTCGCTCACCGACAGGTCGTGGCGCTGGCTGTGCCGAGCGTACAGGGAGAATAAAACGCCGTTTCTGGCGTCGCTGACAGCGGGCTTTGCCGCGCACGGCTTCGCCTTTACAAACAAATTACTCAACCACGATGAAATAGAGTCCCTTTTCGGCAAGGGGGCTACCGTTACTTCGGGACGCTGGGGGCTGGAGCTTGTTAAGCTGCTGTTTCCGGACTGGTCCATGCCGTGGATATACGGAATATTAAGCGTGCTGCTCCTGTCCGCGGCGGTCTGCCTCGCGGTGCGGATACTGAATATCCGCTCAAAGCCGCTGCAGGCGCTGCTGGGGGCGCTGGTGCTGTCCTTCCCGTCGCTGACAGGTACCTTCTGCTTTATGTTTACAAGTTCATCGTATGCGCTGGCGTTTCTGATGTCGGTGCTGTCGGTGTATGAATATCAGCGAGGCGGAAAGCTGCGTGTTCCGCTGAGTATACTGTTCCTCGTGCTCGGGGTGAGTATATATCAGGCGTATATTTCCGTTGCGGCCTGCCTGTACATCCTGCTGATGATAGAGGATGCGCTGGAACCGGACAGCTCGCCGCTGCAGATAGTGCTGTTCGGACTGAAGGCGCTGCTGCTGATGGCGGTCTCTGTGGCGGTGTATTACGCCATAACTCAGTTGGTGTTCGCCGCGACGGGGGCGCAGTTTAACGACTATGTCACTGAAAATGTCAACGGCAGTGTGAGCCTGATTAGGCGGATACGGATTGCCTATGATTCGTTCCTGTATACCTTCTCGTTCAGAAATTTCTACCTTATCAGTACCGAGGCCTCCCGCTATATACACATCGCGCTGGGAGCGCTGATGCTGATGTGCCTCGGGGCGCTGTCGGTCAGGAACCGGAAGCCCATGCACGCGGCGCTGCTGCTGGTGCTGACGGCGCTGCTGCCGCTCGGCATAGAGTGCATGTATCTGATAATGTCGCCCGAGTCGATACACACGCTGGTCGTATACAGCTTCGTGTCGGTATACCTGCTCGCAGCGATCATAACAGAGCGGATGCGCACTCTGACCGGGAGGTCAGCGGGCGACCTTATGGCGCTGCTGCTTGCGGCGGTGACGCTGATAAACGTGTATTTTGCGAACATGTGCTATCTGAAGCTCGAATTGCAATACAGGAACGCGGACGCATTTTACACCTCCCTCTGCGCGCAGATAAAAAACACAGAGGGCTTCGACAAAGACACCAAGCTGGCCATAATCGGCTATCAGGACAATTTGATGTTCATACCGGAGGAGCTGGACACGGAACTGCTGATGGGACCGGCGCACGACCTTGTAAATGTTTATTCACGCGAAAACTTTTTCCGCTATTATCTAAGCTTTGATATTCCGTTTGCCGGCGGGGATGAACTTGAACGCCTCAGTGCCGACGAGCGTGTCCGGGATATGAGTGAGTACCCGTATTACGGTTCCGTCCGGAAAATAGATGATTATATCGTCGTAAAGCTTGGCTGATAATGGGAGGGGTTTGGCATGACCTGTACGGATAAGAGAGCGGGAGTGAAGGCCGCGGTGACGGCTTTGCTTGCGCTGCTCCTGCTGTGCATGACAGGCTGTGCCGGCAGAACGAAGGCGAGAACCGTCGTGCCGGGCGAACGCGGGGACGCTCTGGCCGACGTAACGGAAACAGAGAGCGGTAAACCTTGCCGGACCGAAAGCGACGGCGGAGGGAAAAGCGAAACGCTGTACGGGGACTGGTATGGCTGGTGGCGGATGTATGATACCAGCGGCGACTGGGCCCATATGTACGGATATTGGTGGGACTGCTGTGCCGAGATCGGAGAGGACGGTACCATGCTCATCTGGGACGAGGATATGCCGAAAGACTACTTCCTCGCCGAGGCGGAGCTGCGGATAAACGGAAGAAGCCTGAGCTGCTTCGGCGGAACTATCCTCGACAGGGAGCTGACCTCGAAGAGCTGGGACATGACTCTGACCGAGGACGACTGCGGCACGATGCTGACGATATCCGGCAGATATAAGGCCGTCGGCAGCGGCGGATTCAGCTATGAGATGTACCTGAGACCCTGGGGCAGCCTGTGGCCGGATGAGGAGGACAGGCTTCCGTATTACTACGAGGACTGGTACCTGCCGCTGATCGAGTCCGGCGAGGAAATGCCGGACGTGCTCGGCCCGGAGAATGCCGATACCGGGGAATGACTGCTATCGCAGGCGCATAAAAAGCATTAGGCGGTTCTCACTGTCATTTTTCAGGTACGTGAGGTAAAGAAGCTTGAACAAAATGAATATTACCGACATGCACTGCGACACCCTGCTGGAGATGCATACAAAAGGCAGGGGCCTGCGGGAGCTGGACGGACATATAAATCTCGACAAGCTGCGCTGCGGCGGTTCCCTGCTGCAGTGCTTTGCCGTTTATACGCCGACACACGGCGAAGCGGAAAGCTGCAGGATAACGAGCGGACCCTGGGAATATTTCAACGCCGCCGCGGACATATTTGAACGCGAGATGGAGGCAAACAGGGAGTATATACGCCCTGTGCGCTCAATGGCTGAAATACGTGCAAACGCCGGGGCGGGGATCATCTCCGCCATGCTCACGCTGGAGGACGGCGTGTGTATCGACGGCAGGCATGAGCGGGTGCAGCGGCTTTACGACCGCGGTGTGCGCATGATCGCGCTGACATGGAACTACGAAAACTCCATAGGCTATCCGAACTCCTTCGACACGGAGGCGCACGCAATGGGGCTGAAGCCCTTCGGCGCGGAGACTGTGGAGCAGATGAAGCGGCTCGGCATGATCGTCGACGTGTCGCATCTGTCGGAGGGCGGCTTCCGCGACGTGGCGGACATCCTGAAAGGGCCTTTTGTGGCGTCGCATTCCTGTGCACGCGCGCTCTGCGATCACAGCCGCAATCTGACCGATGAGCAGCTGCGCACTCTGGGCGACTGCGGCGGAGTATGCGGCGTGAACTTCTTATCCCGCTTTCTCGTGAGGGACGCGGCATACACCCGCATTGACGACATACTGCGCCACATGGAGCACATTGCAGACAAGGCGGGAACAGAGGCCGTCGCGCTCGGCTCGGATTTCGACGGCATTGACTGCGGGCTGGAGCTCGGGGATTTCGCGGGAATGACCAGACTGACCGAGGAGATCGCGGCCCGCTTCGGCAGTGACAGGGCCGATAAAATATGCCACGGCAACGCCCTGCGAGTCATGGGTGAGGTTATCGGCTGACTTGAGACCGCATTGAGTACGGGAGCTTAACTATGGAATACGGCAGTGAATTTGACTGGCTGGCAAACAGCCCGTATATAAACGGACCTGCGTCTGGACGCTTCGTGCGTGACGAATGGGAGCTTTACCGCAGCGGACGCGACGCGCTGAAGGCTCTGGCGCGCATAGCAGGCAGACCGGGCACAAGAGTGCTGCTGCCGGCGCTCTGCTGTGAGTCGATGATACTTCCGTTCACGCTCAACGGCTGCAGCGTCGGGTTTTATAAGCTGAAGCCGGATCTGAGAGGCGATGAGCGGGACGTGCTCTCAAAGCTCGGCAGCGCTGCGATACTGGTCTATATACGCTACTTCGGCGTGCGTCCGTTTACGGACGCTTTTCTGAACGAAATAAGGTGCGGCGGCAGAGACGTCACCATAGTCGAGGACCGGACGCACGACATCATCGTACCGCGTGCAGCGGAAGGCTTCGAGCCTGACGCCGTGCTCGCAAGTCTGCGCAAATGGGCGGCCCTGCCGGAAGGCGGTATGCTCAGTACCGGCCTCGGAAGCTGCAGGGAAGCCCCTGATTCGCGCTTCGGAGATATGCGGCGGGAAGCGATGCGGATGAAGGTCAGATACCTGAAAAACCCCGAGCCGGAAGTGAAGAGGGACTTTCTTGACGTGCTGCACCGCGCCGAGGATCTCCTCGACGAGAGCGGTGAGCCTGCCGGCATCATGCCGGAGTATGAAGCACTGCTGCGGAGCATTGACTTTGAAAGTCTGTACGCCGGCCGCCGCGCCAACGTCCTGCGCCTGAAGGAACGGCTGGAGCCGCTCAGAACAGCGGGAAAGCTGCGCTTTCTTTCGGAGCAGCCGGAGAACAGCACCCTGTATTTCCCGCTGCTGCTGGAACAGCGCGGCGAGGTTCAGCGCGCCATGGCGCAGAGGAATATATACTGCCCGGTGATCTGGCCGGAGCCGGAGGCGGCCGCCGGCGTGTGCCCGGTGAGCCATTATGTCACGGAGCACATGCTCGGTCTGCCCTGCGACCAGCGCTACAGTCTGCAGGACATGGACTTCATCGCGGACATGCTGACGGAAGTACTCGGCTGAGGCAGGCAACGCAAACAGAAACAAAAGCGGCCCCGTCGCAGCGGGGATATATGAGAGGGAGACAATGAAAACAGATCCTGTACTGTATAAAGGCCGTCCCGGAGACAGGCGTATTGACAAAGAGGAGCGCTGCTACGCGCTGCTCGACTCGCTGGGTATCGAATATTACCGCGCAGACCATGAGCACGCCGGCACGATAGAGGACTGTCACGATGTGGAAAAGCTGCTCGGCGCGGAGATATGCAAGAACCTGCTGCTGACGAACAGGCAGATGACAGAGGTGTACCTGCTGCTGATGCCGGGAGACAAGCCCTTCAGGACCAGACTGCTGTCAAAGCAGATCGGCACGGCGCGGCTCTCCTTTGCAAGCGGGGAGCAGATGCTGGAATACCTGGACATAACCCCGGGCTCGGTCAGCGTGCTGGGGCTCATGAACGACAGGGAGAGAAAAGTCCACCTGCTGATCGACCGCGATCTTCTCAAGGCGGAGTACTTTGCCTGCCATCCCTGTATCAACACCTCGACTCTGCGTCTCAGGACGGAGGACGTGATCAACAAACTGATACCGGCGATGGGACATGAGGCGGTATATGTCGAGCTGCCGTGGGAGGTAAATGAAGCATAGTTTACGTAACCAGGTTTACATAATTGAACGAGCGCGACAATAAAATTCCGGCGGGTTTTCTGTTGAAATCCGCCGGAATTTAAAGCATATACGTGATTATTTCAGCCTGACAGTTATCGTGACAGGGTTATGGTCGGAATTCTCAAAGCCGAGGTCGATAGTTTTGACCTGCGTAAGCTCGACATTCGGAGAGACGATCATGCCGTCAATGACATAGTGCTGGGTATTGGCGTCGTCGCTGCGGTCATAGGGCTGGTTGAGCAGGCGGCAGGTCGGACTGCCCGGATCGCAGGCCAGAGTCCATCCGTCGGGGAGCATACTCTCATCCAGAACGCCCGGGGTCCAAAGCTCGGTATGCTTATTCGGGTATACGTCAAGGCTGCCGGGGAACACCTGATTGAAGTCGCCGCCGGCGATGACGTAGTTGCCCTTTTCGTACTCGCTGCATATGAAGTCGCGCAGCTGATTTGTCTGGGCTATCTTGCCCTCGCCATCGTCATAGGCCTCCAGATGGAGATTGACGAGCACAAGCTGCTTGTCACTGCCCTCGATGGGCAGGTAGCTGACCAGCAGGCAGCGCTTGAGGTTGGCGGTACTGACCGGCCATGAGAATGGGCATGGAAGAGCAATGCGCTCGGCATGCTCTATCTTGTAGTCGGCGGTCGTGAACAGGCCGCTGTGCACGCTGCCGATAGGCGGCAGGGGATACGGCACAAAGCTGCAGGAATAGTTGAGCGCGTGGACGCTCTGCGCACGCGCCAGCCCGGCGCTCTCGTCGATGTGATAGCTGCGCGAAGAGTCGACGTCGACCTCCTGAAGCATTATGAGATCGGGAGCCATATCCTCAATGGCGGCATCAATGCCGGCGAGATACTCCGTGACCTGAGCTTTGCTTGCCGCTTTGACCTCGGTGCCGCCGTCCATGAAGAAGTCGGAGTATTTGCCGAGACCGGCGTAGCCGATGTTCCAGCTCAGTACGCTCAGTTCCCTGTCGCCGGGCAGAGCGCCGGAGTCCGCCGTGCCGTTTACGCTGAGCTGCTCGACGGCCGCGGGGCGGTATTCGGTTATTGTGAGCCATGCCAACAGCAGCACAACGGCCGCCACGATGACGATGAGCACGGCGAGAAGTATTTTCCAGATTTTTTTCATGCGGAAAACCTCCGTATATACATAAACAGTATTATTTATTTTAACATGCGTTCAATGCATATTCAAGGGATGATGCAGCAGCTGTGTCTGCTTTTGCAAAAACCCGGCGATTACGGCGGATGTTTATTGGAATATTTATGGCTTGTCAGGGAGACCGTACTGATGTAAAATTAAAAAACACAGCATAACCCGGCAGCCGCCGAAAGCGTGCCACACGGTATTGCCTTAACTGAAACATAAAACGGAGGTACAGCCATGAGCTACGAAATCATTAAAAAGCAGGACGAGGAGGTCTATGCCGCGATGATGCGGGAGCTTGAACGCCAGAGGGATCATATAGAGCTTATCGCGTCGGAGAACTTCGTCTCACCTGCGGTGATGGAGGCCATGGGAAGTCACCTCACCAACAAATATGCCGAGGGATATCCCGGAGCACGCTATTACGGAGGCTGCGAGTATGTAGACGAGATAGAGACGCTAGCAATTGAGCGCGCGTGCCGTCTCTTCGGCGCGGAGCACGCCAACGTCCAGCCGCATTCCGGCTCTCAGGCCAACGTGGCGGTGTATCTTGCGCTGCTCAAACCGGGAGACACCATTCTCGGTATGGACCTCAGCCACGGCGGCCATCTGACCCACGGCTCGAAGGCGTCGATCTCCGGAAAGTACTTCAACGCGTGCTTCTACGGCGTGGAGCCGGAGACCGAGACGATAGACTATGACAAGGTGCAGCGGCGCGCCGAGGAATGCAGACCCAGGCTCATTATCGCCGGGGCCAGCGCCTACCCGCGCTTCATAGATTTCAGGCGTATGCGTGAGATCGCCGATTCCGTCGGGGCCTATCTGATGGTCGACATGGCGCACATCGCGGGCCTCGTCGCCGCGGGGGAGCATCCGAGCCCGGTGCCCTATGCGCATGTTGTGACGACCACGACTCACAAGACCCTGCGCGGGCCGCGCGGTGCGCTGATACTCTGCAAGGACGAGCTTAAAAAGAAGATAGACAGCGGCGTGTTCCCCGGAACCCAGGGCGGCCCGCTGATGCATATAATTGCGGCCAAGGCGGTCTGCTTCGGCGAGGCGCTGCAGCCGGAGTTCAAGGCATATCAGCATCAGACCGTGCTCAACGCCGCCGCGCTTGCAGATGAGCTCAAAGCACGCGGCCTGCGTATAGTTTCCGGCGGGACTGACAACCACATGATGCTCGCCGACGTCATGAGCCGCGGCAAGACCGGCAAAGAGGTGCAGGAGCTGCTCGACATGGCCAACATCACGGCCAACAAGAACACGATACCCTTTGACACCCAGTCGGTCAAGACGACCAGCGGTATGCGCTTCGGCTCTCCCGCGGTCACGACCCGCGGCATGAAGGAAGCCGAAATGCGCGAGATCGGCTGCATGATCGCAAAGCTCATAGACGAGGGCGAGGCGGCGGTACCGCAGGTGAAAGAGCAGGCGATCGGGCTCTGCCGTGCCTTCCCGCTGTATCCGGGGATAAAGTGAACAGACAGCGATACGGGCGCACAGTGAAACGGTGCGCCCGTATTTTACGGCAGTATAAGCAAAGCGCCGGGCCGGACACGGTGCAACTGCGATAACGATGGCAAGCATTTTAATGCCTGTCAGCATGACATTTTTCATTGCAGGCTGATCTCCTGAAGTTTTGCATACCGCAGCAGGCGTGTAATTCTATACGGCAGCTGTCAGGAAGAAAAATTTTTTGACAGGCGCGAAACGGTTCCTTTATAAAAGGTTACTTAATGTATGAGAGCTCTTACAAAAGAGCCGGGGCACGGCAGCTGGGGCGCGCGGGAAAAGACGCGGAGCGTATAAGCCCCGGCGTGAGGAGGAAGCATGGACGACAGAAAGATAATCGAGCTGTACTGGCAGCGCGATGAAAGCGCCATAGAGCAGACCGATCTTAAATACGGCAGACTGTGCCGGGGAGTTGCCTACGGCATACTCGGCAGCCGGGAGGACGGCGACGAGTGCGTAAACGATACATATATGGCGGCATGGGAAAGCCTGCCGCCGCAGCGCCCGGTGCATTTCCCGGCGTGGCTGTGCAGCGTGACGAGGAATTTCAGCCTCAACAGGATACGCGCGAGCCTGACTCAAAAGCGGGGCGGCGGCGCCGCGATGCTGGTATATGACGAACTGGAGCAATGCCTGATATCTCCGGAGTCGGTAGAGAAGGAATACGAGACGAAGGAGCTGAAGGCGGCTGTGGAAACCTTTCTGCGGACACTTCCGAAAGCGGACAGGAAGATGTTTATGTATCGCTACTGGCTGATGATGACGGTGCCGGAGATCGCGCGGCGTATGGACTGCAGGGAGAGCCGGGTCACAAGCTCCCTGTACAGGAGCCGGCAGAAGCTGCGTGGATTTCTGAGCAGGGAGGAGCTCATATGAAAACGATGGATCTGATGGAAGCGATCGGCCAGGTCGGCGACGATATGAAAATGGAGGTCGTTTCGGAAATGATGTATGAAATCAACGGAAAGAGCCGTAAAAGAGGGAAGCTCGGACGCACGCTGCTGATCGCGGCGGTAATAACGACGCTGCTCGGTGCGACGGCATACGCTATCGCGGCGAATATCATGAATCTGCGCAATGTGAAAGATGAGAAAATATCCGGACGGTGGGGCGAACAGTTTATAACCGTCAACAACGCAAATCTCGAGCTCAGCTTCGATGTGGGGCTTGACAGCTGCCCGGCGGCTGTGTTCAGACCGGACTGGCTGCCGGCCGAGCCTGAGAGACCGGTACAGTTCAACCGGTATGAGGAGGAGAGCGGCGAGGGCTGGTATACAATGTACGCCGACGACGGGGCAGATCCCGGCGGCGAGGTGCCGTACAACATACAAATCAGCTCGGCAGCCAATCTCAAGGGTATGAAGCTCTACTTCAGCGGAGACATGGAGATAGTAAAGCAGGACGAATGGAAGGGCTGGCAGCGCACCGAGATACACGGAGACTACCGGAGGACCAGTCCGGAGGGGGTAGAGTGCATGCTGGACAGGTACTATATCCTGCTGTTCAACGAGGAAAACTGCGTGTATGTCTATCTCGCAACGACTGAGTATGACCTTGAGACTCTGGAGAAAATCGCCGAAAATCTGGAGATAAGGGTTCTCGACTGCTTTATTGAAACCTCGTCCGACAAGGAGGGGCATGTCGGATATATAGATCTCGGAAGAGGATGAGAGGCACGTTGAGACAATATAAAAATCCCGGACAGTGTCCGGGATTTTTATATTCGGCTTGTCAAAAAGCCCGCTGGGAGTGCTTTGGTTATTGCCAAAGGCCCTGAAGAGGCATGAGCGTGCTTCTGCCCGTCAAACCCCTGTGCGCCTTTGTCAGCCGACAGCAATCAATTATTGAGCGTAGACAGGCCGGTCTTACAGCGCCGGGGAGTGCCGGATTATGTATGAGATGCGCCGGGGGACGGGGCGCAGAGGTTTTGATTGTTCCGGATTAAAGAACGGCATCCGGTCAATGCCGCATAATCAGGCGGGAGCGGGTAGCGAAAGCAGACTGCGGGCACCGACTCAGATATTGTCGTCCTCAACCTGATAGCCGTGGTTTCTGAGTTCATCCAGGACGGACTGACCGTGTGCCTTGCCACCGACCTCGCAGGCGATGTGGACATTGGTCTCGTTCGGGTTGAGGCCCTGGCTGAGCTTGTCGTGCTGCACGGTGAGAACGTTTGCGCCGGCGTTGGCGAGGATGGTCAGCATCTGCACCAGACTGCCCGGGCGGTCAAGCAGCTTGACGATGAATTTGAGGCGGCGGTTCCTCGCAACGAGGCCCTGCTCGATTATACTCTGGATGAAGCTCACGTCGATGTTGCCGCCGGAGAGCACGCAGACGACTTTTTTATCCTTTACGTCTATTTTACCGCCGAGGACGGCCGCGACCGGAGTCGCGCCGGCCGGCTCGACCACCATCTTGCAGCGCTCCAGAAGCAGCAGTATGGCGCTGGAGATCTCGGAGTCTGAGACCGTGACCACGCCGTCGGCGTAGCGGTTGATGATATCGACGGAGATATCGCCGGGGGATTTGACGGCAATACCGTCGGCAATGGTAGAGACACTGTCGGTAGTGACGAGCTTTTTCTCACGGAAGCTGCGGGCGATGGCGTTGGCGCCCTCGGCCTGTACGCCGTAGACCCTGACGCGCGGATTGACCTGCTTTATCGCGGCCGCGACGCCGGCGAGCAGACCGCCGCCTCCGGCGGGGACGATGACTATATCCGTCCCGGGCAGATCGCCGAGGATCTCAAGACCGAGCGTGCCCTGACCGGCAATGACCTCGGGGTCATTGTACGGATGCAGGAAAGTCGCGCCCTCCTGCGCGCAGATCTCGCAGGCTTTGGCATAGGCCTCGTCGTAACAGCTGCCGGAGAGGACTACCTTGGCGCCGTAGCCCTCGGTTGCCTGAATCTTGGCGATGGGAGCAGCCTCGGGCATGACTATCGCGGCGGGGATGCCGAAGCTGCTCGCGGCATAGGCGACGCCCTGAGCATGGTTGCCGGCGGAGGAGGCGACAACGGAGCTGACGCCGCCGCGCTCGACCAGCGCGGCGATCTTGTTCGTGGCGCCGCGGATCTTGAAGGAACCGGTTTTCTGACGGTTCTCACATTTGAGGTAGATGCTGCCGCCGGTCATCTTTGAAAAGGTGGCCGAGAGGTCAAGCTCCGTATGATGGAGTATCGGTTTCAGGCGTTCGCCCGCACGTTCTATATCGCTGAGCTCTATGTTCATATATCCTGTCCTCCAAGGCTGTGTTTTCTGTACCAAAATTTTACCGCATTGCCATGTTAAATTCAATAGAAAACTTTGATACATGCAGCCGGCGTTTACGGCGCCGCATACGGACGGATATGAAAATCCGGTTCGCCGTAATAAATAAATATGGAAATTTCCGGAGGAACATGCTATTATCTTATACCGTAATTCGCCGGAAACGGACAAAGTCTGCTTCTTACAGCGCCGCAGGCGCGCTGAAGTCTTGTCAAGAGACGGCGGCCTGCAAAGCGCGCCGGTTCCCGTTAAATTGCCGCGTTTCAATTTTGAAACGGTATTACGGTTTTTATCGGGGCCGCAGCAGGCGAGCATTTCAGCTTGAACGGAGAATGAAGCCTTGATACCTGCAATCGTAGTTTTTCTCATCACCTATGCCCTGATGCTGTCTTTTCAGGAGTACCGTCCGTGGATAGCGCTTGGCTCCGTGGCCGTCATGCTGCTGCTCAGCACCTTCGGGGCCTTTGATTTGAGCCTCGTCGACGCTTTGCGTGCAGTCGACTACAACGTGCTGCTTATGATCGCGTCGACCATGGGCACGGTTGCGTTGTTTATAGACAGCCGTATGCCCGCGCGTCTGGCGGAGCAGATAATGACCATAGTGCCGAACGTGAAATGGGCGGTCGCCGCGCTTTCGCTTTTTGCCGGGATCATAAGCGCTTTCGTGGACAACGTCGCTACGGTACTGATGGTTGCCCCGGTCGGACTGGCCATATCACGAAGGCTGAAGATATCTCCGGTGCCGGTGCTGATAGCGATAGCGGTTTCATCCAATCTGCAGGGCGCGGCCACACTGGTCGGCGACACGACGAGCATACTTCTCGGCGGCTTTGCGGACATGAACTTCATGGACTTCTTCTGGATGCACGGGAAGCCCGGCATATTCTGGGGAGTTGAGCTCGGTGCGGTCGCCTCGCTTTTTGTACTGTTCGTACTGTTCAGAAGGGAAAAGGAAAAAGTCGACGTCGAGATCGAAACCGAGGTCGAGGATTACTTCCCGAGCTGGATGATGATAGCTACGGTCGTGCTGCTGATAATCGTTTCTTTCCTACCCAGACCCGATGGCGGCGTACTGCTGACGGTGTACGAGATGCGCAGCGGCCTGTCATGTATGCTGCTGTGCATAATCGGAACGGTGCGCTCCTGTGTGCGTGCGCGCTCCGCTGCGCCGTTCAGACTGGTGCTTAAAGAAATGGACAAGGAGACGCTGCTGCTGCTGTTCGGCCTGTTTATCGTGATAGAGGGCATAAAGGCCGCCGGGGTGATCGACGCGGCGGCGAAGCTGTTCTACAGGCTTGCCGGCAGCAATGAGTTCATGCTCTACACGCTGATCGTCGTCGTGTCCGTCATACTCTCGGCGTTCATAGACAACATACCGTATGTGGCGACTATGCTGCCCGTGGTGCAGAGCATTGCGGGTCTTATGAACGGCGGCGCGGGCTGTGAGCCGTATGTGTTCTACTTCGGCCTGCTGACCGGGGCAACGCTGGGAGGCAACCTTACGCCGATAGGCGCTTCCGCGAATATTTCGGCCATAGGTATACTCCGTAAGAACGGAGAAAAAGTCACGACCGGGGACTTCATGCGCATCGGCGTGCCGTTCACTCTTGTCGCTGTCCTCTCGGGATATATATTCATCTGGCTCGTGTGGGGAATGTGATGCCGTGAAAGCCTCAAAAGCTATTACGGCGTCCGGGACCGCTTAAAGCTTCTGATCGGTTTTTATACTGAAGCGCAATCAAAACAGGACAATCTTAACGGTCATGATCGCGGCATGCATCGTTGGAATACTTTAGCATATATCTCAATTATGCCCTGCGCCTTTCGTCCCGCCAGACACGATTCTGACACGTAAATCCTTGTCTGCTTTCTATTGCGCTTCAGCATCAGTATGAATTAAGAAACGTCCGCTGGCTTTTCGTCTGCGGACGTTTTATTCCGCGCGCCGCGTGACCGTTCATGCATTATATTTCCGCTCCGCTCTTGCTTAATTAAATAACCTGTATTAATATATATTTTAGGCAATTATACAAATTCATCCGGCGCCTGCCGGGGATGTCGGACGGTAACATTGAACATGGAATACATCAGCTCCAGAAAGAACAAATTTATAGTTCACCTGCGCAGCCTCGCCGCCGACGGGGACTACCGCCGACAGAACCGGGAATATCTCTGCGACGGGCTCAAACTGCTTATGGAGGCGCTCGACAAGGGCGCCGGGCTGCGCAGCATTCTGTGGAAGAACAGCGCGCAGGAGCTGCCGGGACTCGACGGAGTGAAACAGTACACCGCTCCGGCGGAGCTTTTCGACTATGCTTCGCCGATGAAGAACAGCCCCGGCCCGGTGTTCACGCTGACCATGCCGGAGGAGCGGACGGGAGATATCCGGCGCGCGGTCCTGCTGGAGAACGTACAGGACCCGGGAAATGTCGGTACGGTCATCCGTACTGCCGCCGCGCTCGGCGTCGACACGGTCATACTGTGCGGCGCCTGCGCCGACGTATACAGTCCGAAGGCCGCGCGCGCGACCATGGGCGCGATATTCCGGGAGAGGATCATACATCTTGACATTGACTCCGCGGCTGAGCTGCTGCACGGCTGCGGTATGAGCCTGTACGGAGCGGCGCTGTCGGAGCGCGCAGCGGATATACGCACGACAGATCTGAAAAACGCCGCCGTCGCGATAGGCAGCGAGGGCAGGGGCCTGAGCCGGGAGCTGCTTGCGCTGTGCGACGGAGAGCTGATAATCCCGATGACCCGGGGCAGCGAATCGCTGAATGCCGCGGCGGCGGCGTCAGTGGTGATGTGGGAAATGGTAAGGAACGCTTAAGGCAGCGGCGCGATCGGGTTCCGTTCTCCGCCGGACGGCTTGAGGGCGGGACCTGTCACTTTTTCACGAAATATCCCGGATGTTCCGGCGAAGGTGCCGACGTCAGAGCGCGGCCCCTGCCGGTGTTGAATTCATAAAATTGCGGTGTTGCCTTAAAAATAGGAGACGTATCGGAAAAGAAGGCGGGTGAGTCAGGTGTCGGCAATCAAATACTGGCTGTGGCTTTCGAGCCAGACGAATGTCAGCCTGCGCTCCAGAGCCGAGCTGATAAGACATTACGGCGACGCCGAGCGCGTCTGGTATGCTCCGGACGGAGAGTACGCCGGCATACCGGGAGTGAGCGCGTCTGACGCGGCAATACTCGAACGCCGCGACCTGCGCGGCTGTGACCGCATCCTTTCAGACTGCGACAGGATGGGAATAGACATAGTCACGATGCAGGACGCGCGCTATCCGCGCTGCCTGAGCGGTATTTATGCGCCGCCTCCCGTACTGTACGTGCGCGGAAAGCTTCCGGCTGTGGACGACACTCCGTCAATCGCGATCGTCGGCACACGCAAGGCCAGTCCCTACGGACTGAAAATGGGGCGAAACCTCGCCTTTGAGATATCAAAATGCGGCGGAATCATCGTCTCGGGACTCACCGAGGGCATTGACCGCGCCGCGGCCATGGGCTGCCTCATGGCAGACGGAAGGTGCATAGGCGTACTCGGCACGGCTCACACGGCGGAGACACGGCTTCAGAGAGATATAGCGGCCCGCGGCGCTCTGGTGAGCGAGTACCCGCCCGGGACAGTCACTCAGAAGCGCTTTTTCAGGGAGCGCAACAGAATAAGCGCGGGGCTGTCGCAGGGCGTCGTGGTCGTGGAGGCGCCGGAACAGAGCGGGAGTCTGCTGTTTGCCGCCGAGGCACTTGAGCAGGGACGCGAGATATTCGCGGTGCCCGGAAATGCCGACTCAGAAAACAGCGCCGGTACGATAAAGCTCCTGAAGCAGGGGGCAAAGCCGGTCACCTGCGGCTGGGACGTGATGTGTGAGTTCGGCAAGCTTTTCGGGGAAAAGATACAAAGACCTTCCGGCGGCTTCAAAATACCGGAAGATACCGGATTTGGCACGGATGAATATGCCAAAACGGCCACCGAGGCCCAAAAAGCCGGAGTTTCGGCAAAAAAAGAGATTGACAAGGAGAAATCCAGAGGATATATTGACTTGTCAGAACAGCTCGCCCTGCTCAGCGAAGAGCAGCTGAAAATCATTTCAGCCATAGACGGGGGCGGGACGCATATCGACGACATAATCGAGCGGACCGGACTGAGCACGGCAAAGGTGCTGTCCCAGCTGACGGTGCTCGAAATAAAGGGCTATGTCCGGCGCTCGGCCGGCAGGCGCATAAGTTTAAATACAGCGACGAAGTGAGGATGGATAATGGCAAAAGCGAAGGATCTGGTTATAGTCGAGTCACCGGCCAAGGCCAAGACCATTGAAAAATACCTGGGCAGCGGCTATAAGGTCACTGCGTCCATGGGACATCTGAGAGATCTGCCCAAGAGCAAGATGGGCGTTGACATAGAGCATGGGTTCGAGCCGCAGTACATCCCGGTGCGGGACAAAAAGGAGCTTATCAGCGAGCTGAAGAAGGAGTCCAAGGCGGCGCGTATAGTGTATCTCGCGACCGACCCGGACCGAGAGGGCGAGGCCATATCATGGCATCTGAAGGAGCTGCTCGGGCTGGACGACGATAAGGCCAAGCGCGTGACCTTTAACGAGATAACAAAAAAGGTCGTTACCGAGAGCATACAGCATCCGCGCCAGATCGACCAGAATCTGGTCGACGCGCAGCAGGCGCGGCGCATACTTGACCGCATAGTCGGCTACGAGCTGTCTCCGCTGCTCTGGCGCAAGATAAAGAAGGGACTGTCGGCGGGACGCGTGCAGTCGGTTGCGACGCGTATGGTCGTGGACCGCGAGGAGGAGATCGAGGCTTTCCGCAGTCAGGAGTACTGGCTGCTCGACGCTCGTCTCAACTGCGGCGCGGAGGATGCGGTATTCACCGCGCGTTTCCACGGAAAGGGCGACAAGAAACAGGAACTGAAATCAAAGGAAGAGGTGGACGGAGTTGTTGCCGCCGTGCAGGGTCAGCCCTTCACGGTCAGCGGTGTAAAGCGCGGCGAGAAGCAGAAGTCGCCGGCGCCTCCGTTCATAACCTCAACGTTGCAGCAGGAGGCTTCGCGCCGCCTGAGTATGACGCCGAGACGCACGATGTCCATTGCCCAGCAGCTTTACGAGGGCGTGGAGATCAGCGGGCACGGCAGCATTGGTCTTATAACCTATATGCGTACAGACTCGCTGCGCCTGTCCGAGGAGGCGCTTGCGGCGGCGAAGGATTTCATCGTCGGACACTACGGAGCGGAGTACTACCCCGGCTCGCCGCGGCACTTCAAAACCAAGGCCGGGGCGCAGGACGCGCATGAGGCCATACGTCCGACCGACGTCAACCTCACGCCGGAGCTGGTGCGCAAGGATCTGACACAGGAGCAGTACAGGCTCTACCGTCTGATATGGGGCCGTTTCACGGCCTGCCAGATGGCAAACGCAAGATATGACAACGTCGCCGTCGAGGTGACGTCTGCCGGGTACAGCTTCCGCGCGACTTACTCGGAGCTGAAATTCAAGGGCTTCACCGCCGTGTACGAGGAGGCGAAGGATGAGGAGAGCAGCGAGCTTGCCAATCCTCTGCCGACTCTCAGCGAGGGCCAGACACTGGCGCTGGAGAAGCTGCTGCCGGAGCAGCAGTTCACGCAGCCGCCGGCCCGCTTTACCGAGGCCACGCTCATACGCGCAATGGAGGAAAAGGGCATAGGCCGTCCGTCGACCTACGCGCCGACAATATCCACGATAACCGCTCACGACTACGTTATAAAGGAAGGCAAGTACCTCAAGCCCACTCCGCTCGGCAGAGTCGTGACCGGACTCATGAAGGAGCACTTTGCAGATATCGTCGACCTGAAGTTCACCAACCACATGGAGGAGGAGCTTGACGAGATCGAGAACGGTAAGGTCCAGTGGCGCAGCGTACTTGCGGAGTTCTACGGCGACTTCAGCGCTGAGATGGAAAAAGCGGAGAATGCCATGGACGGAGTCAGGATCAAGGTGCCGGACGTCCTGAGCGACGAGTACTGCGACGTGTGCGGGCGCCAGATGGTGGTCAAAAAGGGCCGCTTCGGACACTTTCTTGCCTGTCCGGGCTTCCCGGAGTGCACTTTCACAAAGCCGATAGTCGTCGAGATGCCCGGCAAGTGCCCCAAGTGCGGCGGACGTATACTCAAGCGCACTTCAAAGAAGGGCTATGTGTTTTACGCCTGCGAGCGCGGCACGGACTGCGGCTTCATTACCTGGGATGTGCCGACAAAGGACTTCTGTCCCGCCTGCGGCAAGACCATGTTCAAGCACAGCGGCAGAGGACCGCTCAAGTCCTTCTGCATAAATGAGCAGTGCCCGAATTTCGTGCCGGAGGACAAGCGCGTTTTCAAGAAAAAGACGCCGGAGGAGAAAGCGCAGGCCGCGGCGGAGAAGGCGGCAAAGGCGGCAGCCCGGGAGGCGGAAGCCGGGGCAGCGGAAAAGCCGGCAAAAAGATCCGCGGCAAAAAAGAGCACGGCAAAGCCCGCGGCGGAGAAAACCGCAGCGAAAAAAACCGCGGCCGGGGACGGAACCGTAAAGAAGCCCGCAGCAAAAAAGACGGCGGCTAAAAAGAGTGAAGAGACAGAGGAACCATAAATGGACAAGCTGACAGTACTGGGCGCGGGACTCGCGGGAAGCGAGTGCGCGTGGCAGCTGGCAAAGCGTGGAATACATGTGAAGCTCATCGAGATGAAGCCGGGGAAGATGACCCCGGCCCACCGCTCGCCGAGCTTCGCGGAGCTGGTATGCTCCAACTCCCTGAGGAGCGATGAGCTGACGAACGCGGTCGGCCTGCTGAAGGCCGAGATGCGCGCGATGGACTCGCTTATCATGGCCAGCGCGGACGCCAACAAGGTCGCCGCGGGAGGCGCGCTGGCGGTGGACCGCGAGGGCTTTTCAAAGTACATCACGGATAAGCTCATAAGCCACAAAAACATCGAATACGTCAGCGCCGAGGCGACCGAAATACCCGACGGCGAGGTCGTAATCGCGACAGGCCCGCTGTCGAGCGATAAGATCGCGGATAAGATCGCGGAGCTATGCCCGGACAGCGACCTGCATTTCTATGACGCCGTCGCGCCGATCGTGACGCTTGAGAGCGTGGATATGGATTCCGCGTTCTTTGCCTCACGCTACGGCAAGGGTACCGCGGACTATGTGAACTGCCCGATGGACAAGGATGAGTACCTGGCCTTTGTACAAGAACTTGCGCACGCCAGGGAGGCGCAGGTGCACGGCTTCGATGACGGCGGAGTATTCGAGGGCTGTATGCCGGTCGAGGTAATGGCCCGCCGCGGGACGGATACCCTGCGCTACGGCCCGCTGAAGCCGGTCGGGCTAGTTGACCCGCGTACGGGGCGCGAAAACTACGCGGTGGTTCAGCTCAGGCGCGATAACGCCGACGGGACCATATACAACATGGTCGGCTTCCAGACTCACCTGACCTGGGGCGAGCAGAAGCGGGTATTCTCGATGATACCGGCGCTGAGGAACGCAGAGTTCGTCCGCTACGGCGTGATGCACCGCAATACATATCTCAACAGCCCGCGGCTGCTTGACCGCTACTACAGACTGAGATCGGATCCGCGCATAAGCTTTGCCGGCCAGATGACGGGCGTCGAGGGCTATGTCGAGTCGGCGGCCTCGGGTATGCTGGTGGGCATCGAGACGGCAGCGAGAGTGCTCGGCATGGAACCGGTTGATTTCCCGCAGGAGACAGCGACAGGCGCACTGAGCCTCTATGTCTCCGGCGGCAGCGTCGGAGATTTCCAGCCGATGAACATAAACTTCGGAATAATCAGCCCCCTTGGCTACAGGGTAAAGGGAAAGAGAAACAAGAACGCAGAGATATCGAGGCGTTCCCTTGAAATAATAGAGAGCCTGAAGAAAAAGGAGGTCTTTCACTGTGAAGATAATAATTGACGCAATGGGCGGCGACAACGCACCGGGCGAGATCGTCAGGGGCGCAGTCAGAGCAAAGCGTGAGCTTGGCGTGGACGTATGCCTTGTCGGGCGTATGGAGGATGTGAAGGCCTGTCTTGAAAAAGAAGGCTGCGATGATATCGAGACGGTTGACGCGCGTGAGATCGTAACCATGGAGGACGACCCGAGCACGGCGACACGCCGCAAGAAGGATTCATCGATGACGGTCGCGCTGAACATGCTGCGCGACGGCCGGGGTGATGCGGTGGTGTCTGCGGGCAGCACCGGCGCGCTTCTGACCGGCGCGACGCTCATCGTCAAGCGCATCAAGGGAATACGCAGGGCCGCGATGGCGCCCGTGCTGCCCGCAGGCGAGCAGGGCGTGATGCTTATCGACTGCGGCGCGAACGTTGAGTGCACGGCGGAGTACCTGCTGCAGTTTGCGTACATGGGCAGCTTCTACGCAAAGAAGATGATGGGCTGCGATAACCCGCGCGTCGGTCTGCTGAACGTCGGCACCGAGGACACAAAGGGCGGCGAGCTGCAGCATCAGACCTTTGCGCTGCTGAAGAAGGCCGGAGAGGAAGGCAGGATAAACTTCGTAGGGAACATCGAGGGTACCGGTGTGTTTGACGGCTCTGTCGACGTCGTGGTTGCCGACGGCTTTACCGGCAACGTGCTGCTCAAGGGCACCGAGGGCGTAATCAAATACATGATGAAGTCACTCAAGGGCGTGTTCTATAAGAATACGGCCAACAAGCTTGCCGCGGCGGTTCTGAAGAAGGACCTCGGCGAGATGAAGAAATCCATGGACGTCAATGAAGTCGGCGGCACGGCTCTGGTCGGTATTTCCAAACCGGTCATCAAGGCGCACGGCTCCTCCAACGACGCCTGCATATTCTCCGCGGTGCGCCAGGCGATGGCATTTGTCGATTCCGGCATCATCGGAGATATCGAGGAAAACATAGAATACATGAAGCTGAAGGCAGAACAGTAATGGAGCGGCTTGAAGAAAAAACAGGATACAGGTTTAAGAACAGACAGCTGCTGGCAACCGCACTGACGCACAGCTCATACGCCAACGAAAGGCACGCCGATGGCTGCCAGAGCTATGAGCGTCTGGAATTTCTGGGCGATTCGATACTCAGTATGGTAACGGCGGAATTCCTCTACGCGCATGAGCCGGTACTGCCGGAGGGACGGATGACAAGGCTGCGCGCGGAACTCGTATGCGAGGCAAGCCTGCATAAGGTCGCGCTCGGTCTCGGACTCGGGAAATACATGAGGCTTGGCAAGGGCGAGGAGCACACCGGCGGACGTGAACGCCCGTCGATACTCGCGGACATGGTCGAGGCGATCATCGCCGCGATGTATCTTGACTCCGGCATGGACGAGGCGAGGCGCTTTATCATGGAGAAGATACTTGACGGCGCGGAGATCAGCGATACCCACCGCAGCGCCGACTACAAGACCGAACTGCAGGAACTCGTACAGCGTAAGAGCAACCAGCATATAAGCTATGAGCTGACAGGGGAATCCGGACCGGACCACAACAAGCTGTTCACCTTCCGCGTTCTCATAAACGGCGAGCCCTCGGGAGAGGGCAGCGGCCGGACAAAGAAGGAGGCCGAGCAGATGGCCGCCTGCAAGGCTCTGGAGGTGCTGAAGGGTTGAGCGCCAGAGAGAGTATAATACCGGTATTTGTGCCGCACCTCGGCTGCCCGCACAACTGTGTGTTCTGCAACCAGAACCGCATTTCGGGCGAGACCGAGCCGGCGACACCGGAGACGGTCATAAGAGAGACAGAGAATGCAGCCGCCTTTCTCCCAAAGGGAGGAAAGCGGCAACTGGCGTTTTATGGGGGCAGTTTCACGGCCATTCCCGCGGACGAGCAGGAGGCGCTGCTGGGCACGGCAAAGACTTTTCTCGACTGCGGAGAGATAGACGCGATACGTCTCTCAACAAGGCCGGACGCCATAGACGCTACGGTGCTGGAGCGTCTGAAGCGCTTCGGAGTGGAGACGGTTGAGTTGGGCGCACAGTCGATGGACGACGGAGTGCTGCGCCGCTCGGGTAGAGGGCACAGCGCCGCGGACGTGGAGAATGCGTCACGCCTGATAAAGGCGGCGGGCTTCAGACTCATACTGCAGATGATGACGGGACTGCCCGGAGACACGCCGGAGAAGGATATTGAGACGGCGCGCAGGATAATTGCGCTGGAACCGGACGGAGTACGCGTTTATCCGACGGTCATTGTCAGGGATACGGCACTTTATGATATGTGGAAGGCCGGACGCTATGCGGAGCACACGGTCGGGGACGCGGTCGAGGTCTGCGCGAGACTGGTACCGATGTTCGAGAATGCCGGAATACCCATAATTCGCCTGGGACTAAACCCGACGGACGACCTGTCCGGAGGCGCAGCGGCCGGCGGAGCGTATCATCCGGCGCTCGGAGAACTGGTACGCAGCCGCATAATGCTCGGACGCGCGCGGGAGCTGCTGTGCGGCGTGCAGCCCGGAAGCACTGTTACGCTCTCCGTCGCTGCCGGCAGGGCTTCCCAGATGGCAGGACAGCACCGCTGCAACACTCAGGCTCTGTGCGCCGAATTCGCGATAAAAAGGTTAAAGATAACAGAGAATGTGGAGCTCAGCGGCGAGGAAATCAGGATTCTTGACATTGAAATGCCAGGAAAAATGTAATATAATAATACGAATTGCTATTTTGAAGAGTTAACGAGGTCATAGGTTTGTATTTAAAAGCACTGGAGATTCAGGGGTTCAAGTCCTTCGCAGACAAAACGCGCCTGACCTTTGAAAAAAACATAACCGCGATCGTCGGTCCGAACGGCTCCGGAAAGTCCAATATATCAGACGCCATACTGTGGGTCATGGGCGAGCAGCGCTCCAAGGCCCTGCGCGGCAGCAAGATGGAGGACGTCATATTCGGCGGCACCGAGAAGCGCAGCTCGATGGGCTATGCGCAGGTATCGCTTATTATCGACAATTCTGCCCATATCTTCGATTCGGACAGCAGCGAGATCATGCTGACCCGCCGTTACTACCGCAGCGGCGAGAGCGAGTATTATATTAACCGCGAGGCCGTGCGTCTGAAGGACATCAACAGCCTGCTGATGGACACCGGCCTTGGACGCGACGGCTATTCTATCATCGGTCAGGGCAGAATAGCAGATATAGTGTCCAGCAAGTCCACCGACCGGCGCGAGGTCTTTGAGGAGGCCGCAGGCATCTCCCGTTTCCGCTACAGGAAGGAGGAGGCCGAGCGCAAGCTTGAAAAGACAGAGGAAAACCTGCTGCGTATAAACGACAAGATCGAGGAACTCGAGCTGCAGGTAGGCCCGTTGAAGAAGCAGGCTGAGCTTGCAAGACAGTATATGAAGCTGCGCGACGAGATACGTGTTCAGGAGGTATCCGCCTGGATGGCAACGCTCGATAAGCTGCACGAACAGGCCGCCGCGGTCAGCGCCGAATATGAGCAGACGGTGAGAAGCCTGGAGCAGGCGAGGGCGGACCTTGAGGCTCTGTATGCCTCGTCCGGCAACATCAGCGAACGCATGCACCAGAAGGACGTAGAGACCGAGCGCGCCAGAGAACGTCTCGCCGCGGCCGAGAATCAGGCGGCCCAGTGCGAGAGCATGGCCGCGGTACTCAGGGCGGACGTGAAAAGCAGCCGCGAGAGCATGGAGCGTATGCTCGGCGACATCGCGGAGCAGGAAAACCGCGTGCGCGGCATCCAGAAAAACATAGACGACAACGCGGGTCGGCTGGCCGAACTTGACGGCGAGCTGATACGGCTGCGCGAAGAGAACAGCAGCATCACGAACATGATAGAGGGCTGCCGCATGAAGCTGGCGAGCCGCGAGAACGCCGTCGGCCAGCTCAGCGACAGGGCGAACAGGATCTCCGTCGAAGCCCGCTCGATGGAGTCAAGAATAAACATGCTCTCCGAGATGGAGAAGGACTACGAGGGTTATTCGAAGGCGGTAAAGACCGTCATGCGCGAAGCCGGACGCGGCAACCTGAAGGGCATACACGCGCCGGTGGCAAACCTCGTAAAGACGGACGACGAATTCGCACTTGCGATAGAGACTGCGCTCGGCGCCGCGGGACAGAACATCGTTGTCGACACGCAGAACGACGGCCGCCGCGCTATTGAACTTCTGAAAAAGCAGGATGCCGGGCGCGCAACCTTCCTGCCTGTGGACACGATACGCGGCACGGTCATGCGCGACGCGCCGGTCAGGGATCCGGGTTTCGTCGGAATCGCTTCGGAGCTGGTGCGGTTTGACGAAAAATACGGCGAGATATTCGGCAATCTCCTAGGACGCACGGTAGTGGCTGAGGCCATGCCGGACGCGATAAGGATATCCAAAAACAACGGCAACAGGCTGCGCATAGTGACGCTGGACGGGCAGCTGATAAACGCCGGCGGCTCCATGACCGGCGGCAGCAACGCCAGGGGCACGGGGATAATCTCGCGCGCAAATGAACTGGAAAAGCTGAAAAAACAGCGTGAAAAGCTCGTGGAAAGCGAAAAGAGCTGCGCACAGCAGCTCGAGCGGGCGAAAGCGGATTACGCGTCCGTGCGCTATCAGCTGGACATGCAGCTGGAGGAGCAGTCGGAGCTGAAAAGCAGGATCTCCTCCCGCGAGGCGGAGAAGCGCGCTGTAGAGAGCTCGACGGCTCAGCTGAAGCTCCTGCTGGAGAGCCTCACCGGGGACAGTCAGGCGCGCCGGGATGCGGTCGACGCCTTCCGGAGAAAGATCGACGGCTTCAACGGGAAGCTCGCGGAGAAGGAAGCGGAGCTCGCTGGGATAAACAGCAGAGCGGAGGCCATACGCGCGGAGATAGCCGAGATCAGCAAGGGAAAGCTCGAGCTTGAAGGCAGGCGCACGAGGGCCGACAGAGAAGCCCAGGAGCGCAACAGGGATATTCTTGATCTGGAGCGCAGGTCGGCGAAGATAGAACAGAAAAAGCTCGCGGCCGATATGGAGGAGCAGCAGATCATGGACAAGCTCTGGGACAACTACGAGCTGAGCCACAGCGCGGCCCAGGCTATGCGCCGGCCTGTCGAGAACCTGCAGAGGGCGAACAGAGCCATTGCAGAGCTGCGCCGTCAGATCAGCGCTCTCGGCACGCCGAACCTCGGCGCGATCGACGAGTACGCCAGAGTCAGCGAGAGATATGACTTCCTGACCGGCCAGCGCGACGACGTGACAAAGGCGAAGGGTGAGCTGAACGATATCATCAGGGACATCACTGGGCAGATGGAGCAGCTGTTCACCGCCCGCTTCAGTGAAATAGACCGCTGCTTCCGCCAGACCTTCCTCGAGCTCTTCGGCGGCGGCAAGGCCTCGCTCAGGCTGGAGGATGAAAACGACGTGCTCAACTGCGGCATAGAGATAAAGGTGCAGCCGCCGGGTAAGGCGCTGACGAATCTGAGTCTGCTGTCAGGCGGAGAAATGGCTTTCGTGGCGATAGCCCTGTACTTTGCGATACTTAAGGTCAGGCCGACGCCCTTCTGCGTCATGGACGAGATAGAGGCGGCGCTTGACGAGACAAACGTCACACGATATGCCGAGTACATGCGCCGCATGTCCGACAGGACGCAGTTTCTGGTCATCACACACCGCCGCGGCACAATGGAAGAGGCGGATATGCTCTACGGCGTGACCATGCAGGAGAAGGGCGTATCGACGGTCATAGAGCTTGACCTCGAAAACGCGCAGAAGTCGATAGCGCAGTAAATCAGGATTGACGGAGAACGGAATATGGGATTTTTTGACAAGATATTCTCGGGCCTGACAAAGACCCGCACGAACATGGAGGAGCTTGAGGAGCTGTTCAGGAACTACAAGTATCTGGGTGACGAGTTCTTCGAGGATCTTGAGGACATGCTGGTCATGTCCGATGTAGGCGCGGCGACTACCGCCAAGATAATCGACTCCATGCGCTACAGATGCTATGAGACCAACGCGAAGAGGGGAGACCAGGCAAGAACCTGCCTGATCGAGGTCATGTCAAAGTATCTCGAAGCGGGAGATACGTCTTTGAAGCTCACGACCAGGCCCTCCGTTATTCTGATGGTCGGAGTAAACGGCGTGGGCAAGACCACGACGATAGGTAAGCTTGCAGCTCAGCTCATTTCCGGGGGCAAGAAGGTCCTGCTCTGCGCGGGCGACACCTTCCGCGCGGCGGCAGCCGAGCAGCTCGGCATCTGGGCCGAACGCACCGGCGCGGATATAGTACGCCATGAGGAGGGCAGCGACCCCGCGGCCGTCGTATATGACAGCATCTGCGCCGGCAAGGCCCGCGGCTCTGACGTGATAATAATCGACACGGCCGGCCGGCTTCACAACAAACAGAACCTGATGAACGAGCTGTCGAAGATCAGACGCATAATCGACCGCGAGCTGCCGGAGGCGGACGTCGAGACGCTGATGGTGCTTGACGCGACGACAGGCCAGAACGGCCTGATACAGGCAAAGCAGTTCCTCGAAACGGCCGGGCTCACCGGCATAGTGCTTACCAAGCTGGACGGTACGGCCAAGGGCGGCATCGTCTTTGCGATAGCCAATGAGCTGAAGCTGCCTGTCAAATATGTCGGCGTCGGCGAGGGTGTGGACGATCTGATACCCTTCGAGGCCGGAAACTTTGTGGAGGCCATGTTTGAATGAGACTGATACTTGCAAGCAACAATAAAAACAAACTGCGCGAGTTCAGACAGCTTGTAGAGGGAATGGACATAGAGCTGCTCAGCCAGAGCGAGGCAGGACTGAACCTCGACGTTGAGGAGACCGGCGCGACCTTTGAGGAAAACGCGTACCTGAAGGCAAAGGCTGTCACCGATGCGCTCGGCTGCGCGGCTGTAGCGGACGATTCAGGGCTTGAAGTCGACGCGCTGGACGGTGAACCGGGCGTGTATTCGGCCCGCTACGGTCCCGGGCATGACGCGAGCGACAGGGACAGGTATACCTATCTTCTGAATAAGCTCGGCGACGAGAAAAACCGCAGCGCGCGCTTTGTCTGCTGTATCTGCTGTACGATGCCGGACGGCACCGTGCTCGGCACGCGCGGCGAGTGCGAGGGGGAGATAATGTACGCCCCAAAGGGTGAAAACGGCTTCGGCTACGATCCCGTGTTCAAGCCGCTTGCGGCGGACAGGGGTATGGCGGAGCTCACGCCGGACGAAAAGAACGCGATATCACACAGAGGCATGGCGCTAAGAGAATTTGCGGAAGAACTCAAGAGGTATAAAAATGGCACTGACAAGTAAACAGAGAGCCCAGCTCAGGGGAATGGCGATGAGTCTGGACACAATAATACAGGTCGGCAAGGGCGGCGTGACCGAAAACGTGATCGAGTCCGTGTCTGCGGCGCTCAGGGCCAGAGAGCTTGTAAAAGGCAAGGTCCTTGAAAACTCGATGCTCACGGCGCGTGAAGCCTGCGACGTTCTGTGCGAGAGGTGCAAAGCAGAGGGCGTACAGGTGATAGGCACAAAGTTCGTGCTGTATAAGCGCAATGAGAAGGAGCCGAAAATAGTCCTTGTAAAGGACAAAAAGAAATGAGAATAGCCATTTACGGAGGTACCTTCAATCCGCCGCATCTGGGACATATCTCCGTGGCCCGCTCAATATACGGGCAGCTCAGACCGGACGCATTTCTGATAATCCCGACGAATATTCCGCCGCACAAGGCGGAGGCTGCGGGGAGTCCGGGCGCTGAGGAGAGACTCGGGATGTGCCGGCTGGCTTTCGCGGATATCCCGGGGGCGGAGGTGTCTCCGATGGAGCTCCGGCGCAGCGGCAAGAGCTATACGTCCGATACCATTTCGCAGCTCAGGGAAGAGCACCCGGACGACGAGCTGTATCTGGTGGTCGGGACAGATATGTTTCTCAGCTTCCGCGAATGGAACAGATACCGGTATCTGCTGGATAACTGCATACTGACGGTGCTGTCCAGAGAAACGGACGACAGGGCGGATATACTCGCCTTCAAGGCTCAGCTTGAGAAAGAGAACGGGGCGCGGGTAGAGCTCGTAAAGCACGAGCCGCTGCCAATGAGCTCGGAGGAGATACGCAGGAAACTGAAGCTCAGACAGGGAGCCGATATGCTGTGCGACAGCGTGTACTCGCTTATAATACAAAAGCGCTGGTACGGCGCACAGCCGGAGCTCGGCTGGCTCAGGGACAAGGTAAGACCCTATCTGACGGAGAAGCGCAGAGCGCATGTGGCAGGCTGCGAAAAGCAGGCGGTACTGATGGCGGAGCGCTGGGGCGAGGATATAGGAAGGGCTGCAGAAGCCGCCATACTGCACGACATCACGAAAAAGCCCGACGACGATGAACAGTTGCGAATGTGCGGCAGATATGGTATTATTCTGGACGCCGCGGAGAGAGAAAGTCCGAAGATACTCCACGCACGTACCGGGGCTGCTTTTGCACGTGAGCTTTTCGGCATTCCGGACGATATATACGGCGCCATACGCTGGCACACAACAGGTAAGCCGGATATGAGCCTTCTGGAGAAAATCATTTATCTGGCCGACTTTACGGAACCGACACGCGATTTCGAGGGCGTGGAAAGGCTGCGGGCGCGCTGCTTCGAGGATATAGACGAGGCAATGGCGCTCGGGCTTGAGATGAGCCTTGAAGATATAAGATCGTACAACGCCGTTCCTTTCAGGGATACGGTCGATGCATACAATTGGTACATGAAGAAAACAGGAGGAAATACTGAATGCTGACTGCCGAACAGATCGCCGCCATCGCTGCAAAGGCCCTGGATGACAAGAAGGCGAGAGACGTAAAAATACTGAGGACCACCGAGCAGACCGTGCTGGCCGACTATTTCGTGATCTGCAACGGTACCTCCTCCACGCATATAAAGGCGCTGGTCGACGAGGTCGACAAGCAGCTGTCCGAGGCGGGCGAGCCGCCGGTGCGCCGCGAGGGCCTGCGCTCGGATATCTGGGTGCTGATGGACTTCGGCTGTGTTATAGTGCACGTATTTACCGACGAGGCGCGCAAGTTCTACAATCTGGAGCGTCTCTGGAGCGATGCAGAGGTGGTGGATCCCTCATCCCTTCCGCGCCCCTGACTACAGGGGCATCATGTCGTCGGAGAGGTTTTTTAAACTTCAACGACCGGAACGATTGCGCAGAGAACCGCGTCCGGCACCGTCCGGCACGCTCTCCGCGAAGAGTGCTTTCGCGGGATAAGTGCTCACGCGCAGCAGCTGAGATGCGCTCACTGCCGGGCTTTGGTTTTGCGGAGCCGCAGGGATGCGTGAAGCGCAGGCTGTACAGAAAAAGAATTATTTTATTTTCGGGAGAGTTGATCCGTCATGAAATACGATTTTGCTGCAATAGAAAAGAAATGGCAGGAGCGCTGGGAAGAGACAAAGCCCTATGCCGCGGTTACCGGAAGCGATAAGCCGAAGTTTTACGGACTGATAGAGTTCCCGTATCCCTCGGCCGCGGGCCTGCACGTGGGACATCCACGGCCGTTTACCGCCATGGATATCATCACCCGCAAGAAGAGAATGGAGGGCTACAATGTCCTTTTCCCGATCGGCTTCGACGCCTTCGGCCTGCCGACCGAGAACTTTGCAATAAAGAATCATATCCATCCCTCCATAATCACCAGGCAGAACATCGAGAACTTTACCCGTCAGCTCAAGATGCTCGGCTACGGCTTCGACTGGGACCGCGTTGTCGATACCACCGACCCCATGTACTATAAGTGGACCCAGTGGATATTCCTGCAGCTGTTCAAGAAAGGTCTCGCATACAAGGCCACCATGCCTGTCAACTGGTGCACCAGCTGCAAGTGCGTGCTGGCAAACGAGGAGGTCGTTGAGGGCGTCTGCGAGCGCTGCGGCGCGCCTGTTGTACGTAAGGAGAAGAGCCAGTGGATGCTCGGTATCACGAAGTACGCCGACCGCCTGATTGACGATCTGGACGATCTTGATTTCATCGAGCGCGTAAAGATCCAGCAGAAAAACTGGATCGGTCGCTCTATCGGCACCGAGGTCACCTTCAAGACCAACACCGGCGACGATGTCACCGTATTCACCACCCGTGCCGACACGCTGTTCGGTGTGAGCTACATGGTCATTTCCCCTGAACATCCACTGCTCAACAAGTGGAAGGACCGCATAGGCAACTGGGCCGATGTGGAGGCGTACAAGGAGGCCGCTGCGCGTAAGTCAGACTTTGAACGCGGCGAGCTCAACAAGGACAAGACGGGCGTACGTCTCGAGGGTATAGAGGCTGTCAACCCGGCGAACGGCGCAAAGGTCCCGATGTTTGTTTCCGACTATGTCCTTATGGGCTACGGTACCGGCATCGTTATGGGCGTTCCCGGCCATGACCAGCGCGACTGGGACTTCGCAACCAAATTCGGCCTGCCGATAGTTGAAGTCGTCAAAGGCGGTGACGTCACAAAGGAGGCGTTTATTGCCAAGGATGACAAGGCTGTTATGGTCAATTCCGGCTTCCTCAACGGCATGACCGTAAAGGAAGCTATCCCCGCGATGCGCCAGTATGCCATAGAGCACGGCTGGGGCAGAGAGAAAGTAAACTACAAGCTGCGCGACTGGGTGTTCTCACGCCAGCGCTACTGGGGAGAGCCTATCCCGCTTGTAAACTGCCCGAAGTGCGGCTGGGTGCCGCTGCCGGAGAGCGAGCTTCCGCTCGTGCTGCCCAAGGTCGACTCCTATGAACCCACCGATGACGGTGAGTCTCCGCTGAGCAAGATGACCGATTGGGTCAATACGACCTGCCCCTTCTGCGGCGGTCCGGCAAAGCGTGAGACCGACACAATGCCTCAGTGGGCCGGTTCAAGCTGGTATTTCCTGCGCTATATGGATCCCCATAACGACAATGAACTTGTAAGTAAGGAAGCTGAGGAGTACTGGGGTCCTGTTGACTGGTACAACGGCGGCATGGAGCACACTACGCTGCACCTCCTTTACAGCCGCTTCTGGCATAAGTTTCTTTACGATATCGGCGTTGTGCACACCAGGGAGCCGTACGCCAAACGTACATCCCACGGAATGATACTCGGCAAGAACCCGCACTACATCGGGAACGCCGGGACCGAGGAGGAGAAAAAGGCCCTGCTTGAAAAGTACGGTGCGCAGGCTACCCGTCCCGCGGTCAAAATGTCCAAGTCTCTCGGCAATGTCGTCAATCCGGATGACGTTGTGAAGGCCTATGGCGCGGATACTATGCGCCTGTATATAATGTTCATCGGAGACTTTGAAAAGACGGCTACCTGGTCCGACGACGCAGTCAAGGGCTCAAAGCGCTTCCTTGACCGCTGCTGGAACCTGATGGACCTTGCCACCGACGGGAAAATCTCCGGAAAGAACGAAGCCATCATCCATAAGACCATTAAGAAGGTCACGGAGGACATCGACACGCTGAAGATGAACACGGCTATTGCCGCACTCATGACCATGGTCAATGAGTTCTATTCCAACGGTCTGACCAAGGGCGATCTTGAGATGCTGATACTGATGCTTTCCCCATTCGCCCCGCACATGGCCGAGGAGATGTGGGAGCTGACCGGATTTGCGGCAAAGTACGGGAAGATGGCAATGCAGATGGATTGGCCCAGATATGACGCGTCCAAGACTGTTGACGCCGAGAAGCAGATGGCGGTACAGGTCAACGGCAAGCTGCGCAGCACTGTTGTTGTGCCGACTGATTCCAGCGACGAGGACGTCATTGCGGCGGCCTGCGCCGATGATAAGATCAAACGCCAGATGGAGGGCATGACTCTTGTCAAAACCATTGTGGTGAAGAACAAGCTTGTTAACCTCATACTTAAGCCGGTTAAATGACACTGCATAAAAGCAGATTATGGAGTATAAAATTGTTGACAACCGACGCTTAAGCCGTTATAATATCAATGTTAAAGCCAATCACTTGGCCCTTGAAGCGCCGCAAGGCGTATTTGGAGGGAGGGAAATAAATGTCTGAAATCTACGTCAAGGAAAATGAGTCTCTGGACAATGCTCTGAAGAGATTCAAGCGCAGCTGTGCAAAGTCCGGCGTTCTGGCCGATCTTAGAAAGAAAGAGTACTACCAGAGCCCCAGCGTTAAGCGCCGCAAGAAGTCCGAGGCCGCCCGCAAGAACAAGAACAAGCGTTACTATTAATTAATATGTGATGCAGCAAAAGCAGCACCGACAGGTGCTGCTTTTGATCGTCGAATGGACTGTTTGCGCTGTATGGGCAGCGGATGCCGGGCGTCATGCACTTGACTCCCTCCGGGCCGGTCTTACGGCAGTACCCTTGTATCTCGGCTTCCGGCCCTTCAGTTCGTCCTGCTTTACTATCTCCATGTATCCGCTGAAATAGAGCTTCATACCATTGAGATTTGAAGGTATTCTGAATGCTGCATGTCCGGAAAGGCCTGATATATCATGCCTTTCTGCGGCGCTTTATCCAATTTCAGGCGCTCGGCGCCGGCCTTCCACGCCGCTCGCTCGCCACGCTGCCAGGCGCCGTTTCTCTGACAGCACGAAATAACTCCGGCAGAGCATTGTTTGCTCTGCCGGAGTTATTATATATGCCGTACGATCAGTGAATCTGCACAAGCTTGCCGACAACAACATAGCGGCCGTCGTTGATCTCATATGTGCATGTGGAGAGCGTCACGACCTTGTCGTCGGGACCGACCTCAACATCGGACTTGAAGGTGGACATGGATTTGATAGTTTCTATATAGTGCATGAACTGCTCACTTTCGTCGAAGGTGTTGGCGTAGGCAAAGGAGGTCGGTTCGGTAACGAAGCCGGCAATAAGGTCAAGACGGTAGTTGACCTTGGGGGTGCTTATGTAAATGACCGGGTGCTCGGGGTAGTAGCTCTCGTCGCGGTAATTGCGGAGACTGGCAAACATTGAACCGTCGTTCATGTTATGGCCGTAGACAAGGGTATTCTTGTCAGAGAAGTCGGAAGCACACTTGCAGTCAATGAATATGGTACCGTTGGCGTTATACTCCTCACCGAGGATATGATCCAGATAGTAGAAGTTATTATCTGTATACGCGATGGGATAGTTGATGGGTGTGTCAGGAGAGTAGATCCAGCCTACGGCGTCGGTACTCTGAGCACGCAGCGCTTCGAAGTCGACACTGATAGGGGAGACTTCGGGATCAATACCGTCGCCGACTTCACCGGACGGTACCGGGGTGGGAGTAACGGTGGAGGTGGAAACAAACTGCTGAGACATGTTGTTGTACGCTTTTTCGGCCTGCTTGTAGCCGTTGAGCGTGGAGATTATTTTATAGGCGCTGAAGCTGAATACGCCGAGGAATACGACGCACAGAAGGATGAGAACAATTCTAACGGGCTTTTTCAAGAAAACGCCCTCCTTTATCTGAATAATATTGATAACATTATACTTCATATTCCGAAAAAAATAAAGCCCCCATTTATTCATAAATGGGGGCTTTAGGCGTTAAGGATTATTAAGATTTATGATTCTGATCTGAAAGGTGAGAATCAGAAGAGGGCAACGACGGAACCGTCATAGGTGTCGGTGATGAACTGCCTGACTGCGTCGCTCTGGAGAGCCTTTACGAGGGCCTGAATCTTCTCGCTGTTCTCATCACCGGCGCGGCAGGCGATCACGTTTGCATAGGTCTGGGCGGCCTGGCTGTCGGTATTCTCAACGGCGAGAGCGTCTTTCGCAACACTGTAGCCGGCCTGGAGAGCGTAGTTGCCGTTAATGACGGCGATGGTGCCTTCGTCGCTGTTCTTCAGCTGTGCGGGAACGGTGTCGGCCTGGACAGCCTGGACGTTGTAGCCGTGGTCATCGACGATATCGAGGGTAGTAACACCCGTTTCGAGGGAAGCGTCGGCGGGGAGTTCAATCAGACCCTCCTGCTGGAGCAGGAGCAGGGCGCGGGTGCCGTTGCTGTCGTCAGCGGGGATGAGGATGGTTGCGCCGTCGGGGACGTCAGCAATGCTGGAAACGCCGTTGCCGTAAATGCCGAAGGGCTCGTAGTGGATGAGCGCGGCGGAGACGAGGTCAGTACCGTTGGAGGCATTGTAGCTCTCGAGGTAGGGGCGGTGCTGGAAGTAGTTGGCGTCAAGGGTGCCTTCGGCGAGGGCCTGATTGGGCAGAACATAATCGTCATATACAACGATATTGAGCTTGTAGCCGGCCTCTTCCAGAGGAGCCTTCACCTGCTCGAGAATCTCTGCGTGGGGAACGGATGTCGCACCGACAATGATTTCAGTAAGCTCGGTGGTGGCAGCAGGAGCCTCGGTGGTATCTGCAGCGGGAGCGGTGGTGGCAGCAGGGGCACTGGTGGAGCCGCAGGCAGCAAAGCTGAAAACAGCGGCGAGGGTCAGGATAAGAGTAATGATCTTTTTCATTTTAATTATCTCCTTATAAATAATTTTGATATTGGTTGGTTTATGTGTCCAGTTTGCATTTCTGCGGTATGTTATGCGGCGCGGCGCCGCATTCGCAGGACAAAGAGCTCAGGAAAGTTCATACTTTTTACCTCCGCACCGGGCGCATCATTTGATGCGCTTATCTGTTTTACGGGCTATATATGTTCCCACTATCTGGATTATCTGAACTATTACGACGGTCAGCAGCACGCATATCCAGGTTATATCGTCGTTGTTGCGCTGATGACCGTAGATGATGGCGATCTGACCGAGACCGGTACCGCCGATGGTGGCGGCCATTGCGGAGTAGCCAAGGATTGTGACCATGGAGATGACCGCGCCATGAATGAGCGAGGGCTTTGCTTCGGGGAGAAGTACACGTGATATGATCTGCATATTGGTACAGCCCATCGACTGGGCGGCCTCAATCACACCGAAGCTGACCTCCTTGACGGAGCTTTCAACCATGCGCGCCACATAAGGTGCGGCAGCAATGACAAGCATCACTATAACGGCTCCGTTGCCGAGACTTGTACCGATGATGAACTTTGCAACTGGGAGCATAGCGACCATAAGGATAATGAAGGGAATACTGCGGAAGAAATTGACGACGAATCCGAGCACACGGTTGAGCCACGGAGTCGGGCGTATGCCGTTGGTGTCGGTGACGCAGAGGACAACGCCGAGGGGCAGCCCGATAAGATAGGCTATAAGAGAGGAGAGAAGGGTCATATAAATGGTCTCCCACACGCCGAGCTGTATAAGGCCGTTATTCCAGAGCTTATAGAACATTTCGGAAAACATCAGGCTTCCTCCTTCCAGGTCACAGGACTGTTTCTGAGCCAGGCGATTACCTTGTCCGCCTGACGCTCGTCACTGGGCAGCTCAATTATCATGTGACCGTATATCGCACCGTCGAACTGGCGGGTATCGGCGAATATTATATTGACCGGGGCCTGACATTCAAGCACAAGCTTGGAAATGATAGGTTCCTGAGAATACTGGCCGTTGAAGATGATACGCAGTTTCTTGCCGCCGGTAGTATCGAGTGCGGCGCGGTCCTGAGGAAGGATAAGCTGCTTGGCAATGTCCGACTGGGGATTGGTGAATACGTCGCTGACCCTGCCTTCCTCGGCGATGCGGCTGTGGTCAATGACGGCGACGCGGTCGCAGATCTGGTCGATGACCTTCATCTCATGGGTGATGACTATGATAGTGACGCCAAGCGTCTGATTAATGGTACGCAGCAGCTCAAGTATAGAACGGGTAGTGTTCGGGTCGAGAGCGCTTGTGGCCTCGTCGCAGAGCAGATAGCGGGGCTTGGTGGCGAGAGCGCGGGCGATCGCCACACGCTGTTTCTGGCCGCCGGAGAGCTGAGCCGGATAGGCATTGGCCTTATCCTCCAGCCCGACGATCTTCAGGAGCTCGACCGCGCGGGATTTTGCAGCGGGGCCCTTTACACCCGATATCTCAAGCGGAAAACACACGTTTCTCAGAACGCTGCGCTGTTCCAGCAGATTGAAACCCTGAAAGATCATCGAAATACTGCGGCGCATTTCGAGCAGTTCCCTGCGCGAAAGGCTGGTCATTTCCTTTCCGTCTATTATCACCTGACCCGAAGTGGGACGTTCAAGCAGATTGATGCACCGCACCAGAGTGCTTTTGCCGGCACCGGAAAGACCGATAATGCCGAATATCTCTCCGTCATTGATCTGCAGGTTTATATCCCTCAGTGCTTCTACAGTCCCGGAGGCAGAGGAGAAGGTCTTGCTCAGCTCGCGTATCTCTATCATTTGGCCGCTTCCTTTCAATAAAAAAACGGGCCTGGAAAACTCACTTTGTTTTCCAAACCCGTTGTCAATTACAGTTCACAATCAGCCGGATATGAAACAAGGCGAGTCATGTTTTTGAGCGCGCATCATCATGCACATGCCGAACATGTACATCATACCCATCATCATGCAGTTACCGGTGAGCTTACGCATATGACCCGTCTCCTTTTCTTAAGATGGCCTGATTATATAACCGCCGCAAAAACTTGTCAAGAGATAAAACAGAGTTTTTTTGATTTTATGTGTTAAAGAGAAAAACACAGGCGCGAGCCGCAGGGTTTTAGATAATACACATAAATTTTGACAGAAATCTGTATAGGCAGTCCTTAGTGACTGCTTCTGGAGCGGTTGATGAGCTTTACAACAGCCAATACGGCCGCATACAGGACGCCGGCTATGGCCCAGATAAACCAGCTGTTTTTAGCCTGACCGTTGCCCATGGGTCCGAATGTGTAGAACAGGAAAAGTGCCGTGACAACGAGCCAGTATATGGTGCTGACGGTGCCCGTTATGCTGCCTGCGGCCTTGTTCTTACGGCTATAATCGCCCTCTTCAAGCAGGCGGTCCATGGCGCCGCCGTATACGCTGCCGTATACAAAGGCAATGCAGCCAAGCCCGACGAGCAGGAGCAGGAAGCAGACCGAGAGCACGTATATCAGATCGGCGGGGTCGATGCAGATAACGGCGAAAAGCGGGACGGCTGACAGAATACACAGCACCGTGCCGATGATGTTCAGGCGTGTACGGGTATCCTGAAAGGCTTTTTTGCGTTCACGTACCATACCACTGACACCGTACTCAGTCTCAAATGGGGCCTTATCCAGAAATTCATAATCCTTTACGCGGGCCGAGCAGGATATGAAGATCGCGACGGCCACGGCAACCAGCACAAGCAGAACACAGAGTCCGATGCCGGCGGCCATGCCCTCGCTGATACCGAAGCGGGGGACTTCGCTCATGCCGGCGAGAAGGATAAGTACAACGGGGGAGATCACGCAGAGAAAGACGGCCAGAGCGAGCTTGGAAGAGTCAGCCCTGCGCAGCTCCAGATAGGACGAGGCCTCCTCCATGCTCACGCGGCGCAGCGGAGTGTCGTCGGTACCGGCACTGAATACGGGAACGGACTCCTCAAGTTCGTCCTTCAGCAGAAAGTCGGTAGTGACGCCGAATATACGGCTCATCTGCACTATCTTATCCATATCGGGAACGGACTGCGCGCCTTCCCACTTGGAAACGGACTGGCGGCTTACATTGAGCTGCTGCGCCAGCTCCTCCTGAGACCAGCCGGACTTTTTGCGCAGGGAAATTATCTTGTCTGCCAATATCATAATAACGGTTCCTCCTGTTTAAGGACGGCATTACGGCGCGTCAAACACGCAGGTGCGTTTGACGTTTCGCGGATGCTGATATATCCTTTTGATGCTGCAATAGTAGCAGTAAATCCGGTTGCATACCAGAAAGCGGAGCGGAAAATCTGTCAACCGCCGGTTGCACCGGGAACAAAATCGCTATCGGAAACGCCTGCAACAGAGATTTTATAACAGGGAGAGGAAAAAAGCCACATAAAAATCAGTTTTTCTTCAAAGGAAAACATGGCATGCTTTCATTGAAAACGACAGTTTCGGGATGAAGGCTCCGTGCCGTGAACACCGGTGCGTCTGCTGCAGTACCCATTGAAAATGGCCTCCGGATGCCTTTTAACGGATACCGGTATCAAAGCCTGTAGCAAGATTTCAAAAAGCCTTTAACCGGCCTCGCCATGGGAGCATGGCGCTGCAATAAAAACCCGGCAGAGCTTCAGCTCTGCCGGGTTAGAAACTATGCCTTGAGCATCTGATACTGACCTCCGAAAGAAAGCGCTTTCTGCCGGGAATACGATGCGCTCAGCACCGCGCCCTTGCGCTTAATGCATAAAGGCTGTCTCATGCAGAATACGACGCGTTCGGCACCGTCAGCCTGATTTTAACGGGAGTCCGGTATGACAGAAAATATCAGATGAACTTGTCGATGATGTTCTCGATACCCTGGCTGTTGCCGTTGATGTACATGCAGACATCCCATGCGCGCCAGATAACGGTACGCAGGTTGCCGATAGCAACACAGTCACCGACTCTGAAGATGGTCTCCTTGCCCTTGACCTTCTTGGAGGCAGTCTTGCCGCCGACAGGAGTGGGAACGAAGCCGATGCCGTTTACGACGTTGTCGCACTCGACGAAGAACTTCTCGCCGGTCTTGACGTTCTTAACGGTGCAGCCCTTGTCGGTGATCTCGGTGACGGTGGACTGGAGGTAAACGGGGACCTTGTGGTACTCCATCGCATCACGCAGGTAGGAGGTGTTTGCAAGGCAGGTGACGTCGGACTTGACGAGGTCGTTTGCATACTCGACGATGATAGGGTGCTTGCCGAAGTTGCGGAGCAGGTCGTATGCAGCCTCGCAGGAGGACTGGCCGCCGCCCAGGAACAGGACCTTATCGCCAACCTCGTGCTTCTCCTTGAGCAGCTGAGTGAAGGTGAGAGCCTTTTCGAAGCCGGGGATCATGGGCATGGTTCTGGGAACAGAACCGCTGGCGACGATTATTGCGTCATAGCCGCCCAGAGTGTTGAGATCGGAAACCTCGGTGTTGAAGTGAATCTCAATACCGGCCTTCTCAATCTCTCTCTTGTACCAGCGGAGGAGCTGCTTGTCGTTCTCTTTGAAGGTCATCGCGGAAGCGGTGAGGAAGAGACCGCCGAGCTCATTGGTCTTTTCATAGATGACGGGGATATTGCCCTGCTGATGCAGAACCAGAGCGGACTCCATACCGCCGATGCCGCCGCCGATGATGGCAACGCGCTTCGGGCTCTTGGTGGGAGCAATGTAGTATCTCTTATGCTGCATGGTGGTGGGGTTCAGAGCGCAGCGGCCGAGATGCAGGGAGTCCATAAGGTTCTGGGTGTTGGAAGAGCCCTTGTACTTCGCAAAGTTGAAGCAGCCGTTGTGGCAGCGGATGCAGGGCTTGATCTCGTCTTCGCGGCCTTCCATGATCTTATGTACCCAATCATGGTCGACCAGGTTCTGACGTGCGATTGCAACAGCGTCGAGCCTGCCGGCGGCGATCTCCTCGGCGGCCTTGACAGGATCCATACGGCCTGCGCAGACAACGGGCTTGGTGGTGAACTTCTTGATGTGCTCAACATACTCGAGGTTGCAGTTGTCGGGCATGTACTGTGGCGGATGTGCCCAGTACCATGCGTCGTAGGTGCCGTTATCGCAGTTGAACATATCGTAACCGGCGTCCTCAAGGTACTTGACGGCCTTCTCGGACTCCTCCATGTCACGGCCCCACTCCTCAAAGTCAGTCTCATAAGGCATAGCACCCTTGCACCAGCCCTTGGTCTTGGAGACGACGGAGTAACGCAGAGATACGGGGAAGTCTTCGCCGGCATACTTCTTTATGCACTGTACGATCTCGACGGGGAAACGGAAACGGTTCTCGAAAGAGCCGCCGTACTGGTCGGTACGATAGTTCCAGTTGGCCATGGTGAACTGGTCGAGCAGGTAGCCTTCATGAACGGCGTGGATCTCAACGCCGTCGACACCGGCTTCTCTCAGTTTCTTGGCGGTCTTACCAAAGGCCTCGACCATCTCCTGAATCTCGGCGACGGTCATGGGACGGGATTTGACATCCTCAGCCCAGCGGTTCGGGGTAGCAGAAGCGGAAGCACAGGAGTACTGAACGTCAACGATCGGGGAAGCAAGCTTGTTGAGGAAGTCGTTCTTTGCGAGAACGGTCATCCAGCCGTTGATGGCCATGGAGCGACCGAAGCCTGCCGCCAGCTGAATGAACAGCTTGCCGCCGGTCTTGTGGTACTCCTCCATGTAGGGCTTGAGCTGCTTGAACATCTTTTCATTCTGCCAGAGCCACTTGCGGCCGGGGATACCGAGAGTATCACGGACACACTGCATACCGGGCAGAACGAGACCGACACCGTCCTGAGCTCTGTTCAGCAGAAAATATGCGGCCTCCTTGTCGAAATGGTTAGGCTCCAGCCAACCAAACAGCGAGGTACCGCCCATGGAGCACTGCACGATGCGGTTCTTAATCTCTACATTGCCGACCTTCCAGGGGGTAAAGAGGGCACTGTATTTCTCGTTCATGTAATACATCCTTTCCTTTTATTTTATTTTACGGGGATGGGTAAACGAAACCGCATGTCCATCCACCGTTTTTCCGGATACTTACATGCCACAGCCTACCATCACGGCCGGGCCCACAATTCTGTCGCAATTATATCATACTTTTTCACAATAATCAATTAGGAAAAGCTGTAATATCCGTCACTTTTAATATACAATTAGAGTAAGTTTGTATGGACATTAACAAACGACCGGGTTCCGGCACGCTGCACGGGCCGTCTACATCCTGCCGCTGCTGAGCCTGTGCTGGACGGCAATGAAAACAGGAAGACTGAGAAGAAACGGGAAAAAGTATGTCGCAATGCGGTAGAGCAGCATAGCTCCGGAGGCGGCAATGTTGCCGGCAACCGTGGAATAGAAGAACACAAAGGCAAACTCCAGAGGCCCGATACCGTTGACGTGCGGCAGGACGCCGGAGATCAGCAGCATCATTGACGAGAGAACAAGCGAATGCCAGACATCGGGGGCGTTCCGGCCCATGGCAAGCAGCGCAGCCGACGGGATCAGATATAGCACCGTGAATTTGAGAAGGTTGAGGAGCATGACCTTTACGCTTACGTCTCTGCGTGCTTTCAGGTGTCCGGCTTCGGTGTACATGAGGTCGAGCTGACTGAGCCATTTCGTCTTACGCTCCGGCCACTTGCCCCTGTCCGGCAGTTTACCTGTCAGCTTTTCTGCCAGTGAGCGTACCGGAGCCCAGGTACACAGCAGCACAAGCGCGGCAATAATCAGCAGACAGACTAACACGCCGGGCAGAACATAGAATCTTGCTTTCGGGAGGAATGTGTCGAGCCAGCGCAGGCCGGGGATAAGCATGACGAGTGCGTATAGCAGCATTGCGGACTTGTGGTAGACAAATTTAAGTATAAGCAGGCCGACGCTGTGGCCTACGTCGAGGCCACAGCGTTTGAGATAGAAGCTCTGCATGGGTATGGTTATCGCGCCTCCGCTGCAGACAAGGCCGAACACGCCGAGAAAGGTCAGCTCAAATGCCTGACGGTAACTGAGCTCGGGGAGCCGGCTGCGCAGAAGGACCATGCACATGGCAGCGTCTATAAGCTGATATACAAAGCCCATTGCAAGCAGCACAAGCAGACCCGAAAGCGACACGGAGACAGCGCTTTCAATGATATCGGGCAGCTTGTCCCGAAAAACGATATACAGCAGCGCGAGCACAAGAGCCAGCGCGGCGAGGCCGGAAACAACGGAACGGCGGTTTGATCTATCCATTTTTATTTATCATCCCTTGGTAATCAGTCTGAGCGCTTTCCGGAGCGGACGGCACCTTGAGGCAAAGCAGGCACGCCTGGCGGAGCATGGATTCGGAGCTTTTCTTCATGCCGGAGGCAAACCAGTCGCTGAGAAGGCCATAGCCTATGCTTTTACAGATATAGGCTGTAAAGCACCGGTCATCGTCGGAGACGTCGGAATGACGCAGCCGGCGGGAGACATAGGCGGTGGCCCAGTATTGGCAGGCGCTGTCCAGACAGCGGTCGAAGAGGGCGCGGTCAGCGGAGGTATACACGTGCATTATGGCGCGGCGGTTCTCCGAGGCGCGGTCGAGAGCTTTGCGCAGACAAAGTTCAGGAGCATCGTCGTTATAGTACCTGGTGAGAATGTCGTCAATATTACGCCTGACTATCTCGTCAAGCAGCGACGGCATATCCCTGAAGTGATAGTAAAAGGTGTTGCGGTTGATATTGCAGTCTCTGACGATATCAAGCACGCTGATGTCCCTGTAGGGATTCCGGTCCAGCAGCTTAACAGCCGAGGCCATGATAAGTTCCTTCTTGCCGGAAATAAGTCATTCCTCCATTATACCGCCGCAGCGCCTGCGGGCAGACAGGCGGTACTGTTTTTATTTATGGAAAACTTATCTCAGGTTTCGGTAAACTGTAATTCAATACAAGCTCAACATCTGTTGAGTTTTGCACAGCTGCGCACCGTGCTCAGTAGCCTGTGATGCTGTTGACGCCGTAATAGAGAGCCATATACACGTTGGCCCAGTCGGAGCTGTCCACGGTGCTGAGGTAGTTGAGTCCCTCCAGCGCGCTGTATTTCGTCTGAGCATACGGGCGCGGAATCTGGAGGTCGGTCTCGCCGGCGGCGACGCACTCCCATATGAGCTGCTCATTATATGAGAGCATTATATGCGTGCGTCGGATGTCTGCAATACCGACGCACTCAAAGTACGCCAGCGCAGCGAGACAAACGGCGCAGACGGCGGCCAGCAGTGCGCGGCACCGCGACCCGAAGAGCGGCGGGAAAAGCAGGGCTGCGGCGCAGAGGAGAAAAACAAGAGCTATAAAGGTGCTGCGGCCGGTACAGTACATCGCAAAGGTCAGCACAAAGTGGCCGGCGAGCGAGCCGAGAAACAGCACCAGCGACGCAACGCGCAGCCGCAGGTCAAGCCTGTCGCGCACGGCAAGGAAAAACAGCAGCGCATACGCGAGCAGCAGCGGCCAGAAGCGAAGATAATACGAGCCGGTCTCTGCAAGGTTTGATAACAGAACAGATACGGAGAACTCGGCCGATTTGTTCACGCTCTCAGCCGGAGCAAGCATCATATAGAGGAATCCGGCGAAAGCGGCAGCTATCGAAAGGTACATCCACGGCTTGATTTGCTGTTTGAAGTAAAAGCGGCAGAGAACGGTGCTGAGCACAGCCATGAAGATAACGGCGACAGAGGCGTTTTCCGAGTATGCGCCGACCATGAGAGAAAAAAGAAGGAACGGGAGCTGCATACGCTTCGGCATCTCACGGTCGTGCAGCAGCCTGTCAAGATACGGCAGCATGAACACAAGGCACAGCGGAGCGCACCAGAGGTAGTTCACGGCGCCGGTGAGCCAGAGAAAGACCTGCCCGAAGTCCGGCTGCAGCAGCCAGATGCAGCCGAAAATACTAAGGAACATCAGCGCGTTATGCGCTCCGCCCTGACGGCCGATACAGTAGATGAGCCAGAGGAGCGCAACGAACATGAGAGCGTTCAGAGCCTTGAAAACCACGGGCGGCAGAAGCAGAAACAGCTGCACGAGGAAATGGGCCTCGACGCGGCCGTTCATACTGTAGCGGTGCGCGTCCATTGAAGGAAAAATGTCCGCGACGCGCCCGATGCGGCTGCCGTCCGCATAGCTGAAGAAGTAACGGTAATCGTCAGCAATGAGATCGGTCCACATGTTGCAGGCGAGCATGACGAGAAATACGGCAAGGCACAGCAGCGCGGCGGTCACGCGCGAGCGGTTTAGTTTACTGAGAAATCCGGTTTCATTCATGGACAGCTCCTGAGAAGTGAGTTAACATAATTAAAGCAACATAACTAAAAGCAAGCGGGTGTGCAGCAAACGGAAAAGCTTCACGCCAATGAAGCGGATGCGCCGTGCAGAGTTTTTCTGTCAGTTCCCGAATACCCATAGGTGGGTCACGCCGAAGGCCTCGCGGATGAAGCAATTGAGCGTATATATCGGGTAGCCGAGACTCCCTGAGACGCCGACGGCCTCGGCGCCGAGCAGCCTCGCCATGCATTTGGCGCGGTAAAGATGGTAGCAGCTGGAGACCAGAGCGATATTCCCGCTGGGAGTGTCGCCGCGGCTTTCAATGATGTCAAAGGAGTAGCGGAGATTCTCCATGGTGGAGGTCGCTTTGTCTTCAATAATAAGCCTGCCCGGGTCGACGCCGTGTTCGGTGAGCCAGCCGTACATACAGCTGGCCTCCGTAATATTCTCTCCCTTGCCTTTGCCGCCGGAGAGTATGGCGATGCTGTCGGGGTGGGCGTCCATGTATTTCATCGCGCCCTCCATACGGTGAATGAGCGCCAGCGAGGGCCGGTCGTCAAGCACGGCGGCGCCCAGAACGATCAGGTACTTTTTACCCTCGGGACTGTCATCCGTACGTGCGCTGCCGACGATGAGGAGCTCTACAACACAGAAGTACATGAGGCCCAGGCTCGTGAGGATAACGGCGGCTCGCCACAGCGCGTCGGAGGCGTAATGGTGCAGCGTGATGAGAAGCATGGCAAAGACCAGAGTATAGGCGATATAGTCGTAGCCGCGCATGGCAAATTTGAAGAAGGCGGCCAGTACAAGGATAATGATGTCGGCCAGCAGCCAATGCGGCAGGTGGCGGATAAAGCTCATGCGTTCAGCTCCTCCCAGCGCTCGTAAAGCTCCAGCAGCTGAGCGTCGAGCTCGTCTCTCTGCTGCTGGATGTTCATCAGCTTGTGGTAATCCGTGGCAAACTCCGCGGCCTGACGGTCCAGCCCGGCAGTCAGGGCCTCCAGCTTTGAGATCTCCTTTTCAAGCTTCGCAATGGTTTTTTCGTTGTTCTTCGGGCGCGGTGGACGGGACTTCTTCCCCTTTTCCTTTTCACGCTCGCGCTGCTTATCGTTCTGGGCAAAGACGGCCTGACGCTCGCGCCAGTCGCAGTACTCCTGATAGCTGCCGCGAAAGTCCGTTATCTGACCGTCTGCGAGAGCCCATATGCGGGTCGCAAATTTATCGATAAAGTAGCGGTCATGCGAAACAAAGAGCAGGGTCTGCTCATAATCCGAGAGCGCGTCCTCCATCCATTCGCGGCTGGCGATGTCGAGATGGTTGGTAGGCTCGTCAAGAATGAGAAAGTTTATGTCGCTGCCCATGAGCATACACAGGCGCAGACGGCTCTTTTCACCGCCGGACAGCGCGCCGACGGGGGTCATTACGTCCTCGCCGCGAAAGCCGAAGGCGGCCAGACGGTCGCGGGCCTGCTGGGGCAGGCAGCGGCAGTCGTAGAGCATGGTATCGAGCGCGCTGCGGCTCTCGTCATTGAAGCTGACGATCTGGGGCAGATATGCCGTGCGTATCGCGGGACCGAGGAAGAGATAGCCGGAGTCCGGCTTCTCCTGATTCATTATGAGCTTGACGAGGGTGGATTTGCCGGTGCCGTTGTCGCCGATGAGCGCGATACGTTCGCCGCCGGTGACCATGAGCTCAAGGCCGGAGAACAGCTGCTTTTCGCCGTAGCTCTTGCTGATACTGTCCATGACGAGCACCTCGTCGCCCTCAAACTCGCGCTGCCTGAATCTGGCGCTAAGCTTCTTCTGCTCGGTCGGCCGCTCGCTGCGGCTGAGCTTTTCTATGCGCTTTTCCATGGAAAAGGCGCGCTTGTGCAGCTTGTCGCTGCCCATAAAGGCCCAGAGGTGCATCTGGGCGGCGGCGCGCTCGAGCTGCTCGATCTTGGCCTGGTCCTTCTCGTACTTCTTCAGCTTTTCCTCGAAGCGCCGCTGGCGCTCCTCAACGTAAAAGCTGTAGTTGCCGCTGTAAAATTCGGCCTTGCCGTCGACGATCTCGACAGAGCGCTGGACGATACGGTCGAGAAAATAGCGGTCGTGGCTGATCGCGAGGACGGTGCCCTTAAAGCGGAGCAGATAGTCCTCAAGCCACTCGGTGGCGTGCAAATCGAGATGGTTGGTAGGCTCGTCGAGCAGGAGAATGTCAGTGTCCTCCAGTATGAGACGCGCGAGGTTGACGCGGGTCTTTTCACCGCCTGAGAGCGAGGCAAAGGGCTGCGCGAGCATGGCGGGCGAAATGTCTAGGCCGTTGGCGACACGGCTGCGGTCGACATCCGTCTCATAGCCGCCGAGACGGCCGTAGTCGGCCTGCAGCATGTCGTACTGCCTCAGCAGCCCGGGAGACTGGTCGTGCTCCATCTGCGCCTCGAGCGTCGACATGCGCCGTGCGATCTCGTAGATGTGCCGGTGCGCATCCTTCAGTACCTGCTCAACGGTCCAGCCCTCCGGGTAGACCGGTATCTGCGAAATCAGGCCGAGACGCTTGGACGGCGCTATCGCGACCTCGCCCTCGTCGCAGGGTATCTCGCCGACGAGGATGCGGAAAAGCGTCGTTTTGCCGCAGCCGTTGTGGCCGAGGATGCCGACGCGCTCTCCGCTGTTGACCGTGAAAGACAGACCGTCCAGTATGTTCTTTCCGAGCTCAAAGGATTTGACCAGTGAGCTCACAGAAATGTCTATCATTTTAAATGTTCCCCGGTTGGTTTTACTCAGCTCTGAGCTCCATGCCGGAGGCGATAAGAGCAGGGGCACCGGGGGCGGTTCCGGTCAGACGCCATGCCTCGTCGTCGCTGTACTCATCAGTGTCGAAAACGACCCAGTAATCGCCGAGGTCGAGCCAGAGATCGTTCTTCTCGTTAACGGCGACGCGGATGATTTCCTTTCCGAAGAAGGCGGAGATATAGTTTTGAAATTCGGCGGCGGAGGCGTCATAGCCGAATACGCGCACGCGCTCTCCGGCCTCGAGCGCCTCATCGCGGGGGATGACGTCAAAGCTGCAGGTGACGTGCAGGGCGTAAGTGAAATCTTTACCGGCCGTTTCACCGAAGCCGAAGTCAAAGGACTCGTTGTCCGCGTTCTTTTCGGCGTAGGCCAGCTTCGTGCCGGTGAGGCGCTGGGCCATATTCTCCAGCTGTTCCTGAGTGTAGTTCATATCCAGTCCTCCAAATAGTGTTTTTCTGGTAAATCAAATATATTACAGAAAAAGAGTTTACATAATTTAAAATACATAACACGAAATCCGTCCGGATATCGCGTTACGTCTCCCGCAGGCGGGGGCTTATTCAAGGTTGGCGACGGCCCACTGCAGTATCTCATTGCTGAGCGCGCCGGAGGTCGTGATGCCGTAGCCGCCGCGCTCGACAAGAGTAACAAAAGCGTAAGGATGCTCATCGTCCGCGAGAAAGCCTACAAACCATGAGTGCGAGTCGCCGTCACCGAGCTCTGCAGTGCCGGTTTTGGCGCAGAGCCTGAGCCCCGGGAAGTTCTCCTCGCCCTGATAGTGGTCGACGACGTTGTAGTTCATCATCTGCGTCAGCTGCGCAGCCGTGGCCGGCTCAACGAGCGCAGTCGTGACAGGCTCCTCACCGGCTATCATGTGCGGCTCGACGAGCGTGCCGCCGTTGGCAATGGCGCAGAGGTAGCGCAGCATGGCATAGGGACAGACGAGGTCGGTCGACTGGCCGATGCCGGACCAGCCAAGCTCCGGGTCGCCGACAAACTCGGTCGGGTAGCTGCCCGCGACGCAGTCGATCCCGTCGAGGCTGTGGGTGTCGAGAAAACCGTACTGCGTGACGTAGCTGACCATGGTGTCCTGCCCGAGCATGACGGCCATCTGGGCGAAGGCAATATTGCAGGAGTTTGAAAGCGCCTGCTCAAAGGTCTGCGTATAGTGTGCGGCCTTGCAGGTGACGGGTACGCCGGCAATCTTATATTCGCCCTCGCAATAGAAGCTACGCTCGTTAATATCGGGGATGTTCTCAATGGCCGCGGCGGCGGTCACGAGCTTGAAGGTGGAGCCGGGAGTGTAGGACGCGGAGAGGCAGCGGTTGAGGTACGCGCCGTCCGGGATCTCGCCCTCGGTGTCGAGCGGGTCGACGGTCGGGGTAGAGACCATGCCGAGCAGCTCGCCGGTCTTGTAGTTGCACACGAGTACGGCGGCCTTGCGGTCGCTGCCGAGGAGCTCGTATATCTTATTGTTGAGCCGTGCGTCGACGGTCAGGGTCAGGGTCGTGTTTTCAATATGCGTCGTGCCGGTCAGCAGGCTGAAGTCCTGGGTATCACGGCGGTAGCGGGAGAGTATGCCGGTGCCGGTACGGCCCCAGTAGTCGCCGGTGACGTGGTAGTTCGCGGTACGGGTTTCGGCGTCGGGGGAGAAGAGCTCGTCTATGCCGCCGAAGGAGGCGAGGACTATGCCGCTGCGGTCCAGCAGCTGGCCGGTCGAGCCGGAGTTGGCACGCGAGAAGTAGAGCGCCCAGTCGTGGCCGTAGTCAATATAGTTGAGCACGTAAACCGTCATGCCGAAGATCACGGCGGCGGCGAGAAGCAGCACGCAGAGCGCGCGGTTGGTTATTTTTCGCATGGCTGCCACACCTCCCAGTCCGAAGGATCGTCGCCGGGTTCAAAGCCCTCGGGGACTGTGCCGCTGCCGTCGTCATCCGCGCCGCCGTCATCGTCATCCACGGGCTTGTCAGGGCGCACGACGAAGCTTGCGTTTCGCCGTGTATCCGAGCCTTTGATGAAGGCCATGAGCATCCAGCAGGAGATAAGCGAGGTGCCGCCGCGGGAGACAAAGGGGAAGGTGACGCCGGTGAAGGGCAGAAGATCAAGAGAGCCGAACACATTGAGCGCGAGCTGCACGAGCAGCATGCTCATAGCCGCGCAGGCGGCAATGGAATAGTAGGCCGAGCGGCAGTGGCGCGCGCTGCGTACGGCGAAGAAAGCGAGAACGAGCACGGCAAGGACCATTATCAGGCCGATGATGAGTCCCTGCTCCTCGCAGATAACGGCAAAAACCATATCGGTATTCGCGGCGAAAATGTCCTTGAGCCATCCCGCGCCGGCGCCCTTGCCGTAGAGACCGCCGGACGCGGCGGCAGACATGGCGCGCGTCTGCTGGAAGCCCTTGTCATACACGTCCTCCCATGCGTGGCCCCAGGTCGCGAAGCGCTGGGCAATATAGGGTTTGACGCTGACGGCGAGAAATCCCGCAAGGCCGGCGCCTGTAACGGCGAGCAGAACGGTCGCAATGGAGCCGGAGCGCAGGTAGGAAATGACGAGGAAGGTGGCAAAGAAGATAAGCGCAGTGCCGAAGTCGCCGATCAGGGCGAGGGCAATAACGCAGAAGGCAGAGAAGCCGATGAAGGCGTAGAGGTTATTTCTGCGGTACAGCCGGTCGAGCGTGGAGGCGCCGACATAGATGTAGCCGACCTTCACAAGCTCGGATGGCTGAAAGGAGAAACCGCCGAACTCCAGCCAGTTCCTCGCGCCGAGCACGGCCTCGCTCAGAACAATATTGACGGCCATGAGGATTACGGCGAACACCGCGACAGGGATACGCGCGGCGGCGGTACGGCCGAGCCTGCGCAGCCACCAGCCGGTCAGAATGAACAGTACCACGCCGGTGATGGTCAGGATGATCTGCTTATACATATCGTCAGGCGTGGAGGAGGCGGCGACGGACATGCCGAGAGTAGTGAGGAAGAAGGCGAGAGTCTCCACCTCGAAGCCGGAGCGGTTTATGACGCGCATGGCGTTATAGCAGCACCACTCCAGAGCGATGAGCGCGATGAAGGCAAGAGCGATGGAAAACAGCCGCTCCCCGTCAGAGGTGAGGCTGTGCTGCAGCAGCAGAAACAGCTGGAGGAGGGTCAGCTCAAAAAGAGTGACCGAGGGAGAGACTCCCTGTCCGGCGACGGTGCGGCCGGATTCGTAATCGAGCCTTGCGTCGTGGCTGAGCTCATAGAAGCGCAGAGACTCACCGGCGATATTTATCAGATCCCCGTGCACGACGGGCAGACCGCGGTCACCGGATTTCACACCGTTGACCCAGACGCCGCCTTTGGAGAATATGTCGTATATGCGCCACTGGCCCTTGTCGTTCCGCGTGAGCACGGCGTGGCTGCGGCTGATTTTGGGGAACGCAAGGCGCACGTCGGAGCCGGGACTGCGCCCGATAAGATTTTCCCAGTGGGTCAGGGTGAAGGTCTGCGACTGATGCCAGAGGTAGCCCCAGACTTCGCCCTCGTACTGATCGCTGAGCATGGAGCGGATGCAGCGGACAATGATGAGCAGCGAGAGTATGATGAGCGCATACTTGCTGGCAGTCAGCGTATATTCCGTTAAGGCGTCCACCGTATCCCTCCTCCCACTGTGAGCGGCGCGGCATCTGCGATACATCAATAATAACATATTATACCACGTCCGGACCCTTATTGACAACAGGGGCGGACTAAACTAAAATACAGTCATGGACAGAAAAACAAGAATCTGGATAATCGTTTTTGCAGCCGTGGTGATAACAGGGCTGATTTGTTATGCGCTGATAAGCAGCTCCGCCGGCGGTACGGTCGCCGTGATTTCAGTCGACGGTGAGGAATATGAGCGCATTGACCTGTCGAAGGTCACGGAGAGCTACGACATCGAGATATCAACGCGCTACGGACACAACACCGTTCATGTCGCGCCGGGGGCGATCTCGGTCACGGCGGCCGACTGTCCGGACAAGGTCTGCGTCAATCAGGGAGAGCTGCGCGGCGGAGGGATACCAATAGCCTGTGTGCCGCATCGGCTGGTTATTCAGATAGAAGGGGGCGGGACGGACGGCTAAGACAAAGAAGCTCTGCTTTATGGCGGTGCTGACCGCGATAGCGCTGACGATATTCATGATAGAAAATCAGCTGCCGTCGCCGGTGCCGATACCCGGCATAAAGCTGGGCCTGTCGAATATAATCACCCTCGCGGCGATGCTCCTGCTCGGCAGGAAAGAGGCCGGGGCCGTGCTTGCGGCGAGGATAATCATGGGCGCGGTGTTCGCGGGAAGCCCGTCGACGCTCATATACAGCGCCGCCGGAGGAACGTTTGCGTATGCCGTGATGTGCCTGACAGTCGGCCTGTTTAAGGAAAAACAGATATGGATAGTCAGCGCGCTTGCGGCGGTGGCGCACAATGCCGGGCAGCTGCTGGCGTGCGCGCTGATTGTAAAGACCCCGGGAATAATGCTTTACGCGCCTGTTCTCGCGGCGTCGGGAATCATAACAGGCGTCTTTACCGGTTTCGCGGCGATGTACCTTGTCAGAGCGGTAAGAAAGCTTAATTTATAGCCGCCGGATATCATGACCGGCCGGCGCGCTAAGCTATGAATTTTATTAGTTTGACTATTTGCATAATTCGGGTATAATAACATACATATAATGTACGCACACAGTACGCGCACAGACACATAATAAGCAAAAGCGGAAAGGCAGATAAAAATATGAGCGAATGCACACACGATTGTTCGACCTGCGGAGAAGCCTGCGCGTCCCGCCAGCCGGAGAGCTTCCGCAAGGAGCTCAATCCCAAGTCCAGGGTCAGGAAAGTCATCGCCGTTGTCAGCGGCAAGGGCGGCGTCGGCAAGTCCCTCGTCACCAGCCTTATGGCTTCCGAGATGCAGAGGCGCGGCTACCGCTGCGCGGTTCTCGACGCGGATATAACCGGACCGTCTATCCCGAAGTCTTTCGGTATACATCAGCATGCCTACGGCACGGATGAGTATCTGCTGCCGGTGAATACGCACAGCGGCATACAGGTCATGTCCATCAACCTTATTCTCCAGAACGAGACCGAGCCGGTCGTGTGGCGCGGCCCCGTGATAGCGGGAGCGGTTACCCAATTCTGGACGGACGTCCTGTGGACCGACGTGGATTATATGTTTGTCGACATGCCTCCCGGTACCGGCGACGTGCCTTTGACCGTGTTCCAGTCTCTGCCGGTAGACGGGATCGTGATAGTCACCACGCCGCAGGATCTGGTCGGCATGATAGTCGAGAAGGCTGTGAACATGGCGGAGATGATGAAGATCCCCGTGCTTGGCATCGTCGAGAACATGAGCTACTACAAGTGCCCGGACTGCGGCAGGGAGCACTCGATCTTCGGTGAAAGCAAGGTTGAGAAGCTCGCGGAGCAGTACGGGATACCGCATTTTGCGAAGCTCCCGATAGACCCGGTAATATCGACGATGGTGGACGCCGGCGAGGTGGAATCCGTCAGCGGAGAGTATATCGCCGGACTCATGGACAACATAGAAAAGGAGATCTGACAATGCGCATAGCGGTTGCATACAAGGACGGAGAAATATTCGGACATTTCGGCCACTGCGAAATGTTTGCGATATACGATTATGAAAACGCGGATGTGGACAAGTGCACCAAGCGCCTCGTCGAGACGGCGGGCCGCGAGGGCCACAAGGCCATGTCCGATCTGATGCGCGAAGAGAAGGTGGATGCGGTCATCGCGGGGAACATGGGCGGCGAAGCCAAGGCTCTGCTGCTCAGCTACGGCATAGTTCCTGTGGTGGGCTACTGCGGAAACGCGGATGACGCGGCCGACCTGCTGCTCACCGGACGGCTCCCGATCATTGATCCCGGCGCAGGCATGGGCTTCGGCGGCTGCTCCGGCAGCTGCGGTAGCTGCGGCGGCTGCGGCGGCGATGAGGGCTGCGGCTGCGGCGACGGAGAGGATGGAGACTGCGGCTGCGGCTGCGGCGGCTGCAACTGAGAGCCTGTGAATACTGATATATACCCGCTGCCCAGGCAGCGGGTATATAATTACAATTACGGTTATAAATGAGGACATAGAATGGACGACAAAAACAAGCAGGCGCTGTTTGAGACCATGCCGATACCTCAGGCGGCGGCTAAGCTGATCGTGCCGACGGTGATAAGCAGTATGGTAATGATACTGTACAACCTCGCGGACACTTATTTCGTCGGATGTCTGAACGACCCGATACAAAATTCGGCGGTGACGCTGGCGGCGCCGGTAATACTGGCGTTCACCGCAGTGACAAACCTGTTCGGCGTTGGCAGCTCGAGCATGATGAGCCGTGCGCTCGGTACAGGCGACTATGACACCGTGCGCAGAAGCTCGGCATTCGGCATATACTGTTCGATACTGTGCGCGATCCTGTTTTCGCTTGTGTATACGCTCAATACGGATGTATTTCTTCGTATCCTCGGCGCGGACGTCAGCACCTCGGCGACGACGGCGCAGTATATGTTCTGGACGGTGAGCTGCGGCGCGGTACCGGCGATAGCGAATGTCGTGCTGGGATTTCTTGTACGTGCGGAGGGCTCGGCCTTGAGCGCCAGCATAGGGACAATGAGCGGCTGCCTGTTGAATATTGTCCTTGACCCGATATTCATAATGCCGTGGGGATTCGGCATGGGCGTTTCCGGAGCCGGCTGCGCGACCTTTATTTCAAACTGTGTGTCCTGCTGCTACTTCTTTATATACATAGCGATAAAGCGCGGAAAAAGCTACGTCTGCATGAAGCCGGCAATGGCGCGCTGCGGGAAGGCAGTGGCGCTCGGAGTATTTGCTGTCGGAATACCGGCGGCAATACAGAACCTGCTGAATGTGACGGGCATGACCATACTGAACAATTTCACGGCAGGGTACGGCTCAAACGCGGTGGCGGCCATGGGCATAGCGCAGAAAATACAGATGGTGCCGATATATATGGCCATGGGCTTCAGCAGCGGAATCATGCCGCTGGTGGGATACAACTATTCCTCCGGAAACTTCGGACGTATGAAGGAGGCCGTGAGATTCACGGTGAAGCTGGATATAGTGTTTCTGATAGCCATTGCTGCGGTATATATCTCAGCGTCCGAACAGCTGGTAATGCTGTTTATAAAGAATGCGGAGGTCGTGAAGTACGGCAGCGCATTTCTCTGCGGCATAGCACTGGCGCTGCCGTTTGCCGGAATGGATTTTCTCGGCGTAGGCGTGTTTCAGGCCTGCGGCATGGGCAAGAGCTCTCTGCTGTTTGCGGTGCTGAGAAAGGTAGTGCTGGAGATCCCGGCGCTGTTCATCCTCAATAAACTCGTGCCGCTATACGGTATAGCCTATGCGCAGCTCACGGCGGAGCTTGTCCTCTGTGCCGCGGCGGTGATAGTGCTGAGAAAAATATTTGCCGGGCTTGAAAAAGAAAAACCGGAGAAGGCCTGAGTCTTCTCCGGGAGCAGATCTGCCGGTTTATATAATAAGCGTGACTGCCCGCCGCAGCGGATATTATCCTAAAGCGGCAGGCTTTTTCCGTCAGTGCCACGCACTCGGTATGCGCCTCTTTATCCAAACTCAAATGTTGGCGGGTATGGAATCGACCCTTTTTCTGTGTCTCGGGACAGAAGGCCACGGATTACTCCATCATCCTCAGCAGCTCGTCCATATCCTTTTTTATAAGCGGGGACATGCTGTCCCTATACTTTGACAGATCAATCGTTTTTACTTCTGACTCTATCGCTTCACACAGCTCAGGCCGGTACAAAACCACCTCATGCAGAGCGGCAAGGCAGCGTCTCACTGCCGTTGGCTTTTCATCATGAAGCAAAGCAAGCATGGCAGGCATGGCTGCCGCCAGCTTTCCTGAGTCATCCCATTTCGCCTGAGCACAGCACAAAACAAAACCGCGGGTCCTCACATATGAGCTCTTTGATGCCAGCAAGCCCGCAAATCCGGAGAAATAAGAATAATACACATCTGATGCTGCTGACGCTGCTTCGATTTCTCCGGATAAAGCATAAGCTTTTTTATTGTCTTTATCCTGCAGCGCTTCTATAATATCGTTCATCATCGTTCATCTGCCTACCTGTTTATGTATCTGCCCGAGCAGCTTGCTGAATTTCGGATTGCGCAAATCCTGATTTACTGTGTACGGCGGCATCATTTCCCAGTAGGGGGCGTTTGAATTCTCTGAGATACATTTTCTGAGGACGGAAAGTTTGACATTCAAGTTCCAGCCGATACCTCCATTCCGAAAGCCGGGGCATAGTTCGTCTTTATCGTCCATCGCAATATATGTTCTTCCGCATTGATAGCGAATCCCCTGTTCATGTATACTGATACTCTTGCCGTAATGAATGGGAAAGTCTTTTTCTGTATTTTGGATCGGCATGTTTCCGATGATCTCACATTCACCATAATAGAAGGCATTATCCATTATCATTTGCGACGGCAGCATCATTTTACCAACAAGCCGGTCAGGTGATAAATGTGCGTTTTCAGTTGCCACATGGTATACCGCTACGCAAAGAGGTTTGCCCATAAAAATATCCCAGAACGGGATTCCCGCTTTTCTCATGACAGAAAAATCCAGAAGAATTCTTCCGTAACCATATAATGTACGATTGATTCTGAATCTGAAAAAATCTCCTTCTTTGTACTTTTGGTGGGTCCTGCCCTGCCGTGCAAACACATTTATTTCTTTTTGTGCGTTTTCGTCTGTGCTGCGGCACCAGTTATCTACCCATTCCAGAAACGATTGAAAAGTGTCGATCTGTACATCGTCATATACTGAGCAATAAAAGGCTCTTCCACTTGTTTCATTTATTAACGCGACGCTTCCATGACTGTAGTTCAAAGACATTCCGACCGGCGTTCTTCTGCTCAGATTTGCTGAAGTGAAATTCTGAGGCTTGCCCCTGTCCGTTTTCGGCAAAAGCTTTGTGCCGTCTTCCGACAGCATCGCGTCAACACTGTATTCACGATAGTGTTCCTGGCCGGGCTGTTCGTCGTAAACCTGAATGATTTTCGCAATCCTGCGTCCATCCAAATATGCAAAGGTGTAGTGCATATCGTAAGGACTCGGCTTTACCTCTACTTTTTTCCAAGAGGCAAGTACAGGAGGCAGGGCAAAGCATTTTCGCTGTTCATTTGCTAACTCGAACAAATTCGCACACTCCTCACCGGGTACAGATATGTTATCTGACCCGCAGCTCAATGATATCTGCCTATACGCGTGACATCAAAACCACCGTCTCAATATGCTCG